>CAXXMR010000020.1:0-306024 GCA_963663805.2 Sedimentisphaerales bacterium
GCGGCACTGTTGCCGCTGCTGTCTATGCCCAGTGCTATTTCCACCCGAAAGATGCTGCTTGCGATAATTTCAAACGGAACCTTCGCACCGCCTCCTCCGGGGTCGGAAATGGCGAGAGTTTCCAATATCTGGCTATCAGGGTCATAAGCGGTTATGGTTGCCCCGATGTCTTCGGCGTCGATGATATAACCGGAGAAATAGTTTGTGGTGGCGATTTTTTCGGTGGCTGGTTCAATGAATGTGATTTCCAGCAATCGGGACTGAGTGGTGCCGTCGCGGGGTCGGCGAACACCCGGTCGCCGCTGACTGGGACATAACTTAGCGGGTTGGCATCGGTGATTTGCAGGTCTCCGCTGATTACGTTAAAAACGGCTCCCTGGGATTGATACTGGTCCGTGATATAGGTGCCCGCGGCATATTCCTCAAAGAGTACCTGTTCATTGCAGGTGCCCAGCGACTGATACATGTGTGACTGGGGCAGCACCTGCCATGACGAACTGCCGACCAGCCATTGCAGTTCGACGCCAGTGATTCCGACCGCGTTTGCTGAGAACAGGAAATAGAGCGGATAGAGCCCTTCGTCTTCGAAAGAGAGGCTGTACGAATACCAGGTAAAGGCATGGTCGGGAGAGTCGCCCAGATATTGACTGCCGACGACGAGATAATGGCCGTCATCACAGCCGATACGGATTTCAATGTCGATTTCGGGGGTTGCGATGTTCCGGTCGAGGTCTTGAGTGATTTTGAGGTTTGCAGTGCCGCGCAGCATGAAATTGCTGGGATTGAGGTTCTGAATGGCTTCGGGCGCGTAAACGGTGTTATTGAAAAATGCCTGAAAACTGCTGGAAATGCTTACGTCGTTGCCGGTACTGGGGAAATCAACGACCGGACTAAGCAGGTCGGCGTTAGGAGTAATTCCATCAATGGTTGCCGGTGCGGGATAACCCCCGCCCTTGCCGAGGAAGATTTCACAGAAGACGCCATCCCCGCTCACGGTAGGGACGGTGGTACTGACCGCGTCGGATAAAGGCACGGTTACCGCCTGAGCGGTGGTGAACATGCCCGCCAGTAGTGCAAAAACAAAACCGAATACTAACATTTTCTTATTCATCTTCTTTGAGCTCCGTATCCGACAATAGCGGTTTTGGATACCGTATCGCCTTTGATTCCTGGAATTATCCTTTTGTCGTTAGTTCTAAAAAATGTCGTTAAATACAAAAAAGCCGAAACTCGGGTCGAATTCAACCCGACGGCTGTTAAACAAATCAAGCAGTCAATTCACGGTTGGTGATAATGTTGCAAAATTCCAATTGAGATATTGGAATGTAACAAGCGAGATTAGGCCCTGCGTTTGCGGGCCAGAAGGACCGTGCCGGCCATTAGCAGTGCCACACTCAGGGGTTCGGGGATGGTGTAACCGCTGGCAACTGTTTCCCATGTCAGCGGGTCAACGATTTCATAAGGCTGGCCGCCTGGAATGTCTGTGCTGAGCCAGTCGAAGGTCACACTGAAAAACTTTGCCGATTGGCCGATTAAAAGTCCGCCCCCCGTTGCCCAGATATTGTACTGGCCGGTCACCTGCGGGGTTGTGAGCGGCCGGGGCTGAATAATATCGCCATCATCCCAGCCCGCAGGGGCAGGGTCTGTGGTGGTGGCAAGGTTCGCGTATAGTGCGTGGTCGAACAGAATCGTAACCTCGGAAACAGGATTTGACAGTGACAGGTTCGTCAGCCGGTAATTGTACTGGTAATGTCCTCCTCCCAGGTCGTCCAAGGTGTAGAAAATACCGCTTCCCGGCCCCGAAGCCGAACTGCCGCAAACGAACAATAACGACAAAAACAGCCCCCCAAGAACTTTACTCAACGACATAATGGTCCTCTCCGTCCTCAATAGTGTTGACTAACATGCTCCCAAGCGGCGAAAATCGCTCTTCAAGGGGCAAAAAACCATAAAACATCCAAATTTTGCTTCGTTAAAGAGAGAAAAAAGTGCTTCTCAGGCTGAAACCTCAGATACATCTCTCCCGGCTTTTATGTATCCCAAACAGAACAGTATTGGGTCATAATCGCCAAATATTCACTGTGCAAGGATAAAATGACGATATAGGCCAAGCTATCCAGAGACACTCTCCAAGGGACAATATACTTAAATAGGATATGAAAGTAAATAAAAAAACTTATATATCGGACATAGCCGCTGATTTTGGCTTTGGATAGTGTCTGTTTTTTTAAGTTTGCACACGCTGTAATTTTAGCAAGTTCATAAATTGCAGTATGTTGTTGAATTTGCCGGTCAAATCCTGACGCAAAAAAGTAAATAAAAAAACCGGTCCCAATCAGTTTCCTGACCGGTCCCGGTTTAATTGACTTATAAGGTTGTTGTGATATTATGCCCGGCGTTTGTCCCTGCGAACGAGGAATATCGCACCAGCGGCAAGAATCGCCACAGTTGCCGGTTCCGGCACGATGGGGGTTCCCGGCTGGACGCCTGACAGTTCAACCACTAAATCCTGGTAGTCGCCGTCGTAATAGCATTGGCCCGGAGCGAGGTCTTCCCAGGCAACTACGTAGTTGCCGATTTGATTGTCTTCAAAACCGGCGTTATCCATGATTTGCCAGGTTACCATGTGGTCGGTATAGAGTCCTCTATATAGATTTTCAGAGGTCTGAGATGACCAGGTTAAATCAGTGTTAAATACATGAAGCCCCAGACGGAAAGTCTGGAAGCTGTCATCGATTAGATAACTGTTGCTGCGTGGCTCGGTATTGTTAAAATAAATACTGTCCACGATAGTGATGAGGTTGTCAGATTCCAGACCGGGCAGTATCCCAAAGTCATGACTGTAGGCTGCGTGTTTCGCCTGGACCGTAGCTGACCATGAATCGACACCGTCAACCCAGCTCCATATCTGGTCACTGTTGGTGCCAACATCATTGACACGCTGGAGATTTTCCAGACCATAGAGGCTGTCCAGAATACCGTTCATGGTCGCCAGTGACCCTTCACTGCTGTTGGTATTTATGGGTGTAGTGGTTATCGGTGTGGCCCAACAAGTTAATGCCAGACCTAACCCGATAAAGGCACTGAATAGACTGTTTGCTTTAATTCTCATAGTTTTCTCCATATCGGACTTTGTATAACTTTTCTGACTGCCTTTGAGCAATCCCTGGATTACCCATGTGGGAAAAGTAAAATATAAAATCGTCAGAAGCAAATTATGAGAGAGCTTTGTGTATAAAAAAACAACCAACGCCATTCGCTGGTGCTGGTCGTTTTAATTGTTATAATCGGAATTATTGTTTTTGTCAGGAGTTGCTCACTCCGGCAATGGTTTCCATGTCGCCGGCGAGGACTTTGTCGATGTCGAGGAGGATTTTTACGGAGTTGCCGATCTTGCCCATGCCGCGGATGAAATCGGTATTGGCCGCGGAGCCAAACTGCGGTGCGTTTTCGATGCTTTCCTGGGCGATGTCGAGCACTTCAGAAACTCTATCGACGATAACTCCGGTGCAGATGCCGCTGTCTTTGTAAGTTATCTCAACTACGATGATGCAGGTTTCTTCGGTGGTTTCAATTACGTCCATTTCAAATTTGGCTCGGAGGTCTACTACCGGGATTACCTGACCGCGGAGGTTTATCACCCCCTTTACATAGCTGGGGGTCTGCGGAACGGCGGTTACTTTTTGGTAGCCGATGATTTCGCGGACCTTGAGGATTTCGAGGCCGTATTCTTCGTCTGAGAGGGCGAAGGTGAGGTATTTGCCGGCCTGGTCCTGCTTTTCCATTTCCATGGTGGCCACTGCTGAATTGTTAGACATTATAAGTCTCCTTGATTTGTAAATTACTCGCGTTTAACCGTTCGAGTCTTTTCCTCTCTCTGGATATTCCCGGAATCGACAAGGCGGCCATGAATCGTTATTAAAAAAGATGGGAATTATGACATTTTTTCATATGAATATTCGTAATTCCCCGGATAGCAGGTAAATACGAGTATAAAAACAATTTAAGGTCTGTGGCAATAATGCTGGCGTGGGGTAGGTTATGGGCCTTGGGGCGAAAAAAAAGTTGCTGGAAAAAAATGTTCGGAGGTGATATTAATCATGTTGTGGATACCGAACAAAAGCTTAACATTCTGGCGGATTCGAGCAAGTTTGACCTGGCTTGTTCGTGTCGTATGAAGGATGAGCCGGGCCGTACCCGTGGTGCCGACGGTAACTGGGTTTATCCGGCGACACTTCCGAGCGGTCAGAAGGTGTTTCTGCTTAAAACGCTTCAGACCAATGCCTGCCTGAATGATTGTTCGTACTGTCCTTTTAATCAGCGGCGGGATTTGCCTCGCAGCACACTTTCTCCTGATGAGCTGGCCCGGAAGTTTATACAACTGCTTGACGCTAATCGGGTTAGCGGCTTGTTTTTGTCGTCGGGGGTGCTTGGTTCAGCCGATTCGACGATGGAGCGGATGCTGGGTACGGTGGAGATAATCCGTCGGAAGTATAAGTTTCGGGGGTTCATTCATTTGAAGGTTATTCCGGGTGCCTCGGATGCCGCGATCGAAAGGGCGGTTAATTTAGCGACTCGCGTTTCGGTGAATATCGAAGCCCCTTCGGCAGGTCATTTGCATAAGTTGTCTGTTCGCAAGAGGTTCGATGAGGATATTATCCGGTCGATGCGGGTGATTCGCAGTCTGGGCGGGGCCAAGCAGACCACTCAGTTTGTAGTAGGAGCCGCCGGCGAGAGTGACCGGGATATTGTTGGTACTACCGATAAGCTTTATCGTGAGATTGGGCTGGAGCGTGTGTATTACTCTGCGTGGCAAGACCTTACATCTGAATCGGTTCGGCCGCGTCAGAAGATGCTTTTTGACGATATGCCGGTGAAGGAAGAGCGGGGTAATGCTCCGAGTTTCGTGCGGGAGCATCGGCTTTATCAGGTTGATTTTCTGTTTCGGCGTTATGGTTTTAAGCGGGATGAGATACCTTTTGGGCCGGACGGTAATTTGTCGCTAACGGATGACCCCAAAAAGATTTGGGCGGATTTGCACCCGGAGTTTTTTCCGGTTTATGTTAATCGGGCGGAAAAGTCTGAACTGCTGCGTGTGCCGGGTTTGGGCCCGATTTCCGCGGCGCGGATATTGAAGGCCCGGCAGTATCGCAAGTTGCGTGTTATGGATGATTTACGATATTTTGGGGTGCGGGCCAGGCAGGCGGCCTGCTATGTTGCTTTTTAGTCAGAGCGAGTTGGTCTGATAATGTTGATTTTGGGCAATGGGAGCGAAGGTGTGAATAATAATAAACACGTTCTGTAAGTGTTTTGTCGCGATTGAGGCTCTGTTAGTATAGTTATATTTTTCACAGCTTAATGATTGTTTTTTTTATGTAAACATGGGGCGATTGGGCAATACGGATGGGCTGTTTTGAAATTCACAATTAAGGTTGGTTGTAAGTTTTTTGTGTTTCAGGTGGTTGGGTTAGGTCGCGATATGGATGCGATTTTTTTTGCCATGGTTCGGCATGAGGTTTGCGACTTTAGCCGATGTCTGAAACCGTCATTGGCAGTTTCTTGTGACGTTGTTTCTTGAGTTTTTTTGTTGATTGGCGGGTAAAGTTTTTTGTCTCTGGAGGGTTGTGCAGGGTATGTATAAATGCCGGTAAGGTTCTGACCCGGAGGGGGTTGGGATTTTACCGGTTTCGATATAAGGGGGAGTAGCTATAGATTTGCTCGTTGGGCCTGTTCGGCAGGAAACTGTTAAAGGGCGAGGCTGACCAGGTCGATGAGCATAGAAGGAGCCGCCGGAGGGGTGGCTCTTTTTTTTGTGCGCATTGCGTGGGATGGACCACCGTGGTTGTTTGATGCCTGGAACGCGTCCGTTGACTTGGGTTTAGGGGAACAGTTTAGTCAAATGGGTCTGATTTTTTTGAGGAGGCGGTAACCTGTGCGTTTCTGGTGATGATGCCGGGTATGCCGCGCAGGTGTGAGGGGCCGGTGAGTTGTTCGGTTTTGACGAGGCGGGCACCTTTAGCTTCGATTTTGCGGAGGGTGTGGGTTTCCTCATTGCTTTTCGGCTTTGAGATGGCGTCTTTGACAACGATGACTTCTTTGCCGCGGTGGATGAGTCCGAGAATGGTAGATGCCAGGGCGGTTTCGAGGCCTATGCCGAAGATTATGATTTCGTCGGCTTCGAGGCCGCTGAGCAGTCTGTCGGCGCGGGGGATTTCGAAGGGATCTTCGTGTACTTTTTCGAATACGACTTGCTGATATTTTTTGAGTAGTTCAGGGGGCAGGTCGTTGCTGGTTTCGGTGGGGTATTCCCGGCGTGATTTCAGCAGGGTATAGCTGAGTTTTTGCTGGCCTTTTGTTCCGGCGATACATTTCGTTGAGCCGTTGCCGGGGCGGCAGGTCAACTGGGTCGAAATAACTGGTATGCGTTCCTGTCTGGCCCAGGCCATGAGGCGGCGGATATTGGCCACCAATTCGTTGCTGGGCCCTTTACAGTTGAAGACCAGGTCGAATTGAGTATCGATGTCTATTATGACACGATTTTTTTTTTCTGCGAAATAAACTTGCCATTCCAAGACCTCTTTCTTCCGCCGCAACGGCCAAAGCACAGTGTACTATAGGCCGTATCGGAAGGCCCATAACCAGACTTTAGGAAGTAAATGTGTTTTTTGCGTTTGGAAGGTGTAATTTTCCCTGGTCGCCCGTTTAGACCGTCCGTATTTCGCCCATTTTGTCCGCGCCTTTCAGTCTTGTTGCCGGCTCGCCTTACAAATATAATAGGTGTCGGAAATGTGATTTGGCAAGGTGTTATGTTTAAAAAATTTGAGGTTTTTTGTGGAATTACGCAACGAAGATATCACGGTTGATTTGGATAACTATAGTGAAAATATGGATTTAGGGGATTTATTTGAGAAAGACGCTCCGGTTGAAATTGAGGTTGGTTCGGGCAAGGGGACTTTTCTGCTGAATCAAGCTCGGCTACATGGGGATATAAATTATCTGGGGATTGAGTGGGCTAATAAGTATTACAAGCTCAGTGTGGACCGGATGCGGCGGTGGGGGATGCGAAATGTTCGGGTGCTGCGGACCGACGCTCGTGATTTTATCGGACGTTATGTGCCGGATGAATCGGTGCAGGCATTTCATATATATTTCCCGGACCCGTGGCCCAAAGCTCGTCATAATAAGCGGCGGTTTTTTCAGCGAGAGAATATTCTGCAGGTACACCGGATACTAAAGGCGGGGGGGCAGCTGCGGACAGCGACAGACCATGCGGAGTATTATGAGGCGATGCGGGAAGTGATGTTTGGGGATGGGGTGGTCACGCCGCTGTTCGAGGAGATTGAGTTTCACGCCCTGGATGCGGCCAACGAGGGCGAGTGGGTCGGTTCAAATTTTGAGCGGAAGTATATCGAGGAAGGCCGAACGATAAATACGCTGGCATTTGCGAAGAAGGGTTGAGAATAACAAAAGTTAAGTTTTGATTATGGCAAAAAAAACAGCGTGAGTGCCGGAACACCCACGCTGTAAAATTCACATCTTCTCATAATAAACAAGTGGTTCACAACCCAAGTTCAGGGAAGCAAGATTCACTTTATTTATTATCGAACCTTATTCCCAATACCAGTCACATTCTGTCATTGTCGGGTCATTACACAACAGCCAGTCCGTAGCAATCTTCATGAAATCAGGATTGCTCATATCGCCATATTGAGTAAACAGACCAAAGTCAAGCAAATCAACTTTGCAGTCACCGCTAATGTCACCGTCCAGCTGGAACCCTGCGGCAATCGCTGCGGCACAACTCGTCGGTTTGGTAAATGTAACCTGAAGCTCCTTATTGGAACCAACAGTCACAATGCTATAACTCCAGCCCTGAGCGACCTGGTCATCGGAAAGCAGCTTGCCACCTACTCCGCAAGAATCACTGTTATCGACAATATCACCACCAGAAGGAGCGGTTATCAACGTATAAGTACCTTCTGCGGGCTTATCCTTGAAATTAACTTCCAGCTGCGTAGCGTTCGGGTCATCATCTACCATGAACCAGCACATCCCCGAACCGCCATTGGCCCGGCTCAACTGAATGCCAGTGCCCACACCATTGGCACCATCCAGATTAAATACCAGCTTACTACGTGGACCAACCGTAACACGAGGAACCGTAATGGTCGCCTGGCTGCCATCAACCACAAAAGTGGCCCAACCTGTACTACTGCCGCTGGTGGGACCCGGAGGGGAACAGGGGATAATCTCAGTCGGAACCTCGGACGCTGACTTATACGCCGCCATTGTCAAACCCATATCTTTACCGTCACCTTTGGCCAGACTGATAAGATTGTTAATAATCAGCGTCCCTGTCCCGCCCACCGTAACCGTACCCACAGCTTGCTTCTCCGCAACTGTCATGCGGTCCGCTTCCAAAGTGCCGCCCGTAATATTGATATAAGCCGTACTTGTCGTACCGGATGAAGCCACTGTCAGATAGTTCAGGATGCTCATGTGTCCGCCTTCCACGTTGAGCGTACCGACGGCACCATCTTCATAGCTGACCTTGACCTGAAAAAACTCACTGTCACCACTGCGGTGAGTAATTTCCGCAATCGAATTATCACTAGACGCATTACGCAAATAACCTGCCACTACGTGGTCTGGGTCACCAACCGGAGGCGATTCAATGATCAGTCCCGTAGCAGTAACTCGCAGGTCGGAGCCGCTGGTTGTATCGCCGCCCACCTTGTTAATCCAAGCCGGATTCCAGTTGTTGGGTTCGTGAAACATGAAATCCTCATCGGAATTGGTCCACGTGTATACCTGACCAGCCTGAACCAGCAATGGCATAACAAACACCAGGACAGTCATAACCAAGAAACAGTTTCGTAATTGTTTTCCCATCTTTTTGCTCTCCTTCGACAAAATTAGATATGCAAACGGGCCCTGCTCAGACTCACACGAATCTGTTCCCGTTATGAAATACAGGAATCGATCGAAATCTCACTTTTCTCGAGTTCCACTCTAGCACAAAATCCAAATAATGTCAAACGTTTTCTATTTCTTATCTCCAAGCAAGCTATACACTTATATCGCCATGCCGCACACGGTTCATAACTGTCTAAATATTAACACCTTGCCTAAAATGCGTACTGGCCGCCCAAAATCCGACTACCTTCAATAACTACGATACTCGCACACACCTAAAGTTATGCCGCAAAATTAGTTACAACCCCGCCACTAAAATAAGACATAAAAAAGCCCGAATCAGCAAAATCGCCAATTCGGGCCTGAAATCTACTTTTTTAATAAAATCACGCAAAAGGTGGACTATCCGATGCAAACATCTCCTTAGCCTGTCCTACCAGATAGAAACTGCCAGTTATGCAAATCAAATCACCCGTCGAAATCGCCGGCCGAGCGACCCGCAACGCATCCTGAAGGTTCGCCGAAACCTGACACATCTTACCACACAGCTCGGTATACATCTGCGCCAAATCTTCCGGATACATCGAACGCGGCGAATTCACCCGTGTAAAAATCACCTTATCGGCGCCCATACTGCAATTCCCGCAGCATACCATCGACGTCCTTATCCTCGCAGCAGCCGAAAATCACCACCATCGAATCATAAGGTATATGCTGGCCCGTGGCCTGAATCAAAGCTCTGATACTCGCAGCGTTATGGGCCCCGTCAACTAGAACCCGCGGATCCTGCCAGACCATTTCCATTCTGCCGGCCAGTTTCGTATTGGCCAATCCCAAAACCGCCTGCTGGTCATCAATCTTAAAACCTTTGCTCTTCAGGCAATCCAGCAGCGAAAGAGCCAGGCCGCAGTTTATCGCCTGATGCTCACCCAGAACCGGCACCGGCAAATGCTCAAAACGGCTCGTCGGCGTCGTCAGACAAATACGATTGTGCAGACCCAGCGAACGCGAAGACTCAAAACGGTAGGAAAAATCAATATCCTTGCCCGTAACCCGAAAAAGAGCCTTATTCTTGGTCGCGTGCTTACGCAGCACCTGCATAGCCTCAAATTCCTGAGGAACTGTTACTACCGGGACACCTTCTTTGAAAATACCCGCCTTTTCTTCGGCAATTTTGCCCAGCGTAGCGCCTAACTGCCTTTGATGGTCGATACTTATGTTCGTAATGCCGATGGCTTCGGGAGTCAGCACATTGGTGCTGTCCAGTCTGCCACCCAGCCCGGTCTCGATTACCGCCATCTGCACTTCTTCATTGACGAAATGTTGAAAAGCGACCGCTGTCAATATCTCAAAGAATGTTGGCGGGTCAGCCTCCATCTTTTGCACATAGGGGACAACATCGCGAACGATGTGCATCAGGCACGATTCACTTATCATCTTGCCGTCAACGCAGATACGCTCACGCAAATCCAACACATGCGGCGAGGTATACAAGCCAACTTTATAGCCGCTGGAACGCAGCATCTCGGAAAGCATCGTACAGGTCGAGCCCTTACCCTTCGTCCCGGCAATGTGAACCGACGTCAGTTTTTTGTGAGGATCGCCCATATACTTCAGCAGGCGTCTCATGCGGTCCAGATTGAAGGTATCTACATTATATCTTAAACGCTTGCAGGACTCATAGTTAGTACTGCTGAACAGGAACGATAAGGCCGACTTGTAGGTTCGGATCGATGTCCCTTTCGTGGTGGGTTTCTTCTTTGTGGCTGTCGCAGGCACGGTTAATCTCCTAGGAGTTTATTTACTACGTTGTTATCTCAACTCAATCCAAGTCCGTTATGATAGCACATTTAGGAAGCTTTTGCAAGAGTTTTGGCCGAAAAACAGCGATTTTCGCACCTATTCGCTACTCGCCTCGAACTTAAAACCTTGTCAAATACTATCATATAATTTTCACTATTATTCTTTTTTAACGCCAAAAGCATTAACTTTAACCCTGTAAAAACCTGTAATTTAGGCCTTTTCCGGCAATATTTTGTCGGTGACCGTCGGGCTTTATGGCATTTTTACCACAATTAATCCAAACACCTGCCTAATGGCCCTACCGGAAATAAACATTCAGAATCCCCACCAGAAAATCTATATAAAACCACCACGGCTCACCACCGGACAGCTTGATAACTACGCCTTTTCTAAATGTTTCCTATACCTTAATATGCCAGGCTCACCCCCCAAAATAAGCCTGACCGATATGTCTGTGAAAAAAATCACTACCCGTCCCCCGGATAAGCATGGGCACAGACTATATACGAATCCCAAATAATTTCGTTCGCAGATTTTTATAAAAAAGCTCGCAAATCGGGCTGCCCCACCCTAAAATACCCCATATTCACAATTGATTACGGAACAAATTATAATGCAAACCATCTCTGATTTTCCCGGCAAAACCGTTATTGTCGACCTGGCTGACCGCAGCTACCCAATTTATGTCGGCTGGGACTGTTTCGCCAGACTCCACCGGGCCTTTCAGCAGCACTGTCCCGCCCGGCGAGCCCTGATCATCAGCGACACCAACGTCGCTCCCATATATGCCCAGGCCATAATGGACTGCCTCGCCCCCTACAACCCCGCGATTATCACCGTAGCGCCCGGCGAAAAGTCCAAATCCTCTGCTATTGTCGAGGATATTTACGACCAGCTATTCGAGCTTAACGCCGAAAGGTCCGATGCCATCGTCGCTCTAGGGGGTGGGGTCGTCGGCGATTTGGCCGGCTATGTCGCTGCGACTTTCAAAAGAGGTATGAAATTCGTACAAATTCCCACCTCCCTACTGGCTATGGTCGACAGCAGCGTAGGCGGCAAAACCGGTATTAACCACCCTCGCGGCAAAAACATGATTGGCGCGTTCTATCAACCCCAGCTAGTTTTTGCTGACACCCAAACCCTGACCACCCTGCCTCGCCGTGAACTTGGCTGCGGACTCGCCGAAACCGTTAAACATGCCGTCATTCGGGACGAAAACTTTTTCCACACCCTCGAAACCCAGACCCAGGCCATCCTTGACCTCCAGCCTCAGACAATGGTAGATATGGTCACCCTCAATTGCCAAATCAAAGCAGCCGTGGTCTCCGCCGACGAACGCGAAGCCGGACTACGCGGCATCCTGAACCTGGGACATACCATAGGCCATACTATAGAAACCGTCTTGACACCCCGGCACGACTATCATCACGGCGAAGCGGTGTCGCTGGGCATTGTCGCGGCCGTAAACATCGCCGCTAACCGCAAACTTATAACCAATGATACCGCCCAAAGAATCATCAGCCTGCTCGAAAAACTCCAACTGCCCATCGCCATGGCCCACCCTCTGCCCGTCACCGAAATGTATCAAGCCATGAGCCAGGATAAAAAAATCAAAGACGGTAAAATCACTTTCGTTCTGCCCACCAGTCTGGGCGATACCATCTTTGCCAACGACCTGACCGAACAGGAAATCACTCAGACCATCGCTAGTTTTGCAGAAAAAAGTTTGATAACTTTTTTAGTGGAGACAATTGTGACAAAACCGCTAAACCCAGACCGCGATCGTCTTGCCAAATGGCTCAGGCTGCACCTGACCGAAAACGTCGGTCCTAAGACTTTCGCTGCCCTGCTCAAACGTTTCGATAATGACCTCGACGCCATTCTCAAAGCCAACGCCAACCAGCTCACCACCATAACCGGCGTTGGTGCCAAAACCGCCCATGCTATCATCAAATCCCGCGAACAGGTAAACCCCGAAGATGAACTCGAACTGGCTGAATCGCTGAGTGTGCGTATCCTTACCATTCAGTGTCCCGAATATCCCGAACTCCTGCGTCAAATAGCCAGCCCGCCCCACGTCATATATCTCAAAGGACAGCTCGCTCGCGCCGACAAACTCGCGATAGCCATGGTCGGCTCACGCAACGCCAGCTTCTACGGTCTGGAACAAACCGCCCGACTCAGCACCCAGCTCGCCGCGGCAGGATTTACCATTGTCTCCGGATTAGCCCGCGGAATCGACACCGCCGCCCACAATGGAGCACTTTCAGTGGAAGGAAGAACCATAGCGGTACAAGGCTGCGGATTGGCCCAGGTCTACCCGAAAGAGAATCAAAAACTCGCCGAGACCATCACCCAAAACGGAGCCTTAATCAGCGAACTGCCCCTGCGTTATGAACCGTTGGCCAACACCTTTCGTAGTCGCAACCGCATCATTTCCGGCCTGTCACTCGGCACGATTGTTGTCGAAGCCGCTCACCGAAGCGGAGCATTAGCCACCGCCGCCTACGCCACCGAACAGAACAGAGAGGTAATGGCTGTCCCCGGAAATGTCGAGTCGCCCGGAAGTTTTGGCCCCCATCAGCTCATCAAAGACGGAGCCGCTCTGGTCCACAATATCGAAGACGTTCTCCAGTGCCTCGGACATTACGGTAGAATGCTGGAACCCCACGCCCTGAACGCTGCCCGGAAAACCAGAGAAAAGATCGAACCAGACCTTTTTACGTTCGATAATAATAATTTGACCGCGAACCTCTCCCCTCTGGAGTCAGCTGTTTTTCAACAGCTCTCCCGCACCCCGGTCCACATCGATGAAATCGTCAATCAATGCGAACTTGACGCCGGTAACGCCACCGCCGTCCTCATAGCCCTCCAGCTAAAAGGACTGGCCCGACAAACGCCCGGAAACTACTATCAGCAAAAATAGCCTGAACACAAGCCCGGCTATTTTTCACATCTCATGATTGTGACCCGGTATCGGCCCCATCCGCTCATTAAACATCAGCCCCACTTTGATAGTGGCTGACTCCAGGCTAGAACCGCGGTCGATACGCACCACCCGGGCACTCTTGACCCGAGCATAGGCACCCTTGCTCTGAGCCAGATTATCACGACGCGGAAAATTAACTTCCACCACCTGACCCTCACATATCGGAGTAGCCATCGGCATCTGCACTAGAGCGCCGCCCCGGGACACATCAACGCTGCACCCGTTAAAAAACTTCGAGGCTTTCGGATGATACAAGCTCACCGGCCACCAGACTTCACTGCGAACTTCGCTTCGCTGTTCAAATGAACAAACCACTTTTTCGCCTTTCCAAAAAACAACTTCTTAATACTGAAATACTACAAAGTACTTCTCCTGCGCCTATCGACGAAATAAACCACCCAATTAAGAACCTTTAGCTCTCAACTTAAAAAAAAACCCCTCCGAACCACAATTTATCAGCCCTTTCGCTCGCGACCGATACAACTAGCTTAAATGCAATACTTTACGGAATTGTCTACGATAGCTCGACCGGCTTTCTTGATGTTGAAAAAATGTTTTTTTCTCCCCTGTCACCCCATCACACACAATTATCACCCCCAAAAACTCTAACAGTTTGCAATATCTCCCGCCCGCGATAAAATGGCAGACTTAACAAGGCAGGAAGCCCGATAACTTTGTCATTTGGAGGACATTAACATGTTCAAACTTCTACTGGCCCAAACCTGTACCGCCGCAGCCCAAACCACTACCGACCTGACCGGCCTGGAAAAAACCACGTCTCTAATTGTCCTCTTGCTGATAATAATAGCGATCCTCACAATCATGATTTTTCATCGTCAAAGAAAAATCGCCAAAAATCAGATCGACTTGGCCGCCATGATTAACCAGTTGCTCGATAAAGACTAGATGACCATGGGCCGACCATCTGTGTCTTGGAGTCAATCCAACCCCGCGGCTTTACTTACAACACGCGTTTAGCCGATATAAATCCTGTGGTCCTATAACCAGAAAAGTATAAAGGCTGACCAAAAAGCATGAAAAACAGCTCCGGGTTGAACATTACCAAACATTGCCTGCTCACCGTTGCCCTGGTTCTGGCCCTTTATACCCAAATTTTCTGCCAGGAAAATCAGGCAGCCTCTTCATATTCGCAGGCACTGCTGGCTAACCAAAGGGTCATGCAGACTTTCGATTTCGAGGAACGAGAAATCAATTTCCTCGACCTGCCTATGTACTGGACCAAAATCCCGCCCAGCAAAGGTTTCCCTCATTATTCCGAAGGTGTCCTCGACGCTGAATTTGCCCACTCTGGCAAATATGGTTTCAAACTGGCCTCCGAAGGCGGCAGCGTCGGATTTGAATATCATCGCCGACGTATTCGGGCCAAACCCGGCAATGATTTCCAAATCACCGGCTACGTCCATCTCAAAGACGCCCCCACCTGCCGGGCCCAAATCACCTGCTGCCTGACCGACCGCAACGGAAAAATCATCCCCGGCAGTGAACATAAATCCGGGCTTGTCAGTGACGCTGAGCAGACTCCCCAGGGCTGGGCACGCCTGGAGGTCTATTTGCCCGGCCAGTTCCCCGACGCCAGATTTATAACACTGAGCGTCCTGCTCTTGCAGCAGCAGCAATGGGACATCGACGGTTCATTCGATGGCAGAATCTTCAAAAGGGATATCAATGCTTCGGCCTGGTTCGATGACATCAGCGTCTATCAGTTGCCGCGTGTAAAACTTTTCACCGACGAACCCGGCAACCTCTTTGAACCGTCAGAAACACCCGCCCTCAATGTCGAAGTTGAAGGCATCAGCGATATCGACTACGAAGTACAGCTTCAGGTCACTTCTTCTGCCGGCCAACTCATGCACGAACAAGCCTGGATTCTCTCCGGCATCGAAGGAGCCAACCAGGTTCGCACCATCACCCTGCCCGAAATGTCAGCCGGATTTTACCACGCCACCCTGAATATCATTTCCGGCGGCATACTCGTCGCCGAAAGAGAGCTTAACTTCTGCAAACTCGCCGCCCTGACAGTGCCCGGCCCCGTTAGCGGCACCGGATTCGGAGTCGTATCACTAAAACCCATCGGCGCCCCCTGGGAAACCACCGCTGAACTTACCCGTATGGCAAACGCCAAACTGCTCAAAATTCCCGTCTGGCACCGAAAGTCAACAGATCCAGGCGCCATTTTTTCCGAAAAGGATTTCGACCGCAAACTGATAAGACTCCAGCGTAACAATATCGAGCTAATCGCGACATTTTCTGACGTGCCCGATTACCTCTCCAGCCAAATGAACATGGGCAGACGTTCGCTGCTGGACATTCTCAGTCAGGACATTCAATTCTGGCAGCCCCAGGTCGCCATCGTACTGTCACAATATGCCCATCAGGTACCATTCTGGCAAATCGGCAAAGACCCCACCGACCTGGATCTGCTCCAGTGGGATCCACGCATCCGTTCTGTGGCCCAGACCATGCGCCAGGAATTTGACAAACTCGTAACCGGAGCCATCATCGCTGCCCCCGTCAATGCCCTGCTGGAAATCTACCAAAACCAGGTCAATACCAGCCAGATTGCCATGGCCGTCCCCGCTAAAATCAGGGCCCGGCAGATTCCCGAATATATCGAAGGGTTCCGCCAGAGAGGAGTTTCAAATATCTGGACCACTATCCAGCCGCTTGAGTCGGATATTTACTCCAGAGAACAAATCCTAATCGATTTGGCCCATCGAATCGCCTTTGCCAAAACCGTTCAGCCCAACGGTATTTTTATCGAACAGCCCTGGGGACCCAAAATCCGCAATGCCGAATTAGCCATCGAACCGCAGGAAATCCTCCTGGTCTTCCGGACCCTTGCCGACCAGCTCGGCGGCGCCCAATACATGGGAAGATTCGCACTCAGTGACGATGTTAACGCCCTTATTTTTGACCGGGCTGGCGTGGGCAGCCTCTTTCTCTTGCGTGAAGAAAGCCAAAGCACCACCCTGACCGAATCAAACGCATTCATCGATATCTACCTCGGACCCAAGCCCGGCCTTATGGATATTATGGGCAACCGGCATGAGCTTCCCGCCGCAGCCGGGCTAAGTCGCCTGACCGTCGAACAATGGCCTCTCATCGTAACCAACATACATACCCCTCTGGCAGCTCTGCGGGCCAGCCTGAAAGTCACCCCGGAAATTATCGACGCGAACATAACCCGCCAAAACCTGACCATCAATTTCACCAATACTTTCGACACACCTATCTCCGGCAGACTCCATTTCGGACGAAACTCCCAGCAGCAGGAATGGGAAATCGAACCGCTCAGCGGAAGTTTCGCCCTTCAGCCCGGCGAGGTATTCAGCCGCGACCTGACCATCAAATTTCCACGTAACGAACTCGGCGGCAAAAAGAAACTTTATCTGGATATCCGCATCGACGCCGACCGAACCTACACCATCCGAGCCTGGTGCCCCTTCGAAATAAAACTACAGGGCATCGACGTCGGCATCTTCGCTCGAAGAGTCAACGGTAACGATTTAATCATTCAGCAGGTAGTGACGAATTACAGCAGCGAAACCATTTCAATGATTGCCTTTGCCGACCTGCCGGACGGAGATCGGGTGGAAAGAATGATACCAAATCTTCAGCCGCGGGCTACCACTACGAAGTCTTTTGTTCTCAAGGACGCTCAGAAATGGCTCGGAAGATATGTCAGGCTAGGACTTTATGACCCCAAGGGGACTAGAAGAATTAACTACACGATACCCATAAATTAGTCTCTTACAAGTAAAATTTTACGCAAAATAGCCACAATTTACCAGAGCCGCACACGTAAGTAAGCGGTGCCGTTAAAAATCCGCGTAATCCGTGTAATCCGCGGCTAAATATTTTTGTTGTTTATGTTGTTTTGAATTTTTGAGATTAGAATTTCCAGTTTATCTGGCTTAGGTTAAAGGGGCGATTTTTGGTGAAAAAGTACCATATAGTATAGTTTTTTCGGGGTATAAGGGTGGGTGATGGTGTTCGTATCCGGCCGTTTACGCGGCTCGTTTTTTGTGCTCTTATGACCTTTGGTGGGGCGGAAAAAGTTGCCTATTTTAACACAGACAATATATCCTGATTCATATAAGGCGTATAAGAGATGATTGAGGGCGTTTTGGGGGGTGTTTTTTGGGGTTTTAAGCTTGACAGGGCAGGGCGGGGGGTCTATCATTCCGGGTCTGTGTATATGTAATGGTTTTTATACTAATGGTTTGTGTTTCTTTTATGGAGGACACGTATTTTGGACAATGCAGGTGTTCGTGATTTAGTTGATGCTGGAATTCATTTTGGCCATCGCGTGGGTCGTTGGAACCCGAAGATGAAGCCTTATATTTTCTGTGCCCGCAACTCAATTCACATTATCAACATCAAGGAGACCTTAAAAGGTCTTCTGCGCTCGCGCAAGTTCGTGACGAACATGGTAGCCAACGGCAAAGAAGTTCTCTTTGTGGGCACCAAGCGTCAGGCTCGTAAGCCTATCATGGACCAGGCGATGCGTTGCGGAATGCCCTATGTTTCGGAAAGATGGCTGGGCGGTACGTTGACGAATTTTCGTACGATTCGTTCACGGCTGGGCCGACTTGAAGAACTTGAGGCAATGGAAGAACAAGGTCAGCTGGCAGCTCAGGGCAAAAAGATGGAGTCGATGCTGCGTCGGGAAATGCGTAAAATCAAACGCAATCTGGACGGCATTCGCACCATGGAACGTTTGCCGGGCGTTTTGGTTATCGTAGATGCCAAACGTGAGCATCTGGCGGTGGCAGAAGCCCGCAAGCTGAAGATTCCGAGTATCGCTCTGATGGAT
This sequence comes from Sedimentisphaerales bacterium, assembly GCA_963663805.2. Taxonomy (GTDB): domain Bacteria; phylum Planctomycetota; class Phycisphaerae; order Sedimentisphaerales; family SM23-30. The sequence goes on from CAXXMR010000020.1 coordinate 18,546, forward strand.
ACGGATTCGGACCCCGATTTGGTTGATTTGCCGATTCCGGGTAATGATGACGCGATGCGGGCGATTGAGCTGGTGATGACCTATATTGCCGACGCTGTAGAAGAAGGCAAGGCAGGTCGTCAGGCTGTCGCCGTTGACGGTGGCCCGCAGGGTGAACGTCGTCAACGCAGTCACCGGGTTTCGTTGTCTCGTGCGGCAGAAGAATTGTCTCAGCCGATAAACGAAGTTATAGCTGAGCAGGCCCCGACAGGTGAAGCCCCCGCCGACGAAACTTCAGGCCAATAATAAGAATATCAGGTTGCTTCGAGGCGGCCTTTATGTATTCAATGGAAATTGTGAGCGGAAACCTCCCGATTCATGCGGGAGGTCTCCATTTAGACAGAAAAATGTAAATGAGGAGCTGAACCTTATGGCAGCGATAAGTGCTAAGATGGTAATGGAATTACGTGAGCGGACCGGTCAGGCGATGATGGACTGCAAGAAGGCCCTGAACGAGACCGAAGGCGATATGGAAAAAGCTATCGACCTGCTTCGTAAAAAAGGCATGGCGGTAATGGAGAAACGCGGCGGTCGCGAGAACAAAGAAGGCAAGATTTTCTTTAAGATAAGCTCTGACGGCAAGGTCGCGGTTATGACTTCTCTTTGCTGTGAGACTGACTTCACCGCCAAGAACGATGGTTTTGTTGAAGCCGCAGAAGCCTTGGCTGATGCTATGCTGGCGGCAGGTTCGACTCCGGCTGACACGGATGCGATTTCCGCATTGACAGCGGCGAACGGCAAGACCGTGGGTGATATGGTCAATACTCTGATAAGCACTACCGGTGAAAAGATCACCGTTGGCAAATGCTCCCGCTTTGAGCTGAGCAGTGCCGGTCTGCTTTACGGTTATGTCCACTTCAATGGTAAAGTCGGGACACTGATACAGATTGACGCTGAAAATGACGCAGCGGCTTCCTCTGAGGCAACCCAGGCTTTGGCGGCGGATTTGGCAATGCACATCACCGCGGTGAGTCCTGAAGGCGTACGTCGCGAAGAAATTTCGGCTGACGTTATCGCCCGTGAAGAAGCCGTGGCTCGTGAGCAGGTTAAGGGCAAGCCGGAAAACATTATCGAAAATATCGTCAAAGGCAAAATCGACAAATGGATGTCGCAGATTGTTCTACTGGAACAGCCTTTCGTTAAGGACGACCAAAAGACGGTAACGGAACTGATTGACGAAGTAAGCAAGACTGCAGGCGGCAAACTGACGGTTAACCGCTTCGCACGTTTGCAGATTGGCGGGTAAGTTCAACGTCGTCGGTGATAACCTGAACCAGGTTTGGAGTGTTTAAGACTATATGAGCGATTTGAAATATCAGCGGGTGCTGCTGAAGATAAGCGGCGAAGGTTTTTGCGGTACGGGCGGTTTTGGTATCGACAGTACCGAGATAAATGTTATCGCTGACCAAATCGCTGAACTGGTCCGGGCGGGCGCTCAGGTTGGTATTGTTTCGGGCGCGGGCAATCTGATTCGAGGTGCCACGCTGAGTCAGCAGGCTGGCCTTAACCGGGCGACGGCTGACCAGATGGGGATGTTGGCGACGGTTATCAACAGTATCGCTTTGCAGGACACTCTGGAAAGTAAAGGCGTGGCAACGCGGGTGATGTCGGCGATTCAGATGTCGGCAATTTGTGAGCCTTTCATACGCGGTCGGGCGATTCGTCATCTGGAAAAAGGCCGGGTGATTATCCTGGCGGGCGGGACGGGCAATCCGTTTTTTACGACGGATACCTGTGCGTCGCTGCGGGCGGCTGAGATTCAGGCTGATGTGATTATCAAAGCGACTAAGGTTGACGGCGTTTACGATTCGGACCCGATGAAGAATCCGGACGCGAAGATGTTCGAGCGGCTTAGTTTTGTCGAGGTTCTGGAAAACGATTTGCGAGTAATGGACCACTCGGCGATAAGTATGTGCCGGGAAAACAATATAGATATCGTAGTTTGCAATTTAATGAAACCCGGTTCGGTCGCTCGGGTACTGGCCGGCGAAAAACTGGGGACGGTTATTAGCAACCAATAAACAGGAGTCAGTCATGTCCGCGGAAGAGATTGCTCTAGATGCCGAAATGAAGATGGAAAAAGCGGTGGATTTTCTACGCAGCGAGTATCGCACGATTCGTACGGGGCGGGCCTCAACGGCGCTGGTGGAGAATCTGAAGGTTGAATATTACGGGGCGCCTACGCCGCTGAAACAGTTGGCGAACCTTTCGACCCCGGAAGCGAATCTGATTGTTATCAAGCCCTTCGATACGAGCTGCATCAAGGATATTGAAAAGGCTGTTCAAGCTTCTTCGGTTGGTATTACGCCGCAGAGTGATGGCCGGATTATTCGTTTGAATGTGCCGGCACTGTCGGGCGAGCGGCGTCAGCAGTTGGCGACTCAGGTGCGGCAGATGGCCGAGCAGGCGCGGGTTGCTGTGCGAAATTTGCGTCGGGACGCTAATAAGGCGTTTGACCAGGCGGAAAAGGATAAGACCCTGACTGAAGATGACCGCGATGAAGGCAAGAAGGAAATGGACGAGCTTACCAAAAAGTACACCGGCAAGATTGATGAACTGCTGAAGTCCAAAGAAGAAGAAATTATGGAAGTGTGATTGCTCTTTAATTGCAGGATTGAAGCCTCCGCCTTGATGAAAATCGGCGGGGGCTTTTTTTGTGATGGCGGCGGGGCTAAACGAAAGCCAACTACGCTGAAAATTTTGCTCGGCAGTGGCCTGCCGTTAATCTGATTCCTGATATCTGATTTCTGAGGTCTTCTTAATCGGCAGCCGAACCGTAAAAACCGTACCCTGTTTAACCTTGCTCTGCACCGCGATCATCCCGCCCAGCTCACTCACAATGCCATGCACCACCGAAAGACCCAGCCCCGCACAAGGCTGATTACCGCCCCCCGAAACGCCCCGCGTAGTAAAGAACGGTTCGAATACATGCGGCAAGTCCTTAGACTCGATCCCCAGCCCCGAATCGCCGAAAGATATAACAATCTCATCCACATCCCGAAAAAGCTCAATCGTCAGCACTCCCCCGTTCGGCATAGCACACTCGGCGTTATCCAGCAAATGCCCGAACATCTGATGCATTCGCGAACCCGGAACTTCCACCACCGGCACCACACAAAGATGGCTTTCCAGCATTATTCCTTTGTCCTGCAAGGGCCCCTCAATCAAACTGCAAAAAGTCAGCATCACTTCGTTAATATCGGACAAATCAAACTGACGCATATCGCGCTCCGCGAACGTCAGCAGCGACTGAGTTATCTTGCCGATACGATTCGCCGCCTCCGCCGTCATTTGCAAAGCCCGCTGCGTCGATTGCGGATTGCCGCTGGTCAGAGCAAAATCCACAAAAGTCGCCACTCCTCCGATGATATTATTAAAATGATGAGCCACCCCCGAAGCCAGCGTGCCCACCGAAGCCAGCCGCTCTGCCTGAATCAACTGCCTCTCCAGATTCTTACTCCGCGTTATATCATGAACCCAAATCGCCAATCCCAGCAACTGACCCTCGTCATCGTGAACCGGCGTTATCACCACATCAAGCACCAGAGTCGCGTCTTTGCCCACGTGTTCAGTTTCAATCCCCCGCATCTTGCCGCTGGTCACAACTTCCTCGATTAACCGGTTGAACTCCCGCCGGTCTTTCTCCGCGATAACACCCACAACATGCCGCCCCAGCAGATGGCTAGCCTCCCGCTCAAACATCGCCTCCGCCGCCGGATTGCAATTAATCACCATCCCCTGACAATCAGTACCGATTATCGCCAGCCCCGCCGAATCGCACAAATGCCGATAATACCGACTCTGAATATTTTCCGATTTATCTGTCATACCATCCCATTAAACCCAACCGACCGTATAATATCAATATTTAACTATCGTCTCCATTTTCGGTATCAATACCGCCACCCGCTGAACCGCGACCGACTCCGCCTGACCCCGCAGCAGAACCTCACCCAGGTTACCCACGGCCTGCTCTTTCGGCAACGCCCGAATCACAACAAACTGACCCACCCGCAAACGACCCCGCACCAGCAGAGAATCAAAAATCGTCTGCGGCTTCTCATTATAATAGCGTAAATGCCCCCCTTCGTCCCGCCGATAGCCGCCCTGCGAAACATCACCTTCAAAAGCCGGCACCATAAAAAAACGTATCTCCTTTTCTTCGCTCACCGGCACACAGCTAACCCGCAGCACCGCCCGACCCGCCGTCAATGACTGACCTTTGACCCGTCCCTTATCTGCCCGAAAAACCGAACTGCCCTCCGGCTGATAGACCATTTCAAATATCGCCAGCTCATCAACATTACGAAAATACGTCACCGACTGAGAAACATTCCGCCCTCCCGCATCCAGCAGCTTCTGATACAGCCCAGGCCATAAATCCGCCGGCAGCACCATTATCTCCATCCCGTTCAGCCGCCAGTTCTGAATATCATCCTTCGCGAACCCCGTACCATCCAACGCCACATCATTAGGTCCCGCCAGCCCAAAAGCCTGCCCCCCCAAATCAACATCGCCCGGCAGCTCCATCGGATAATAACCGCAGCTCACCAGCAGAGTTTCAACCCCTTCGCCCCGCGAACCCTCAGACCGAAAAGGACTCTGTTCAGCCAGCCGATTTATCTCCGGCTCCGGCCCGCAGCCCGCCAGAAAAAACAACAGCAAAACCAAAATTGGCCCGCAATAAAACCGCATCCTCAACCCCCACTCCGTTTGGGTGGCAGCTTCTTGCAAAGCAAGGAACTGGTTATGTACCAATTACGCAAGCGACCAACGGGAGTGTCAAATACGCCAAACGCCCGTGGCGATTTATAAGTGCGATACGCACCTCGGCCAAAGGCCGAAACCTCGCCGTTTACTCTTGCCTCATCCCTCATCCCTCTTGCCTTCCGTCAAATAAAAACCTTCGACCGCAGGTCGAAACCACGCCGTTCACTCTTGCCTCATCCCTCATGCCTCATGCCTTCTTCTTGCATTTGCTAATCGTCCTGTTCTTCCTGACCATGATGATGACGCAGTAACAAAAGTATCGGCACCTCATTATAAGGCAGCAGTTCCCGCATCCGGTTCACCAGAAAACGCTGATAGTTCTCATCAAAAAACTGAGGATTATTCACAAACAGCAGCAGCGTCGGCGGACAAACCGCAACCTGAGTGGCATAATAAATCCGCGGAATACCAACCTTACGCCGTGCCGAAGGAACCCGCTCGCCGGTGACAGCCTTGATCGCCCGGTTCAGTTGCCCCGTTGTGACCTCATAGGTCGCCTGCTTATACAGCTCAATCGCCAAATCAACCAGCGACTGCACATTCTTACCCGTCTGAGCCGTTATAAAACATATCGGAGCATAGCCCAGACCCGGCAGCATTTTATCGATATAGTCCCCGTAATCATCCGTCGTCGCCCGCTCCGCCGCCAGGTCCCATTTGTTCACCACGATGATACAAGGCTTAGCTTCATCCGAAATATATCGAGCCAGCTTCTTGTCAACCTGCGAAATCGTCTCCGCCGCGTCAATAAACAAGGCCACAACATCCGCCCGACGCACCGAACGAGTCGCCCGCGTATAGCTGTAATAATCTATGCTGCTGTTTATCATCTGTTTTTTCTTACGCACTCCCGCCGTGTCGATCGCGATAAAACTCCGCCCGTCAATCTCAAACTGAACATCAACCGAGTCACGCGTCGTCCCTGCAACCTCACTGACAATCACCCGCTCTTCGCCCGCCAGACAATTAATAAACGTACTCTTGCCGGCGTTCCGCTTTCCCACAACCGCCAGCTTCATAACCGTATCCGCGGGCCGCGAAGTATCCATCCCCTCCAGAGCATCAAGCCGATTCAGAATCGCCTCAACCAGTGCCGCCCGATTTCGGCCATGCTCCGCCGAGACACATACCGGCCCGCCAAAACCCAGACTGTAAAATACCCCCGCCTGATCCTCCAAGCCCGGCGAATCCGCTTTGTTGGCCACCAGCATAACATTCAAATCCTGAACCCGAAGCATCTGGGCCATCTTCTCGTCCAGCGTAGCGATGCCCTCCCGAACATCAACCACAAACAGCAGTAAATCCGCCCGGTTAATCGCCTGAGCAATCTGACTCTCAACATGCTCGGTCAGATTGTCATGATCTTCGATACCATAACCGCCCGTATCGACCAGTTCAAAATAACGACCATCCAGCTCGATAACCGCGCTGACCCGGTCCCGTGTCACACCCGCCGTAGGCTCAACAATACTTATCATCTTGCCCGCCAGAGCATTGAGCAGGCTGCTCTTGCCAACATTCGGACGACCTACAATTGCCACAGTGGGTAATGCCATAAATTTCTCCTGAATTTTGCAAAATGACAGTTTGGCATACCTAATTTAACGCAATTTGATTTTTAATTGGCTCGAATTGAAGATTAAATCAAATTGCGTTAAATTACTAAACCGTTAAATACCATAAAAGGCACAAAATCAAAAAAAACAACACCGCGTCTTTTTTTTACTTGAAAGTATGCCAAATTGTTATTTTGCAAAACTCCAATTTCTCTTAATTTAAGAATGTATCTTCAGCCAGGAACGCCTGAAAGCGCCCCGTATTTTCTCGTTAAATCGTACACCAATACGCCGCGTATCACCGCCAAACTCCAGCTTCCGCATCGTCGCCGAATCCGACCAAACCCGCCGCAGATTCCGTTTCCATATCAGCCCCGCCGCCAGCAAACCGATAATTTTTCCGCCGCGTCGCTGTCTCATGCTATCTTTGCAATTCTATACCAACGCAAGCCAGCAGTTCATCCCGCCCCCGGCACCGCATCACGTCATTAGCCGTCAACTGCTTCTCCGCCCGCCGCTCTGCCTTGCTTTCGTAATAGCGACTAACCTGCGAAATACCCGCGTCAACCGCACCCTCGCCGCGAAATTCACTTCCGCTCAGCCACTTGCCCACCTGATGCTCATACTCCGCCGGATATATCAGCCCTATCAGTAAAGTACCATCTTCCAGCTTCGCCAGATGCAGCTTCGCCCGACAGGGTGGACGATTTTCTTCCGACCAGCCGCACAAATATTCATAATCACGCCGCCCCGTCTCTTCCGTCCGACAGTGGAAAAACATCCCGCTTTCCAACCCGAACTTCTCACGCGCCACCCCTACAATTTCCATACTGCCGTCAGGCCGAGCCCCATAAATCCGGTAAACCTTAGCCTCAGCAAAACGCTCCGATTCCAGCAATACCGCAACCTCGTCAGCCGTATAACCCATCGCGCAGCTATCACCAAAATCTATTATATAAAGATCAACATAATCCCCCGCCCGTTCCGTCTCTGGTATCTTCATCTCATTACCGTACCCATAATATATATTTTTCACAATGCCGTTCACTCTTGCCTCTTGCCTCTTGCCTCATCCCTCTTGCCTTCTTCATCCAAACTTCAGCAAATGATACTTCTTCTTCCCGCTCCGCAATACCATAATCGTCTCCGACGCCAGGTCCGCCGTCTTCAGCACATAATCCAGCTCGCCCATCCGAACATTATTCACATACGCACCACCTGCTTTAATCAGCTTCTTCGCGTCCCCACGCGAACTGCAAAGTTTGCTTTCCGTAAGAGCATCCAGCAGCCCCAGACCTTCGTCGAGCTTATCACGCGACAGTGACGTACTGGGCACATCCGCGAAAATACTGCTCAAATCCGCGTCTGACAAACCTTCAATCTCCTGCCCGAACAAAACCTGAGAAGCCTTGACCGCAACCCCCAACAGCTCCTCGCCGTGTACCAGCCGGGTAACTTCCTCCGCCAACACCGCCTGAGCCTCACGCTTTTCGGGCCGCTCCGCGACCGCCTTCTCCAGCTCACCAATCCGCTCCATCGGCAGATAAGTAAACCGCTTCAGCAAACTAATCACATCCCGGTCATCACAGCGCATCCAGTACTGATAAAATTCGTAAGGACTGGTCCGCGCCGCGTCCAGCCAGATCGTACCCGCTTCGGTCTTGCCAAACTTCTGACCGCTCGCCGTCGTAATCAAAGGTGAAGTCAAACCATAAACCCCCGCTCCCGCCAGCTTCCGGGTCAGGTCAATCCCCGCCGTAATATTGCCCCACTGGTCATCGCCGCCCACCTGCAAAACGCAGTTATGCTCACGATAAAGATGCAGAAAATCATACCCCTGCAAAAGCTGATAACTGAACTCCGTAAAGCTCATCCCCACGTCACTGTTAAGCCGTTTGCGAACCGATTCTTTGGCCATCATCTCACCCACCCGAAAATATTTCCCCACGTCCCGCAGAAACTCCACAAAACTGAACTTGCCAATCCAGTCCGCGTTATTTACCAGCAAAGCCGAATTATCCCCGCAATCGAAATCCAGAAACTGCTTTAGCTGCTTCTTAATCCCCTCAAGATTTCGAGCAATAGTAGCTTCATCCAGCAGATTTCGCTCCGCGTTCTTACCGGACGGGTCGCCAATCATCGCCGTTGCCCCGCCCACCAAAGCCACAGGCCGATGGCCATGTCGCTGAAATTGCGACAACAACATTATTTGCAATAAGTTCCCAATATGCAAACTTTCAGCCGTCGGGTCAAAACCTGCATAAAGCGTAACCGAAGAAGCCAGCTTGCCGGCCATATCAGCATCAGATTTCTGACTGACAAACCCCCGCTCACTCAAAGTCGCCATCACATTCGTCACTGCATCTTTCTCCGCTAAAACCACAATCTGCCCTTGGAACGGTGCATCATACCGCAATCCCCCCATAAATCAACATTTTACAGAAAAACCCCAACAGGAACCAAGCCGCGTGAGCAGCCGGATTCGACCACCAACCCCAAAATAAATGCAAACCGCCAACAAAAACGCAATTTTTTCGTAAAAAACTAAAAAAAAACCAACAAAAACGTCAAAAATCAGCCTCTTCAAGCCCTTACGCGTCGATTTTTACTACTTTTCAGCGACTCTCCACCGCCTTTACCACTACCTAAGCGTCTGCAATACAACCAGCATCGCCCCCCCGCCAGCTACATCCAAATCGACCCGCACCACCCCCTCACCCTCCTCAATAATCTCATAAGTACCTCTCATTACAATAGATACCGACCCTCGACCACCGCTTATCTCCCCTTCATAACTAAGATACTCCAGCCGATGGTCAAATATCTGCTCCGCCGCCACCGCCCCCCCCAACCACCCCTCAGGCCCCACCAGCAACCGCCAAGTCTCCAATCCCCCCACTTTTTCCAGCATTAAATCCCAGTGTACCCCATCCTTATTAACATGTTCCTGCACCACAAATCTATTCATATTAACTCTTTATGTGCCGAACGCTTGTACCTCAGGCTTCTTGGCGGGTGGTGCAACTCCAAAATTTTCTAATTGTCCCAGCTCAGCCGCCTGACTATCATTTACACGTAAACTGTTAGAATAACACCTTTTCAGTCGATTGTAAATATAGCCCACCGGGAGCAAAAAAAATGATTCGTACCGCCAAACTAGCTGACGTCCCCGCTATCCGAGACCTTATCAACTCCTACGCTGAGTTGGAGAGGATGCTATTTCGTTCCCTGGCCGAGATTTACGAAACCCTGCGTAACTTCCGCGTCTGCGAACTCGACGGCAAGATTGTCGGCTGTTGTGCCCTTCAGGTCATGTGGTCCGACCTGGCCGAGGTCAAATCACTCGTCGTCCACGAAGATTATCAGGGGCAAGGCATCGGTGCCCAGCTCGTCCAGGCCGTCCTCGAAGACGCTCGGCAACTGGGCCTTCCCAAAGTATTCGCACTAACCCTGGAGAAAAATTTCTTCGAAAAAATAGGCTTCCATCTCATAAAAAAAGAAGAATTACCCATGAAAGTCTGGTCCGACTGCGTAAGCTGCCCCAAACAGGACCACTGCGACGAAATCGCGGTAATGAAGGTTTTTTAGACTTTTACACAACAATTATGTCACACGAATATTAACGCAATCCTTTACATGTGACATTATTGTCAGGCTTCGGGAGCATATTTGTCGAGCCAAACATCATACTATCTCCTCTGACATACCAAATTGGTTGCCTAAACAAAACTAATATGCCCGAGGATTGAGTCGGCCCCGTAGATTATTTCTTGACACCTTGCTTTGCCAGATGTAATTTTGACGACTTTGGTTGCCTGCTTGCTCAGGCACCCGCAAAACAGTGCCGAGATTTGCATGTCTGAGAACAAGACAGCGTCGGAAAAAGGCTTGATAAGAAAAGCCCCAGAGGACAACCCCCGGGGCCAGCGTTATTTCGGTTCAATAGAGAAAAGCGACCGAAGCTCTTTACGCTGGCTTAGTTATGGAATAGAGTTTACAGGTGTTCTGGGACTCTTTACGTATGGCGGCTATTGGGCCGACCAAAAGTTAAATAACCAGGGTCCCTGGCTGATGATTACCGGCCTGCTGATAGGGCTGGTTGGTATGATATATTTGCTGATTAAGGAAACTTGCTTGCTGAATAAGTAAGTCGTTTTCCATCAGCGTTAAAGTTGATAGAGTTTCCGCTAAAAGCGGGATGGAAGCGACAATATGCTGAGTTTCAATATACTGGCATCGGAAAATCCGCTTGATCATGTGGTACAGCATGAGCTGTTCCGCATCGGTGATTTTGTCGTTAGCAACCATGTCCTTATGGTATTGCTTGCCGCGATTCTTATGCTGATCATTCTGCCCCGGGCCGCCCGTCGTGACGGACTGGTACCCAAAGGCCTGGCAAATCTCATCGAAAGCATCTGCCTCTATCTCCGCGAAGAAGTCGCCCGGCCCGCGCTCAAGGAACATACCGACAAATTCATTAAATATCTCTGGACCCTTTTCTTCTTCATCCTGTTCTGCAACCTGATAGGCATGATTCCGCTGGCGGGAATTGTGTATTTCCTATCCGGCACAAAATTAAGCAATATTGGCGGAACCGCCACCGCGAATATATGGATAACCGGCACTCTGGCGATGGTTTCATTTTTTATGATTCACATTTGCGGCATCCGCCAGCAGGGCATAGCCAGCTATATGAAACATTTCATACCGCCGGTTCCCTGGCCTTTAGTTCCGCTGATGTTTGTTCTTGAGTTTATCGCCGCCTTAATCAAACCTTTTGCACTGGCCATTCGTTTATTCGCGAATATGGTCGCCGGCCATACGGTTATCGCGGCTTTGCTCAGTCTGATTTTTATGGCCAAGAGCTATTCCGTCGGGGCAGTAACTGTCGCTGGATGTGCGGCGTTGAGTATATTGGAACTTTTTACCGCGGTATTGCAGGCGTATATTTTTGTATTTTTGACCACGCTGTTTATCTCCGCGGCCATTGAACCAGAACATTGAACGTTCGATGTGGAACGTTGATATATAGTAACCGTAACGTATTTTAGGTTTTAGCAACCTGGAGGTACAAAGATGCTGGAAGCATTGATGTTGGCAGAAGCCGTAGCCGAAGCGGCAGCAGGTGCACATGAATGGGTCGATATTGTCGCTAATATTGGATTGAATGTATTAGGCGGCACGCTGGGCTGCGGTCTTATCGTTTTTGGTGCCAGTCGCGGTATAGGCGAGCTGGCCGGCAAAGCGGTAGAATCCATCGCCCGTCAGCCCGAAGCAGGCAATCGGATTTTTACGACCATGATCATCGCAGCGGCACTTATTGAAGGTTTTACCTTTTTTGCCCTGGTTGTGTGTTTGATCGCGACACTATAAATCAAACCGTCAGTAGTTATAGAACACCTGTTGTCCGGGTCGAGGCCGCAGGGGTGTTTCTATTTATGAATTTGTCGGTAGTGAGGTGTTAAAATGCGAAAACATAATGTTATAAAATCCGCTCTGGCAGGCGTAACGGTGATGGGTGTTTTTGCGCCCAGCTGGGCATCAGCTTCGGAAGAGGGCGTTGCGCCAAATATTTTCGCGGGCGACCTGGGAACTTCAGTGTTCACTTTGGCGATATTTATTGTGCTGATGCTGATTTTGGGCAAGTGGGCCTGGCCGCCGATCCTTTCGGCTTTGCAGGAACGCGAAAAGCATATTCAGTCTGATATAAAGGCGGCTGAAGAAGCACGCATCGAAGCGGCCCAGGCTTTGGAAGGCAACAAAAAGATTCTCGCCGGTGCAGAAAATAAGGCCCGCGAGATAGTCGAAAACAGCCGTAATGAAGCCCATAAAATAAGCCTGGAAATTAAGACTAAAACGGAACAGGAAGTTCAGACGCTTCGCGACCGTGCCAAACGTGATATTGAGGACGCTCGCAATCAGGCTTTGCAGGAAATTTATAATCAGACGGCAGATTTGGCTACTGACATTGCCGGTCAGATTATCCAGCGCAGCCTCAACCCGGACGACCATCGCCGACTGGTGAGTGAATCAATCGAGGCGCTGAGCCGGAAAATTCAGCAGAACTAGGGAACAGGAACTCAGAGGAAGTTAAACTTGGCCGACAATAATCGAAATGCTATCGCTCAGGTTTATGCCCAGGCATTGTTTGAGCTGGCTGAGCCTGACAATAAAAGCGAAGAGATTCGTGAGGAACTGGAACAGTTTAACGAACTGATTCTGCAGGAAAGCGAGTTTTCGATTTTCCTCGATAATCCGGCCATTCCGCGTGAAGCACGCTACGAAACGATCAAGAAAATTTTCGGAGATTTTTTAAGCGGGTTGACTCTGGATTTTCTGGGCGTGCTAAATCGCAAAGGTAGACTGGGGTTGCTGCCGGAGACAACATTAACTTACGGCAAGATATGCGATAAAGCCCTGGGATTTGTCGAAGGGACCGTTACGACGGCAATAGAGCTTCCCGATGAGGAAATTCAGAAACTAGCTGAAGACACCGGCAAATCGATGGGCAGGAAAGTCAAACTGACCGCACTCTGCGATCCGGCGATTATCGGCGGCATGATATTGAATGTCGAAGGAACGCTGCTGGATACCTCCGTGCGACAAAGCCTGCGGAATATTAACCGCAAACTCAAACACAAAAACAAGCAGTTAAAAGTTGTTGCGGAATATTTTTCGCTCCGACCAACAGTTTATAAAGGTTGAAAGAGGCCTGAAATGAAATTCAAAGTTGAAGAAATCACCAGTGTAATTAAACAGGAAATCGCTCAGTTTCGCAGTGAGCTGGACGTTTCCGAAGTTGGCCGGGTGCTGGAAGTCGGCGACGGTATCGCTCAGATTTACGGGCTGAGCAATGCCATGGCCGGCGAAATGCTGCTGTTTGAAAGCGGGGTTTACGGTCAGGTGTTTAACCTTGAGGAAAGCTCCATTGGTGCGGTTATCTACGGCGATTACCTCACTATCAAAGAAGGTGACGAAGTGCGTTCGACGGGCTCTCTGCTGGACGTGCCGGTCGGTCGTGAACTTCTGGGGCGGGTAGTTAATCCGCTGGGTGAGCCGGTCGACGGCAAAGGGCCTATCAATACCGAAAAACGCCGCCCGTTAGAATTTGCCGCGCCCGGCATCGCCGACAGGCAGCCGGTGAGTCAGCCCCTCCAGACCGGTATCAAGGCTATTGATTCGATGGTACCTATTGGCAGAGGTCAGCGTGAGCTGATTATTGGGGACAGGAAGACCGGCAAGACCGCCGTCGCACTTGATACGATTATCAACCAAAAAGGCAAGGACGTTGTTTGCGTCTACGTCGCCATCGGCCAGAAAGAATCCACCGTTTCGGGCGTCATGGAGATTCTCGAAAAACACGGTGCTATGGAATATACCATCATCGTCACCGCTTCGGCGGCTGAACCGGCACCGTTGCAATATATTGCCGCCTATGCGGGCACGGCCATGGCGGAATACTTCATGTATGAGGAAAAGGGGCACGCTCTTTGTGTTTATGACGACCTTACCAAACAGGCCCAGGCCTATCGCCAGCTCTCGCTACTGCTGCGTCGTCCGCCGGGTCGTGAGGCTTATCCGGGCGATGTGTTTTATCTGCACAGCCGCCTGCTGGAACGTGCGGTTAAACTTTCCGATGGACTAGGGGCTGGTTCACTGACGGCGCTGCCCATCGTGGAAACGTTGGAAGGTGAAGTATCGGCATATATTCCCACGAACGTTATTTCGATTACAGATGGTCAGATTTATCTGCGGCCTGACCTGTTTTTCGCAGGTGTGCGACCGGCGATTGATGTTGGTATTAGTGTAAGTCGCGTGGGCGGCAAGGCCCAGACCCCAGCGATGAAAGGTATTGCCGGACGATTAAGGCTGGACCTGGCGATGTTCCGCGAACTGGAAGCGTTCGCCCAGCTTGGCACCGACCTGGACGAAGCGACTCAGGCTCAGCTCGACCGCGGTAAAAGAATGGTTGAACTGCTCAAACAGCCGCAGTATCAGCCGATGACCGTCAATGACCAGGTTGTTAGCATTTTCGCGGGTTCGAAAGGGATACTCGATAAAATCGGGCTCCACCAGATTTCCGATTTTGAAGCAAAGCTGCTGGCTATGCTCAAAGAAAAACACGCCGACCTGCTGGAAGACATCGAACGTGACGGAAAAATTTCAACCGAACTGGAAAACAAACTGCTCGAAGTGATGCACACCTTCGTTGATGGATACAACAAGGAATAATTCCGAGATACCGGTAATAATATATGGCCAACGTAAGAGAAATTGTCAGACGCCGCAAGTCAATCCAGAACATCGTTAAGATTACCCGTACGATGGAAATGATTGCTACGGCCCGCTTTCGTCAAGCCCAGGATCAGCTCCGCAGCGCCGAACCTTACTACCGCGCGGTTATCCAGTTAGTTTCCGATTTGATTCAGGGCAGCCGTATTGTCGAACATCCCTTACAGATGAACAACGAAAACGTTGACCGCACTATTATTCTGGCCCTGACCAGCAACCGTGGACTCTGCGGCGGTTTTAACGGGAATGTGATTCGCCTTACCAATGAAAATCTTAAAGAACTTCGTCGCGAAAACCACAAAACAGATCTGCGTGTCTCCGGCAAAAAAGGTATCGCCCGCTTTCGGTTCTTACAGCAAAGAATGACCGCCAGCTACACTGGTTTTGATGAAAAAACCACCTTTGCGGACGTCGAGAGATTAGCCAACGAGTTGATGCTGCTCTATTCCCAGCGACGAATAAGCACTGCTAAAATTGTATATACGCGATTTTATTCCGCGGGAGTTCATCGGGCAGAAGTCAAAACCCTGCTGCCCCTGCAAACATTAGCTAAAGAAGAGCGTCATCCTTTGGCTGGCCGTAAAGTACCTTTTGAAGAATACGAATTTTTCCCATCAGCCCACCAGATTGTTGATGAACTCATCCCCACTGCTGTTAGAGTCACCCTTTACGACTGCTTCCTGAACAGCCTCGCCAGCGAACAAGCCGCTCGGATGGCGGCGATGCAGGCGGCCAGCGATAACGGCGGTCAAATGATCGACGCTCTGACCCGCAGCTATAACAGACTGCGGCAGGGACAAATCACCGGCGAACTGCTCGACATCATCGGGGGTGTCGAAGCCCTGAAATAAAACGGAAAATAGCTCGCGAAAATTGAACCGTGGGTTTGTGTAAACTAAGCTTAATTATGTAATCCGTTGCCCAATGGAGTACCATTATAAATGAATACAGGAAAAGTTATCCAGGTAATCGGCAGTACTTTCGACGTTGAGTTCGAAGAAAAGCATCTGCCCTCAATTTACAATGCTCTGAAGGTCGATACCGAATACAAAGGCCGTCACATCAAGGTAACCGGCGAAGTCCAGCTTCATCTGGGCGGCGGCAAGGTGCGGGCGGTGGCCTTGGGTTCGACCGACGGACTGGCCCGCGGCGTGGAAGTGGTCGATACCGGCCAGGCGGTAACAGTGCCGGTCGGCGAAGCGACCCTGGGCCGGGTATTCAATCTGCTGGGCGAGCCTATCGATAATCGCGGCCCCGTAAATGCCGAGGCTACCCGCCCGATACATTGCGAGCCGCCTCTGTTCGTGGACCTCTCGCCCAATACCGAAATGTTCGAGACCGGTATCAAGGTAATCGACCTGCTCTGTCCTCTGGTTCGCGGTGGTAAGTGCGGGCTGTTTGGCGGGGCCGGTGTCGGTAAGACCGTTATCATTCAGGAGCTTATCGCTCGTCTGGCGAAATTCCATAGCGGTTATTCATGTTTCGCCGGCGTGGGTGAACGTACCCGCGAAGGAAACGACCTCTGGCTGGAAATGCAGGAAGCCAAAATCGGCACCGGCGGCAAGAGTGTATTGGACCAGACTGTTATGGTATTCGGCCAGATGAACGAACCGCCGGGAGCTCGGTTGCGAGTTGCCCTGACCGCCTTGACGATGGCGGAATACTTCCGGGACCAGACCGGCGCTGACACGTTGCTGTTTATCGATAATATTTTTCGTTTCTCCCAGGCAGGCTCGGAAGTATCAGCTTTATTGGGTCGTATGCCCTCGGCGGTAGGCTATCAGCCCACGCTCGGCACGGAAATGGGTGAACTTCAGGAACGCATTACCTCATCCACCAAAGGTGCGGTAACCAGTATTCAGGCTGTTTATGTCCCCGCCGATGACTATACCGACCCCGCCCCGGCAACGACGTTTACACATCTCGACTCGTCGGTCAACTTACAGCGTTCCATTGCCGAAAAAGGTATCTATCCCGCCGTTGACCCGCTGGAATCTACCAGCCGAATCCTCGATCCCAATTATGTCGGGGCCAGTCATTACGCCGTTGCCCGTCAGGTCCAGGAAATCCTCCAGCGTTATAACGAATTGCATGACATCATCGCGATTCTGGGTGTCGATGAATTGAGTGAAGAAGATAAAGTCCTCGTCGCCCGCGCCCGCAAGATTGAACGTTTCCTTTCGCAGCCGTTCATGGTCGCCGAAGTTTTCACCGGTATCCCCGGCAACTATACCAGCCTGGCAGATACGATTAGAAGTTTCGAGGAACTCTGCTCCGGCAAATGGGACCATCTGCCCGAATCAGCATTTATGTACGTCGGCAATGTGGAAGACGCCGAGAAGAAAGCCAAGGAATCCTCCGGCATTGACGCCGCCTGATTGGAACATTCGCCATGACTGACTACAGCAAAAGCATGAAATTCAGCCTCATCACCCCTGATGAGCATTTCATCGAGACCAAGATAACCCAGCTCAAGATTCCCGCCCACGACGGCCTGCTGGGTATCTGGCCCGGCCATTCGTCATTGCTCTGCCAGCTCAATCCCGGCCTGCTCTATTATCAGGATGCCCTGCTGGATGAATACCTGTTCTTCGTCGATAACGGCTTCGCCCATGTCTGCGACGATGAAATCATGATTCTCACCCGCATGGTAATGACCTCCGAAGACATCCTCATCTCCGAAGCCGAGGAAATGTTGCTCGAAGCACAAATCCTTCCCATGAACACCGCCGGCCTGGTAGAATCACGCACTACCGCCATCCATCGCGCCCGCGAACTAATCAAACTCGCCAAAATGAGGCCCAAACAGTAGTACCCCCCTTTATCTTTAACCGCGTTATAATGTTGACTGAAAACAGGGCAAAGCGGACCTGTCCCGTAATATCTTCAACTCGCCCGGCGTTTGAGCCGATCTACCCAGCAGCCCGGCAAACCCGCTCAGAAACAAAGCAAGTCTACTCAGAAACTAAGCAAGTTTACTTAGGGGCAAAGTCAATTTACTTAGAGGCAAAGTAAATCTACTTAGGGGCAAAGTAAATTTACTTAGGAGCAAAGTCAATTTACTTGAGAGCAAAGTAGATTGGAGTTATCGGTCAGTAAGTTTCCGGCCAAGTACACCTTGGCTGACAATTGGTGGATTGCGGTTGGGGCGGGTTAATTTTGCGGGGTTTTCCAGTTGGCGGGCAGGAGGGTGTCGATTTGGTTGGCGCCGGTGGTGGAGATTTTTCTGAGGACATAATTGAAATACGCGAATGGGTCGTGATTGTGGAGTTTGCAGCCGGCGACCAGGCTGTAGATTATGGCGGCGCGTTCGGCTCCAGCTTCGCTGCCGGCGAACATATAATTTTTTCGGCCAATGACTACCATTCTCAGCGTTCGTTCCGAAAGATTATTATCGATGCTCAGCCGTGGGTCGCTGGTATAGCGGACCAGGGCATCCCACTGGTTCAGGGCGTAGGTGACGGCTTTGCCCATATTATTTTTAGGCAGAACCTGTCCCTGATACTCATCCAGCTTCGCCCGGATTTCGGCAAAGATCGGCAGGGCTTCTTCCTGGCGGGCTTGCAAAAGTTGCTCCGGCGAATATTTTTCCGCTTTTGCCCGTCGCTCGATTTCATAAAGCTTACCCCAGAGCACCATAAAATGTGCCGCCCGCACCGGGTCGCTGTCTAAAGCGTATTCAAACTTCCGCCGCGCATGCGCATTACAAGCCACCTCAACGGCATCGGTAGCCCGAAACAGTTCATCATAGCCGCTATAAGCATCTGCATGCACAAAACCCTGATAATCTCTGCCGATAAAATTTAGCGGACCTTCGCGCGAACGCGTCGGCGTAAAATCAAACGCCACATTATAATCAGTATCGATATAAACCCACAAATAGCCCTTATACGTGGATCCTTTACGGTTTTTGCTCTTGATGGGGATGGAGGTATCATCGGTATAAATGATTTCCGACTGCTGAATCTTCTCCCGCATACGTTTGACCAGCGGCTCCAGCAGTTCAGCGCAACTGCCCACCCAGTCGCACATGGTTGAGACGTTGATTTCCACGCCGTGCCGCTTAATAATACCTTCCAGACGGTTCAACGGCTGGTGGTCCGCATACTTGCTCGTTATGATATACGCCAGCAAACCTTCAGCGGGAATGCCTTTGTCGATCGCCATGGGCGGCAGTTCGCCAATCGAGATATTATTCTCGCAAACCTTGCAGGCGTATTTGCTTCTGACATAACGCTGAACATAAAAAGATGCGGGCACATAATCCAGCTTTTCGGTTACTTCCTCGCCGATACGTTCTTTTTCGTTATGGCATACCGGGCAGGTTTTTTCTTCTTCGGCAGGTTCAATGTCGATAGTTTCGCGGCGCAAATTTTCCGGCAGCGGCTTGCGGCCTTGATGATTAGCATTCTTACGGCCTTTGACAACCTTGGCGCGTGAGGGCTTCTGCTGTTCAATCTTCTGTTGAACTTCCTCGTAAAGATTTTCAAACAACAAACGCTGAGCCGGATCGAGCTTTTCGCTTTTCTTGCCGAACAACTGCCGCTTGAGATAATACAACTGGCCGCTGAGATCATCAATCTGACCCAACAGCGTCAGAACCATCTCTTTAAGAGTGGCAACATCATCGGGAAGCTGCTCGACAGAGCTTTGAGCGGTTATCTTTTCAGCCATCATCAATCCGTAACGTTTAGTAACTTCGTCATCCTTAACGATGAGATTATGATAAGCGAAATGATGAAAAAAGCAAGCATAAAAATGAGAAAATATGTAATATTCTTAACTCTAAGAGCCTATAGCGAGCTTTTACGCTCATAGCGTTTTCGGCGGCGACTGCGAAATAAATCAATGCCTTCCAGTATCCAGCTTAGCTTGGCAATATCAACTTCGATTGATGCCTGATTATTTTTGCCGGGGATTTTTTCAAACGTGCCTTCCTCCAGCCGCTTATACCAAACGACGAATCCGGTGCGGTCCCAGAAAAGAATCTTACATTTGTCGCCGCGTTTATTGAAGAACACAAACAGATGGCCGCTGAACGAATCTTGAAGCATGAAGTTTTCCGCCAGCATCGAAAGCTTGTTAAAACCGCAACGCATATCCGTCGGCTGAGAGTAAATGAAAATCTTCACCGCCGGGGGCAGAGTTAGCATAGCTTTGCCTGTTTTAGCGCGGAAAGAACGCCGGTTAAAAATGCATCGTCGATATTTGAAGGTATCCGCAATGTATGGCCAGCCGCCAGAACAAGCTCCAGAGAACCGGGCTGGGACGGGGGCATCGAAACGCGAATGAAGGCCTCCGGCTGCGCCTCTGACTTGCTGTCGTAATCAGAGTTTCGGGCTTGGGTCAGACGCCTGCGCCAGGAATAAAAAGATGGCTCAGATAAACCTTCCTGCCGACAAAACTGACGAACGGATAACCCACTGGATTGAAATGTCTCCAGCACCATCCGCCAAAACTGCCGCTGTTCCGTATCAGATTTTCGCGCTTTGCCCATGATTGCCTCTCCATTAAATCATGAGCCGTATTATCAATTTTTCAAAGAACCCCGCAAGATGCACTTGGCCGGAACCTTACATCGGTCAGCATGTCGATATCAGTATTTTGCAAGCCTGTTTTATAAGACTTGCAGTTAGAAATCAGACATCAGCGGTCAGATATCAGTTATAAGACTTTAATAATATCTTTTTGACAGGATGTACAGGATTTATAAGATTTAGCTGGCCTGGCCAGGCCAAACCTCCACTCCTGCCTCTAGCCTTCCTTTTAAGAAGAAATAAATGTATCGGACACAGTTTCCGTTTCCTAAAGCAATTCGCCAAAGTCCGTATAGCCACGACGTCCAAAATAATCTATCAGGGATCGGGCCTTATCGTGAACTTCACCTGTCACTTTAATCGCCTTCCCCAAAATTATCTTTGCCGAATCACGATAACTGTATATGTGCCAGCCTTCTTTGTCGCCTCGTACAATTATATCAAGTATTTGAACTGACTTGAGCATATCCACATCTACTATTTCTACCAGCTTATCAAGAATAGGGCGGTCGGATTCTGGTGTTGGAACGATCTCGACAAATTGCTTAAAACGATCCAATATCCATTCTGACGGGAATTGCCCGCATGTGAACCATGTTCCAAACATCCACGCATGATGCTCCTCTTTGGCATCATCTTTGCCTGATACTTGCCAGTAAAAATCCCACAATTCCATGAATCGCTCAGAGATTTCACAAGGAAGATCCTTTTCGCCCTCTAAGCTTTGTCCTATAAATTCAATCGCATGACGACGAATTTTGGAATTTGCCTTCTCAAGAAAGGTTCTTAATAGTCCGTTATCATCATCTAACCCGAGTTGTCCCCGACCATAAAGGAGCATCAAATGCTCACCAAGATGATACATGGGTTGTTCGGAAGTATCCTCTGCCAATTCAACTTTTGTTGCCTGTTTGACGGTATAGGCGAACTGGTGTTTAAATAATCGATAGAATTCGATGTGTGGTCTTACCCATATCAAAAAGGCGTTCCATGCCGCCCACCCTTCGGCGATGGATAGTGTTTGTTCAATCCCCCTCAATTGAAAGATGTTTTCTGTATTTTTGGACAACCAGTCTCTATCTATCCAGTAAAGTAAGCTAATTTTTGAGCCAATTACCGACATGACCTCGAAACATCTATTCGATGATTCTATCTGTTTTTTCAGCATATCTCGAACTTCCGGCATGGCATTGAAACCATTGGGGATAATTTCTCGTTTGCCATTTGTTTCTTTAATATGATTGGCTATCCATCGAGCATATTCCAATGCAGCATCAACCGCTTTTCCGCGGGGTGAATTAATGCCGAGATTGAGATAATCATGGATACGAGGATCATCTTGGGATGTATCATATACTATATAAGACTCATTTCGATCAAGGCAAAGTGACTGGAGCAGTTTCCAGATGGATTCTCGAATCCCATCCATAGAATATCTTGGTGCTTCACCCTGTTTAGCCTTGCATATATTTTCTATGAATCGGGTAATTTCATCCCGAGCCCACTGCCAGCCTCTATCAACTAACATTTCATCATCTTGTTCAACTGTCGTATGTTGTTCAATAGGCTGTTCCATAATCCATTGACATAGATCAAGAATGGCAGATAAATTAACATTGTGCTCATTCTTGACTGCCTCACTCATCTGATTAAGGAATTTGCGAACAAAAATAGCAGGCTGATTAATTAGAACCTTAGCATCATTCGAAAAAAGTTCGGGATTAGTAGCGATATATTCCCCAAAAGTTGCGGCAAGGCCTTCGATGTTCGGCCCCATGAATTGTGATGTTTCCGGTTGCCATGAAGAAACCTTGTTCACTATCTGCTCAAAAGTCAGACCTTTAAAATCTTCAGCCGTCATTGGACTCTCGTCTCCCCAGCGAACAGGTCCCGAATAGATATTCATGTCTGCTAGTTGAGGCTCACCCTGTTCCAAGAGCATTTGTTCATAGAATCTCAGCTTTTCTCCTTTTAGATGTGTTCTTACCAGGTGTAGTTTTTCGAATTTCCAGTTGTTTATTCTGTCTTGTCGGTCCTGTTCGGTTGCATCTCGCCCCAGGTGAACTTTAATGCTTTCGTCAAAATCAGACATATCCGGTCCGGCATCGATCCAACCAAACCATTTGTCTTGTTCCTCCGGCAAAAGAAGGTTCAGGCGTTGGCCTATCAGCATCGCATATTCATGTTTGAATCTATGACTGTCAAAGAATTTATGATTAAGCATCTCTTTGCGAGCCAAATTAGGATTTTGCTCAGCGAACTGGTTAATGAGATGAAGCCTTAATCGTTTAAAAATAAGATAGGTATAAAAATCAAGTATCTCAAGAGCCTTATCAAGAGAGATACTTTTGCTTTGAATAGCCTTTTCAAAACCATTTCTAACAAATCCTACCATTACGCCCGAGAAATCTCGGTCACGATTTTGTTCGTGTTCCTCAATGGCAGGCCGCCAGACATATGAGGAATCCCAACCTGTGTCCGGTTTAACATGTTTTTGAGCGTCAATTGAAACCTTAAGCCAGTTACATAATTCTGGCAGGAACTCTTGTGGTTTCTTCTCCGCAAGCAAAGGAGCTATTTTCTTCAATCCCTCCTTGTACCAAAAATCATTACGTTGATCAGTTCCTTTTTTTTCCTCCTCGAATACCGGTGTGAATAACGCCTCTGCCAACTCCATTGCGGCATCAATTTCACTTCCTTTAGCCAATTTCAGGCACAAGTTACTTGCGCCTTTAAAGTTTATCCATAATAGATCGTTTCTGGCAGCTTGACATATCTTCGGAACTAGCCTGATTGCCACTTCAGTGGGCATGGCTAAAGCCGCATCCAGCATATCACCTATAATCGATGGATTATCAGTTTCAATGCTTGAAAAAATTCTTGCTACTTCATCGGGGGCTTTGGTGGCCATACGCACTAGGTAGCCTGAAACGGGCCATCGAGGAAAATGAGTACCTCCTCCTTTAACCAGTTCTGCTTTAGGTGGGTATTTAAAAACATTAAGGTCATCTAATGGCTTAATCCATAGAGGATTCTCTAGACGCGAAAAAAAATAAATCTCGTGCTGTGGCGAGCTTAACATTGGTATAGTAGCATTGACTTGCTTATTGGTTGGCTTGATATAGGATTTCATCGAGTTCTTGTGTACCTGCAAAAAAATCACCCACAAAACTATAAAGCATTCCCTCAAACTTGTTAAATTGGGTTTTAAGTTCAGATTCTTCAATCTGTGGCGCTTCTTTAGTACGAAGATGTGTTCGGTCCATAAACCACTTCCGCATCTTTTTGAAATCTGCAATAACCCTTTCATTTACAACACCTTGAGATGGCTCATTTCTCATTAGGTGACGAAATAGTAATTCATAATTAGATGGCCGTTTTCTTCTTTTTTGATGATCTTTAACTAGTGAATCTATCATGATAGCTAAGTCATAATCGATAGTCACTAGGTTATGTTGAAAATCCTTATTATCGTTATTTGTAATTTTATTGAGATTTGGCCATTTATTCATAATCTTATCTAGAGTGGCCTCATATTGGACTCGGTTGCCTTCTAATTGAGGATCAAGAACAAATACTAATCTGTCTGCGATATCACGGACAGCATGAGCGATAAAATGTACACGTCCATGGTGGTGTCTATCATGGAGCAATTGAATTGCTCCATAATATGCGTCTGCTAATGGTGTAGCATTCAGCCTAAACCAGTTGAGTAATTGAATTTGTTTTGGGGATAAATAGGGGAATTCAACATTACTTTCATTGTGCATATTATCTACGCCAATATTTTGCTTGTTCTATGCTCATTGCTTTTTCCGCCAAGGCAATAGTGAGCAGTTATTATACGTATTAAACTAACGTAACATTTTAGCCAAGTGAAGCAAATTCTATAGCTTTTGGGTTGGCTTGTGCAAAAAAAAGACAAAAAAACTTCAAAATGTTAAGATGGGTAATTTGCGCTATTGCGTGTAATGGTTTATAGTTTCAGCATGATGAAGCCGAATGCTGAACAGGCTATCGCCGACCTGGCCTTAGAGCAGGAATTGACTGCGGAGCAGGCTGAGCTTATTTACGAGCAAGGCAGAGAGGCGGTGGTTTTTGTTTTGCTGAGACTGTCGAAACTGGCAGCGGAAAAAACACAAGGTACGTTAGTTGCCGGCAGTCCGGCTGATCCTTCGTGTCCCTCAGGTCAGAAGCCGGTTTTTGTCAAGCCGAACAAAACAGATAAAAAACGCGGCAAAAAGTTTGGCCGTAAAAAAGGGCATCAAGGTACTCGCCGCAATCTGCCGACCCAAATAGACCGTACCGAAGAACATCGCGCTTCATGTTGTCCGGACTGCGGCGGCGAACTGAAAAAATGTTCCGGCACACGTGAACGAATCATCGAAGACATCCCGGAAGATGTTCGCGTTGAGACGGTAAAGCATGTTATTCATCGCGACTGGTGTCCGAACTGTCGCAAGGCGGTTGAGCCGATCGTAACCGATGCTCTGCCAAAATCATCTATTGGCAATGGTATTGTGGTTTTGTGTGCCTGGCTCCACTTTGCGTTGGGCAATACGATAGCGCAGATCCTGGAGGTGTTTAATTTTCATCTCCGGTTTAAGATGTCGCCGGGCGGATTAGTCCAGATGTGGCATCGTTTAGCGGATATACTCCTGGCCTGGTACGAAGAAATAATCGAGGACATTCAAAAAGCCGGTGTCCTGCACGGCGATGAGACCGGCTGGCGGGTAAACGGTAAAACGCATTGGTTATGGTGCTTTACCAGCCATCAAGCCACGATTTTTACGGTCGAGCAGTCGCGGGCCGGGCCGGTGGTTTTGGAATTTATCAAAGAATGTTTCAACGGCGTGTTCGTAAGTGACTTCTGGTATGCTTACAATGTATTGTCATGCGCCAAACAAAAGTGCCTGGTTCACTTACTGCGTGATTTGGAGCGAGTCTGGAAAGCCAAAGACCACAGCGGCGATTGGCCGAGGTTCTCCAAAAAACTCAAACGATTAATTCGCGACGCGATACGCCTGCGTAAACGCATCGATGAACTGGATGCGACGGTTTACCAGCGGCGCTGCCAACGAATCGAAAAAACGCTTGGATCTTATTATCGCGCATGAGTGGTCGAACAAGGAAGCTCAGCGGTTGATTAAGCGTTTGAAACGCCATCATGATGAGCTGTTCACTTTTCTGAGCAATCGCGAGGTGCCGTTCGATAATAATTTTGGCGAACGCAGCATTCGCGGCGCGGTGATCATGCGAAAGAACAGCTATAACAACCGCAGCGACCGTGGAGCCCGAACGCAATCGGTGCTGATGAGCGTGTTTTTTACCCTGAAACAACGCGGCCTAAACCCGGTTGCTACCATCAAAAAAGCCCTGCGAACATACATCAAAACCGGCAAATTGCCAAAACTCGCGGAGTTCTCTGCTTCACTTGGCTAAAGTGTTACAAACTAACAAACTATATCTCGGGCTTTAGTACGACAGGACCCGCATTAATGGAAAAGCTTTTGGGCGCAAGACCAATATGGCCCTCCCATTATCATATCTAATCTACCGAAAAACAGAGGACTTGCAAAGCAAAAAATAGGATTTCTACCGGACTTTACCCGTCCCGGAACTAAATCCACTTCGATCTGAGATGCCCCCGGTTCGCCGTCCCCTTCTAAAACCTTAAATCCCCGCAACTTACCCGTCCAGGCGCATATCGCACAGATAGATCACTTTAAAGACAGAAAGAGTAATATTAAATTTCGTGTGGTTGGTGTATTTCCCTGCGGGGCTCTCCGCTTCGCTCCATGTCGTGGTTTTCCTCTCTTGAAATCTGCGAAAATCTGAGCAATCTGCGGATAAATCATTAAGGCAGGCAAGAGTGGAAAGAACCTTACTAATATAATTTTATTGCATATAAAGAATTTAGGTTTGCTGGCAAAAGCATGATTGCTGAATTGAAAAAAACCTGCCGCTGAGGTTGGCAGAAGAAGTGAAAAGACGTTTATTTCAGGCTGTACAGGCTGTAGATTCAAAAACACTTTGGCAATTGTAATGCCCATATAGGCATGAACATCCTGTCACACAACCTGTGGGGGCTGGCACGATTAAAGGTCAGCCACAAGCGGCTTAACAAACCCCACTTAATCCCATAATTCGACAATGATTGTCCGGGGCTAGCTGTTCAACCAGTCAGCCGCAAAGGCGATAAAATCCAGTATATCAACTGTTTCGTCGCCATCAGGAGCGGGGGCTATGTCCGCCTGAGGATCCCCTGCGGAGATAAAAGCGAAATCAGTCATATCGACTTTGCAATCGTTGTTGATGTCTCCGGGACAATCATTGGCACAGCCGTTCCAGCCGGCCAGCCTCGCCCACAGCCACCAGGCGGTATAGGCTTTCTGATTACCGTTCAACGGCTGACTGTGGGCGGCAGAGCAGTTATACCAGTCCACCCCTTCAGTATGGCTGTTCTGCCAGTCGATCGCCCAGTTGCCGCCGGTATAGTTACAGGCATCATCACAATACAGCGGCATATAATTTGTTTGACCATCCGGGTCATAACTTTCAATATCCGCGAAGTCGTAGAGTATTTTTTCGTGGGCGCTGCAGTAGTCTCTTATCTGCTGATTGCGTAGATTGAGATTGCCCGTTTCACCACTACCGTCGAGATGGCAGGTCATATAGACAAATGTCACATTCGGATAATCATTCTCAAGCTGCGTCATCGGCTCAAGGTATTGACTCAGCATAGCAGCTTCACTGTAACCGGCTGCCTGGCCGCACCACGACCAGATGATAATATTAATTTCGTTGTTGTCGGGATTATCTAAATATGCCTCCGTTTCATTAACCCAGTTGGGATAATACCCGCAGTCATGGTCCAGATCGCCGCTGCCGTAGCCGTCACCCTCCCGTAAATCCAACGCCCCACCGGTCCCGCCGCGATTCCAGGCGAAAATATCTGTCTGCAGTGAAAGGCCCTTTCCGCCGCCGTTGGCAAAAGCCACCAATCCCGTCATGCCCGTGGTAATCTGACTGCCGTGCGAGGTATGGCCGTAACCAATGTGCAGGTCAGCTTTGGCCTGATTAATGGCCGATTCCGGAATTTGGGTAATATCAGTGCAGGTATGGTCAATAATCATCTGGGCGGAACAATAAGCACAAAAAAACAAAACCAGCATCAATCCCCCAGCACTGCGCGATACAAAAGTTTTCATCCAACACCTCCGTTTCTGAAACACTGTTTTTTTAACAATCAGAGGTTCAAAGCTCTGATTCCGCAATATCAGCTAATATACAACCCTTTACTCTCAATATATTCCCGCACCCCTTCGGGCACCAGATAGCGTATCGAAAGCCTCTCACGCTGCCGTCTGCGAATATCGGTGGCACTGATTTCCACTCGTGATGTTTCCATAATATACCGTCGCAACGTATCAATCTGTTCACTGCTCAGGCTCGCCTTCAGTCCCGCCAAATCACCCGGTTCATAGCCCGACCGAGCCGCTGTTACAATCGTACAGGCATCCGCCAGCTCGCCAACCTTATACCAGTTCGGTAAATCAACCAGCGTATCAGTACCAATCAGCCAATAAAGCGGGACATCAGGCCCATATTCCTCCCGCAACTGCCGCACTGTCAGCAAAGTATAGCTGGGCCCCTTGCGATGCAGTTCAATGTCCGACACCGCAAAAAAATCGTCATCGGTTACCCCCTGCCGCGTCATCTCTAGCCGAATCTCCGGGTTGGTCACTTTTGCGTCGCTCTTATGAGGCGGCCGGGCCGACGGTATCAACAGAACCTTAGCCGCACCGAGTTTCTCCGCCGCTTCCCGTGCCGCGATCAAATGGCCGTTATGCAGCGGATCAAACGTACCGCCGAATAATAATATCCCCTTAGCAACCATAAGCTCTAATTGCCTCAAAAAGTGTCCTCATCTTTTCTACATCCTTCACACCCGGCGAAGTCTCCACCCCGCTGCAAACATCCAGCCCCCACGTACCGACCGCTAATGCCTCGTTTACATTTTCCGGTTTGATTCCACCAGCCAGGAAAATCTTAAGTTTTCCCGATGCGTCTTTCAGCCAGCTCCAGTCGAACCGATGCCCCGTCCCGCCGTAAGCATCCTCACGAAAAGCGTCCAGCAGCACAATTTCGCCGGGATATCCATCCATCCGCCGCAAATCCGCCGGCTCGCGTATCCGCAACGCCTTCATCACCGGCAACCCCAAAGGCTCACACTCCCGGCAAAACTCCGACGATTCATCCCCGTGCAGTTGCAGCATACCCAGCCGGCAGTCACGCAAAACCTGCTCTATCCGTTCCCGCGTCGCGTTCACAAAAAGCCCCACCGATACCACCGAATCCGGCAGCTTAGCAATTATCTCCGCCGCCGCCAGCGGATTGATATACCGCGGACTGTTCGGGTAAAAATTAAAACCCAGATAACCCGCCCCCAGCTCCGTCGCCATAAGGGCATCGTCCAGCGTCGTAATTCCGCAGATTTTAACCTCAACCGCCATCACCAATACCTTTCGCTATTACCCACCGTTAGAAATCGCTATCATCTTTTCCAACACTTGTCCGGCCCGGCCCGAATCGATACTCTCAGCCGCAACCGACATACCTTCAGCGAACCCCGCCGCATTACCTGCAATCATCAAAGCCGCCGCCGCATTAAACAGCACTACATCACGCGGCGCACCAGTGACTTCGCCTGCCAGAATCCCGCGTGTCAAAGCCACATTCTCCTCAACCGAACTGCTGGTCAACTCCGACACTTCCGCTTTCTTAATGCCATAGTCACTATAGTCAACCGTATGCGAAGTAATCCGCCCGTCCCGCAATTCCACAATATCCGTCGGTCCGCAAATGCTAAACTCATCCATCCCGTCGCCATAAGCCACCATCGCCCGCTTTACACCCAACAGTTTCAAAACCTGCGTCATTTTCTCCAGCAGCTCCGGCACCGCCACCCCGATAATCTGCAAACTCGCATTGGCGGGATTCGACAGCGGCCCCAGAATATTAAACGCCGTCCGCACGCCCAGTTCCTTGCGAATCGGCTGAACATATTTCATCGCAGGATGATGACATGGAGCAAACATAAACCCGATACCCGCTTCATTAATACATTTCTCGATTACTGCTGGTGCCGCGTCGATCTTCACCCCCAGCCCCGCCAGAACATCCGCCGAACCGCACTTGCTCGTAATCGCCCGATTACCATGCTTGGCTACCGGCACACCCGCCCCGGCAATCACCAACGCCGCCGTCGTACTGATATTGAACGTACAATTGCCGTCCCCGCCTGTTCCTACTATATCCAGCACCGGCTCCGACTTGGGCCGCACCGGCACCGCATGGTCACGCATCGCCCGGGCCATACCCGCCAGCTCATCCGCCGTCTCTCCTTTGCTGCGCAAGGCAACCAGAAAGCCCGCGATACCAATCTCGCTGCATTGCCCGTTCAGTACCGCGTTAATCGCCTGATTAGCTTCGGCGAAAGTCAGGTCCGTACCATTCAAAACTTTTTCCGTCAGTTCCCGCAGCATAGTAATCTCCTGTGCAACATTTATCGTTTCTTCGCGATAATCAAAAACACCGTATAATCACGCATCTTCCCTTCCGAATCCGGCTTGCTTATGGTATGAGCCGTCGCCGCTTCAGCCTGAACAAAACCCGAATGCTCCAGCATCTCCACAACCTCATTCCGGTCAAATCCGGCATGGGCAATGCCTTCCCTCCCGCCGTGAAAACTGCCGTCCTCTAAATCCAAATCAGCCAAGGCGACCATACCTCCGGGTTTCATCTTATCGTGAAAAACCTTCAGAACTCGCTTAACACCGTTTACATGATGCAATGCCATCGCCGAAAAAATCAAATCAAACTCACCCTCAATTTCTTCCTCATCAACCAAAATATCCGCGCAAAGCGTACTGACATTCGTCGCCGCGCCCGCCGCCACTTTCTTGTCGAGTTGTCCCAGCATTTCCGCCGAAATATCCACGCCCAGCACACTACCCACCTCCTCCGCCACCAGAAGCGTCACCAGCCCCGTCCCACAGCCGTAATCCAGAGCCCGCATATCCTTATTAAGCGGCAAACCATCAACAATCGCCCCCGCCACCGCAGAGGCAAGCTCCACCCGCCGCGGCTGCTCATCCCAATTCGCCGCCTTATCCTTAAAATAATCTATATGATTAGCCATAAGCAAAAATCAAACCTTTCACGCCAACTGCTCAATCACGTTAGCGATAATTTTCAAACCAACATCATCCTGCAAAGTAAGAATCGACTCCGGGTGAAACTGTACCGAAGCTATCGGCAGTGTCTTGTGCCGCAACCCCATGATCACGCCGTCTTCAGTCTTTGCCGTAACTTCCAGACAATCCGGCACTGTATCCGGCTTCACATACAAACTATGATAACGCCCCGCTGGAAACGGAGAAATAATGTTCTTGAACACCCCAGCCTGATTATGGCTCACCAGCGAATCCTTGCCGTGCATTGGTGCCGGCAGAACTCCCAGATCCGCCCCAAAATACTCCGCCATCCCCTGATGACCCAGACACACACCAAACATCGCCAGGCCGCGTTCCACCGCTGCCCCCACCAGCTCCGGTACTCGCATCTGACGCGGCGTGCCCGGCCCCGGCGAGATAAACACCAGGTCAGGCTTGAACTCATCCAGAAGTTCAAAATCAAAACCCGTACGCAGCGTAATAACTTCTACCCCAGTCTGCCGCACATAATTTGCCAGCGTATGCACAAAGCTGTCCTGATTATCAACAAACAGCACTCGTGCCGTCTTGGGCTTTTTAACAGGTGTCTCGGCCGCTTCTTCTGCCACGGATTCATCCGCCGTTATCGCCGCCAGAAAAGCCGACGCCTTCACCCGTGTTTCTTTTTCTTCATCATCAGGCACCGAATCATAAAGCAGTGTAGCACCGGCCCGCACCGTCGCCACACCATCCTGCAGATGAATCGTACGAATTGTTATCCCCGTGTTAAGCTGCTCGTTAAACGTAAACAGTCCCACGCAACCGCCATACCACCGCCGCGGGCTGTTCTCCAGATTCTCGATAGTCTGCATCGCCGCCGGCTTGGGCGAACCCGTCAGCGTACAAGCCCACATATGCGATAGAAAAGCGTCGAACATATCGCAGTCTGCCCGCAACTGACCCTTAACATGGTCCACCGTATGGAACAGCTTGGAATAACTCTCCAGCATCCGCCGCCCCACCAGTTGCACCGTACCCGGCACACAAACCCGACTCTTGTCGTTCCGGTCCACATCAGTGCACATCGTCAATTCCGACTCATCTTTTTTCGAGGTCAGCAAAGTAAGAATCTGCTCAGCGTCTTCCATTGGCGATTCACCCCGCCGCACCGTCCCGCTGATCGGGCAGGTCTCCACCGTCCCGGCATCCACCCGCACAAACATTTCCGGCGAAGCGCCTATCAACTGTTCCCCGCCCAGATTAATTAGAAAATCATAAGGGCTCGGATTAGATTTACGCAGCCGATTAAATAACTGCAAAGGACTCTTGCCGCAATCAGCACTGAACACCTGCGACAGAACCACCTCAAAATAATTACCCACCCGACAGCCTTCACGAACCTGCTCAACCTTCGCCGCGTATTCGCCCGGCTGATGGTCCGAACGCACTTCCGTATTAGTTCCCGCCTGGACAGCTGCGAACCGCTCCCCTTCAACAGCCAGCCCTTTGGTCGTCGCCCCGGACAGACTGAACTCATAAGCCAGCTCAAAAGCAGTCTGCTTCTGATGGTCAATCGCGTAAATCCGGTCCGGCAGAAACAGATGGCAGTCTGGCCCAACCTCCGAGCGGTCATGCCTGAACTCTATCGGCTCAAACTGGAACACCAGATCATAACCAAACGCCCCGAACATACTCAGATATTCATCCTCGCAAGCCAGCAGGTTCGTCAAGGCCCGCAGCACCGAAAAAACGCTCGGCTGCTTGCTCCGCTCTTCCTCGGTAAACCCTTTCGGCATCGGAATCACCTGCCCCGCCAGCTCACCCTCGCTCTGCCGCACACTTTCCACATGTTCATGCCCCAAAATCGCCCCTGCCAGCATCCCCAGCAGCACTTTGCCACGGGCATTCAGGGCCCGAAACACAAAATCGCGCTGACGCGAAACCATCTCCACCGGCGGGTCAATAAAACCTATATCCCACCGGCTATACCGGCCCGGATACTCATAATCGCTGGCCAGAACCGCCCCGCGAGCCCGATTTATATTGTCATAAACAACCTTCAAGCCAGAACTTACCGGCAATTCTGTGCGAACCCGCTCAACTTCGATACCCCCGCGTGTAATAAACTGTTCCCGCATTGTGATGGTCTCCATAAAAAAACCGCGACCTAATCAGAAATCAGGCCACGGTTAAGATAACATTTTTCTTAATGAATAGATAGTCCCTATCCGAGCCCGCAGTCCTCCCGCCAGCTACGCCAACCCCACAACCTGTTCAGTAAACAACTACTCATGGCCACCATTAAACCATTATTCAACCTCCAGGTCAACTCCAAACTAAAATCAAAACAACCTGGATAAAGACCAAAACCACACCTGTCGAAGGAAGGAAATTAGCCATTGACGTTGTTTTTTTCAAAGCTCAATTTTATCCGATTACTATTCCGGCGTATCCTACGCTGTCATCGGTTTGCTGGTGGAATTGTCGGGCCATTACTTCGGCGCTGGTGGTATGGGCCAGGAGTGTGCTTTTTTGGGCACCTTGTTTAATGGCGGAGGTCAGGGCGGCGGCGGTTGCCCCGGCTCCGCAGGCACTGCCGTACATTGCAGCGGTATTGATAAGCTGGTCGGGACGCAGGGACAGAATGTGTTCGAGGAAAAATCTATCGTTGTGTTCCTTGGCCCAGCCGAGTGCTTCGGGGCCCGTGCCGTGTGGAGTGAAATAGTAGCTGGGGCCGTAATGGGTCAGGTCGGTGGAGGCGATACAGACGATTTTTTTGTCACTTTGGTTGATGATGCCGCCGATGGACCGTCCGATATTCTCGGCGCTGTCTACGGGCGGAATCATTAAAGGCACGATTTGGGCATTGGGGAAAATATACTGGATTATGGGTATCTGGACTTCGATGGAGTGTTCGTTAGAGTGGCCGGCGCGGTCGGCACATACCATTCCGGTGGTTGCTTCGAGGATTTGTTGGGCGAGTTCTTCGTTGATATTGACTTTTCCCAGGGGCGTGGCCCATTGTCCGCGGTCGTAGAGCAGGCCCAGCCGGGTGCGTACGGAATGGACGGCCCCGAAAATGACGAAGGTATCGACATCTTTACCGTTTTGCTGTTCGACGGCGGCGAAGGCCTGGGCTGCAATATCTCCGCTGAAAACCCAGCCGGCATGGGGTACAATAGCGGCGAGGATTTTATCGGGAAGGGTCATTTCGGGGTCCAAAGCCCTCATCTGGAGCATTTGGCGGATGTGCTCCTGGCATTTATCAGGATTTGCTTCGTAGAACCGGCCTGATACGACGGCATTTCTGACTGACATGGATGGGCTCCTGCTTGACATTTGGGGTTGGTTCGCCTATGATGGCCACTCGCGCCGCAGTATTTTAACTGCGTAGGTGCGGTGATTGCAAGGCATTAACGAGATTTTAGGCTATAAACACAGGAAAATATGTATGATTAAAGCTACGGAAATGAAAAAGGGGATGGTTTTGAAAATTGATGGGGCACTGATGGTGGTCCTGGATTACCAGCATGTCAAGCTGGGCAAGGGCGGTGCAGTTTTGCAAACCAAGCTGAAAAGTGTAATGGAAGGTAACGTGACCACCAAGCGTATCCGTTCGGAAGAGACTCTGGAAGATGTCTATGTTGACCGGCAGAAATACGAGTATCTGTACTCGGCTGGTAATGAGCATGTACTGATGCACAAAGAGACTTTTGACCAGATGACGATTGACAGCGAACTGTTCGGTGATGGTCCTTTGTACTGCAAACCGAATACGGATGTTGAAGTGCAGTTCTTTGACGGCAAACCACTGTCGGTGGATTTGCCCAATACGGTGGAGCTGGAAGTCACTGACACTCCCCCGGCGATTAAGGGTGCAACTGCGACAAATCAATATAAAAAGGCTGAGCTGGAGACCGGTGTTTCGGTAACGGTACCGCCTTTTGTGGAAAATGGTGAGCTGATTCGGGTTGATACTCGCACTGGGGAGTATCTGGAGCGAGTTAAGAAATAGTATCAGCGAAGGCTGGTTCGAGATTGATTTTTTCCCGGCCCTGAGCCGTTATGTGCAAGTCGGGACGATCGTTGAGGTCAATGGGTTTCTTGAGATAACGCTTATCGGCAAGTTTTCCATTGGCCTCAAATGCTATAATGACCGTGGGGCTGAATGGCGTTTCGGGGTTGTGTTGGGTGACGACGGCGGTTTGCCCGGTGCTGAGTTTCAGGCGGGTGCCGATCTGGAAAGGCTGGATTACTCGGCCAAGGGTTTCCAGTACTTTCGCGTCGTAGGCGGCGTTTTCCGGGCTAAACATCATTTGTTGCAGGGTGAGTGCCGGTGAATCGTTGTGGGCACGTATGGTGCAGAACGCGTCGGCAACTCTGAGGATGCGGGCATAAACATTGATTTTTTCAGGGGGCAGTTTTTGGGGATAGCCTGTCTGGTCGAGCTTTTCGTGGTGACAACGTATGGTATGCCGGGTCATGGGGCCGAGAAAATCGGCGAAAAGTTCAGCGGAATCGGTGGGATGGTTTTCGAGTGCTTTATCTTGGGGATTTTCTGTGTGTTGCGGGTTGGGCCGGTTATATAGTGAAGCGTCGTGGAAGAAGGCCGCCAGAGCCAGCGGGGTCAGGCTCGCGGCATTTTGGACAGCGGTTGCAGAGCCTTGCTCTCTTTGTTCTTTGATATAATTGAGCAGTTTTTGGCCCAGAGTCAGGCTGAGATAAAAAACGTTCGCGGTGTGATAGGCGAGATAGCGTTCATCTTGCGGTTCGGGAGTGAGCAGGGCGGTGGTGATATTGTTGGCCTTCATGAAGGTCGCGGCTTTAATTATAGGATGTCGCAGTTCGAGGGTTAGCTCTTCGTTAATTTCATTGCCGGCCTTGAGATTCCGGGTGAGTATATCGAAAGTCTCGACGATTTCGGGCTGAATTTTGAGGGCGTAGCTTAGCGGGCGGGCGTCATTCTGGAACTCGACGATTTTATCGAGTGCGGGCAGCACGATACCTATCGTGCGTTTGGGGCAGGTTTTTTTCAGGAATTCTATATCGCCGTCAGACAATTGCCAGTTATCGGGTAATGTTGGTTTGAAGGCACTGAGCAGGTTTCCGGCCAGTTTCATGTCAGGTTTTAATTCGTCCGCATAAAGCCTAATAGGCATTGTACACCTCGCTTAGTTATAACTTAATTCGGCTATTCAGACCCTTGGCCTGAGACATTAGATGTCAAAGTTTGATTGTCAGTTCCCAGAACAACTTGCTGATGCCTGGCGGGGCTGGTCAACTGACTAACGTCTGATATTATCTGGCAATAATAAAATAATAAGGCCGATAATAAAGATGGCGTATTTGGCGGCGTTATATTCGATACAGGTATGCGCTGTTTTGTGACGGTTATCTGGGTTGAGATGACGCCTTTGGGGGGTGTTCGGTTTGGGGGGGTTGTTCGGTTAAAAAATCGCATTTTCAGTACCGCCAGTGGGGATGTTTTCTTAAGCGGAGGTTAAGTAGAGTCGATACGTCTGCTGTGGCGGATGCTATCGAGTTGTACCGGCATAGCCACAAGCAGTACCCGGTGCCGTGGGAGAAAACTAGCGGCCCCGCATGAAGGAGAACACAACGTGAGCAGTTTGCTGGAATTGTTAGGCAAAGGTCTGGGGACCGAACTGATGGAATTTGTCATACCCCATTGTCGGCCCCTGGATGTCCATGACGCCGAGATGCTGGAACAGGCAATATTGGACGACTCGAATCATTTGCCCAACCGTTTAAGATTGGGCATTCACTACGCCCAAAGCGCCGCGGGTGATGCGGCAGAGCATATCTTCCTCGACATATTGCAGAAATTCCCGGACCACCTGGATACCCATCTTGCCTGGGCGGCGATGTGTCTGAGCAACGGCGAAGTTGATAAAGCTATCGAAATGCTGCAAAAAGCCCGTGATTATCATGAGCATGACTCGCGTATATATTACGGGATGGGCCACAGCTATGAGCGGGTGGGGGACCCGGTTAAGGCCTGTCAATATTACTCCGAGGCGGCCCAGCGTTCGCCGTATCTGGTCCAGGCCCGACAGCGTTTGGCGGCGATAAGTCTGTTTCAGCAACAATATGACCAGGCTACAGAATATTGCCAGAAACTCATCAAGGACCATCCGGAAGACGCATGGAATTATCTGATGGCCGGGATGATAGATTTGTTTCAGGGCAAATACAGCGAAGCAATTGATTCGTTTGAGCGGGCCTTGACGATTGAGCCGGATAATTTCGAAATGTACGATGACCGGGTCGAGGCTTTGGCCAAGGACGGAGATTTCCAGGCTGCGATTAATATGATACTCGATAATATGGAAGCCAACGAGACGTTTCCCGATACGTTCGTGCGGCTGGCCGATTTGTACAGCCAGCTGGGCGATGATAATAACGCGGTCCTGAATTACAGCCGGGCCCTGGAGATGTATCCGGGCTATCTGGAAGCAGCGGTCAAACTAGGGACACAGCATTTGCGTAACGGTCGCTATTACGAAGCCGCAGCTCAGTTTAATGCCGCGGCCGAGATTAACGACCAGCTGATAACGACCTATGTCGCCCTGGCGGCGGCTCAGATGAAATCGGGCGACAGCAGTTCAGCCCGTGATACAGTTGAACTGGCCGTAGCACTGGAGCCGAACAGTACCCTCTTGTTCGCCGAAATGGCACGTTTGCAGTTAAAGAGTTCACGTTCCAATACGGTCAATCATGATTTTCTGGATTTTGACGACCCTGCCCCGCTGGAAACTTCGCCCGACGATATGCTCGCTTTGCAGATGCGCCGTCATTATGACGCGTTGCAAAAAACACCGGGCCAGGCGAACCTGCATTATCGGTACGCGACGCTGCTTAACGGAGCCGGCAATCTGGAAGACGCTATCACTCATTATCAGCACGCTATCGAAATCAACCCTTCTTATGCCAAGGCACGGTTGAAGCTGGCCTTGGGGCTGTATCAGTCGGGCAAGCAGGTCGAGGCGTTTGACCATTTCTATCAGCTTTTCGATTTGAAGCAGGAATTCGTCGATTTGCATTACAAGCTCGGCCTGATGTTCTGCGATAAGATACAGTTCGCTTTAGCCGTAGAGCATTTCGAAGCAACGGCCAAAGATAATGATGACCGTGATAACGTCCAGGCGAATCTCTCGCTGGCACTCCAGAATATGGGACTGGTAAACCGCTCTGCCGCTCAATGGCGGGCTGTTTGCGAGCTCGAACCAGATAATATGCTATCGCTGAAGTCCGAACGCTCGTTTATGAAACTGGTCCCGATGGAATAGCAAGGTATTTGTCGCAGTGGATTTTCATTGACAGTTTTGCCTGATGGGTTATGATATTTGTGTGCCTTTGGTGGTCACCAAATCCATTTGCAATCAGGAGATTCGCGATGAAAATTCTGCTAGTCGGTGTTTTAATGTTGAGTTTACTGTCAGCGGCCAGCTGTA
Organism: Sedimentisphaerales bacterium; assembly: GCA_963663805.2. Taxonomy (GTDB): domain Bacteria; phylum Planctomycetota; class Phycisphaerae; order Sedimentisphaerales; family SM23-30. The sequence continues at coordinate 56,429 of CAXXMR010000020.1, forward strand.
ATCAGCGGGAACTGGACCAGTGTCAGCGGCGGAACATGAAGCTGGAAGAAGATGCCGCTCAGCGGGAGGGGGTTATCAAGACATTAGTGGACCGCAACAAACGTTCGCTCAGCGAAATCGAGAAGCTAAAATCCGAAATTGTCACCGTACAGGCCCAGGCCCTGGAGAACCAGCAGAAGGACCGCGAAGCACTCGAAAAAGCCCTGAAGGCCCAGATTAACAACAGCCAGCAAGAGACAGAAGCCAAGAGTAAGGAGTAAACGCCCTGCCCCCCCAACAAAAGCCGAGCCGCCTAAGCAGCCGGAACCCCTTCTTCCCTCTTTCAGAGCCGCGCACATATCAGAGCCGCGCACGTTAGTAAGCGGTCCCGTTACTGTTAAACAAAAAACCTCGACCGCAGGTCGAAACCTCGCCGTCAGCATGCTTGCCAACCAGGAAAGCGAACAGCGGGAGCGTCAAATACGCCAAACGACCGCGGCGATCAATCTGTGCGATACGCACTCATGCCCCATGCCTTCTTACATCAAAATGAATAATCCGCCGACCCGTCATAACCGTCGAACGCCAGCCGGAAGCTCACCACGCCGCTATTAGCGATACCAGGCGTTTTGCTCTTGTAGTTGACCTTAAAGGTCGCTTTTTCAAAGTCAACCGTCGCTGCCAGACTAGAGCCGTCCTCATATTTAACTTTCGCCTTGTATTGCTCCTTTGAGCCCCGCTTCTCGAAACTGCCGCTGGGCAGCTCCAAGGTCAGCCCACCCCAGCTGATACTCACCGGATATTGGTCCAGCCGCTCAACAGAATCAGCCGCCGAAATCCCGCCTTTGACGCTCAGCGAGGTTTGTTTGCTATTGACCTTCGCTGAATCGACGACAAGGCTGGAACTCTCACCCCGCAGCAGCAGGATGGGAATATCGTCTTTCTCGCCGTTAATTACCTCCTCGCCGCTGACAGCCTTGCTGTGATAGTCGCCGATTATAATCTCGGTAGTCACCAGCCCCGTCCAGCCGGTGAGGTCCACGTCTTTGAAATCAATATCGAAGGTTCCTTTTTCCAGGTCAAGCTTCAACGCGGTCAGCTCACCTTTACTGCCTTTATATTTCAGGGTCGGTTTCTTATCGCTCAGCTTGAGACTGCGACTCTCGATAAGCTCAATCGTCTGCTCCAACGCACCGCCCGTAGCCGAGCTTACCCGCACCGTAATCTCAGTAGCCCCTGAGAAATCCGCCGGCGGCTCCAGCAAATCCCCGTCCACGCTAAGATCATCCTCAGAGTCACGCACCTTACCAGCCGATATATCCAATCCACCCACCACCAACTCAATAATTGTTGGCTCTACCACATTCGGGTCAACATTCGGGTCCGTATTCGGGTCCGTATTCGGGTCCGTATTCGGGTCCGTATTCGGGTCAGTGTTGGGGTCCGTATTCGGGTCCGTATTCGGGTCCGTATTCGGGTCCGTATTCGGGTCCGTATTCGGGTCAGTGTTCGGGTCAGTATTGGTTTGACCGGTGATGGTGATTGTCAGAGTATCACTGAAAGTTACTACATTGGAGTCTATATCGTAAGAACCACCGAAGTATTCTCCTGATGTTAGCGTAACGGTGGCAGTTCCGGTTCCGGTATTGTTGGCTCGTATTACGACTTGGGCAACAGTAGTCGCGGAGTTACCGGAAAATTTCCCCAGAAACATCTCAGCTGTAGAGGCGGTGATCATTGCGTCAGTACTCAAGTCTATATCCCAGCCGAAAGCTACTGCATCCGTGGTGCCAGTGGCACTTACCACAGACGCAGAGTTGCTAACCGTTACAATCGGGTCTAAGGTCAGAAGGGTTATGTTGGATACTATGGGAATGGTTACGATTTCACCAGCAGTAATCGCAGTTGAGGGACTGGCAGTACCAAAACTGATTCCCGCCTGGGCTACTGAAACAAACCCTGTGACCCAAATTGATATAGTAAACAAAAGTTTATTTGTGGTCATGAGCGTGTGGTCCTTATTGTTGAGATGGAAAATTACTCAACCTTGTGAAAATAGACGTCAGAGGGTAAGACTTCACTATCATCGAAGGTTCGACCGTCTTTGATGTGTATGTAGCTCCACCATTGGGCACGCCAATATTTGCCGTCTTTGGTGATGGTTCCGGTCAGGACATCTCGTGAGTAACCTTCGATATCTCCGATAGGCAAGTGTATCTCGAAATGTTCAAGAGTTATAGAAACGTTTAGCTGGTGAGTTTTAGCATCATATATAACGGTGCAAGGGCCAAGAATATATGTTTCATTTGCGCCTTCAGTTCCTTCATTATAGGCCATGCCATCAACAACGTTAATCTCAATACCTAGAATATGAACCATGGAAATAAGGGTTCCATCAGGAGCAAAGGTGAGTTGCCAGTCCCCTTCATCGATATCACGACCTTGCCAAGTTCCAACTAGGAACTCCGGAAATGGATCCGTTATCGATTTGGCAGGAAAGGGATTTGACGGTTGTTTTGAACAACCTTGAAGTGGGATCAAGGTTAAAAAAAATAGAAGGGCAATTTGTTTCATGGCGTTCTCCTAGAGTATCACTTTCAACGGGTAGATGATATTCTCTTTGAAAACATTCGGCAATAAAAAAACTGGAAGTGGTCTACTGAAAATATAAAAAAATCAGGACAGGTAAAATACCTGTCCTGATTTTTCTTTTTAATTTACACCAATAAGGCATAAATCGGTTCTTGGTCGAAGTAATCGCTTAGGCGCGACGACGACGGATCAGAGCCAGGCCACCAAGGCCCAGAAGGCTCATGGTCATCGGTTCCGGAACCTGATACAGGGTGATCGAACCTGCTTGGCCCTGCGGTATTTCTGACCACTCACCATCGAAAGTGCCACCCATGACGTTGCTGATCAGTTCCAAGCTGACCACAACTTCATCCGTTAAGCCGGACATGGTAATATCAACATAGGCAATATTGGCACCGGCAGTGGTAACAGCGCTGTAATTAGCGGCAGCAATCAAAGCCTGCGAGCCCGAAATGGTCGGGTCGATAGAAGCATCGGCACCCCAACCGTAGTTGGCACAATCTGCTACGCCCATGGCAGCGGTAATCGCTGCACCATCATCCAACGAAACAGCAATATCAAGAGTTCCAAGGGAAACACTGCTGTTAACATATACTCTGATTACATCGCCAGCACCAGCCTTGTTCGTCATTGAACCAAGGTCACCAGCATTGGGTGCAACCAAAGACAGCGGGCTACCAAATGTTACACCAGTAAGAGCAAGAACCATAACCAAAGCTAACAACTTCTTCATAACGATCTCCTTCTAATATTTCTCCGCTACTCCGAAAACCCTCAACGAAAGGCAATTTTCAACAAGTAGCATAACACAAAATTACAAATTAAAACTCTTTCAAAAATTAACAAAACTTATTCAACCGACGGGCAACTCTGGACACCATTGGAAGGCAGAATTGGGCCCGTAGTTCCGGTCAGCCAGTTTAGCTTCAGGATGGCCAAATCCGGAGCATTAACGGAACTAGTGCGGTTGAAGTTGGCGCAGCAGTTGTAGGCCGGATTTCCGAAACCCTTGAGCCAAGACAGCTTGAGCTTTGCCAAGTCAGGGGCGTTAACTCTACCATCGCACGTAGCATCACCGAGGTGCTGGATAGCACACTGGGTGTTGTCCCAGCAAGTGCCAGCATACGGATTGTCATTCGGGAAGGTCACGGTAACAGTAATCGGGTTACCGGAATTGACGGTCATGGCAGCTGCCATCACATCAACTACGCCACCACGAAGGTCGTCGGTTACGATAGTTACATCGACATCGGGGTCGCCTTTTGCCATGTCCAGAGCGATGGTACCGATAATACCGGCCGCGGGGGCATCAGCGGCATCGAGTTCGCCCATGCAAAGCGAAATCGGGTTGGCCGGCAGGGCCAGAGCGCCAGCGGCATTGGGGTTAGCAACGGCTTCGCCACCATTGGTGTCGGGGTCGTAAGCTGCACCCAAGTCGTGGGCGGCGTCAATATAAATGTCGAAGAACGAATCTACAGCGGTGAAGTCGATGAAATCAACACTGTCGTTGTTGGACAGTACCAGAGCGATACCAACCGGGGCATCGCCGTTATAACTGGAATAACCCAGAGTGAAGGTACCATTGGCATTGTCAACTGCGGTGAAGGTAATCTCGCCGGCCATAACCGGAGCTACCAAACCCAGGACCATTAATAAACATACTAGCTTTTTCATGAAATTCTCCATCATGAACAGACAAGCCAAATATTGACATAAGCACTTTCAACCGGGTGCTCCCAACTTAGGAGCGTCGCCTTCTAAAAAATAAAACCGGCTTCAGTGGTCACATCAAAAGTAACATCTTCCAGCGATTCAGGCTCGCCTCAATTTTTTCGCCTCAAACCCTTGGTCCCTTTTACGGGGGCTCCAGGTCAATTGTGCCTGAATCACTAACACACTGAAATCAAACTACTTGGTTGGCAGCTCCTTTCTCACCTCTAACAAATCGGTTACTGTTTCTCCATTTCACGGTATCAGCTTGTGTGTGAGAGTCGATACCGTCGACCTTCGGGTCTGCAAATGCGTGTGTGTACGTAACAACCCGAGACTATTCTTTACTATCTCATATTAAGTTTTTATCGGCGCCAAGTCAAGGAAAAACGCTATTTTTCCAGACCTTAGCGTCATTTTTTTGCAGAGATAACAATTATGGGTCTTTAGCAGAGTGGTCTCTCTCTCACCTTGCTCAGACATCTTTCGATGTTCTCTCTGCAATTACTAAGACGCAAACCACGGGCCAGAATCCCAGAGTTTTTTCATTTTTTTCGACAATGATATAAGACCTTTCTGTTTAAGTAGTTATATAGGTTAGTAACCTGTTGGCGGTGGGCCCAAATCTGGCCAGCCGCGATGAGGGTGTGCAAAAAAACAACGTGATTTTGACTGATATGTAGCTAACTTATTTGCTGATAACATGTTAGATTTTTTTGTAATACGACGTTGTTTTTACGCAACAGATGTTGATTAAAATAGGCAAGAGGCATGAGTGGTACGGCCAGGTGTCTGCCTTCGGCAAGGTTTGTTTTTGTTTTGACATCAAGGCGGTTTTTTTTGATTTAACGGCAAAGTGGGGAGAAAAAACGAAGGTTCAACCGATAAGAAGCAGGATAGATGTATAATGTACAGATAGTGTATGCCAGTTATCGGATGGACAGGGTTTAGATGGGCAGTCCTGCGGAAAATATAGCTTCGGTACAGTGTGAACCGGGTAGCAACTGTAATCTGCTGCAATATTCGATTCTACGTATAGCTGTGCGGGTCAATCACCGCCAGCCGGGCGCGACCGGCTCCTGCCGCGTGGTGATTCGGACCAATCTGAATCAGGCCCACCGGATAAGGCGGCAGATAATCGACCTGGTCGAACGCGGTCAAAGCTATTCCACCGATTACTACGATATCCCCGCAACTTACGACCCTCAAACCGACGCCTGGACCATCGAAATCCTCCTTAGCGAAGTAGGTTATTTTGAGTTTAAAGCGCGGGTAGAGTCGGCTGAGCCTACCAAACCGTGGGTACGCTGGTCGGACGGGCCCAATACGGGGATTACGGTTACTCCGCTGGATTATGCCCGGAATAATTCGATATATTGTGCGTTTATTCGTCAGTATACGGATAAAAAGCATTTACCGGACCTCAAAGACGAGGTTTTGGAAGAGTCAATCAAGGAACTGGAGGACCAGGGGGCTTATGTGATACCGCCGGGCGGGAATTTTCTGAATTTCATGTCTGAACTGCCGTTTATCATTCAGGATATGGGGATGAAGATAATCCACCTGCTGCCGATAAATCCGGTGCCGGTGGCTTATGGGCGGATGGGTATGTACGGCAGTCCCTACGCGACGACGGATTATTTTGGGATCGATCATACCTACGCCAAGTTCAGCCGTTATAAGACGATTGAGGACCAGTTTATCGATTTGACCTCGACGATTCACGGGCTGGGCGCGAAGGTTTTTCTGGATATGGTGATAAATCATTCCGGCTGGGCCAGCACGGTGCATTTTACGCATCGCCACTGGCGCAAGGTGGGCAAGGACAAGAAGATTGTTTCGCCCGGTGCCTGGGGGGTGGTCTGGGGCGACCTGGTTGAGCTGGATTATCGGCATAAGGATTTGTGGCAGTATATGGCGGGGATGTTCCTGGCGTGGTGCCAGCGGGGAATTGATGGTTTTCGGCTGGACGCCGGCTATATGGTGCCGCTGGAGGTCTGGCGGTATATTATCGCGAAGGTTCGAGAGGAGTTTCCCAATACGCTGTTTCTGCTGGAGGGTTTGGGTGGTCCGTGGGCAACAACGGAACTGCTGCTGACCGAAGGTCAGATGAACTGGGCGTATTCGGAATTGTTCCAGAATTACAGCCGGGGTCAGATAGTTGATTATCTGGGTTATGCCCAGCGGGTTTCGGCGCAGAAAGGTGTTCTGATACACTATGCTGAGACGCATGACAATGACCGGCTGGCGAAAAAAGGCAAGGCTTATGCCCGGATGCGGGTTTATCTTTGTGCGTTGACATCGTTCAGCGGGGCCTGGGGTTTCACTAACGGGGTGGAATGGCTGGCGACCGAGAAGATTGATGTGCATCGCAATATGGGATTGAACTGGGGCAGTGAGGATAATCTGGTAAGCGATATTGCTCGGCTGAACCATATTCTGTCGGAGAATCCGGCGTTCTGGTACGCTGATAATATGCGGGTTATCGATGCCCATCACGGTGATATTCTGGCTTTTGTGCGTTCGGATGAGAATGACAGCAATGTGGTATTGTGCCTGATAAATCTGAATGTTGAGCAGGAGAGTTATTTCCGAGTTGATTTCAAGTCGGTTCTGCCGGAGAAGTCGCGTGGGCCCGAAGCTATATTGCGGGACATGGTATCGGATACGTTTCGGGAGATGCCCGCAGGTGAGGTGCTGGAAGGTGTTCTTTCGCCGGGCGATTGTCTGGTATATCGTATGCAGAAAACCGCTCAGCCCTATTCGCCGCGGATACCGTCTCTGTTTGGGCTGGACTATGACCAGATTTCACTGATATACCGGATTCTGCTGGAGCGGTTCAAGCCCTATGAGGTGGGCCAGATTGACCAGGAGAAACTGCTGACGCAGGTGCGGGATTATCGCAAGTTTATCGCACTGGTGAATACGGTGCGGCTGAACCGTTTGATAAAAGGGGACATCGCTGAGGCGATGGCGGAGATTAACCCGGAGACGATCGATTTGTATTGTGCGATCTGGACTTTCCGGGAGAGTTCGCGTGAGTTTTATTATTTCGGGTGACAAGTGGCTGATGGTGCATACTTTTGTACCGTGTACGGCTTATCTGCGGACCTCGGAACGATAGTCTGACGATGGAGTCGATACCGGTGCCCGGACGGGCTGGGGCATCTGACGTTTTTTTTCCGCCCTGTCCGGCGAATGAAACGGCGTTTCTGACGTTCAACTGGAAGATACAGCATGGTTCGATGATTCAGCGTCAGTGGCAAGGGCCAGGAATATCCGATTTTGTATGTCCCTTCGGGCAAACGCAAGGCCCGGATGCAGCGGAAAGTTTATCCGTTGGAGCTGGAAAAGCCGGGTATGCAGAACCGGGAATATCCGACGGTGCTGCTGACGAACGGGCGGGGGATTATCTCGCAGTGTCCAGCGATGCCGGGGATTCTGAACAGCAAATACGATACAATCTTCGCGATTTCCCCGGATACTGATTCGCCGACGGAGCGGGTTTCGCTGGGCAGAATGGTGCGGGAGACGGTTCAGGTCGGTCAGAAGTATTTCGACCTGGACGGCAGCTTCGTGACGAAATTTACGCGTTATCCGCAGCCGATGTGGGAATTTGTTTATGATGACGGGGAATATTATTTGCGTATCGAACGCTGGATGATAATGGCCCATGATGAGAATACGCTTTATTTGCGTTATAAGCTGGTCGAGGCCAATACGCCGATAGTTTTTATCGTCAAGAGTTATATCGAATGCCGCAGTCCGCATAACAATCTTTCGGCGAACGATATGCGTCAGAGTGATTACGGCAGGTCGTGCCGGCGGATGGAGGGGCAGGTTGGCTATCAGTTCACGGCCGATGCCGAATGTGACTTTGTCGGTGCTGGCCCGGCGGGGTGATTTTCTGGCAGAGCCGCACTGGTTGAAGGGTGAGTCAATCAAGCAGGATGCCGAACGCGGTCTGGCCGACCACAACCGACGCTTACAGTCCGGGTATATTCACCGCCGAGCTTCATCGTTCCGAGAGTCAGGGTGATTACTTTGACGGCGGATGCTCTGGCAGGTGCGAATCTGAGTACGCACCGGGCTATGACTGCTGAATCTAAGCGTTTGAAGGATTTGGCTTCTCAGGTTTCGGCGGGTGGGGGCTCGCAAAGACAATTATGTAAGAATGCTGATTGGGGCGCTGGACCAGTTTATCGTAAAGACCAAACGGGGTTATCAACTGGTGGGCGGTTATCCGTGGCTGCCGGTGGGTACTCGTCAGGCTTTGCATTGTGTGGGCGGTTTGCTGGCGGCAGGGCGGGAGGATGTCGCTCGTGACGTGATTTTGCAGTCGGCAGGGACTGTTAAGGATGGTATGGTCGGCGATTGGATTAGCGGTGCCGAGCAGGGCTGGACCAATGTTGAAGGCACGCTTCGGCTTTTCCTGGCCGCGAGTGAATACGTGCGTCATACCGAAAACGATTCCATCTGGGGACGCTACCGCGGGGCTGGATAAGTGTCTGCGGAGTGTGCTTGTCGAAATGTTTGAGGTGCTCAGTCAGAGCTATGTTGCCGGTGAAAAGCCGCGGGTTTCTCTGGATGATGACAGCGGATTATTATATTCCCCGCCGGGTGGCACCTGGATGAATACAACTTATCCGCAATCCTACACCGCGGGGTGGTTATTCGGTGGAGATTCAGGCGTTGTGGTATGAGGCATTGGCAGTGATAGCTGAGCTTAGCGGAGCCCATACTGAAAAGGCCGAGGGGATACGGGAAAAACTGCGTCAGAAATTTATGCCGCTGTTCTGGAATCAGCCGCGTGGTCATCTGGCTGATGTGCTTTTGGCTAACCCGGCTTTGCCGGTGGGCAGAGCGTTGGTTGATACTTCGCTGCGTTTCAATCAGCTTTGCCGCCATCAAGTATGGGCTGGTATCGCGGGAGCAGGCGAGGCAGATTGTCGATGGTATTGCTCGTCATTTACTCATTCCGGGCGGGATACGTTCGCTAGCGGAAGAGCCGGTAACGGTGCCGCTGCGGATAACTGGCGAAAACGGTGTGTTACTGAACGACCCGCGTATGCCGTATTGCGGGATATGCACCGGCGACGAGACGGCCCGGCGGATGGCTTATCATAATGGTACTGCCTGGCCGAGTGCATTCCCTGATTTTATCGAAGCACGGGCGGCGGTTTTCGGCTATTCGCATCTGGCGGTCAAGCAGGCACTGGCGTTTTTTGAGCCGGTCTGGTCGCATCTGGAATACCTCCGGCATTGGCACGCTTTCGGAAATGCTGGACGGGCAGTTATCCCCATATCTCCAGAGGCTGCTATGCCTACAGCGTGGCGGTGGCGGAAACTTTGCGGGTGTATATTGAGCTGAAATACCGCCAGAACCATCATGGCGAACACGCGGTGGTGCTTTCGACCGAAGATTTGAGTCTTTGATTTTTAGTTAGATTCCGTTTACCATTGCTCTTTTGCTTAACGGAAACCTGATAGTAGAAGAGTGGATTTATGTACGTAGTGTTTTTGGCGATGGTCGCGGCGGTGCCGGCTTTGGCGACGGATATGTATCTGGGGGCGATACCGGGGGATTGCTCAGCAGTGGGGTTGTCCTGAGTCGCGGGTTCATTTGTCGCTGATATTCTGGTTCCTGAGCTTTTGCGTTTTTTCTGCTGGTTTGGGGGCCGGTTTCAGATAAGTACGGCAGGCGTCCCGTACTGGTGGGCGGGATGACTTTGTTTGTCGGTGCGACATTTTTGTGTTCGTTTTCACAGAGTGTGACAGAGCTGGTTTTGTTTCGTGTTTTTCAGGGGATGGCCGCGGCGGCTCCTTCGGCGATGTGTATGGCCATTTGCCGTGATAAATACGAAGGCCACATGCGTAAAAAGATTCTGGCCTATATAAGCATTATCCTCGGACTGACCCCCATGATCGCGCCCATGATAGGGGCTCTGATATTGAAGTACAAGCGTGTGGCAGAATATTTTTTGTAGCTCAGGGACTGTTCGCTTTGATAACCTGGGCGGCTATAACGCGTTTTAAGGAAACGAATCTGGGATAAGTTTCAGGGCAGTTTGCCCAGGGCATTTCTGCGTTATTACAATCTGGTTCTTAATAAGCGATATATGCTGTGCAATAACGCGTTGGGTCTGATAGCGGGACCGTTTTTTGGTTTCCTGGCGTTTTCCTCAATTGTCTATATCAGTATTTACGGCCTCACCGAGCAGACCTTTGGCTATCTTTTCGGCCTGAACGCCTTGTCCGCGATGGCGGGCGCTTTTGTCTGTACACGACTGACGAATCGTATTTCCGATGTAAAGCTGCTGACGATATGTTTTGTCGGCTGTGCCGCGGGCGGGTTGGGGCTGCTGCTGTTTGGGCGGGTTCATTACCTGTGTTTTACCCTGTTTATGTGTCTGATAACCTTTTTCGCGGGCATGTCACGCCCGATGAGCACGAATATTATCCTGGAGCAGGTGCAGGCGGATATTGGGACGGCATCTTCGTTTATCGTATTTTACCAGTTTGTCGTTGGTGCTGTTTGCATGTCGATAGTATCGCGTCCCTGGGAAAATCCGATACGGGTCTTTTCCTTGCTGACACTGATAGTGCCGCTGATAGTGCTAGCGACCTGGCCGATGCTTTTGGGTATGTTGAGGCGGAGCGGACAGGAGTTTTAGGAGATGCCTGATGGATAGGTCATTGTTCAGGCAAATTAAAGGTGTTGAGTATTAAGTATTAATTTATTATTCTGTAGATAGTTACAGTCAAGTTATCAAATCATTTTTTTTCGCGGTGGGCCCAAATTTGATTGACACGGTGGCAGGGGGGGGTCTATAATGCCTCATCGGTCCGATAATGTTTTATTGCTGTTTTTTTATGGAGATTTTGCGATGAAAAGAGGGTTGAAAATTCTGGTGGTTGCTTGTTGTTTGTTTTGCGGTTAATCCCCTTGGGGCTCTTTGTCCGACGATGGACTTTACCGGCGATTGCCGCGTCGATTTGGAGGATTTTGCCCTCTTTGCCGCGCAGTGGCTGGATGAGGGCATCCCTTCGGACCCGGCCCAGATGACCTGGGTGTCCATCTCTGACCCCGGCGTTGTCGGCCAGGAAGGTTTTATCGGTGAGATGGGCAAGTATGAAGTCAGCAATGACCAGTATTGTGCGTTCCCTTAATGCCGCGCTGATTACTGAAGACATTGTTGTGGAGGGTACTTATGTCAAAAGGGGCCACGGGCACGAATCCAGGCGTGGATTTTGCGGGCCAAAATTATTACGACTTGTCGGGAGCTGGGTTATACCGTCAATGGAGCTGTTAACGGCGGGGCGGCCAGAATTAACTGGACCGGTACTTCTTTTACCGTTGATGCCGGTTTTGAGAACCACCCGGTGACCTACGTAAGCTGGTACGGCGCGACGTCTTTTGCCGGCTACTATGGGTATCGGTTGCCCTCTGAGTGGGAATGGCAGGCCGTTGCTGACTTTGATGGTACTTACAACTACGGCTGCGGGACTACCATCAACAACAGCATCGCAAACTATTATTCTTCAGCCCATCCGGATGGTACAAGTGTGGGCGGTGCCTTTGGGGTATATGGCTATGGCCTGGCTGATATGGCCGGCAATGTCTGGGAATGGACTTCATCTCCCTACGGCAGTAATCTTTATGCCCTTCGTGGAGGCTTCTGGACGGCCAGCCCAAGTAGCTGTGATGTCTCTTTTCAACACAGTGACAGTTCGAGCAGTACCATTTACAATATCGGCTTTCGTGTCTGCCGTATGCCCGAACCTGACCTGACTTGGATTTTTGTTGATGAGGCCAACTTTAGTGGTGCTATCAGCAAGTACGAAATCACCAACGCTCAGTATTGCCGATTCCTCAACGCCGCTCTGACTTCGGGCGACATTACGGTTGATGAGGAGGAATCTATTGTTTATGGGGCCGCTGGTTCCAATTCCGGCACGGATTTTGTAGGAGAGTACTATTACAACTTCAACGGTGTGGGCTGGTCGATAGACGGTGCAACCTTGGGCGGTTCGTCAAGAGTCCTTTACGGCAATGGGATGTTCTACGTTGATAACGGCTATGATGATTTTCCGGTGACCTTTGTCAGTTGGTATGGCGCGACGGCGTTCTGTGAATATTACGGCCTGCACCTGCCCAGCGGGGCCGAGTGGCAGGCTGTCGCCGATTATGACGGTACTTACAACTACGGTTGCGGAGTGACTATCAGTAATAGTATCGCTAACTACGAAGGTTCGACCCATCCTGAGGGGACTAGCGTTGGCGGAACTTATGGGGTTTACGGTTACGGCATAGCCGACATGGCCGGAAATGTCAGTGAGTGGATTACGGATGTCCCCTATAACCCGGAGAGTCGGTATGTGCTGGGTGGGGCCTGGAACAGTATTGGTATCTATTGCCAGATTTTTAATTGGGGTTCTATGGGCATCGACTACATGGGGCCGCATATAGGTTTCCGTCCCTGCTATTGAGTTTTATTTTAGAAGATGTTAATGAGCCGCCGATTCGGGTTTTCCGGGTCGGCGGTTTTTTATTGGATATTTTGCCGGAAACCTATTTGCCCGTATAGCCGGAATATTCTTCCATGTCGGTTTGATTGCTAAGCAGAGGCAACTCAGCCTGGAAATATTTATTGAGGATAATCCGGAAGGTATTGACCGGGGTAAGGTCTTCCGGAAGAGTGCTGTAGCCAGTATCGGGGAAATATACGGCATTGAGGATGTATGAGGCGGTTTCGGTGGGGGTGTTCATCAGGTCGCCGGATTTCAGCATGACGCGGTTGCCGTGGTCGGCCTGGAATATGATGATAGGCTTGGGGCCGGGGCGGTTTTGCAGGGACTCGATAATATCCATTACGCGCGAGTTGGTGTAGGTAATCTGGTTGAGGTAGAGGCGGATATATTCATCGAGTTCGGCCTGTTGGTTTTCGGTTGCCTGAAGGTCGTCGTGCAGGGTGAAATCCTTGAAGGTGGCAACTTCGCCGCCCTGAGCATCGAAAACAAAAGGCGGGTGGGGGCAAAGTACATGGGCGAAGACCAGGGCGGGGCTGATATTTTCGGGCATGTCGGCCAGGGTGTTGAATGTATTGAGGACACGCTGTCGGTGCCATTTGAAGCCCAGACCGCGGGTACTCGACAGGGCCGAAAGCGGGGTGGTATTGAGCAGTAACTGTTCGTATTCGTTCAGGGCGTAGGGGTCGGGGTTGAGAATGCGGTTGCTGTTGGGCATTTCGGTGCAGTAAAAGCCGGTGGGGAAGGTTATGGTTTGATAGCCGAATGGCTTGAGGAAGCCAAACAGCCGATTGTGACGGATAAGGTTGATGAGGTCTTTGACCGTGTGTTCGCCGGATTGGAGGTTGTCCAGATAATCAAAATTCAAACTGCTGCAAAGCGATTTTTCCGTGAAGATATAATTTGACCTGCTTTGGTGAGCGACGAAAAACCTTTTGCTTTCGAGCAGGTTTATAAAATCGGAGTTGTCATAGCCGAAAACATCACGCAGCACGTCGTCGCGGCTGTATCCGTCGAGGATAATATAGTAAATGTCGGGAAGCATTTCGGGCTTAGCGAGAGTGGAAGCATCTGGCGTGAGTGTTTCAGCCTGGGTGGTGTGCGGTTTTTGCAGGTTGGTGAAAAACAGGCTCAGGGTCGGTATCAGCACGATGGTGAATGACATTACGTTGAGCAGGCGGGTGAGTATATCGAATTTTTTTTTACTGAACCACAAGCAGACAAGAATCGCCAGAGTTGCCAGGGTGAAAATCGGCAACAGGTAAGTGTGCGTGCCGAGTATTTTGCCGAAAAGGTTGATTTGTCCCAGGCCGTGCTGACGCAGGTAGAAACGCAGATGACCGTAGGAGAAAAATGTGATGATACAGGCTGAAAGCGCCAGGGCGGCTTTGAGATGATTGCGATAGATGATTTTTGCCAGGAGCCATAACAACGTAATTCCGCCGAGGATTATTAGTAACGGGCGGATTATCTGGTCGGCGGTTACCTGGTCGAGATTATGGCTGTAGAGAAAAATTATGGGGAACAGTACCAGACAGACCGGGTGAAAGGGCCGGATTTTGGCGGCTTTTTTTTCAGCCATGCTTTTTGCTCCGCATAAGGTAGAGAGTGCGTTTGGATTCGTCGATAGGCTGCCGATGGATTATCTCGAACGATTGGCCAAAGGCGTCTTCGAAGCTGGGCTGGTCGTAGTTGCCGAAAATATCTTCCCGACTGGCCAGCAACCGCTGAACCTGTGAATCCTCTTTAGGTACGAACTCGATAATAAGATGCCGCGATACTTCAGCCAGGAAATCGACGATTTTCGCGAAGGGCAGATTATTTGAAATCGCTAAATGATGAATCAACGCCAACGCCATCACCGCGTCAGCTGGCCCTTGTTCTATAAAAGACGCTCTTTCGCGGTTTTCCCAGCCCAACGCGCCGCAGGGGTTGGTCAGGTCGAGTATCAAGGGCAAAATCCGTGTGTTATTTTCGTTCCGGCATTTTAGGTAATGCTTTTCTACCGCAACCGGATCTATGTCAAAGGCAACCGTATAAGAACCCGCTTGAGCGGCTATTTCGCTGAATACTCCTTCGTTGGCACCGATGTCCCAGGTGATTTTGGGGGAAATTTCGCGGAGATATTTCTCGGCCAGCTCCATTTTACGCTTCATAGCGGTCTGGTTGTAGTTTGTCTGCTGGTAATAATCACCCCATTCGGTATCAGCCAGTTGCCATTTCAGTTTTTCGACAGATGTTTTGAGGCTGTCGATTAGCCCCAGCCACGCGGTTTTACTTATCTTCCGTAAGGGAGCTTTTGTTTTGCTTTGGGCGTTGTCGGCGTATCGCTGCTGGCTGCGGGCGTGCAGAATAATGTGCATTAGCAGCGACAAATTCAGCCGAGCCTTAAAAGGCAGCAGTTTCGCCGCCAAATCCAGAGGAATTCCGTCGATATAACTGTTCTGCAGATGCCCCAGGCGAATATCGCACATACTCATCAAGGCCAGCGGAGTCAGAAAATGTCGGCAGAACTGCTGATAACCCTGCCACGGTTGGCCTGTCTGATAAGCCGTGAAAGAAAGGGTATCGATAAAAGTCGCCTTACTGCCCAGAAACTGAATATTGTAAGCGGTGCTGTCCTTGAGGGTCATGCCGCAATCGAAGGACTCACGCAAAATTGTCAGAGTCGTAAGGGCCGCATCTTTTAGCTGAGTGAAACACCATTGGCCGGGCCAGGAAACAAAAGGGACATTCACAGGCCGGAGAATCTTGTAAGCCTGAGAATTATTTTCGCTATCAAAAGCGATTTCCTCATGCCCGATTAACAAATTACTCTCGCTCAACCTGTTGTATAAACCTGATTCAATCAGCTTATCGTAGTCGGTCCGATAACATTGATTGACCTGGCGAAAAATCTGCGAGTCTTGGCGATATACAAATCCACAGGGGTCGCGAAACGAGCCAGCCAGCGCCAACCGCTCCTGGGATAAATTAGTCATTTTGGTCATGGGAACGTTTCAGCAGAGAGGTGAAGAAGCCTTTGATATTGCCCCAGAACATCTTGATTGAAAACAATGCACCCACAAAAGCGGCACAGAGAGCCTGGAAAATCATACTGCCGGTGCCAGGATCGAGGTAGGCCCAAGCGTAAGTAGGAGTAACGGCCAGTAAAATCAAACTCAATAGCAGGGCATGTTTAAACATAGTATTACCTTTAATGTGTTGTTCTACCTAATCAATTTCGACGTTGATAGGGTGTTTACTTTAATGATAAGGGAGGGTTAGGGCGGAGCTTTGACGGGCTATTGGATAAAGGGTGTTAAGAATCTTAATCCTGAATCTCCCAGATTAACAAAATCCCCAATTTCTTCCGAAAAACGCCCGTGTAACGTCCGATAAAAGTAAAAATAGGTAAACTTGGTAATTTGGGTAAAATTTTTAATGGTTTTTCGCTCCTCCAGACGATATCTTCATTGTCGCGGGTAATGAGGCCCGGGTATTAAGGCCGGCCGACACGAAACAGGCCGGCAATAAAAGTAAGTAAGCAAAAAGGATTATTGCTATTTAATTGCCTGACAAAGAGTTAAGGATAACATCTTGACGGGCCCTGGCTGAGGAATGAGCTGATGGATTTCGAATTAACCAAAATGCGTTACGTTGAGAAGCTTATCGATGGCGACCGTATCGGATGCCGCACTATTTTGGGCGAAGCTCTCCAGACCGGAACTCCCGCAAATGTAGTCTATACCGACCTCCTCTGGCCCGTAATAACCGAACTGAACAGACTTTACCGCGAACACCGCATTGATTGTGTCACCGAACATATGGCCACCAGAATCAATCGCACCCTCGTTGACCAGCTCCAGAGCAAACTGCCCCGCAAAGCGACCCGCAATCTGAGTATGTTAATCACCTGTGCTGATGACGAACCCGAAGAACTAGGTGCCCAGATGTGTGCTGACCTCTTCGAATCTGACGGCTGGGACGTAAAATTTGTCGGCGGCGGCGTTCCCAACGATGAGGTTCTGCGTCTGGTAGGCCGGTTCCGTCCTGATATTCTCTTTATTTACGGTACCAAGCCCAGCGGAGCGCCCGATGTTCGTCGTTTGATTGATACTATTCGTGAAATTGGTGTTTGTGAGAATATGCGGATAATGCTTTCCGGCGGGGTTTTTGCCCGTGCCGAGGGCCTCTGGGAAGAAATCGGGGCGGATCTTTTTGCTAATAGTGCTAAGGAAGCATTGAAAGTCGTTTTGACTGACCAGAGGGCTGAGCCGCAGAAGCGTAACAAACGTAATAAGAACACTACGTCTGTCGAAATTAATGAACTGGAGGCGGCTGCCGGTTGATTTGGATAAGAAAAATGAGTGTGTCAGTGGTTTAGGAGCGGCACTGACATTAAAGCCCCACAGTGAATAACTTACCGTGGGGCTTATTTTTTACTAGACATTGGTCGAGATTATTTCGTTCAACGGCGGGTTTGCGGGGGAAGTAATTGTTGACGCTGAGAGGCTGTCGCAGTAGGATTTTTGGGATGAAAACTACAGAAATATATGATAATCCGTTGGTTAGCCGGTATAGCTCGGCTGAGATGTTGAAGGTGTTTTCGCCGGCGTTCAAGTTTGGGATGTGGCGGCGGTTGTGGCTGGCACTGGCCCAGAGCGAGAAGGAGCTGGGGCTTGACATCAAGCCTGGTCAGCTCAAGGCTATGCGGGAGCATCTGGACGATATTGATTTCAAGCGGGCGGCCAAATACGAGAAAAAATTCCGGCATGATGTGATGGCCCATGTCCATACTTTCGGCGACGCGGCACCGGCGGCACGGGGGATAATTCACTTGGGTGCGACGAGCGCTTATGTGGGTGACAATACGGACCTGATACAGTTGCGGGTCGGACTGGAGCTTCTGCGGGGGCGGCTGATGCAGGTGATTAATTTGCTGGCGAAGTTCGCCAAAAAGCACCGGAAACTTCCGACGCTGGGTTATACCCATTTTCAGCCGGCCCAGCTGACCACCGTAGGCAAGCGGGCGACGCTGTGGTGTTATGATTTTGTGATGGATATCGAGGAAGTCCAGCATCAGCTGGATATACTTTGTTTTCGCAGTGTCAAGGGCACGACGGGCACTCAGGCATCGTTTCTGGAGCTTTTCGGCGGGGACCATAACAAGGTCAAGCGGCTGGAAAAGATGGTGGCTAAGAAGATGGGGTTCAAGCTGATCCAGCCGGTGTCGGGCCAGACTTACAATCGTAAGATTGACGCTAATGTGGTTTCGGTGCTGGGTGGTGTGGCACAGTCGGCCCATAAGCTGGCCAATGATTTGCGGCTTCTGGCGAATCTGAAGCAGATGGAAGAGCCGTTCGGCAAGAGTCAGATAGGTTCGTCGGCGATGGCGTATAAACGGAATCCGATGCGTTGTGAGCGGGTGACGGCTTTATCACGTTATGTACTCAGTCTGGTCAGTTCGCCAGCCCTGACGGCCGCGGAGCAGTGGTTTGAACGTACGCTGGATGATTCGGCGAATAAGCGGCTGGCGGTGGCAGAGGCATTTCTGGCGGCGGATTCGATTCTAGTGATTCTAGCCAATGTGCTGGACGGGCTGGTGGTTTATCCCAGGGTTATCGCCGCGGCGGTTGATGCCGAATTGCCGTTTATGGCCACCGAAAATATCATGATGGCAGCGGTCCAGGCCGGCGGCGACCGGCAGGAGCTTCACGAGATTATTCGAGTGTACAGCCACGAAGCCGCCGCGGAAGTTAAGCTGCACGGCCGGCGGAATGACCTCATCGACCGCATGAAAAAAGACCCCGCCTTCAAAGATGTTAATTTTAATGATGTACTGGATGCTAAGAAATACGTAGGACGCTCCCCGGAACAGGTCGATGACTTTATCAGCGATGTAATAACCCCCATCCGCCGCAAATTTGGCAAATACGCAAAACTTAACACGGTGGAATTGAAGGTTTAAGTAGTTGGCAATATAAACAGGGAATTATTGATGCAGAATTACAAAGGTCGGTTTATAGAGTTTCTAGTTGGTGCCGGTGTCCTTACTTTTGGTGATTTCACCACCAAGAGTGGCCGTAAGACCCCTTATTTCGTTAATACCGGCAACTATCGCCTCGGCAGCCAGTTAGCCGCTCTGGGCGAATTCTACGCCGAAGCCATGATGGAAGTCCTGGGTAAAAATTTCGATAATCTCTACGGCCCCGCTTATAAGGGCATCCCTCTTTCGGTGACAGCCGGTATCGCTTTAGCCAGACAATACGACTTTGATGTCTCGGTGACCTATAACCGCAAGGAAGCCAAAGATCACGGCGAAAAAGGCACCCTCATAGGCCGACAGTACGACGGCTCCGAGCGTGTGGTGATTATCGAGGATGTAATAACCGCCGGCACCAGTATTCGCGAGTCCATGGAAATTCTTTCTGCTAACAATAAACCCAAGGTGGCAGGCGTAATCGTCTCGGTTGACCGCATGGAACGCGGCACCGGCAGCCTGACGGCGGTTCAGGAAGTAAAAGAACAGTTCGGCATGGAAGTTTTCTCAATCGTAAATGTCCGCGAGATAATAGAATACCTCCACAACCGCCAGGTCGCCGGCAAAGTACACATCGACGACCAGATGAAACAACGTATGGAAGCATACCTCAGCAAATATGGGGTCGCTGAGCTTAGTCGCTGAGTGAGCCCTTACCTGCCAAGTAGTTATAATCACCATCACGACAGCAGGGGCAGCCGTCCTTGAGATTGTCGAGCGGGGTTTCGTGGTAATGATTTTGCCAGAGGTCGAAACTGATTAGGTTTCGGTTGAGGGCGTCGAGGTTGTTGGTGAGGATTTTGAGGGCCTGAGCGGTTTGCAGGGCAGCGACGAATGCTACAGCGGGTTCTATAATTCCTGCTGTTTCACAGGTTTGCATTTGGCCGGGCTCGGGAAGGGCTTCGAGCAGGCATTGCAGGCAGGGCGGATAGGGCGGGACAATCGCCATGGTTTGACCAGCGGCACCAAGGCAGGCGGCGTGGAGCCAGGGGGTTTTGTAACTTACTGCTATATCATTAATTAGAAATCTAGTGAGCATATTGTCGGTGCCGTCGAGGATGAGGTCGGCACCTTCGACGAAGAATTTTATCGATTCATGGTTTACGTCAGCGACGATGGGTTCGATGTTAATAGTGGAATTGATACGGCGGAGATGTTGGGCGGCGGCCTGGGCCTTGGGGAGGTTGTTGTTTATATCTTCTTCTGTGAAAAGGGTTTGCCGTTGGAGGTTGGAGATTTCGAGGAAGTCACGGTCGATGATTCGGATGAAACCAACGCCGGCTCGGGTTAGGGATTGGGCGAGGTGGGAGCCGAGGGCTCCGCAGCCGATTATGGTTAATCTCTTGCTGGCAAGCAGTTTCTGGGCTTCGGGGCCTAGGGGGGGGTAGGCGATTTGTCGAGCGTAACGGTCGGCTGGGGGCATTAGTTTTTACCTGTATGATTATAGTTTTTTTGTTTAACTATCTGTCAGATAGTATGATAGAGAGGTTGGCCGAGGGCAAGATTTTTTTGGGTGGTTGTTGACGTTAGTTTCAGACACGGTTATAAGTAGAGAAGTTAACTTTGTTATATGGGCATTGATCTTCCGCGGAAGTCGGTGCCCATATTTTTTGGGGGTTCGGGAGAGGGGTTGTAAGTCCTTATTTTGCGTTAAGGAAATTGCGGTAAGTCTTTATTTTTTGGTTAGAAATTGTGGCAAAATCGCGTAAAAACACCAAATTTTCAGCGCATTTTAGCCGGAAGCGACAGTTTTTTGACGTTTTTTTAAGGTTTTTTTCAATCCTGTTCGGCACATTTATTGCTTTAGGCTTTTGGCCTCCTGTATTTTTTTTTAAAAAAACCCGAAATGTTAAGATAGGTAATTTGCGCTCGAGGGATATTTATGCTCTAATAGGAGGCATGAGTGCTAACCCCAATTTCTCACTTAGCGGTCAAAACCGTCAAAAATAAAAATATTTTCTGTGATTTTGAGTTGTAAGCGGCGATTTTAGTTCGATATTGGCTCTGGTACAGACCTGCCCTATTGCCAGGTGTTTTTCAGCCGCGATAATATGTGCATGTACCTGAAGAAGCACAAGCGAAAGAAGAACGGCAAGTACAACACCTACTACAGCATAGCTGAGAAGCGTAAAGTCTCGCGCGGTCGTTATGTGGAGAAGATGGTTCTGTATCTCGGGGAGATTTCCGATTCGCAAAAGAAGTCCTGGGAAAAGTCTATTGAGATAATCAACGAGGATAACCAGCCTGTCCGCAAATCATTGTTTGCTTATGACCAGGATAATCATGCCCACCATGATGTCGATACCATTGCCGTGAAATTATCAAAGATGCGGCTGGAAAACCCCCGAACATTTGGTGACTGTTGGCTGGGCTGTGAGATATGGGATACTCTTGGGCTGGATAAATTCTGGTCCGCTCGTATAGACACCGAAAGATCTTCGGTGGAGTATTCCAAAGTCGTTAAATTATTGACGGTAAATCGTCTTATCAAACCCGGCGCGGAGTTTTATGTTCATCAGCACTGGTTTACTCAAACCGCAATGGATGTATTGCTGGACTGTGATTTTGAGGTTGCCGAAAAGAACCGGCTTTACCGCTGCCTGGACAGGATATTGCCCTACAAAGAGGAGCTTTGCTCTTATCTGAAAGATACCTGGCAGATGATGTTCAATCTGGAATACGATATTTTGCTTTACGATATCACCAGTACGTATTTTGAGGGATTATGCAAACAGAATCCTAAAGCCAAATTTGGTCATAGCAAAGATCGCAGAAGTGATTGTCGGCAGATTCTGATAGCTTTGGTAGTTACGCCCGATGGCTTTCCGATTAATTATGAAATCTGGGCGGGTAATACCTCGGAGAAAACCACGCTAAAGCCGTTATTGAACAAGATAGAGTCAAAATACGGCCAAGTCGGCAGGGTTTGGCTGATGGACCGGGGTATCCCCACAGAAGCGGTACTTGAGCACATGCGTGATAATGACATTGGTTACCTTGTTGGTACTCCTCGTAAATTACTGGATGAATTCTCAAAAGAACTCTCGGTGAAAAACTGGCATGATGTAAATGACAGTGTTCGCATAAAGCATATCGAAAAAGATGGTGAATGTTATGTTCTAGCCCGCAGCAAAGAGCGGATGGCTAAAGAACGGGCTATGCGTAAGCGCAAGCTGCGTGACTATCTGGAAGGTCTGGAGAAGCTGAAGAAATATCGTGATTACGCCCGTTTTATGCAAAGGCTGGGCAAACTCAAACATCATGCTGGCAGTTCGTATAAATGCGTTACTCTTACAATTCCAAAACCAAAGGAAAGAATTGAGGAAGGTGAGTTTGATTATAAATTCGATAGGAACAAATACCGAGAAATGATTTATCGTGACGGCACATACTTTTTGCGTACCAATCAAACCGGAAAGAATGGCATAGAGCTTTGGCAGGAGTATATGCTGCAATGTAATGTAGAACAAGCGTTCCGGGAGCTCAAAAGCGATCTGGGTGTTCGGCCGGTCTATCACCATAAAGAAGACCGGGTCGATGCTCACGTGTTTGTAGCGTTTATGAGCTATTGTCTGCAAGTGACCTTGAGACACAGACTGCGGGCCAGTGCCTGCGGGATAACCAGCCAGGCCGTTTTGGAAACAATGTCACGAATCCAGATGCTCGATGTGTCCTTTGAAACCCAGGACGGCAGGACTCTGCTGATGCAGAGATATACCGAGCCCGATGGCGATCAGAAATTGCTGCTATACCATTTGAAGATGGAAATGCCGCCGCAAAAGCCACCGAAAATATACAGCGGTCAGCTCAAAAAATAACACCACTGTTGGCGACAGACCAACAGCCCTGAAGGAGCCAAAAATCCACTTTTTACCCCTTAAGTGAGAAATTGGGGCTAAGCGTAAAAAAATCAAGGAGCGGGACCTGCGTGGGTTCAAGTATTTCAAGTCCCTCTCGGCTCTGCTGAAAGGTCTTCACTCGGCGGGATGTGAGCGGGACCGGGCCGGCAATCGCACATTATTCATGGACCAGTATGTCAGTCTGCTGCTGTTATACATGTTCAATCCGATCTGCAGTTCCATCCGGTCTTTGCAGCAGGCCGGCGAGCTCAAAAAGGTACAGCGGCTGTTGGGTTGTTCGCGTGCTTCGCTGGGTTCGCTTTCGGAAGCATCCCGGGTTTTTGAGAGTTCTTTGTTAGAGCCGATAATCGCTCAACTCACTGAGCAGTTAGGGCCGATATCTCAGGACAAAAAACTGGAAGTCGGTCAGGTCATTACCCTGGTGGACGGCAGCAGTATTCAGGCTTTGCAAAAACTCACTCAGGCTGCCTGGGACACCGACAAACCCGGAATTAAAGCACACACTCAGTTTGATCTGGAAAAATATGTGCCTCTGAAAATAAATATCAGTGAAGACAAGTCTGATGAGCGAAAGGTTTTTTTAGAGAATCTTCAGCCCGGCCGGATTTATGTCAATGATCGCGGATATGCCTGTTTTAAGCTGTTTCAGGCCATTGTGGATAGTAAAAGCTCTTTTGTCTGTCGGCTGCGTGAGGATACGGTTTACGAAACTATTCAGGAAAAACCTTTAACTGAAGATGCTCGAAAAGCGGGGATAATTTTTGATCGTACGGTAATCGCCGGCAGCAGTGAAAAACTGCGGGAAGATTTCAAACAACCGTTACGCCTGATAGCGGTTGAATGTCAACCGCATTTGAAACGGGGCCAGGGACCACGTCAGAGTGAGATGATTTTGATTGCCACCGACCGGCTGGACCTGGACGCCGAAGTCATTGCCCTGCTCTATCAGAAACGCTGGGCCATCGAAATATTTTTCCGCTTTTTTAAGCATGTGCTGGGCTGCCGACATCTGCTAAGCCTCTGCGAAAACGGTATCGAACTGCAGATGTACGCCGCGATTATCGCCTGTATGCTGATCAGCCTGTGGACGGGCAAAAAACCAACTTTAAGAACCTACGAAATGCTCTGCTGGCACCTCTGCGGCATGGCCGACGAGCAAGAAATGCAGAACCATATCAATAAACTCCAAAGCCAAAACTAAGGCCGATCCTCAAAAAAATCGCCGCTGCCGCTGATGCTGCGCCAAAATAACCAGTGCCGACAGTCCCACTGAGGGATAATCCCCGCTAAATCATATGAACTGCAAAGACCACAGAAAAACTGTATTTGAGCAATAAATGTGCCGAACAGGATTGGGTTTTTTTCTAAAAAAACGCAAAAAAAGCAAAAAAAAACGGATTTTAAACCACAATTTTTACGGTATCCCTGTTTTGAGCAGTGGTTGTTTTATTGTCCGGTCTCTTATTTGGTTAGGCTATTGTTTTGGTATGTCAGACTATTGGTGGGGGATTTAACAGGGCTTGACAGGTGTTGTTTGGTGGCACTAACATATTTTGTGGTAGAGTGTTTTTTTGGTTTTGGGTCGGCTGGAGCGGTGTAATGGCCAGGACATTTTCGATTCGTCGCAGCTTGCTTTCCAGTATGGTTCTGGTGGTGCTGATAATGAGTGTGGTAATACTGGGTGTTACCTTTCTGGCAGGTCGTTACGCGGTTCGGTCGTTATCTTATCAGGCGGTTAATCAGGCGATAAATCAGGTTCAGGTTCGGCTGGACAGTTTTGTTGAGCCGCTGGTGAATCATCTTTATATTCTGGGACAGTGGTGCGAGAATGGGGTTGTCGGGGCGGGGATGGCGGATGACAAGGCTGCTTTGTTGTATCCGTTCATGGAGAAGCATGATTATGTTTCGGCGATCATCGTGGCGGATTCTTCGGGCCGGGAATATTATCTGCGTCGTGACGAGACGGGTCGGCTGGTTATGCGCAGGCGGGGGGCTGAGGGTGATTATGTTGAGAGTGTCTGGGATGAAGGCCGGGGGAAATTTGTCGCGGCTGACAGTGTAAATGTGAGCGGATATGACCCGCGGTTAAGGCCCTGGTTTGAGGGTGCGGTTAAGAGAGAGGGGGATTTGGGGCATGATAGGGGAGGGGATTTTAAGGATTATGTATACTGGACGGAGCCTTATGAGTTTTATGAGTCGCACGAACCGGGGATAACCATTTCGTTTTGTGCGGAGGATAAGGGCGGCGGGCAATGTGTGGTTGCTTTGGATATTCTGCTGAGCGAGATAGACCGTTTTACGCGTCAGATACGGGTTTTGAATCAGGGTGATGTGGTGGTGATGACCGCTGAGGAGAAGCCGCGGATACTGGGCTATTCGGTTCATGGTGATTTTGGTCGGCTGATAGAATCGCGTAGCCCTTTGCTGAAGAGCCCGGCGGATTTGGGTCTGGCGATAATCGAGGATGGGGTTGAGGCTTTTGGCCGGAATTATGAAGGATATGATTCGGGGAATTTCGATGCTGAGCTGGAAATTGAGCCGCTGAGTTTTCGCAGCGGCGGTCAGGTCTGGTGGGGTGCCATGCGTAGTCTGGGGCTGGGCGAACGTAAAGGGTTATGGGTTTTTGTGGTTATTCCGGAGCGTGATTTGCTGGGTAGTATTGTGCGTGATAGGTATCTGGCGGTGACGGTTGTGATTATGGTATTGATACTGGCGGTGTGGCTGGCCAGTTATACGGCCCAGAAGTATAGTCGGCCTATCGAGAATCTGGTGCGGACAACGGACCGTATCAGTCGGGGTGATTTTGGGGTTTCTGCGCCGATTCAGTCGAATGTCAGGGAGATATGCGAGTTGTCTCTGGCGCATGAGCGGATGCGTAAAGGGTTGGAATCGCTGATGAAGCTGGAAGGTGATTTGCAGTTAGCCCGTCAGATTCAGCAGCGGACGATGCCTGATAAGCTGCCTTGTCTGCCGGGTTTTGATATAGCGGCGTGGAATCAGCCGGCAGAGCAGACCGGTGGTGATACTTATGATGTTATTGGCGGTGTGGCTTTGGCCGCCGATGGGGGGGTAGAGCTTTGTAATGAGTGCGTGGAGCGGGTTTATTTGCTGCTGGCAGATGCTACGGGTCATGGTATTGGGCCTGCTCTTTCGGTGACGCAGCTGCGGTCGATGTTTCGGATGTCTTTGCGGATGACGAATGATTTGGCTCATATCGCTTTGCATATGAACGAGCAGCTTAGCGTGGATTTGATGGATGGGCGTTTTGTTACGGCCTGGCTGGCGGAGTTGAGTGCGGCGGATAGTACGCTGCGATATTTCAGCGCGGGTCAGGCTCCGCTGATATATTATAACGCGGCGGCGGATGAGATAACTGCCGGCGGGGCGGATACCTTTCCGTTTGGGATTGTGCCGGAGATGAAGGCGATCAAGGTGAATGAGTTGGCAATGCAGACGAATGATATTTACGCGGTGGTATCGGATGGTATTTATGACGCTATGAACGAGCGTGAGGATTTGCTGGGAGTTGAGCGGCTGTTGGAGATTGTGAAGGGGAATAAGAAGGGGTCGGCGGCGGAGATTCTGGGTGCGATACGTGATGCGGTTGATAGCTTTGCCGGAGATGTGGCGGCGAACGATGATCGGACGATAATAGTTATTAAGAAGGTCTGATTTCTTTGTTAGATGTCAGCGTTCAGAAATCAGATTTAAGTGGACCTCTAAAAATTCAAAAGCAATTATTATTAGAGGTACCCTTTGGATTTAACGGTGCGGTTTTGGCCCTTGGTCGAGGTTCGTCCATAAACACGATAGTAATTTACTTTTCGCCCATCAAGTTTATCATAGTATGCTCCATGGCTTCAGCCCAGAGCTGGCAGGTGTATTGCCGAGTTAAATTCGCTGAATTCCGACACCAGCTATCGCTTAAAATTCGTATCAGCTGCTTATATCGTACCATCTCCTTTTTTTGCGAAATGATGTTTTCTTTACGCAAAATGAGGTAGTTTAGGACAGGACCTCTGTTAGAATAGGGTATGGAAAGTGTGTCGGTAAGCTTTGAGTTTACTGTTTTATTCTGTACTGTTGGTTTATTAAAATGGAGGACCGAAAATGAAAAAATTGCTAACAACCCTGATAATCTTGATGTTTGTTTCTCAAGCATTTGCCGCAACCAAACACTGGAACGCTACCGAAGACCGCAATTTCACCAACTGGAACAACTGGTCCGCCACCAGTGTTTTCACCAGTACAAATGACGGGGCGATCTCGAAATCCGGGACTGAAGCCCCTATCATGTACTCATCCAGCACCGCCTTGACGACTAACAGAAATCTTTTTCTGGGCGCCTCTGCTCTTGGCGAATTAGATATGCAGGGCAGTTCCATTACTATAAACCGCATCGAAATTGGCGGCGATTACTGGACAAGCCTCGGTGCTGATGGTTACCTGACGATGTCCGGCGGAACTTTTACAACGTCTGCGAGTACGGAAATCGGCCAGGGCAATACCGGAAGTCTGGCTATCAGCGGCGGAACTTACACTATCGGGAGCTGGCTGACAATTGGCGATCTGGGCGACAAAAGTGGTCTGGGCGGAACCGGGATCCTTACCATGACCGGCGGCGAGTTGACTGCTGATAGAGTATATGTCGGCCAGGATTCTCTCTCTACCGGCACTGTCAACCTCAGTAACAATGCTGACTTTAGTGTGGATACCTATATCTATGTCGGCGACGCCGACGGCTCAAGCGGAACCATTACCATTCGGGATTTCGCCACGCTTGAAGCAAACAATATCAGCATTCGCGAAAATGGAACTGTCAACTTCATCCTTAATGCCGGTAGTTCAGACTCCATGATGAGCTTTACCAGTCTGACAGCTTCAGATAATTTTCTGATTGGTACTATTGATGTTTCTTTTGACGGTACGATTGTCCCGGGTACTTACGGCCTGATGGATTTTGCCGCTGACATGACCGGCACCGACATCTCCGCTCTGCTCTCTACGTCCTCTGCGGCTCAGGGCTGGAACCTGAATCTGGAATCCAGCAGCAATGGCTCTGTACTCCAGGCAGTATATGTACCTGAACCTGCCACCCTGATTTTGTTATCAATCGGCGGAATCGCACTACGCAAGCGCCAATCTTAACGTTTTTTTTAATACCTGAGAGTTGTTTTTTTTCGGCTGGCTCTGGGACTAAAAAATCTGACTGTTTATCAGAAAGAATTTTGAGTCCCGAACCAGCCGATATTATTATTACACTTTATTTTAAGGAATAATCAGTGGCATACCCAAAATCACTTCTTCAGCTAAACGGTATCGTCCCTCCCATGGTAACCCCTCTGGCCGATTATGATTCGTTGGACATCACCGGCCTGGAAAAACTCATCGAACACATCATCGCCGGAGGGGTAAACGGATTATTTATACTCGGCACAACCGGAGAAGCGGCCGCTCTTGGTTACCAGCTCAGGCGTGAGCTAATTGAAAGAACATGCCAACAGGTAAATTCCAGAATCCCCGTTCTTGTCGGCATAACCGACACTTCTTATACTGAATCGGTTCGACTGGCTGAACACGCCGCCCAAAAAGGCGCTCAGGCCCTTGTTATCGCCCCGCCCTACTACTACACAGCATCCCAGGATGAATTACTCGGCTATTTCGAGCAATTGGCCAAAGAACTGCCCCTGCCCCTGTTCCTGTATAACATGCCCGGCTGCACAAAAATGAAGATCGAAAGGGAAACCGTACGGCAAGCAGCTAATATACCTGGAATAATTGGGTTAAAAGATAGCTCCGCAGACATGATGTACCTGCAAAAGCTCCGTCAGATGATGGCCAACCGACCGGACTTCCCATTATTTATAGGGCCCGAAGAACTACTGGCCGAGTTTATCTTAATGGGTGGGAACGGTGGAATATCCGCAGGTGCCAATTTATTTCCTGAACTATATGTCAATCTATACAATGCCGCCAAGGCAGGCGACGCAGCTGCAACCAGAGAATTACAAAAAAAAGTTATCCAGATAAGCAATAATATTTATGGCGCCACCCAACATGGCTCGAGCTGTATTAAGGGCCTTAAATATGCCTTGTGCATCTCAGGAATCTGCAGCGACCAACTGGCAAAACCTTTCCATCAGCTAAGTCAATCCGAACAGAAAATAATTGAACATTTTCTAGCAGAAATGCCGGTTGTAGTTGCCAAACGGTCATAGTGTAGTTGTTATTGCAAATTCACAAGAATTCAGATTCAGTATCATTAATTTTTACAAAATGACAATTTGGCATACCTGATTTAATGCGATTTGATTTTCGACACGAATTCGATATTTCTGCGCATAAAAAAATGTCGCGGGGCGCTGCCAGCTGGGGGGGGCAACCGACAGCAGGGGGAACCCGCGACACACTATTATTAGCACATCTTCTCGGCCCAGTCAAGCCGACAAACCGGCTTTTTTATACTTTTTTTTTATATTTTTAACAATTTGCTTATTTTGGAGTAGTTAGAAGACGATAAAATCACCTATTTTATGCAAATTACCCAGAATACTAAAAATTACAAGTGGGAACGGTCCGGCAAATAAAACGGTAAACCCAAAAGTGGTAACAACCAGCTTATTTTCCCTGTGATTTTCTCACAGTGGTCCAGGCGGCTTTGTGAAAATAGTAAATTCACCATCTCGCGCGGCGAAAGAATAATCTCCACCCCGTCATCACCTCCACTTTTTTTCACAGAACTAATTGTTAAATTACCATCCTCAGCTTCAATTAGCACCGACTGGCTCTCGCCTGATAATTCGTCTTTCATAGTCAGAACCGCCCGGCCACGCAGCTCCATTTCCCTGACCTTTTCTGTCAGATAGTCAAGATAGGCCGTCAAAGTCTTTTTCAGGTCCAGAATCGCCAGATTACCCCGACATTCCAGATGACAATCACCGCGCAGACCATCGAAAACCTGCCGATAAACATCGTCCCACGGCGGCACCCCGACATTAAGTGCCCCTTCACAGCCAGCCATAACAGCCCGCACTGCCGCCCCAACCGCCGCTGGCTCGCCCCCCCAGCCATAAATTCCCAACTCATCGATATTAGCCAGAACATGACCCGATACGCCGTTTCGCTCTGCTCGCCAGATTGCCGCCGAATGATGATATTGCCTCAGATATTTCAGCCGGGCCGCTTTCCTGCCCCAAACCGAATAATATGGAACACGCTGAAGCTCCGACCAGATTGCCTCCCAGTCAGCCTCCTCAGCACTCATTTTAGTAATTGTCCAACCTTCCTCGTCCTCCAGGCCCGAATTCTCCGCCCGCCGCCGGCCCAACAAATATCGCAACTCATTAACCACCCGCTCAAAACCCCATCTGCCGTATCTCTCCCGGTCTCCGCTCAGCCAGGCAAAAGGATACTGACGCTCTTTCATCACCGCTCCGGCCTGGTCCATCAAGGCCGACATCACACCTTGCTGCCGATAATGAGGCAGAACGCACACGCCCCCTATTCCGCCGATTACAAGCTCTCGTTGATCCGTCCAGATGCTCACCGGAAAAACCCCCGCACAACCCACAATCTTACCCTCGCTAAAAGCCAGCAGATTATGCTGCATAGAATCATCCGTAGCGGCCTGCAAATCAGGAAACAACTGCTCAAATCGCGGCCTGTCCGCGCCCGGCGCACAAAAACACCGGTTCAACACCTCCATCAATTCCTCAAAATCCGCCTCACAGCCCGGCCTGATAGAAAACAAACTCATGTAACTGCCTTTCTCTGACCTGTTTCCCGGCGGCAATCCTCACACCAGCCAAAAACCACCAGACTATGCCAGTCCTGAACAAAATTATTCTCAGAACAAACCTGCTCGATACGGCCTGAAATAACCGGGCCAGCAAACTCGATAAACCGCCCGCACTGTCGACAAACCAGATGATGATGGTCCTCATGCCCCAGTATATGCTCAAAATGGGCATGATTATCACTATCGCGAACCTCACGAACCATGCCTGCCTCAACCATCAGCGTCAAAGTGCGGTAAACAGTCCCCCGGCTAACCCGGTCCGAACCGGCACTCAACTGAGCAGCCAGCTGGTCAGCACTGAAATGGTCATGGCGTTCAAATACCGCGTAAAATATTATTCGCCGGGCAGGAGTCAAACGAGCTTTTCGATTTTTCAAAAAACCCACAAACTTATCCCACCCCTGATGGGTGATGTCCTGATGGGAGCCGGAAAATTCTTTCATGTCTCAAGTCCTTGCGCGAAAAGGGATTATCGAAATCAAACCAGAAGAACCAGCAAGAATAATCTACCCTTGCCCGCCTAAGTTTGACCGAAGATATGTAACTTGTCAAAAAAAACCAGGAAATCACTTGAAATGACTTGCCCAACCTAATACAGATGTATAAGATACTCGCGATTGGAGAACTATGGAGTACTCCCGGTAAACTGTTGTGAAAGGAGCAACCAAATGGCATATGTAATTTCTGATGAATGCACCTGTTGCGGCGCCTGCGCCGATGTCTGTCCCGTAGAAGCTATCAGCCAGGGCGAAGACAAGTACGAAATCGACCCGGACGCCTGCACCGACTGCGGCGCCTGCGAAGGTGAATGCCCCGTCGAAGCGATTTCACCCGGCGAATAATGCTGATTAAGCTTATTTTAGCGATTGAGCCCTTATACTTTTGTAAGGGCTTTTTTTATACCCGCGAATCAACCCGAATATCACCCCGCAGCCCCTCAATCGAAGCCTCAGCCCCGGCATGAATATCCGCAATCACCCCTATACGAATACTACTCATAAGTCCCCCAAAAAATGGTATTGTCCCAAAAGCTGGCCAAGCAAAATGCGTTTAACGCTTACGGGCTGCCGGCAGGACAACCGAGAAGGCCCCAAAGTTACCCAGGTCCTGCCGGAAGCCTCCAAAGCGATAAACGCATCTTTCGAGAAGGCACAATGCAAGCTGCCCTCAACCTTTGGGACGATAACTATTTTTTAGGGCAGTTCGGTCAGGAGCAGGGCGGCATGGCTCCTTAGATGGGGTGCTTCCTTTTCGTTATTGGCGACCTGAGCGAGGAATTTGCGGGTGAGGCGGTCTTCGGGAAATTCTCTGGCGATCCAATCGACGAGATAATGACGCGAGTCCAGTTGGCGGGCTAATTCGTAAGACTTAATCCAGCGACTCAGTTTCGCAGCAGGAGATTCTCCTTTTCGTTCCTGGATTACCTGGGTGAAATTATCGACATCGCCGAGGTCGTAATCGAGGCTGTCAATGTCATCTATCATGCGGTTGACCATGCGGTTGTGTTCTTCAATGCCGATGCCGGGAGCTATGTCTATGGGAAATTCCTCAATTTCGTATATGCCGAAATGACTCTTTTTTTCCGAGCCGGCCTTGGACTGATATTTAACAGTCAAAACAACCCCGTTAGGGAATTCAACCTCTCTGCCGCCGGGTGTGACTTCCATTTTGTCGGCGAATTCCGGGCCGCAATAACGGGTCAGGTACAGCCGGATTCGGGTGAAATGAACATAATAAGTCTGGCGGTCCTGCTTGCCGATTATGGTGGCGGCTTTTCGCGACGAGGCAAGGAGTTTATAGCATTTTTGGAAACGCTCCTGTTGCAATGCCTGAAAGAATTCCCGGCCGGCCTCTTCGGAAGAAGTTGGCAGAGGGTTGGTTTCGGCTAAATCATGACTGAAACGTTCGGAAGCGTACAGGAATACCCAAACCACCACAACAATGGCCAGGAATATCCCGGCGACTTTGAGAACCGTTTTTCCCTGCGGCAAAAGCTCCTGCCAGATAAATTTTCTTCCCCGCAGAATCCGGCGTGCGGCAAATATTGAGCTTATACCCGCAGGAGGTACACTCCGTGCTGTCGGGCGGCAGGACCGCGTTGCAATTTGGACATATTATATCGTAAACGGTCATGACAGATTACTGTTTCGCGGTATCGGCAGGCTTATCGGCTGGTTTCGTCGCGGCGGGCTGGGCAGGTTCAGCCTTTTTTGCCGGTTCTGGTTTGGGGGCTGGTTCAGCTTTGGCCTGCGGTTTTTCTGTCGGCTTAACTTCCGGCTGAGGAGCGGGCTTATCCTGCGGTTTTGGCTCTGGCGGAGCAGGCTTGGGTTTAGCTTCCGGCTTCGGCTCGGCAGGCTTAGGTTCGGGTTTTGGTTTTGGCTCCGGCGGTGGGGGTGGCTGGAGTATATCGCGATACTTCTGCAAAGCCGCTTTCTGGGCATCCGGTCCGGCCTGGTCTTCGGTCCAATCCGTAAATCGTTTGTCCATCTGTCCCAGCAGCTTGATTACCTCAGCGTCATGAACGGGCTTTTTACCGTTAAGCAAAGCCAGCTGATTATCAACCAGCTCCAGAGCAATAGCGTCACGACGTCTTTGCCACTGCTTCTGTCGCTCAGGTGAATGATACTTTTCAATCGGGGTAATCAGCGTTGCCAGAAGTCTGGCG
This sequence comes from Sedimentisphaerales bacterium, assembly GCA_963663805.2. Classification (GTDB taxonomy): domain Bacteria; phylum Planctomycetota; class Phycisphaerae; order Sedimentisphaerales; family SM23-30. Next base: position 89,584 of record CAXXMR010000020.1, read on the forward strand.
GCCTGTATCAACTGTTCGGCGTTCTTCTTGTCGAGTTTGTCGTAAGTTGCCGCGACCTCATCCAGCAGGACATCACCGGCGGCCTGGTCGGACAAATACAGCATCGTAAGCCGGGCCTGTTCCTGCACCTCAGATTCTCCCTGATTCCGCAAGGCCAAATCCAGTATTATCTGGCCGTACTGGGCCTTCTCGCTTTGTTTGCTCTCGTCCAGCAGGACTATCAGTTTATGGTATAACTGCATAGCCTGGAGCTTCTGCCCCTGACGCAATGCCATCTCGCCCCGCTGCTCCAGCGAAAGCTGTTCGTATTCCAAAGGCACTTCCTGACCAGCCTCTCGGGCTTTACGAATCATCTCCGAAAAAGTCAGAATCAACTGGTCACGTAATTGTTGTTCGTTACCGCTGTTGATTTTCGATAGCGCCATACACCATTCATAAGCCTCTTTCAGGGGACGGGACGAAAGTATCTTAACGAACGCCTCACGCATGGCTTTGGCCAGGTCGGTATCGCTTTCCAGGGCCAGTCGATTACGCAGAGCGTCCAGATGTTCACGCCCGCCATACTGTTGAATAGCACTGGTAACATCATAACGCACGGCGGTATCGGCATCTTCCAGCAGATTCCGGCCGTTACCCAGCAGCAGGGGCAGCACCTTGTCAGCCTTGAGATGAGTAAGCCCGCCTACCGCCCGCATTCGCACTGCCGGCTCAGGGTCATCCAGGACACCCACCAAAATATCCGAAAAATGTTTCTGGGCAGCTGTCTGATATTTCTTGTCCGCGGCGATAATCTTCATGGTCTGGGTCATTTCGCGACGGACATCGGCAGGATGGCCGGGCTTTTGATATGTCTGAGCCAAAACCGCCGCGATTTTATCCATCAGCTTTTCGTCAATGTTGGCGGCCTGAGCGGTACTGATTTTACCCAAGGCCTTGGCCGAAGCCGCTACGACACGGGGGCTATTAGATTCCAGAAGCTGCAAGGCCTGGTCAATGGCCGGGGGATATTCAAAGGTTGCCAAGGCCGACATCTGGGCGGCCTGAGCATCGGAGTCGGTTTCCTTTTCCAGCTGGCTCAGCAAATCGCCCGCCGCGGGCCGGGCCGGTTCCAGAAGCTGCTCCAGCGAATGAGCCGTCAGGCGTCTGACCTGGGGATTGTCGTCACCGGTATACTGCCTGAGCCAACCTGCGAGAGAGTCAGCGACGGGCTTGTCATTGGTACCAACCTGAGCCGACCAGCTTTCCATTCGCTCCAGGGCCCAGACACGCAGTGAGTCGGATGGCTGGTCGCCGAGCGTACTATTTACAAAATCCAGCTTCTGGGCGGCATCTTTTATCTGGTCAAACCTGCCGGTGAGCTGCTGGAGATATTTCTGGGTAATCAAACCTATTTCGCGCTGGGCCTGGTCAAGTTCGGCGCGGGCTTGAAGAAGCTGTTCCTGCCGAAAGGCAATCTGGCGGTTCAAAAAAGTTGCCTCGGTCATTTTCTGGAGAACCGGGCGATAATTGTTCTCGTACTGCTCGGCGGTAAGTTTTTCCGGCAGAGCGAACATTCTGGGCAGGACCGCAGCTGCCCGCTGACGAATTTTCACTTCGCCATCGCCCAGTAAAGCGCCCAGAGCCAGTACCGGCTCTTTGCCAGGCATAAGCTCCAGGGCTGAAATTCCGGCCAGACGATGAGCCTGGGTCTCTTCCGGATTGGCGGCCAGCTTGCCCAGCCGAACCGCTACACCATCTTCAAACCTCGCCAGGGCCTGAGCCGCCCAATTTGATAATTCCTCATTCTCGGAAACCAGCACCGCGAAAAGCGGCTCGATAAATTCCTGGGGATATTCCATCTGCGGGTCCAGCCGACCATAAGAGCGGGGATGGGCGGCAATGGCCTGGCAGATAATCATTTTGGTGGAGATATGGTTTTCCGCCCGAAGGATGGCAATCAGCTCCGGGCGACCCTGGGGGGAAACCTGGGGGTCAAAGAGCAAGGCCTGGGCGTTTCCCTGACGGATGGCCGGGCCGGTATTTTCAGATTTGAGCCCGTCGAGCATGGCTTTGGTGGCTGGTGAGAGCGCGGCAGGTTCGGTCGGTACCGGCGGCGGAGCCGCGGCGTCCTGCGACCATCCCGGCAGGGTCAGCAGCAGGGCCAAGACCACTGCCGTCGGGAAACCCAGATTGTGCCGGCTTGTTGTCATTTAACTTGATTCTCCCGGATTGTCGCCCAAAACAGCTAAATCGCTAATTATCACCGCCTGAAGCTCGGCACCCCGATACGGTTCCCGTACCCTTATCAAGCTCCATTATTAACTTAGCGGTCCGCTGGGAGATTGTCAAACAAAACTGTTGTAACACGTCCGATATTAAGACTTTATTCAAACTTAACTTCCACTATAATACTATTTCGGAATTACGTGAACGGGCCGTTGACTTTTTGGACAGAGCGACATGAAAAAAAAACTAAGAACCTGCCTCTGGTTTGCCATAGCCCTGGGAGCATTGGCTCTGCTGATATACAAAACCCCCCGCGATACCTTCATAACCGCCATCAAAGGTATCGATGTGAGGCTGGCAGTAGTGGCGGTGGTCCTCCAGCTCATCGCTCAGACTCTGCTGGCGACCCGCTGGCTCCTGTTGCTGCGGGCTAATAATATTGCTATCTCTCTTTGGGCCACCATCCGCCTGACCTACCTGGGGCTGTTTTATAACAACGTTATGCCCGGCGGGGTGGGCGGTGACCTGCTCAAGGGCTGGTATGCGACCCATCACAGCCGACCGGACCAGAAACTTACCGCCGCGGTCAGTGTATTTGTCGACAGGCTCGTCGGGCTGATAGGCACTATTCTTATGGGTGGGCTAGCCAGCTTGTTCGTCGGACCACGGGTTGCCTATCAGGGCATCCAGATTCGCTGGCTGCCCTGGGGGATATTTGTGATAATGGCGGCGGCCTCGATTATTTTCTTCTCGCGGCGACTGCGCAGAATACTGCTGCTCAGTTGGCTTCTGGAAAAATTGCCCTTTTCCCAGACCCTCAAGAGGATTGACGAAGCTATCCGCATCTACCGCCACCACCTTCCCAGTATGGTCGGTGTACTTGCCTTTACGGTAACTTTGCAGGGTCTAACCATTGTGGCGGTATGGGTGCTGACTCAGGCACTGCATTTTGACACTGTCCGCCTGGTCCATTGCCTCATGATTATGCCTATTGTCTGGCTTATCGGAGCGGCGATTCCCGTGCCCGGCGGCGTGGGTATTATAGAGGGCTGTATCGCTTACCTATTCTGCCTGGTTATCAACCCCGACAACCCGCCCCAGGCCATGGGGCCCGCGGCGGCACTGGCACTGGTAAACAGGGTAATTATCCTGTATATTTGCTCACTGCCCGGCGTGCTGGTGCCTTTGTTTGGCGGACATCTGCCCCGTGCCGATGATATGCTTAAAGATATGCAGTCGGAAAACGAAACTTTGACCGATTAAGGGAGTCTGAATATATGACCAGCAGTTATTATATTCTACCGGTACTGGCCTACTTACTGGGCTCGATTCCTTTCGGGCTTATCATCGGCAAGATACGCGGTGTGGACGTGCGCCTTCAGGGCAGCGGCAATATCGGCTCGACTAATGTCGGACGTGTACTCGGTCAACCCTGGGGCTACATCTGCTTTCTGCTCGATGTCGCTAAAGGCACCGCGCCGGTTGTTCTGGCCGGCTATATCCTCACCAGCAGCGAAACCGAAATTACCCCTCAGGCTTGTATCGCCTGGATGATTGTGGCCGTTGCCTGCATTTTAGGCCACATGTTCAGCCTGTTTCTAAAATTCAAAGGCGGCAAAGGGGTCGCGACTTCGCTGGGGGTTATTCTGGGAATTTACCCTTATTTTACTCTCGCCGGAATCGTGGTTTTTCTAATTTGGGCGGCAATCTGGGGAACGTGGCGTTATGTTTCGTTGGCTTCGATTATCGCGGCATTGTGCTTTCCGATGGTTTTTGTGCTGCTGGTCTATCAGATTGATACCTGGTCGATGGGACAGCTTTGGCCCTTGCTGGCTTTTGCGTCGCTGGTAGCGTTGTTGGTGGTTGTTCGCCATCGCAGTAATATCAAGCGGCTGCGGGCGGGTACGGAAAACCGCGGGGGCCGAAAAAAACAAAATGATTTGTAAACACGTTTATTTCAGCGGCAGAGTTCAGGGGGTCGGCTTTCGCTATACTGCTATTGACGTTGCCCATAATTATGAAGTCACGGGGTTTGTGCGAAATCTGCCCGATGGGAGAGTTGAGATGATTACCCAGGGCAAAGGTCCAACCGTAGACGCCTTCATTAACGCTTTATGCGAACGCATGAACCGCTATATTCGCGAAACCTATATCAACGAAGAACCGCTCGGCGACGATTTTAACGGTTTTTCAATCCGCCATTAATCTGAATTCTGACTGGAGTTTTGCAAAATGACAATTTGGCATACTTATGATCAGAAAAAAGACGCTGCGCTGTTTTTTCTGATTCTACTTTTTTTGTCGTAACTTTTTGTTGCTTAGTAATTTAATGCAATTTGATTTACTTTTAGATTCGAGGTGAAAATCAAATTGCATTAAATTAGGTATGCCAAACTGTCATTTTGCAAAAGTTTAGTTCTGATTTAGCCGCGGATTAACGGCATTTCGCGGATTTTAGAAAAGGAAACCACCACTCCGAGCGAGGCGGAGAGGGGACTCAGGATTGCTTATTTTGGTTTTTGGGGTAGACTCTCAGGTCGTGGGCAGTGATTTTGAACCGGGTTTTGAAAGTCGGCAGGAATTTGATATGGCATTGTTGGGTATGCATGATGTTGCGGTGGGTTATGGCGGTGAGCCTTTGCTGGCGGGGGTTGACCTGCAGATTGAGGAGGGGGAGCGTATATGTTTGCTGGGGCGGAACGGGGTGGGTAAATCCACTTTGATGAAACTGATAGGCGGTGAGCTGGAGCCTGAGAGCGGTGATTTTTGGCGTCGGGCTGATCTGGTAGTGACCAGTTTGAGTCAGTATGTCCCTGACGGGGTGATGGGGACGGTTTTTGACCAGGTTTCCGAGGGGCTGGGCACACGGGGAAAGCTGTTGGCGGAATATCATCTGGTAAGCCATCAAATTGCCGAAGATGGCGGTGCCGCGGGGCTTTTGCAGCGGCTGGATGAGTTGGGGCACCAGCTGGATACCGATGATGGCTGGCAGCTTAATCGGCGGGTGGAGATGATAATCGCGGATATGGCTCTGGATGCCGACGCGGAGTTTGGCGGGCTTTCGGCAGGGATGAAGCGGCGGACACTTCTGGCTCAGGCTATTGTCAGCGAGCCGGATATTCTGCTTTTGGATGAGCCGACGAATCATCTGGATATTGAGACGGTTGACTGGATCGAGGGTTTTTTGGCAAACTATAGTGGGACGCTGGTGTTTGTGAGCCATGACCGGGTGTTTTTGAAGAAGCTTTCGACGCGGATTGTGGAACTGGACCGCGGGGTGGTCAGCAGTTACAGTTGCGGGTATGAAAAGTATCTGGAGCGTAAGGCGGCGGCCCTGGCGGCAGAAGCGGCAGAAGCGGCGAACTTCGATAAGAAGCTGGCCGCGGAGGAAGTTTGGATACGTCGGGGGATTCAGGGGCGGCGGACGAGGAATGAGGGACGTGTTCGGGACTTGAAGAAGATGCGGGCCGAGCGGGCGGCACGTAAAGAAGTAATGGGCACAGCCAGGATAGAGACTCAGGAGGTCCAGAATTCAGGGCGTAAGGTGATTGAGGCCCGGAACATTTCATTTGGTTACGTGGAAGGCCAGACCATAATTTCAGAGTTTTCGGCGACGATAATGCGCGGTGATAAGATTGGGGTGATTGGCCCTAACGGTTCGGGTAAGACGACGCTTTTGCGAGTGCTGCTGGGTGAGCTGACTGCCCGGCAGGGTGATGTTCAGCATGGTACTAACCTGGAAATAGCTTATTTTGACCAGCTGCATATGCAGCTGGACCACGAGAAAACTGTGGTTGAGAATATCGCTGACGGTAATGATACTCTGGAGTTTAATGGCCGAAAGAGGCATATCGTGGGCTATCTGGAGGATTTCCTGTTTACGCCGGCACAGTCGCGTAACGCGGTGGGTAATTTGTCCGGCGGGGAGCGGAACCGGCTGCTGCTGGCAAAGCTGTTCACGCGACCTTCCAATGTGCTGGTACTGGATGAGCCGACCAATGACCTGGATATTGAGACGCTGGACCTGCTGGAGGACCTGCTGGTGAATTATCCGGGGACGGTGCTGATGGTGAGCCATGACCGCGAGTTCCTCAATAATGTGGTTACCAGTACGATGGTCTTCGAAGGTGAGGGCAGAGTCAGGGAATATGTCGGCGGCTATGATGACTGGGTGAGGCAAAGTAAATCGGTCTTGGCAGAGCAGACGAAAATCGCCCGGACCCAGGAGCGGGAAGCTAAGAAAACAGCCAATAAACTCAGTCGTCAGGCGGCGGTCCAGGAGCGGCCCCGCCGGTTGACATTCAAGGAGAAGAAAGAGCTCGAATCTCTGCCGGAGCTAATCGAGCGGCTGGAGGTTGAACAGCGGCATTTGCACGATGAGATGTCTGACCCGGAGTTTTATAAGAAAGGTTCTGATGTTTCCCTGACAACCGAGAGGCTCGGGGATTTGGATGTAAAACTGCAAATTGCTTATTTTCGGTGGGAAGAATTGGAAGCTTTGGCGTAATTAGGAATATGCCTTTTAAACGCAATAGGCAGGTTTTTTTGGGGGTAGCAGCGCGAATTTGCCTTTTGATGGTGATTTTTTCGTGTTTTTTGGGATTTTTTTTGGGGGAAAACGCGTTTTTCTCGTTTTTTTGACGTTTTTTCGTTTTTTTAGCGAAATGCAACTATACTATATCACCTTTTTGTGGCTATTTTTACCCAAAAAGTATCATATAATATGGTTTTGGCAAAAAGGGTATCTGCCAAACCTTTCAATCTGGCTTTCAGGGTTATCTCAGCAGCGATTCTCAGTTCAGCTATACTTGGGATGTCTTCGGTCGGATTACCTCGGTAACTAACGAGACCGCCGCCGGTACGCCCAAGAAGAAGGTGAAATACATCTACGATGCCCTGGGCCGCAGGGTGGCCGAACAGTACGAGAATCTTGAGCTCCAGCGAATGGGTGGACCGTTATCTGGTTTATGACGGCCTGAAACTCGCCGCGGAGTTCGAGCTGGACCCGGCCGGTGAGCTTCTCCGCCGCTATATCTATGACGGCCAGAGCAGCAGCCCTGCGATCTTCATTGACTATACCCCTGAGTTCTCTGACGATTTCTACGCCGTCCTCACCGATGACCGCGGCAGCGTTATGGGGCTGGTCACGGATGATGGTACGCTGGTTGAGCAGCTATACTACAACTCAACCGGTCTGTGCAAATCCTGGGATCCGGCAAGCAACAGTTGGAATACCCATCCTGACAATGCCGCTTACAATCTCGGCCGCAGTGAATATATTCCGTTTGGTTACCTCGGCATGTACCGCGACCGCTTCACGGGTAAATACCATACCCACTACCGAGAATACGACCCCGTCCACGCCCGCTGGCTCAGCGAAGACCCGGCCGGATACGCCGACGGCCTGAACCTCTATAATGCCTATATGGGCGTTAATGGGGTTGATCCGTTGGGGCTGGAAACGCCTTGGCGTAAAAAAGCAAATAGCATTACTTCGGAATATAAACGATTTGTGGAAGCTCGAGAGGCCTATTTGAATGGCGGCGGTTCTCTGGAGAGTATTTACAAAGATAAATTTGGTGATTATCCTGAATATTATTATACCGGCAAGCAAACTGCTACAGCATATGACCCCGATATTCATACTTCCTGGGACGGAGTTTTAATATCGCATAGCGATTATGCTGAGAGAATCGCAAACCTCGAACAATCACAACCCTGGTGGGAAGAAAATCCAACTTTACATAATTTTGAGCATTTAGCTCTCGACGTAATAGGAACTTTTGATCCATCACCTGCAACTGATATTTATCACGCTGGAGTACATGCTGCTCACGGTGAAATGCGTGATGCAAAAATCACTTTCATTGTTGCTCTTGGCGGTGCCCTTTTGGCCGATGCTCTTAAATTTGGCAAATACAGTGATGAGGTAGGTGATTATGCTGAAATGTTCGAAAACATATCCGCCAAAAATGTTGACAATGCTGCTGATTTAGGACAGACTGCTAAAGGTGGCACTTATGTGTTGAAGGATGGAAGGTCTGGTCAAATAATGCGTTCTGGCAGAAGTAATAATTTACTTCGTCGCAGGGCTGAACATTCTCGTGATCCACTATTGAAGGATTATATGTTTGAACCAGTTCACCGAACAGATGTATATAAACAACAAAGAGGATTAGAACAATTTCTTCATGATATGCATAATCCTCCATTAAACAAGGTGCGGCCGATAAGCCCCAAAAATCCGAGACGTCAGAAATATATTGACGCTGCTGAGGAGTTTTTAAAATGAAACAGTTACCATATGTGGAAAGTACGGTTTTTCTTGTGCCGCTTAAAAGTGGTGGATTTGCGCGAGGTGTCGTAGCGCGTTCCAGCAAAAAAGGAAAAGTATTGTTTGGATATTTTTTTGGGCCTGCACTTAAATCAACTAATATGGTGCCTTTGGATGATTTGGATCCCGAGAAGGCAATAATGCGAGTTATCTTTGGTGACCTTGGATTAATCAATGGAGAATGGGAAATCGTTGGCACAATTCCCGACTGGAAACGTGCCGAATGGTCCATGCCTGACTTTGTACGACGCGACCCAATCTCAAAGAGAGCATTTTTAGTACGCTACTCTGACACGGACCCCAACATGCTACTGGGAGAGTGTCCAACGGATTATAATTCCAAACTAGAATCAGATTCAATGTATGGATATGGTGCTGTTGAAACTCGACTTTCGGATCTTTTGGAAGGTGATTGATGTCAAAATAAGCAAAAACATACCGGGAGGGTTAAATATTCCCGGTACATTTTTTGATACAACGCTCTTTGACAATTGAATAAGGTTTGAAGTTTTACCGATGACCGCGGTAGCGTCATGGGGCTGGTCAAAGAAGACGGTACGCTGGTTGAGCAGCTATATTACAACTCAACCGGTCTGTGCAAATCCTGGGATCCCTCCGGCGGCGGCAACTGGAATACTCATCCTGACAATGCCGCTTACAATCTCGGCCGCAGTGAATATATTCCGTTTGGCTATCTGGGCATGTACCGCGACCGCTTTACGGGTAAATACCACACTCACTTCCGCGAATACGACCCGCTCCACGCCCGCTGGCTCAGCGAAGACCCGGCCGGATACGCCGATGGTCTGAATCTTTATAATGCCTATATGGGTGTTAATGGGATTGATCCGTTGGGGCTGGAAATATCCAAACGGGAGATGATGGAAGCGTACAGCGATATCTTCGGTTATGACGACATCCTATTGCGAGCATTTATAGCTTCCGGCCATAGTTTTGATATGGGGGATGTTCTGGGCGATTGGGATGTTGACCGCTCTTGGTTCACTAAAGGCCAGCCATTAGACATCGAAATCGAGGAAGACCTTGATGCTGTAACCGCCGCTTTTTATCTCCGAAAAGCTTTCTTTCAGGCTTTGGGCGATAGCCGGGAAATGCGTAAGAATGTTCTTTCCATGAAATACGGCTCTAATGACCCCGGGGCCTTCAAAGGTTCGGATTCTTACTTTAGGGCAGGTGAATGGGCCGCAGAACTGAAACAGTTAGAAGCAATTGCCGCCGCAAATATGTCCGTAGATGCCGCCGCCATGGCAGAGGCCTACTTTAGCATCCCGGCCATTATGAGCGAAGGAGCCGATTTTGTCAGCACTGTCGCCGAAGTCTGCGATGGCAACTACTACGCCCTTGCCGGCCTGCTACCCTTTGTACCCTCAACAGTCAAAATGGTTGACAATTTCAAAGGAAGTGTAGACAATGTTGTTGGCTTGAGCCGAGTTCGAAAAGTAAATAATCGCCTTCCGATAAATGCGAAGAATTATGCAGGTCGTTATGTGCCACTTGAGGATTTGCCTGTTGCTATCCGAGGCAAATATCCAAACAGTGTATTCTTCTCCAAGGCAGGCTATCCGGATTTTGCAAGATATGCAAAAGCACAGGTTAGAATAGAACCAACCGGCCAAAGGATAAAGGATTTTCGTTTAGCCAACAAGGCTGCCGGTTTCAAAAAAACGCCTGATGGTTTCACTTGGCATCATCACCAAGAGACAGGTATTATGCAGTTAGTTCCAAATGATTTACATAAAAATGTTAGACATACTGGCGGTATTGCTATCGGTAATTAATATTATGATGAATCAAAAGGTTGAGTTATGGTAAAAATGACGGATTCACTGGGACCAATTTCAGAAAAAGATATTGTGGAGTTAGAAAGTATATATAAAATTCAGCTCCCCATAAATTATAGGAATTTCTTGATTAAATATAATGGTGGTCGCCCAGAGCCAGATTGTTTTAATTTTAAGGATGGGACATCAGGATCTGACATAAATATGTTTTTTGGGCTATGCAAAGATTACAACTATAATTTGACAGCCCAAATCGAAATATTTAAAGATAGAATACCCTACTCCTTATTTTCAATTGCCGAGGATTCTGGAGGAAATATCATTTGTATAGGTATAAAAGGCGAGTATTTAGGTAAAATATATTTTTGGGACCACGAGCTTGAAGCGGATGTTGGGGAAGTTCCCGATTTTTCAAATATAACTTTAATTGCGGACAGCTTTCAAGAATTTCTGGATGGCCTCTACGATCTTGAGGTATAGGTTGGGGATAAATCGTAAGGTCCCCGGTACATTTTTGGCATAATGCTCTTTGGCAATTGAATAAGGTTTGAAGTTCTAACCGATGACCGCGGCAGCGTTATGGGGCTGGTCAAGGATGATGGTACGCTGGTGGAGCAGCTATATTACAACTCTACCGGTCTGTGCAAATCCTGGGATCCCTCCGGCGGCGGCAGTTGGAATACTCATCCTGACAATGCCGCTTACAATCTCGGCCGCAGTGAATATATTCCGTTCGGTTACCTCGGCATGTACCGCGACCGCTTCACCGGGAAATATCACACGCACTTCCGCGAATACGACCCGCTCCACGCCCGCTGGCTCAGCGAAGACCCGGCCGGATACGCCGACGGCCTGAACCTCTACAACGCCTATATGGGCGTTAATGGGATTGATCCGTTGGGGCTTGACCGTCAGCAGCCCTGGGACTGGCATCATTTGTTCCCTCAGGCTGTTTTCGGAGATGGCGGCTTGTTCTCCAGTTCTTACATTCAGAAATTAGGAATGAAAATCGCCGGGTTTGAAAAAAATAGTGATTTCATCGACCAATACGGTATGATTATGCTAACCGAGGACCATAAAGCATTGAATAATAAACGGTACAATAAATATTGGATGGATTGGGTTAAAAAATTGTCCGATGAAGGGATCAAGGAAATTACCCCTCAAATGTTCAAGAAGAAATTAGCTGAGGTTGTCGGAAAGACCAAATGGGGTTCTATGCTCAACAAAGGGCTCTCTTGTGGAGATGTTACCTATAAAACCTGGAATAGTTTTAGTGCTGTGGGCAGGTCCGGTGCAATGCGTACTATACTTGCTCGTCATTCGGCCACAAATAGCAATAAGGTTAAAGTTCTGAGCCATCAATGGAAACAATGGAATAAAGTAAATGATATTGGCGCGGACTTCATAAATGCCGCGAGAAAAGCCAGCAAGTCTAAGAAAATTATGCAAAAAGTTGGCGGCAAGGCAATGCGTGCCATTGCCCCTCTTGCTTTTATCATCGCCATGTATTCTGCAGAAGACTCACAGGCTGCTTCTGTAGCTGCCGCTGAACTTGCAGTTGATTTTGTACCTGTTGTAGGTTGGGGCAAGGCGATGTATGATGTTGCTCTAAAAGATGTAACTACAGATGTAGTCCAGGCGCATATGTATAATTATTATAAAGAACAAGATGTATTTATGGAAACAGTCATGGGCTCAACCAATGATTCTAATGCTATCAACTGGGGATTCGATAGACATACATATTACCTAGACTTTTTTAATCCGATTGAAGCTCAACGAAGAAGGTCGAATAGATGATAATTTATATAATTGGCATAAAATTTGAGTATGGAACAGAAGAAGACCCAATACATTCATTTCATGAAGAAATGTTCCATGGCGAAAATCTCCGATACGTGGATGGTCTATTAAAACCAGATTATCATCTTGGTGAAGAAATAAAATCTCCCATGAAAATAATAAAGAATGTCTATAAGATGCCGAAGCTTTTTAGTCCAGATCTCTCGCTTGTGGTTTCGGAACAACTACGCGAAAAATTAAGCACTTTCCCTCATATAGAATTTGTTAAAGTTGAATTCGTTAAGCTTTTTGAATTTCCTTATGAGCCAAATGATTTTTCCTTTTACGACATCAAAGGCTTTAAAACTCCTGACAAATTCATCAAGAAACAACGCCACAATAAAAAACTTAAAGATAAAATCGGTGATTATTACGAAATGGTAATCGCTCGCTATCGAGATTTCGTTGATAATTTCAAGAATCTTAGCACCTACAAACTATCGATTGACTATTTTGATGATGAAGAAATGAATGAGCTCGGCTTCTCTAAAGAGCTTTTGGACGAATATCCAATTTTTAGAAAATGGGGAACAATTTTCACAGAACCTGTTTTTAATATATTAAAAGATTATATTGACCCTAATTATTACTTTGTGAAGCAATATGATTTATCCGAAGGTCCCAATCCTCAATCGAAGATGATTATATAGGCATGAAAACACGGGATAGTTAACATGCCCGATTAATGCAATGCTCTTTAACAATTGAATAAGGTAAATCGGTCGCTGGTAATCCGATTGATGTATCTGAATCAGAAATCAGAGTTCAGATGTCAGAGATCAGCAGAAAAAAACTTGAACCACAAAATACACTAAACACCCGAAAGTAATACATTTCTTTTTTTCGTGTAGTTCGTGTATTTCCCTACGGGGCTCTCCGCTTCGCTCCGTGTCGTGGTTTAATATCTTAGCAGTGGCCGTTAAAAATCCGCGTAATCCGGGAAGAATTAAATGTACCGGACACCTTCCTATGAAGCCAGATGTGTCAAGGTTGATTTTAGTTTTTTTTATTTTCTTTTTTTTCACTTTACGTACCTTTTCTGCGGCTCGGTTATGATCGGTCGTCTCATGCTCCTATTCAGGTTGCCGCGGGATTATTTGATTTTTGCGGGCCTATTAAACTTATACGGCAGTCGGCCTATTCTTAAGTGCGGGCTCTGATGGCCCAAGGTGTCCGTCAGGCTCGACTGTATTCGATCTCGATCACTTAAGAGCTTCAATCATATTCGTTTTGTTTTTCTTGCGGTCGTCAGATTGTGGTTAATCTGGTTATTGTAAACGGTTCTTCATTTTCGGCGTCAGCCGGGGGGAAACTGGCAAGGATGCGGCCTGAGCCGGATTCATTTTATTATTGAGCGCATCTCTGAGGTGTTGGGGTCAGTCGATTACTCCTTGGATTAGCTGAGGTTTTTTGTATTTTATATTTCCAGGGTTTATGGTCGCGCAGCATGGCCCAGCAGCGAATAAGCAAATGTCGAGCAACGGCGATTATGGCTATTTTTCGTCGTTTAGCGCTGCCTCGGCTGACGCGTAAGTATATCTCTCGGGCCCAATCGTATCGCAAAGCGGCCCAACTGGCCTGAACTAATAACGCCCTCAAAAGAGGATTGCCGCGTTTGCTGATACGTCCGGTACGATCCATTTGGCCGGACTGATAGCGGCGGGGAGTAAAACCGACATAACTGCTAACCTGGCGGCTGTTTTTGAAACGGTGAGGGTCATCAATAACCGCGACTATCGCCTCAGCGGTGCGGGGACCTACTCCTACGGCGGTTTGTAACAACTTTACTTTTTCCGATTTGTCATTGAGTTGGTTGAGTTTTTCGCTGGTCTGGTCGAGACAGTTTTTTAGAGCCTCCAGTTGTTTCAGCTCCAGGTCCAGTTGACCGCGCCAGAGTTCTTCGGGGTTATCTATTTGGGCGAAGGGCTGAGCCAGTGTTTCTATTTGATGGAGATGTTTTTTTGTCCAGCAGCTTTTGCCATCGGGCAGGTCTATGGCCATGGTAGTCATCAGGGCCCGGATGCTGTTTTTGACCTGCGTCTGACGATTGACAAGCTTTTGGCGATAATAGATGAGACTGCGTTTTTGACGAACCGGTTTATTGGGGACATGAACTTCAGGAAAGAAGCCGTGATGATACATCATAGCCAGGCGGTGAGCATCATCTTTGTCAGACTTGTTGGGATTGTTGGTCCATTTCCAGGCGGGATGATTGACGTTGGCAACTTTGAATTGCAGCCCCATCGCCGTGAGCATGTCCGCCAGCCAGCCGGCCTGAGAACCGACCTCGAAAAGTACAATGGAATTTTCAGGAGCCAGCTCCGCGAAAATGTCGTGGAACTGCGGCGGCGAAGTTTTGACGGTCGCGTATTTGGTTGTCAAAGAGCCGGTCTCCAGCGTGCAAAATGCGCTCTTGCGTTTACCCAGGTCGATTGCTACAATAGTTTCCATGGTCAGATGCTCCTTAATCCTTGTGAAGAATAAAGTTGTGGTGCCCCAGCGGCAACCACGCCGGGACGATTATAACATAATTCGTCCCGGAGCATCTGGCTTTCATAGTTTCTTAATTTCCCCTTTAATTTCCCCCCAGGCGCATATGTATAATTATTATAAAGAACAAGATGTATTTATGGAAACGGTCATGGGCTCAACTAATGAGTTTGATGCTGTCAACTGGGGATTAAATAGGCACACATATCACCTTAATCGTTTTAATCCGATTGAAGCCCAACAAAGAAAGTCGAATAGATGATAATTTATATAATTGGCAACAAACTTGCAGGGTATCTAGACAATCCTACGATACATACATTTCAAGGCGAAATGTTTTGTGGCGAAAATATCCGATACGTGAATGGTCTATTAAAACCAGATTATAATCTTGGTGAAGAAATAAAATCACCTATGAAACTGATTAAAAACGTCTACAAAATGCCGGATCTGTTCAGCCCCCACTCAACGGTATTTGTTGTATCAGAAAAACTTCGGAAACAATTGGCTATTTTTCCACACATTGAATTTATTAAAGTGGAATTTATCAAGCTTTTTGAATTTCCTTATGAGCCAAATGATTTTTCCTTTTATGATATCAAAGGCTTTAAGGACCCAGAAAGTTTTATTAAAAAACAACGTCACAATAAAAAACTCAAGGATCAAATCGGCGATTATTATGAAATGGTAATTGCTCGTTATCAGGATTTTGCTGATAAGTTCAAAAATCTTAACACCTGTAAACTATCGATAGACTATTTTGATGATGAAGAAATGAGCGAGCTAAGGTTTTCAAGAGAACTTTTTGAGGCATATCCAATTTTTTGGGAATGGAAAACTATTTTAACAGAACCCGTATTCGATGTATTAAAAGATTATATTGACCCTAATTATTACTTTGTAAAACAATATGATTTATCCGAAGGTTCCAATCCTCAATCAAAGATGATTATATAGGCATGAAAACACGGGATAGTTAACATGCCCGATTAATGCAATGCTCTTTAACAATTGAATAAGGTAAATCGGTCGCTGGTAATCAGATTGACATATCTGAATCAGAAATCAGAGTTCAGAGTTCAGATGTCAGAGATCAGCAGAAAAAAACTTGAACCACAAAATGCACTAAACACCCGAAAGTCATACATTTCTTTTTTTCGTGTCGTTCGTGTATTTCCCTACGGGGCTCTCCGCTTCGCTCCGTGTCGTGGTTTAATATCTTAGCAGTGGCCGTTAAAAATCCGCGTAATCCGGAAGAATTAAATGTACCGGACACCTTTAATTTCCCCTTTAATTTCCGGACACCTTTAATTTCCCCTTTAATTTCCATACCGGACACCTTCCTATGAAGCCAGATGTGTCAAGGTTGATTTTAGTTTTTTTTGATTTTCTTTTTTTTCACTTTACGTACCTTTTCTGCAGCTCGGTTATGATCGGTCGTCTCATGCTCCTATTCAGGTTGCCGCGGGATTATTTTGATTTCGCGGGCCTATTAAACTTATGCGGCAGTCGGCCTATTCTTAAGTACGGGCTCAAATGGCCCAAGGTGTCCGTCAGGCTCGACTGTATTCGATCTCGATCACTAAAGAGCTTCAATCATGTCAATTTTGTTTTTCTTATGGTCGTTAGGTTCTGGTTAATCTGGTTATTGTAAACGGTTCTTTATATTCGGCGTCAGCCGGGGGGAAGCCGGCGAGGATGCGACCTGAGCCGGATTCATTTTTTATTGAACGCACCTCTGAGGTGTTGGGGTCAGTCGATTTCTCCTTGTGTTAACTGATACCTTTTGTATTTTATACTTCCAGGGTTTATGGTCGCGCAGCATGGCCCAGCAGCGAATAAGCAAATGTCGGGCAACGGCGATTATGGCTATTTTACGTCGTTTAGCGCTGCCTCGGCTGACGCGTAAGTATATCTCTCGGGCCCAATCGTATCGCAAAGCGGCCCAACTGGCCTGAACTAATAACGCCCTCAAAAGAGGATTGCCGCGTTTGCTGATACGGCCGGTACGGTCCATTTGGCCGGACTGATAGCGGCGGGGAGTAAAACCGACATAACTGCTAACCTGGCGGCTGTTTTTAAAACGGTGAGGGTCATCAATAACCGCGACTATTGCCTCAGCGGTTCGGGGACCTACTCCTACGGCGGTTTGTAACAACTTTACCTTTTCCGATTTGTCATTGAGTTGGTTGAGTTTTTCGCTGGTCTGGTCGAGACATTTTTTTAGCGCCTCCAGTTGTTTCAGTTCCAGATCCAGTTGGCCACGCCAGAGTTCTTCGGGGTTATCTATTTCAGCGAAGGGCTGAGCCAATGTTTCTATTTGCTTGAGATGTTTTTTTGTCCAGCAGCTTTTGCCATCAGGCAGGTCTATGGCCATGATAGTCATCAGGGCCCGGATGCTGTTTTTGACCTGCGTCTGGCGATTGACAAGCTTTTGGCGATAATAGATGAGACTGCGTTTTTGACGAACCGGTTTATTGGGGACATGAACTTCAGGAAAGAAGCCGTGATGATACATCATAGCCAGGCGGTGAGCATCATCTTTGTCAGACTTGTTGGGATTGTTGGTCCATTTCCAGGCGGGATGATTGACGTTGGCAACCTTGAATTGCAGGCCCAACGCCGTGAGCATGTCCGCCAGCCAGCCGGCCTGAGAACCGACCTCGAAAAGTACGATGGAATTTTCAGGGTCCAGCTGCGCGAAAATATCGTGGAACTCCTGTGGGGAAGTTCTGACGGTCGCGTATTTGGTTGTCAAAGAGCCGGTCTCCAGCTTGCAAAATGCACTCTTGCGTTTACCTAGGTCGATTGCTACAATAGTTTCCATGGTCAGATGCTCCTTAATCCTTGTGAAGAATAAAGTTGTGGTGCCCCAGCGGCAACCACGCCGGGACGATTATAACATAATTCGTCCCGGAGCATCTGGCTTTCATAGTTTCTTAATTTCCCCCGAGACGTCAGAAATATATTGATGCTGCTGAGGAGTTTTTAAAATGAAACAGTTACCAGGGCGAATTAAAGGTCCCCGGTACATTTTTTGATACAATGCTCTTTGACAATTGAATAAGGTTTGAAGTTCTGACCGATGACCGCGGCAGCGTTATGGGGCTGGTCAAGGAAGACGGTACGCTGGTTGAGCAGCTATACTACAACTCAACCGGTCTGTGCAAATCCTGGGATCCCTCCGGCGGCGGCAGCTGGAATACTCATCCGGACAATGCCGCTTACAATATCGGCTGCAGCGTGCATGGCATCCCCTTCGGTTACCTGGGCATGTACCACGATCCCTTCACCGGGAAATACCATACCCACTACCGCGAATACGACCCCGTCCACGCCCGCTGGCTCAGCGAAGACCCGGCCGGATACGCCGATGGTCTGAATCTTTATAATGCCTATATGGGTGTTAATGGGATTGATCCGTTGGGGCTGGAAATATCCAAACGGGAGATGATGGAAGCGTACAGCGATATCTTCGGTTATGACGACATCCTATTGCGAGCATTTATAGCTTCCGGCCATAGTTTTGATATGGGGGATGTTCTGGGCGATTGGGATGTTGACCGCTCTTGGTTCACTAAAGGCCAGCCATTAGACATCGAAATCGAGGAAGACCTTGATGCTGTAACCGCCGCTTTTTATCTCCGAAAAGCTTTCTTTCAGGCTTTGGGCGATAGCCGGGAAATGCGTAAGAATGTTCTTTCCATGAAATACGGCTCTAATGACCCCGGGGCCTTCAAAGGTTCGGATTCTTACTTTAGGGCAGGTGAATGGGCCGCAGAACTGAAACAGTTAGAAGCAATTGCCGCCGCCAATATGTCCGTAGATGCTGCCGCCATGGCGGAGGCCTACTTTAGCATACCGGCGATTATGAGCGAAGGAGCCGATTTTGTCAGCACTGTCGCCGAAGTCTGCAATGGAAACTACTACGCCCTTGCCGGCCTACTACCCTTTGTACCCTCAACAGTCAAAATGGTTGACAATGCTACTAATCTTTGTAGGATTGGAAGCAAATATGATATTGGGGAATATAAAGCACTCCGCGATGTCGCGGAGAAAGGGCTTGATGCACATCATGTTGGACAAAAAGCTGCGATGAAGAAGTTTATTCCTGAATATGACATTAAAACAGGACCGTCAATCCTGGTACCCCGTCAGGGGCATACACATAGAGGTCCTCGAGGAATTGTATCGCGAAAAATAAATGGACTCAATTCGGCCAGAGAAATTCTTGCTAGAGATATTTCAGAACTCAGAAGGGGTTATCCAGATATTCCTAACTCGCAGCTCAAAAAACTGATTGAACTTAATAACTCAAACTGACCGATATTATGCCACAAGGAGTTTTTCCAGGCGGCGGACAACTTTTTTATCATGCGAAACTTTAATAACATTTTGCACTTCCTGATCCCAGACAATCTCCTGCATTCGGGTTTTGAGTTGGCTGATCGGCGGCAGAGACAGCATATTCTTGGTATCGTTTTTATGGCCTTGTGCACGTTGGTCATTCAGGCCAACATGGGTCAGGCAGGCATAGGCACTATCAACCAGGGACAGGTGTCTAACTATCGCCCGGTACCGCCAAACACGGTAATCGCCCAGCCCCAGATGCTGTTTCTGTTCTTTGATCATCACCTCAATCGCCCAGCGTTTGAGATAGCGGCTGACAATTTTCTTCATCGACAAGCGCAGGTCATTCGTAACCAGGGCAATTACATTACGATCGTTCCGGCGTTTGGAGAACACAACTTTAACCTCACCAAGTTTATTCATCACTCCGACACGCTGAGCGAGTTTATAGGAGGAGGTTTTACGCAGCCCCTTAATGCTCTGCCAACTGCCGGTTCGGTTCAAAATATTCTTACCGTATTTGCCAATCTTATGTTTGGTCGAATTAACGGTAAGCCAGCGATTCGACTTGCTAACCCCAATATAACGCCATTTCCTTGCTTTACAGGCATTGACAACCGCAGGACAAAGATAGAACGCATCGAACAAAACAGTGACATCAAATTTCTCGGGAATTTCTGCTGTCCGAACAATTTGCCCGGCCAGTTCCGTAAGTTTTTGGAAGGGAACCTTAAGTTCTTTGACATGTTCTTTTTTGACGTACAGCCAGGAACCCAAAGGTATAGTTACGCCTCGGTAAAACAGACAAGCTTTGACAATGGTATGGCCCATGCAGTATTTCCCGGAGGCATGATGATGTATCTTGCCGACCGCCTGCATCTTCTTGGCCCGCTTGATCGTTTGAGTGTCGTCGATAATCAGCAGACAGTCTTTGCATCCTTTTTTGTAGAGCCGTTTGAGCATTCCGACAGCCTGACCTTTAACCACAGCCATCTCGTCAAAGTCACTGCGCCAAAGAAATTCACCGTGATTGGTGCGGTGAGTAGCATTGCGCAAGAGCTTTACCAGCCTGTCGATGGTACTACCGTGGCTGATACAAATAGCAATCACCATATTGCAATAATAAGAATAAACGTGAGCCGAAACCAGGCTTTTGGTCGGCCGAAAAAAAGTTTTGACTTTTTGAGGAATTTTGCCGATAGTAAGCATAAGGTCTCCTTGCCAGTAAATGTTGGTTTGCACTACATTTATCGGCTCGAAAGGCCTTTTTTGTTCAACTATCAATACCATCAAAATCCCTTCAATCGGTCAGTTTGAGTTAATAAGCAAAAATACCCTATTATGAGAATCAGAAAGAATCCTTAATAATGAATGATTATGAATTCGTCAAAGAAATCCGAAATGACATTATCGCGCATTATCTAAAAGATTGCTGTGATATGTTTAAAAACACAGACATTAAAGATGCAACTGATCCATATTGGCAAACCGCCCTAAAATTCTTTGCAGAGTTAGATGATTCTCAAAAACAAATATTATTTCGGATTATAAGACAAGTTACGGTTGATACTACAGCCACTTTGTTTGCTGTACTTGATGGAGTAACAGCTCCATTGGGTGGCTATAAAGGAGATTTCGAATTACTTGTCGATGGAACAAACATCGCCGGTGACCTTGCCGATATTTTCCTTGCGGCTGAAGAAGAGGAGGGGGCGTAGTGCGACTAAAGGTCCCCGGTACATTTTTTGATACAATGCTCTTTGACAAGGTTCTTCTGAATAATTTGTGGGTATTTTATCCTTGGGGCTCTGCCCCAAACCCCGCCATTTAGCCTCCAGCCTTTGGGCGAGAGAGGGCGGATTGGCGGATTGTGGGCGAATTAAAGGTCCCCGGTACATTTTTTGATACAATGCTCTTTAACAATTGAATAAGGTAAATCGGTCGCAGATAATCAGATAGATGTATCTGGATCAGAAATCAGAGTTCAGATGTCAGAGATCAGCAGAAAAAAACTTGAACCACAAAACACACTAAACACCCGAAAGTAATACATTTCTTTTTTTCGCGTAATCAGTGTAATCCGCGGTTAAATCAGTTTTCAGAATTCAGAGTTCAGCCCTCAGCAGTACAAAGAAGTTGACGGATAAGGCATATTTAGAGTCTTATAACTGACATCTGACCGCTGATGTCTGATTTCTGACTGCAAGTCTCATAAAATCAGCCCTGCGGATACTGAAATCGACATGCTGACCGATAACTCCAATCTGCTTTGCTCCAATGTCAATTGACTTTGCTCCCAAGTAAATTGACTTTGCTCTTAAGTAGATTGACTTAGCTCCAAAGTAAATTGACTTTGCCCCCAAGTAGATTGACTTTACTCCTAAGTAAATTGACTTTGCTCCCAAGTAAATTGACTTTGCTCCTAAGTAGATTGACTTTACTCCCAAGTAAATTGACTTTGCCCCTAAGTAGATTGACTTTGCCCCCAAGTAGATTGACTTAGTTACTGAATAGATTGACTTGGCTTCTAAGTGAATTGACTTTGTTCCATTGCAAGTCTGCATCATTTCAATGTAAATCCGCAAAACCCCGGTTCAGATTAACAATATCCCTTTGCCGATAAACTTTGCCATTCGGGCAGGTTCTGGGTTATTTTTCGCAACCATCCGGGGGTTCGCGTCGTCCGGCTATGCGTTATTACGAATCCCCTTTGAGGTCTTTAACATCAACGGTGGGTGTTCCGGCAGGGCTGGTTTTGTTTTTTAATCTGGTTTTGGGTACAAGGTTGGGTGAAGGTGGAGGGGGCGGTTGCTTACGCGACTCAGCTTTTGTTGGTTGGGGTGTGGCTGAGGTCGCGAAAGACTTTGGGGGATAGTATTCCATAGGGGTTGAAGCTGCTTTTTATGGTAATTCTTATGGCCAGGAAAATTGTGATGGCGGTGCCGGAGAAGATGGCGATCATAATCATAATTTGATATTTAATAGCGGTAAACGGGTCGGTTCCGGCGAGTATTACTCCGGTCATCATGCCGGGCAGGGCGACCAGGCCTATGGTTGCCATCGACGCGATTGTCGGGGCCAGGGCGGTGCGCAGAGCTTCACGAAAAAACGGGCTTAAGGCTTCGGTCAGGCCGGCACCATAGGCGAGCGATTGCTGATATGATTTCTGGTTCCGGTCGATTGCCTGATAGAAGTTGTTAAGGCCGATTATGTCCGCACGCAGGCAATTGCCCAGAATCATGCCGACCAGCGGGATAACGTATTGTGCGTCCAGCAGACTGGGGATACGCAGGACCGGACCTACAAAAACTATTGTGGGGATGAGGGTGCCCGCTGCTAAAGCAATGCATAAGGGCAGCAGAAATCTTTTTACGTTGAGCTTGCATCCTTTAAGGATAGAAATGTCGGCGGCGGTAATCATTACGGCCATCCAGACGAGGTTCAGTAAGGCGTTGTTGAGTTTGAAAACTACCTGGAGATACAGACCTACAAAGAGCAGTTGCAGGGTCATTCTTATAATAGCCATGGTGGTTTCCCTCAACATGGGGACGCGCAGATAAAGCATTATCGCCAAAGGGAAAATAAGAAGCAGATAACCACCGGCGAGGCTCCCTAAGCTGATGTCAAGGATCGGGTCCATTTTTTTCTCCGAAGATATTATTATGTTCGCGTATGTCGATTTTACGGGATGCGAAGTCAAGCCATTCGGTGTCGTGGGAAACAGAAAGGACGGTAATATTATCAGTCTGCCGGAAATAATCAGCGACGATTTGTTTGTTTTCTTTATCAAGTGCCGCAGAAGCCTCATCAAGCAGGACGATGGAGCGGTCCAGCAGGATGGCAGTAACTAAAGCGATTCGTTGTTTTTCACCTCCTGAAAGTATAGAGATTTTTTTGGCCAGTAAACTTTGGGGGAGGTTGAATTTGTTCATTATCTCTGGTAATAGGTTAAGATTGTCGCGCAGGTGGAGATTGGCTTTGTAGCCGAAAGGTTTTTCGATGATGTCACTTACGGTTCCGGTCCCGAGGTCCGGTTCCTGAGCAACGTAGGCAAGTTGTTGTCTGATTTTCCAGATATTGTGGCTGTTTAATGGTTGGCCATGTATTTTGATTGAGCCGGCATCGGGTGTTACCAGGCCCAGCAGACATTTAAGCACGGTTGATTTGCCTGAACCGGAGGGGCCGGTGAGGGTGACTTTTTCGCCGGGAACCAGGGCCAGGGAAAAGTTTTTAAGTACCCATTGGCTGTCGAAGGTTACCTCTAAACCGTTAACTTCGATAGCAGGGGTTGTTTTAGGGTAACTGTTCACGGGTAATTTCTTTGGCCCTTTCGGGGCTTGTGGTTTTTTTATTCTCCGTCCGCTTACGCCGCTCGGCTTCTGTGGGCCTGACGTTATCTTCCATTATCCTGGGTGGGGCGGTAATGTCAAGCGGTTGGCGGTGGGGAAAATAGAATGGCATTTTGCGTTTGAAAAGGGTATTTTGATAGTATGATATATTTGACAGTACCTATTTTAGTAGAGAGTTCGGAACAGGCGGTCGCTGATATTTCTCGGGCGGCGGAGTTGGGGGCGGAGATGGTGGAGCTGCGGATTGATTATCTGTGTCGTTATGACGGGGATGTGGTTCGGGCGGTGGTAGGGGCGGCCAAGAAGCTGGGGCTGGCGGTTTTGGCAACCTGTCGGGCCAACTGGGAAGGCGGGAAGTTCGGCCAGGGCGAGAAGTCGCGGGCGATGATGTTTAAGGCGGCGGTCCGGGCGGGGGCTGATTATATTGATATTGAGCTGGCTTGCCGGGCCGAAGGTGAGATTAAGGCTGCCGAGCTGGCCGCTGAGGGTGATGTCAGGGTTATTTTGAGCAGTCATGATTTTGAGAAGCGGCCGGCGGATTTAGCCCAGCGGGTGGCGGTGATGGTTGAACGCGGGGCGGATGTTGCCAAGGTCGCTTACAAAGCTGAACGGATTTGTGATTGTTTTGACGCGATAGATATTTATCGTTCGGAGTCTCAGGCGGGTCGTCAGGCTATTGCTCTGGCGATGGGTGAGGCGGGGGTTATGACGCGGCAGCTGGCGAAAAAGCTGGGCGGGAAGCTGACGTTTGCGGCGCTGGGTGAGGGGCTTGGTTCGGCGGCGGGTCAGGTTACGATAGAGCAGATGCGGAGTTTGTATCGCTGGGACGCTATGGGGGCGGATACGCAGGTTTTCGGGGTGATTGGCGACCCGGTGGGTCATTCGCTGAGTCCGGCTTTGCATAACGCGGCTTTTGATGCTACGGGTTATAACGGGATTTATCTGCCGCTTTTGGTTGAGGGGACGTGGGAAGAATTTCGGAATTTTATGGATGGGACGCGGCAGCGGCCCTGGCTTGGTCTGCGCGGGTTGAGTGTTACGATACCGCATAAGGAAAACGCGTTGCGGTATGTGCGGGAAAACGGGGGGCAGCTTGAGCCTTTGGCGGAGAAGATCGGGTCGGTCAATACCCTGCTGATTGATGAGGCTGGCAAGGTCAGCGGGTTTAATACTGATTATGCCGGGGCGCTGGGGGCGGTGCTTGATGGTGCGGGGTTAGTGAAGTCTGATTTGAAGGGAATGTCGGCGGCGATAATAGGGGCAGGCGGGGTGGCGCGGGCGTTAGCGGCAGGGCTTTGTGACGCGGGTGCTGAGGTTACGATTTATAACCGTACGGTTGAGCGGGCGGAGAAGCTGGCTGAGGATTTTGGCTGTAAATGGGCCGGAGTCGAAGGGCTGGCAAATCTGGAGGCGAAGCTGATAGTAAACTGTACCAGTCTGGGGATGCATCCGGCGGTTGAGGGCTGTGCGGTGCCGGAAGGGGTACTCACGAAAGATATGATAGTATTTGATACGGTTTATAATCCGGTGGAGACACGTTTGCTGAAGCTGGCGAGGTCCGTTGGTGCGACTGTGGTGGATGGGGTGAGTATGTTTGTTAGGCAGGGTGCGGCACAGTTTGAGATGTTTACGGGGCGGCCAGCGCCGCTTGAGGTTATGCGGGAGATTTTTGATTCAAGGCAATAGCGGTCTGTTGTCTTTAGTTTTGGTTACTGATGTTGAGGGCTTGGTTATGCTCAAGGAATTTATGGCGGCCTTTGTGCCTTTGTTTGTAGCGGTTGACGCTGTTGGCATTCTTCCTTTGTTCATGGCTTTGACAGAGAGGATGAATCGAGATGATCGGCAGCGTACAGTCAGGCAGTCGGTTATTACGGCTTTACTGGTGGCGGTGGGTTTTATTTTTCTGGGCAAGAGTGTATTTCGACTGATGGGGATAACGGTATATGATTTTATGGCAGCGGGAGGTGTGCTGCTGTTTATTATAGCGACGCTGGATTTGGTGAGCGGGCGGAAATATGCCCGGAATGTAGAAGCTATCGGTGTGGTGCCGTTGGGGGTGCCGCTGATAGTCGGTCCGGCAGTGCTGACGACCAGCCTGATGATGGAAAGTGTTTGTGGGTTGAGTATGACGCTGGCGGCGTTGGTCGTTAATATAATACTGGCGGCGGTAGTTCTGCTGAGCTCGAATTTCTGGACGAGGATACTGGGCAAGGCCGGTTCGCGGGCGGTGTCGAAGGTTGCCAGTTTGATTCTGGCGGCAATTGCGGTGATGATGATACGAAAGGGGTTGACGGGGATTATCGCTGGTTCAGGGCAGATGTGATAGTGTCAGCATCAGGGTTCGTGCCAGGCGGTTTCTTTGAGCCAGTAGTCGCAGAAAATCATGAGGTCTATGGAGTCTACGGTTCCGTCGTGGTTAAGGTCGCCGGTGAGGTCTGTTCCGGTTAGCGTCCAGTTGTTGGAAATTCCAGTGAAGTCGGCGATATTCACTGTACCGTCATTGGTCAGGTCGGGCAGGAGCTGCCATCCGTTGGGGCATACGCTTGCTTCTGAAGAGCCGCCGTAGCAGCCGACGTTTACTCTAACGTTTTGACCGGTGACAAAGTTGGGGTCGTTGACACTGATAATCAGTGATTCTTCTCCGAGGTTGGCACCGGGGTTGCCGGCATCAATACAGGGGCTGGTGGTTGGGTCGGCAATCCATTGCCCCAGTTGCGGGTCCCATCTTCCGGCATCGCTGGTGAGATGATAATCACCGGGTGCCCAGATGTCATCGGAAGGGTCTAGCGGCGTGTTGGGGTCGTGCCATGAACCAGAGTTGGCAAAGCCGGGGTCAAGATTCATGTTTCCGATTCCCTGGCCGGGATAAGGCATGCCCTGAATGCACGCGAAGTAGTTTTCGGTGTCAGCGTTTATGGCAGTAACCTGGGCCTGGTAACTTGCGCCGCTCAGGTCGAGGTTGTGGTAGATAATGGTATTGTTGATTTTGGGTGTGATGTATCTGAGGTAGAGGCCTGCGGCTTGATGAGCGTGGTTGCCGGCGATTGTGCAGTGATTGAGGTCGAGTTGGCCGTTGATGAAATAGAGGGCTGCTCCGGTATCAGCGTAGTTTCCGGCAAAGAGTGAATGCTTGATGTTTGTTTGGGCTTCGCTGTTGACTGAATAGATTACCCCGCCGGTGTCTCCTGCGTAGTTTTCAGTAAATGTGCAATTATTGATGGTCGAGGTGATCGTGCCGTTGGTGGGGTCGTAAATAACTCCTCCGCAGAATAATGCGACGTTGTTGGAAAATTCGCAGGAGTCAAAAGATACCTGGCTGAACCAGTTTCGGGAAGCTCCGCCGTTAGCCTGAGCGTAATTATTTTGGAACGTGCAGTTTTCAAAGGCAACAGTGGAGAAGTTATTGGCAACCGCCGCACCTTCTAAAAAAGCCTGGTTGTCAATAAATTCGCAGGTACTGATAGTCAGTTCGGAGTATTTATTAAAAATTGCCGCACCACATCTGGCAAAATTATTAACAAAAGTGCAATTATTGATGACCGGTTGACCATCGTCGATGTACAAACCGCCTCCTCTGTCATTGCCGTCTGCGTCAGCTCTACCGCTGGTGATGGTTACTTTGTCAAGAATGGTGCCGCCGGTATTTTGCAGCGAGGTGACGACGTGATAAGCATTATCGCAGGTTGTTTCGGGTAGGTTGGGGTCGTCATCTCTGAGCAGGTCGCCGCTTAATATTGTTTGGTAATCATTGGGGTCGGTACGATCTGACCAGCTTCCGCCATTGGGCGGGAATCCTCCGTAGATGGCGATATCATCAACCAGTTCGAATGTAGATTCCCTGTTTCCGGTGTTTCTGTCTGGGTAATAGGTTCCGGCGGCGATTCTGATTTCGGTTATGTCTTCGGAGTTATCGCGGGCTTCGTCGAGGGCGTCCTGTAAATCGTTATAGGCGGTTATCCAGCTTTGGCCGTTGCCGCCATCGGGGGCGTTGGCACGTACCATTCTTTCGTCTGGAATTGGAGCGAGCTTGACAGACGGGTCTCCGTAAATATTGAATACGACAAAGTTCATCCATAGTTCAGACTGCTCGGGTACGAGATATTGTTTGATTTCCGCGAGGGCTCTTCCGCCGGTTTGCCGGCCGTTGACAAGCTGTCTGGCATATTCGTAGCACATTCCCGAATTGGTAGACTCTCCGGCAAAATTCACTCTGCCGGGCATGTACCACGACACCCTGGTGGCGGCGACGGCGTTGATCGCACCATTTTTGAGAAGCTCGAATGCGAGGTTATTATGAGTTTCAGGATGAGCATTGAGGCAGGAGCACTGAAAAACAAAGCTGGGATAATTGTCGTTCAGGTCCTGAACACCGTTGACGTCTATTACTCCATCGGCAGAGGTTTCCAGGCCGTGTGTCCACCACAAGGCTAACCCGAATGGACTGGTGCTCCAGGTGTTGATGACGTTTGGCATGTTGCAGGGCATGGTTTCCGGGGTGGGTGAAACTCCGGACGCGAGAGTATCATAGATTCGATGGCTGGGCCAAACATCCGGGTCAAGTATTTCGTTTTTGATTTCCTCACCCAGATGATAGCCGGGAGTGCTGGAGTCGCTGGGCACCATCATCAGCAGAACATTTTGTCGCCAATCGGTTTGATTGTTCGGAGTCGATTCATAGTTAATAGTTTTGAGGAGAATCTTATCCAGGTTGTATATTGAACCGTAGAAGGGAATCCTGCCAACTTGTACTTCCCAGAATCGGTCGATACCATCGGTGACCAGCAAGGCACCTCTCTGACTATCTTCGGGGTGATTGAGGTCGTCGCGGAATTCGCCGTAGACGCCGTCGCCGTCGGCATCCCAATTGCCAGTCAGGTCGGAATAGTAATAATCCGAAGGGGCTTCTTTGTACATCGGGTTGGTGGTGGCGTTAAATCTGGGCCAGAGCATTTTCATCGGTACGTAGCCTTCGTTGGGGTCGGGATTGCCGATGAGGAGTGCGTATTCAATATTGTCAATAAGGTAATGATTTTTGAGCCAGGTGCGGATATTATCGGCGGCCTGGTCGCCTGTTTCCGTTCCGAAATCGTTTTCGGTAACAACCTGGACATTAAAGCCGAGGTCTTCTTTGTGAGCGACAAAATTATCCAGTTGATTGGAATTGTCTACAATATATTGGCTGGTGATAATCGCCAGGCCGATGCCGGAGCTAGATGCTTCCAGTGGGTCCGGAGATGATTGGCTCATCATGGAAATGGGGCTGAGGCCTGACTGTTGATAAAAAGACCGGGCCTGATCGAAATTCGAGGTGATTTGCTGTACGGCTGTTTCGGCATAGTAGCTGTCGTCCGCCAACAGCTGTTGGGCGGCTTGGCTGTAAGCCACTATGGCGGGCTGGTAGCGAACCGCGAGTTCGGCATCCTGAAGAACAAGCAGTTCTTTGGTAACCGGATTGTATCTTGCCAGAGGTACGGCCACCTGGGCCAATTTCCACTTCCTGAGCTTTCCGAAAGTCACAAAGACCGGTTTGGGTTCGGGCCAGAGTGCGTTATTTTCATAAATATCTATGTCATAGCCATTTACTATGTTAGCATTTTCGGGCCAGATTGCGATTTCCTGGTTATCGGCCCAAGTAATGATCGGTGGGGTGGGCTGAATATCGCCCTGAAGTCCAGCGGGGAGGTACTGGACTTGTTCAAATCGGGTGGAGAGGGTTGAATCGTCGGCGTCTGGGGGCAGGAGGACGGTGATAACCTGCCAAGGGATTTGGGGTTGGCCGGCCTGGTTTAGATATTGGGACTCTTTGGTGGCAAACTGAAAGCTGTTTTGTCCATCGATCGAGGCTGTGACAAAAATGTCACAAGTATTGTCGGTAAGATTCTGGTCTTCGGTTCCGGTAATAATATTCAGCGTCGCGGCTGGCAGGCCAAGGGTCGCGATAAGGTTCGCAACTGCCGCAAAGATTAGAATATGAGTTTTTTTCATAGTTACCGCCGAATCCGATGGCCAACTTTCGCCAATGCCTTTTTAAAGGCGGCATTACGCGAGACTTGCCCAATTTCCGGCCACAGCCGGAATGTTGCCTCTCGAACTCAACCCTTTGTCTCCAAACGACATAAAAAAATAAATATGTGGTCATTTGGTCAAATCTGAGCGGGTGAGCCTAAAGTTGCGAAGCAAATTGCCTATTTTAACTTTTTCGGTCTTCTACAGGCAGGCTTCTGGCAACCGATCCAGGGGTATAAGAATAATAAAATTATTTCAAAAAAAATACCGGATACCCAGTCAGTCGCTTGCCATTACTAATAATACGTTTAACTCATTATAGCAGTTCATGTTTTTCTTAAAAAAATAAAAATAAAAAAATGTCTAAAATTTAGTATTTTTTTCAGCTATTACATACAAAAAACGACATTATAGGTCTTTTATTGTCTGAATTTATTCAAACAAAAAAAGATTCTGGTCGTATTAGTCTCAGGTGATTTGGTATTACCTGTTGCCATATAACCATTTATTGGGTTAATCGGCATAATCAGCACTGGGTTGCCCACATTTGGTTATTTTTGTGGGACTTTAGGGCCGATAACTTAATTTAGTTATTTATAAGGGCTTATCAATACTGATAAAGGTTTTTTGGTTTGACAAATAGGGTGTTTCTGGTGTACACTTACTCAAACGTCGGTTTGGCCGTCAAGGATGACTGTGCTTCAAATCTGAAGCTTCCGGCGGCTCAAGGGAGTTCTGGAAAGGATTTACGGTTGGCGATGGGAGGCCAGGGGGGTATGCCTTCCTCCGGCCAGCGGCGAATTGTTGTGTTTCAGGATGATTCCTGGGAAGCGGAGAGTTGATTGAGGAAGTTTTTTGGATTCTACCATTAGTCAGTTGTGCGGTATTTTCGCGGCAGAGGCGATTGCTTAGTTTTTTCTGCTGAGGGAGTTTCCGCGTTTTTTTGTTGTAGTGTCGTTTGGATGTAATTTTGTAAAAAGCTCACGGATTGGGAGATTATTAGTTGTATTCCGGTTGGAGTTTCAAGGATGTCCGGGCCGGAACCTTAAGTAGTATGGAAGGGTGAAAGATGTTGAGAAGTATAGCTTTATGTTTGGCTGCACTGGTATGTTTGTCCAGCAGTGTGTTTGCCCAGTTGGACAATGATGTCTGTGGTGACGCGGCGGCGATGATTTATGGTAAAGTCTACGCTGGCACCACGGTTGATTCTGTGGACGAGGGTATTTTTACCGCGGGCTGCGATGCGGCTTACACCAAAGATGTTTGGTATTCCTACAGCACTGCCGTTGCCGGCAAGTACAGTGTGGATGTGACGGGCGTCCAGGATGTTTCTTTGGCGATCTATGATTCCTGCGGGAACGTGAACCCCATCGCCTGTGACGTGAGTTACTATGGTGTGTCAACTCAAGCCCGGACCCTGGTTGATTTTGCCGCTGGCCCGACCTATTATATCAGAGTAGCTTCCATGGTTGGTCAAGAAGATGCTTTTGATATTAGTGTTTCGATGGCTGCGGATATAGAGCTCGATGGTGTTATTGACATCGCGGATTTTGAGATTTTGGCTGATGAATGGCTGGCGGGCACTCCCGCCGGTGACGTTCCCAGTCGTACCGACATTGAGCCTGTTGCCGCTAACGGTGACCAGATTATCGACCTGTTCGATTTCGCTGGTTTGGCTGGTGCATGGGGCCAGACGCCGGGCGCAACAAATTTGATTACAATCAACGTTATTGGTGACGGCACAGTTGAGCCGGCTGCCGGTAGCTATACCTACTGGTCAGGAGATGTAATT
The DNA here is from genome assembly GCA_963663805.2 of Sedimentisphaerales bacterium. Taxonomy (GTDB): domain Bacteria; phylum Planctomycetota; class Phycisphaerae; order Sedimentisphaerales; family SM23-30. The sequence continues at coordinate 120,757 of CAXXMR010000020.1, forward strand.
AACCTTACCGCTACTCCCGGCAATGATATGGGTTTGAAGTACTGGAGTGGTACTGATGATGACGCCCACACTGGGCTGACCAACATTCATACTGTAGCCGGCAATGCTACCATTACGGTTGTATTTGGCCCGATGTTTATGTTGACCACTAAAGTCCATTATACCGGCCATGGTACAATCGACCCTATCGCTCTGCCGACTACTCACGAGTATGTAGAAGGTACGGTAGTGACGGTTTCAGGTTTTCCCAATCCGGGTTATCAGGTAGCGACCGGCGGTTTAGGCTGGTTTGGCACTGACGATGATTCGCTTTCGACTCCGACCAATACGGTTACGATGAATGCGAACCATTATGTTGAGGTTCGGTTCGAGAAGAAGTAACCGGTGTGAAATTGAAATAATAGTTTGCGATAGTAGAGTTGGTCTGTTATATATTCCGACTTCAGTATAAAATCGTGGCTGTATTAACTGTAAATGTGACAGGGATAGTTTTTGCCCACTAGAGAGAAAGGGTGTCGGCATGAAGAAGATGAGATTTTTATTAAGTTTAACGTTGGTATTGAGTCTGGCTGTGTTTACGAGCAGTTGGGCTGCCGTCAATGGTCCTGAAGACCCGGCGGTTGATTTGGTGAATAATGATTTCGCTGGTCGTGAGATTTTGCCCGCGGGTGAAGTTTCGGTAGTTGGCTATGATATTGAAGGTTCAATTTCGCCTGATACCTATATGGGTGCTTTTGATGAGAACTGGATATTGATACCGGGTGCCACAAATGACGATATTGTCCCCGGCAACACCGCCAGTGCTTTGACCGGCATTGTTGTGAATGTTGCGGACAAATCAATCAATCTGATGGTTACCGGTTATCCTGATGACGATGATGATTTTGACGGTATGAACAGTTTTGTTCACGACCCAACTCTGGGGCCCCATGAGCAAAAGGGCTGGTTTGAGGTAGACGTTGTTATTTATGACAGTGCCGACCCGGCTACAATTTTGGATACTTTCACGTTTGGTCCGGCTCAGTTGACTCCCGGCAATGTTGTTCCGCTTTCTGGAATTACCGAGGCTGTGGGTGCTGACCTGCGTTTTGACGCCACGGTAAACAATCAGCTTGATGATATTGTTGGTGATGACCCTATCGACTATTTCGAGTTTAATGGTTTGGTCGCCGGTGCGCCTTTCACTGCTGCGGTATCACTGGGTGATTTGAGTGCGGTTCTGACCTGGTTTGATGAAAACGGCGGTGTTTTGCTTAGTGATACGGGTGACATTACAGTACCGTCCTGGCCCAGTGTTGGCGGCGGTATCGGCGATGTTGTTCCCGCGGACGGTCGGATTATTCTGGGCGTTACGGGTGTCCCTACTGCCGGTTATGGGCCTTTTGATGGTCACCATCGCGAGAGTACAATTGGTATTTTGCCTTATGATCTCGACGTTACGGTTGATACCAGTGGTGGTAGTGTTCGTACCTTGGCGCTGAATGTGAACGGCGGCAATGGTACTCTGGCCGCTGAGGGCGGCAATGACCATGATTATTATGATGATGGTGTGACGCCGATAGTGGTTAATCTGACCGCTACTCCGTCCGCTCATTACAAAGTTGAAAGTTGGACTGGTACTGACAATGACGCTTTGTTGACAAATAACAATACTGTTACGATGGATATGAACCAGGCCGTTACGGTTGAATTTGAAAAGATTCAGGCTCTGTTGATTACAGGTGTTTCCGGTTCGGAAAAACACGGTACCCTTTCACCTGCGACGGGTATGGTTTATGCCGGTACGGTTGTTACTCTGGTTGCGACCCCTGAAGAGGGTTATGTGGTCGATTTCTGGGCCAACACAGACAATGACAATCTGAAATCGAATGAGAATACGATTACTATCGCTAACAGCGATGATTATGATAGTGGTATTCCGGTTACCGTTAGCGTTGAGTTCAAGAAAGACGTTGACCGTTACCAGTTGAATACTTCGGTGGTTGGCTCTGGTACTTTGACTCCGGCAAGCGGCATACAGGTCGCTTCCACTCAGGTAGCTCTGGTTGCGACTCCGGCTGAAGGCTGGCGGGTGAAGAGCTGGACCGGTACCAATAACGATGAATCTGTCGCCGAAGATAATGCTGTGACGATGACCAGTGCGAAGTCTGTGGTCGTTGAGTTTGAACAGATTCCGCCGAGCTATCAGTTGGCTGTTTCGGTCGCTGGTGGCGAAGGTTCGGTTAATCCGACCGGTGGCACTTTTGAGTCTGGTACAGAGGTTGCTTTGACCGCTACGCCCGCTACCGGCTGGCGTGTAAAGGCTTGGAGCGGCACCGATAACGATGCTTCGACGGCCAATACTAATGTTGTTACGATAGATGAATCGAATACTGTCACGGTTGAATTTGAGGCTATTCCGGCCAGTTATACTCTGACCGCTTCGGTTGCAGCCGGCGAAGGGACAATCGCCCCGACCAGCGGCAGCTATGAAGACGGTACGATTGTAACCCTGACCGCTACGCCCGCTTCCGGCTGGCGTGTGAAAGTCTGGAGTGGTACTAATGATGACGCTTCAGTCGCTGAGACCAACGCCGTTACTATGAATGCGGCCAAGACAGTTTCGGTTGAGTTTGAAGAAATTAATCCTTCTCCGGTTGTTACAAAGTATGCTCTGAATCTGAGTGTTGCCAGTGGCGAAGGTACTGTAAGTGCCGACCCGGCTGGTGAAGTCAGTGGTGACGATGTAGTTTATGACCCCAATACCGTTATTACTTTCACCGCGGTTCCGACCGAGGGGTGGCAGGTTGATGTTTGGGTTGGTGCGACCGCTGGTGCCGGCAATACCGCCACTTTGACGATGCCCGCTGCTGAAGCCACTGTTACGGTTTCGTTCGTGCGGATTCCTGACGCTTCGATGGCTGTGGATGCGATGAAAATCAAGGTTGATAAGGATCGTATGGATCACCAGGACAGCCTGGAATTCGAAGGTGTATTTGGGGCGACCTCCGCTCAGTTGTTAGCCGCTGATTCGATTATCGTGCGGATTTATGCTGATGACGAACTGTTGTTCGCTTCGGCTGAAATCGCGGTTTCGGCTGACAATTACAACAATAGCAAGAATGCCTACAGCTATGATAACAAAGTTGGTAAAGACGACCCGGGCGCGGTATCTGAGATTGATTTTGACTTTGAAGATGGCGAATTCTCGGTTGAAATCGACAATGCCGACCTGACTGGTTTTGTTGCCCCGATTACCGTTGAAATCGAGTTCGGCGAATACTATGGTTACGATGATGTTTCCGCCGCTGAGATCAACAAGGGCAAGGAATTGCCGATTGGTCTGCTGATGGGTGCCGAAGACACTCTGGCGGTAAGTAAGTTCAAGACCTACGAAGACGGCGATAAGTTCAGTGCCAGCGGCACGATTACTGTTGCTGACTTCCCGGTCGATCTGACTGATGAAGCGGTAACGGTCACCTGGGCCGGTACGGCTTTTGAGTTGGCCGTCGGTGACTTCGCTCAGAGCGGCAGCAAGCCCAAGTACAAAGCTAGTGTCGAGACCGCCAACGGCGATATTTCGATTACTATTGACCTGTATAAGGGTACCTTCAAGCTGAAGGTCAAGAATGCTGAAGGTCTGGCCACTACCGGTACGCTGGAGATTTCGTTCGGCAGCTTTACCGAATCGGTTGACCTGTAAGATTTGTGATGCCGGTTGAAAAGCCGTTGATAAGAAGATTAAAGACCCTGTCGGAATTTCCGGCGGGGTCTTTTTTTGTGCCCGGGATAAGTTCATGCTCCAAGAGGCAAAGTCCCCCGCAGGCCTTGATGGGCGGAACCGCGAGTCCGATGATGGTGATTAGTATTGAAAATGGAGCCAGATTTGCATCGAAATCTGAGCCACTTAGGTTAGTAACTCAAACTGACCGATTGAAGGGATTTTGATGGTATTGATAGTTGAACAAAAAAGGCCTTTCGAGCCGATAAATGTAGTGCAAACCAACATTTACTGGCAAGGAGGCCTTATGCTTACTATCGGCAAAATTCCTCAAAAAGTCAAAACTTTTTTTTGGCCGACCAAAAACACGGTTTCGGCTCACGTTTATTCTTATTATTGCAATATGGTGATTGCTATTTGTATCAGCCACGGTAGTACCATCGACAGGCTGGTAAAGCTCTTGCACAATGCTACTCACCGCACCAATCACGGTGAATTTCTTTGGCGCAGTGACTTTGACGAGATGGCTGTGGTTAAAGGTCAGGCTGTCGGAATGCTCAGTGGTCTCTTCAAAAAAGGATGCAAAGACTGTCTGCTGATTATCGACGACACTCAAACGATCAAGCGGGCCAAGAAGATGCAGGCGGTCGGCAAGATACATCATCATGCCTCCGGGAAATACTGCATGGGCCATACCATTGTCAAAGCTTGTCTGTTTTACCGAGGCGTAACTATACCTTTGGGTTCCTGGCTGTACGTCAAAAAAGAACATGTCAAAGAACTTAAGGTTCCCTTCCAAAAACTTACGGAACTGGCCGGGCAAATTGTTCGGACAGCAGAAATTCCCGAGAAATTTGATGTCACTGTTTTGTTCGATGCGTTCTATCTTTGTCCTGCGGTTGTCAATGCCTGTAAAGCAAGGAAATGGCGTTATATTGGGGTTAGCAAGTCGAATCGCTGGCTTACCGTTAGTTCGACCAAACATAAGATTGGCAAATACGGTAAGAATATTTTGAACCGAACTGGCAGTTGGCATAGCATTAAGGGGCTGCGTAAAACCTCCTCCTACAAACTCGCTCAGCGTGCTGGAGTGATGAATAAACTTGGCGAAGTTAAAGTTGTGTTCTCCAAGCGCCGGAACGATCGTAATGTGATTGCTCTGGTTACGAACGACCTGCGCTTGTCGACGAAGAAAATTGTCAGCCGCTATCTGAAGCGTTGGGCAATTGAGGTGATGATCAAAGAACAGAAACAGCATCTGGGACTGGGCGATTACCGTGTTTGGCGGTACCGGGCGATAGTTAGACACCTGTCCCTGGTCGATAGTGCCTATGCCTGCCTGACCCATGTTGGCCTGAATGACCAACGTGCACAAGGCCATAAAAACGATACCAAGAATATGCTGTCTGTGCCGCCGATCAGCCAACCCAAAGCTCAAATGCACCAGATTGTCTGGAATCAGGAGGTTCAAAATGTTATTAAAGTGTCTCATGATAAAAAAGTTATCCGCCGCCTGGAAAAACTCCTTGCGGCATAAAATCGGTCAGTTTAAGTTAGTAAAATAACGCCGATTTCGGCGTTGTCAATAGGGATTCTGGTCCTTTTTCGTTGGATTGAGGCTTTCTTAGCCTTCTTTTTTCCGTTTTTTCTCTAAACTCTGGTTAAGTCGCCAGCTGTCGGTTATGATTTCGACCACGCTCACATGGTGGGTCAGTCGGTCCAGCAGAGCACCGGCTAATCTTTCATCATCGCCAAAGACCTGGGGCCAATCGGCGAATGGCAGATTCGTTGTTACGATCAGGCTGGTTTGTTCATAGCACTGGCTGAAAAAGCCGAACAGATGTTCCGCTCCGATACGGTCGAACGGGACATAGCCCAGTTCATCGATGATGATCAGGTCGCATTTTTTTATATAGCTCTCTAATTTCAACACCGCTCTTTCCTGTCGGGCTTCGAGATACGTATTAACCAGTTCAGCAGCGGTAAAGAACCGCACTTTATAACCTCGTCGGCAGGCTTCCCGGCCGAGGGCGATGGCCAGATGACTTTTACCCACGCCCGGCGGGCCGGTAAAGACGATATTACTGCGGCGGTCGATAAAGCCGCACATCGAAAGGTCGATAATCTGTTTTTTATTTATCTGCGGCACGGCCATAAAATCAAAACTTTCAAGTTCCTTAGTCATGGGGAAGTTTGCCTGTTTCAATCTCCTGGCGATGGCCTGCGACTGTCGATGAAAGACTTCGATTTCGGCCAGTCTTTGCAGGTAACTTTCATAGGATTCGTTTGCCTGGGCGGATGCCCGGGCAATTGTCTGATACTCTTTTTGAATTGTCGGAAGCTTCAGGGTCTTGAGATAGCTTTTTAATAAAACCATTTGATCTTTCATGCTACCTCCCCGGCCAACTGGTTATAAACATCGAGATTGCGTTTGCCATCGCCTTGGTTTACCAGGACTTGATTGCCGGCAAGGTTCAATTGTGAGCCGTTACGTAAAAAGCTTTCCACCGCTTCATCGCTGAACGCCCGGCACTTGACACAAACACCAACGGCATGTTCAACTTCTTTTTGCGGATGCCTGATAAAGAGCAGCAGGATGTTGATGTATTTACCGGTCCCTTCACTGCCGTATCGATATTCAAGCTCTGTTCGCATCAAGGTGAAATCTTCGCCCCAGGGCTGGCCCTTGAATGGCCGAGCATTATCCAGCGAACCGGGCTTACGCTCTAAAAGTTTGATATAATGCAGCGGATCCAGGATATACTGGTCTTTATCGTAACATCTGGAATGCGAGGCAACCAGCTCATTTTTATAGAACAGGTCAACCCGGTCAACGAATACCTTGACCTGGCAAGATTGATAGGCATACTCCGTCGGCACCGAATACCGGTTAGTATCAACCCGTACTGTAAGCTGTTTGTCCGCAAAGGTGGATATTCGACGACAGGCTTCAAACTTCTGCTCAGGCAGTTCGTATAAATGTGTTTTCTCTTCCGCAAATAAATCGCCAATGGTTTTATTCGTATGAGGTGCAGGGCCCTGGCGATCCAGTTCTTTGATACACTGAGCAATCAGCATCTCATTCAGCTGAGCCATATCGGTAACTCTCGGAACCGGAGAGAAGAACTGCCTTTCACTTCGCTTGGCGAGATTCTCGACATCGCCTTTTTCATTACCTTTAGCGACATTGCAAAAACGAGTGTCAAACAAATACCAACTCTTAAGCTCTACGAATTTGCGGTTGAGCCGACGCTTGCCTTTTTTGAGAACCTTTAGAACCGCAGTTTTTAAATTGTCGTAAGCAATGCGTTTGGGCACGCCGCCGAAATATTCAAACGCCCGGACATGGCCGTCAAGAAAACATTCGATCTTCATGCTCTCGTAAGCACAAACAAAAGGAGCCTTAGAACAGCACAGCTTCATGCAAAAAACGTAGACCTTCTTCTCCCTGCCGTTTTCTTTAATGTTAGCTTCATGCCAGTCAACCTGGGCTTCTTCGCCAAACTCAAACGCTAACGGCAGGTAAGCTTCTTTTTGGCGATTACTCGCCTCCTTGATATACCGCTGGACAGTGCTGTAATGGCCGGTGAAACCATACTCGTCACAAAGCCGCTGATACATTTTGGTCGCCTGCATCCGCTGCTTACGCCGAACCTTTTTGTCAGATTCCAGCCAGGTGTCAATAATGTGCGCGAAGGGATCCATGACAGCCTTGACCCGCGGCTGACTGAGCCGATAGCCCGGCGGAATCGGATTTTTCAGGGCCTTGGCCACCGTGTTACGCGAATGCCCCAGCTCCAGGGCAACCTCACGTTGCGATATCCCATCACGAACTTTACGTCTGATAATCTCATAATGCTCCACTGTAAGCACCTTTCTAAGCCTCCTGTGTCTAAAATGTTACGTATCTTAAACACATCTTATCGGCCTTTTACAGTGGCTCCTTTTTCGATGCTTTTTCAGAAGAGAAAACCCGCAAATCTGGCTCCATTTTCAATGCTAATCACCACGCTGACAACTGCTCAGTGGAGACGCTGGGTGGTGTGAGAGACAGGGGCAGTGACACTCCCGTCTGTTCGTTTGATTGAACTGGAATCCCCCCGATATTAATTAGCGTGAACGATTTGTTCTGCCCGAAGACCTGCCGCTGCCGCCTGACCGGTTGCCGCCAGTTCTACCGCTGCTGCTGCTGCCGGAACTGCCATCGAGTATGCTGTTGTTGTAACTGCTGCGCATACTCAAAAGGTCCGCGATATAATAAACCCGTAGTGAACGCCTGTCTGGATAGCGATTAACCGTGTTGATTTCCAACACCCCTCTATCGACGCGCCAGGCCAGAGGCACGACCGCTGAACCGCTGATATAGTCCAGGGCCGCTTCGAGCACCTTGAACGCCGAAATGTCGGCCAACTGCATCGTTACCGTATTATCGTGATAGACATTCACCGCTTCCAGTGCCGGCCAATAAGCGATGACATTAATCCCTACCTGATCGCGAAGATCCGCTATCACTTCCTCAAAGGGAGTGTCATTATAATCAACCGTCATGGGAATTGCCGCCAGGCGAGCTTCAACCTCAATCGTCGTCATCGGTTTGGGCTTGGCCTGAACTATTGGCACAACGGTAGATTTGTCCTCGGCAATAGCGGTCGCCACGACGGCCAATACCATTAAAACAGCAATAATTTTGAATTTTGCGAACATGTCAGTGACCTCCAGCTACCTCAATTATAGCCGCTTATGCCGGTTTCGACAAGTCAGTTGTCGATATATCGCCGATGCCATAGCTCCAGCATCAGCAGGGCCCACAGACGCTGGCCATGGTCCGCCCGCCCCGATTTATGCTCTAACCAGAGTTTCTCCAGGGCTGTCCGTTCAAAGTGGTTTCTTTCTAAAGCCTTTTGTGACAATATATTATCTAATAAAATCTCCCGCAGGTCATGGTTGAACCAGCTTCCAATCGGCACCCCAAATCCTCGTTTGCCCCTGTCGGTTATCTTGCCCGGCAGCATATCACCAAAGGCCCTGCGGAGAATAATTTTGCCTATTTTGCCATTTAGCCGATATTTTCGCGGCAGACTAAATGCCAGCTCTACCAGTTCATGGTCCTGGAACGGACAGCGAACCTCCAGCCCATGTGCCATCGAGACCCGGTCAACCTTCACATTCAAATCGCCCGGCAGATATGCCTCCAAATCCGCCCGCATCGCGCTGGCCGCTCCATCCTCGCTCGTTCGTAAAAATTCCGACCAGTCACACGCGAAACCTTTATATACATCTTCCTGGCAAAGTTCCTTTAGCTGTTCCAGTTGGAAAATGCCCAGCCAGTTTAGATATGCCGCGTCCGGTTCGAGATTAGCTGAGGCCAAAAATCTTTTCAGTCGAGTCAGCCTGCCGTGCAGATTTATCCCCGGCAGCTTTTGCCAGATTCCCAGCCCTGCCAGTTTCCTCAACAGCCAAAGACGCCTCAGCCGCTCAGCCATCAGTGTCGCTCGATAGCGGTCGTATCCGCCGAAACACTCATCCCCGCCGTCACCGCTCAAAGCGACCGTGACATGTTGACGGGTCATTTTTGATAAGTGCCACGTCGGCAGCGCCGAGCTGTCAGCGAACGGGTCGTCATAAATACCCGCCAGTGTTTCAATCGTTTCAGCGAAGTTTGGCGATACCACATGTTCAAAATGCTCGCAGCCAAATTTCTCCGCCGCACACCGGGCGAAGGCCAGCTCATTATATGCCTGTTCTAAAAAACCAATCGAGCAGGTCTTGACCGGCCGCGAGCATTCCCGACTCATCAAGCCGACAATGATAGATGAATCAATCCCGCCCGACAAAAACGCACCCAGTGGCACGTCGCTAATCATTCGCATCTTGACCGAACGTCGCAAGGTCTCGCGGACAGCCTCAATAGCTTCAGAAAAAGTTCCACTGAATTTTTCCCGCTCATCTACCGACCAATATTTAACCGGTGACAGATTGCCGATGTTATCATTTTTAATGAGTAAATAATGACCGGGCCCTAATTGTTGTATATTCTCAAAAGCGGTTTTTAGACCACCTGTATAGCCCAGGACCAGATAATTACTAATCACGGAAAGATTGACCCGCCGGGAAAAATCTCTGCTCACTAGAATAGATTTTATTTCAGAACCGAAAACAAATCGGCCTTTATTCAAAGCATAATATAAAGGTTTTTGGCCCAGTCGGTCGCGAGCCAGAAACAGTTCACGTTTGGTCTTATCCCAAATCGCCAGCGCGAACATGCCGCGCATTTTTCGTACGCACTCCGGCCCATACTCACGGTATAAATGCAGCACTACTTCGGTATCACAATTGGTAAAAAATTTGTGCCCGCGTCCTGAAAGCTCCACTCGAAGCTCTGCGAAATTATAGCATTCACCGTTGTAGGTGATAAACAGTTCGTCGTCCAGACTCATTGGCTGCTGACCGTGACCGGGGTCAATAATTGCCAGTCGCCGGTGAGCAAACCCCCAACTGCCGTCCTCTATTTTCGTAATCCCGGAATCGTCAGGCCCGCGCGGAGACAAACTGTCCGCCATAGCCCAAAGCTCAGCAGCATCAACCGGGATTGTCCCGCAAAAATTTATTATGCCCGCGATTCCGCACATTTTCTATTAACCATCATTTTTTTTGCCGGGTTTCCTGATTTTCTGAATATTGCTTTTCGTAAATATCCGTAGGCCGAAGCATCCGGAATACCGTACCCAGCAGAATTCGCGTATCCAGCAGCAGCGACTGGTTTTCGACATAATTCACGTCGAGTTCGAGTTTGGCTTCGATTGTCAGGCTGCCCCGCCCGGAAATCTGAGCCAGCCCCGTCAGGCCGGGCTTGACCTCCAGCCGCCTTTTCTGCCGCTGGTTCCACTCCGCTATTTGAGCCACATAAAGAGGCCGCGGCCCGACCAGTGACATATCGCCGGCCAATACATTAGCCAATTGCGGCAGTTCATCCAGCGACAACAGACGCAGAATCTTGCCTACTCCGGTCAGACGGGAATCCGCCCCGTCTTTCGGAGATGCACCAAACGGGTCAACATCCTTCCGCATGGTCCGAAACTTAATAAGCTGAAATGGCCGGGCTTTTTCCCCTGCCCGCTCCTGAAAGAAAAACACACCCGGCCCACTGCTTAGACGCACCGCCAGCGCGACGATTATTATCACCGGTATTGTCAGAGGCAATGTCAAGACCACCAGCAGGACATCAGCCAGTCGTTTGATTAAATGATGACTATTTTTCATAATGCTAGTATTTTCCGTGCTTTGCGGAAATTAACAAGCAAAAAAAGCTCATGTCTGGCTAGGGGCAGGATAAATTTTATTTTTTGTGCAATAAAAACCGGTGGTCTTCATTAGACTCTAATTACATAGAAAAAGTATGCGTCTTCGAAGTATGAGGAGCGGCCGGTTAGATGGATTATTCACGATTTTCAGCAGGTCTGGCGGCTGACGGTCCGCCGCCTCCCCCCTTGCCGCCGATTGACGCGTTAAGCGTGGTTACCAATGGGCTGGCGGTGAAATCTCTGGTGGGGCAGGAATCCTGTGGGCGGGCTCCGTGGGGTATAGAGTTTCCGGGGCCTCCGTGTGGGTTTTTCGCGATTAGGGAAGGCGAGTGTGTAGCTCGACTGAGAGGGCAGGGCAAGACGGTTCGATTGAGTGCGGGCGATATACTGATAGTTTTTAAGTCGAGTCCTGTCGAATTGAAAGATTGTCCGGAGAGCCAAACGGTTCCGCTGGGCACGTTGCTCAAAGGCCAGGATATGAGGAAGCACCCGGCGATAGACTGCGGCGGTCAGGGCGCGGTGACGAAATTTGTTACCGGAGGCTTTGTTTTTGAGCATGATAATAATCATTGTCTGGTCGAGGCACTGCCGGCGTTTCTTCATCAAAAAAATGAAGCAGAAAAATTCCCTGCCGAACAGGAGCATGTTCTGGAATTGATATGTAAGGAACTGCGGCAATGTTCGTCGGGCCGATACGCGATAATCAATAAGCTGGTGCAGGTACTGATAATTCAGGCGATACGCGGGGTGCTGGAACAGGATGGATCGCCGCCGGGCAATATTGTGCATGCTCTGAACGATAATGAGGTGGGGCACGCCCTGAAGCTGATACATCAGTATCCGCAAGTCAACTGGTCGGTACAGAAACTTGCTGACGAGGTGGGGATGTCACGCTCGTCGTTTGCCAAACGGTTCAATATTGCGACGGGCACTTCGCCGATCGCTTATCTGATGCAATATCGGATGAAGTTTGCGGCGGCTTGTCTGGAGAACAGTACGGATAATATCCTGAGCGTGGCCCGTCGGGTAGGTTTCAGCTCCGATGCCTCTTTCAGCACAGCCTTTAAGCGGTGCTATGGCGATTCGCCCGGCCAATATCGCAGCAGTCGTCAGATGAGCAGAACCGGAGAAAAACAGATACGAGAGGGAGCCGGGGGTGTTTGGGGGCAAAAAAGGACAAAAAAATACCCTGACAAAACTATTGCGGACGACAGGGCATTTAGGGGGTGGCCTGTTTGAGTCGATGAGATAACAGAAAAACAGTAGTCTGTTGAAGCAATGTTATCCATAAGATAACTCAAACAGAAAGGACATGACCAATGATTAGTTCAATTAGTGACTCCAGTCAGCAATTCATGGTGCAGATGATGCAGCAGCGGGGCGACCCCAGCGGGACAGCTCCGACGGGTAATCCCATGCAGGAGATGATGGAGAATAACTCCGATTCAATTGCTGACAAACTGGGCGTTGATTCGTCAACGTTTGCCACCATCGCCGGCGAGATCGACGCAGCCGTAGAAGAAGCGACCGAAGGTGTTGACGGCCGCGCGAGCAAAGAAACCGTCGATGATGCCATTAGTGGTGTTCTTAGTAATTATGGCATTACTCTTGATGAATTGCAGTCGGCTCTCCAGTCCACAGCGGAGGAAACAGGAATGGCCCCGATGGGTGGCATGGGAGGAATGAAGGGCATGGGTGGCCCGCCGCCAATGGGTGGCGCCGGTGGTGCCGAGGGTACCGATAGTGAAGAAGACTGGCTGGAAGAATACCTCGAAAGTCTTCAGTCTGATAGTGAGTCGGAAGACAGCAGCGGTTTTAATATTATGCAGTTGCTAGGCAATCTGCCGACCGGCTCGTTGACAAATGTAATGGCCTGACAACCGCACATTGCCAAGACGCATAGTTAGATGTTCCCTAAAGGATAATATTGCTTCGAATTGCCGAGACAGGGAGGTCTAAAAGAGGTTGCAGGGATGTTGAAACCGTAAATGAGTACCGCCGAGCGGTGGCCCTGATGCTGCCGCTCGGTTTTTTTGTCAACGCAGCCAGTTCTCCGCCATTATGCTCAGGTCCTCCAGATTCACGACGCAATCCTGATTCAAATCACCCGGAAGTTGCGTCGGACAGAAATTAATGTAATCAGCACCATCGGTCAGCCACGCCAGCGAAAACCGCGCCAGCGTAATTATCGAGTAACTATCCCTTTCATACAGGCAGCCCATATTCCAGTCCGGCAGAACCGTCAGGCAGGAATAGGCACTCGAACCGGAGTAAATCTGTTTAGCCACAGGCCACGTCGCCGCTTCATCGTAACTCAGTTTCACCGTCATATTTACACGACTGGAGATATGGGCCGGGTTGGAGAAAATCACCCGGTTAATATCCTGCCGGTCGGCATGGGTCAAACGCAGAAAGCTCGCCTGGCACGTCGGTTCCGGCAATGCCTGGTCAAACCAGATTTCCGACCACGTATGCCCGCCGTCGGTACTGGAGGCAATCGCCCGATGGTCCGGGTCGGTATCATAAGAGCGGGCATTATTCAGCACCGTACTGTCATATAGCTCAACAGCCTGACATTCGTTACAGCCCGGCACCATCGGCAGGCCGTAGGTCCAGTTTGCCCCATGGTCATCGCTGTACATCATGTGTGAACCGCGTACGCCGGAATTGTGGTCCGAAGGAATAATCAACCGACCCGCGTAGCTGCCGGTCTGCAACTGAATACCAACGCCCGGCCCGGTGGCGTACCAGCTCCAGCTAGAGTCTTTCACGTCGTCGGTAACTTCCCGCCGAGCTGACCACGTATAACCATTATCGTCGCTGTAACCCACGAATACACGACCATTGTTACGACAGAACGGCATCCATATCCTATTGTTTGTTTCATCAACCACCGGGCACGGATTACCAATGGTTATCAAGGCTGAGCCGCCTTCTTCGTAAATCAGTTGCAGGGGCGACCAGGTCTGCCCGTTGTCGGTACTGCGTTTCATGACAATGTCAATATCGCCGTCGTCGCCGCAATCATTTTTACGACCTTCGCAAAATGCCAGAACATCGCCGTTGGGGGCAACCAGAATCGCTGGAATGCGAAAACACGTATAACCCTCAGTGCCGTTGGTGAATAAATCGATTTGTTCAAATACTATGCCGGGAATAGTTGTCGTAAATGACCAGAGAGGCCCAGCGAAGGTGTTCTGCTCACTATCAGTAACATCAACCCTCCAGTAATAAGTCGTCGAATAATCCAGTAGCGGCGGATAATAAGTCGCTAGATGTGAACCAGTCACAACAGGCCCCGATGGGAACGACGAATCCGTATCAAAATAAACCGTATAGGTCGGCGCACTTGCTCCGCATTGCCAGGTCAATGTATGGCGAATTTCTTCATCATCACTGTTGTTAGCGGGCGCAGGATTGTTCGCGTAATTATCAATTTCTACAACGTCGGTGCCGGAATAAATCAGATTAATCATCTCTGTCGCCAGCACCGAGTCGAACACCGCAACCTGCGACATCCTGCCTTTGAATATCCACTGGTTGCCGCCTGAGTCAACGTTTTTGCCTAGCCACATTCCGTCCAGATTGCTTACCGCGTCGAAAAAGCCCACTTCGGTCCCGCTTTGATCTGCCTGCCCGTCAATGTAAAGCACAACCTGCCCGTTTATATCAACAGTCACTGCCACATGATGCCAGTTATTGTCCGCCGGATCCGTCGGATAGGTAGAAAGTTGAAAATACTGGTCAGCAGCCCCTTCCCGAATATCAAACCGCAAACCGGGAATGGAAGCGTAAGTCGGGTCATAGAATAACCTTATTTCACTTGAGGCATCGGAAGTATCCGAAGCCGCCAGGATAATATCCACCGAATCCGCTCCGGGAAGTTTCACCCACGCGGATATGGTTCCCTGCTCCAGATTGCGAAAGCTATCCAGATTCCCGCTCAATTCAACCCATTCATCATCGCCGCTGTCGCCGACCCATTCCAGAACATAACCTTTCTCGGCGTCATTAACCCATGTCGGATCCGAAGCCTCGACCGTGGATGTTTCACCTAAAATGCCGTCAAGATTGTTCCCCGAAGCATCCGCCACGGTTTGCCCGCTCCCTTCATCCAGAGGCCAGTAGGCAACCAGCCCCGCGTGGATTGAACCGCTGGTTATTGCAGCAATACATAATATAGTTAGAATCAGGGTTCTCATGGGCAGGGCTCCAGTTTGGGGGCATTTTTCTCTTATGTTAATTATAGCAAAAACGGGACAGTGATGCAACTTGTTTATTATAAAGGGGATACGGCGCAAGTAAGGCACAAGTCCCTTTTTACGGTTTTTGAAAAATCGGGCCAGACAATATTTGGTAAAGGCAGTTTCTTTAGGGTGGCAAAGATGTATAAGGTTGCTAAAATACAGCAGTTATCAATTTTATTTTTGAAGGGTTCAGCTATGGCATCACAGATACGCTGGGGGATTATGGGTTGTGGGAAAATCGCGGGGACTTTCGCGGGTGACATGGTCTATGCCGCTGAGGCGAAGTTGGCGGCGGTTGGTTCGCGTTCGCTTGAAAAGGCGGAGGAGTTTGCCGGGCAGCATGGGGCTGAATTAGCGTATGGCAGTTATGAAGAATTAGCTGCAAGTAATGATGTGGACGTAATTTATGTGGCTACGCCGCATCCGTTTCATTATGAGAATGCCAAGCTCTGTCTGGAGAACGGCAAGTCGGTGCTTTGTGAGAAGCCCTTTACGTTGAACGCCCATGAAGCTAAGGAACTGGTTGCACTGGCCCGGTCGAAAGGGCTTTTTTTGATGGAAGCGATGTGGTCGCGGTTTTTGCCGGGCTGCGTAACGCTTTATGAAATAGTAAGTTCCGGGCGAGTTGGTAAAGTTCTATATTATCGTGGGAGCTTTGGGGTTAAGTTTGAGGTGGGACCGGAACATCGGATATTTAATCCGGATTTGGGGGGCGGGGCGCTGCTGGATTTGGGGGTTTA
Source organism: Sedimentisphaerales bacterium (assembly GCA_963663805.2). Taxonomy (GTDB): domain Bacteria; phylum Planctomycetota; class Phycisphaerae; order Sedimentisphaerales; family SM23-30. The sequence continues at coordinate 136,745 of CAXXMR010000020.1, forward strand.
TCCGATATCGCAGGCATCGCTGGTGTTTGGCGGGCGGCCCGTCGAGGTTAAAGCGGTGACTCTGATGGGGGAAACTGGGGTTGATGTGAATGCGGCAATCTCGCTTTTGTATGAGGGGGGCGGGGTGGCGAGTATTTTTGCCAGTTCGCTGGTGGAAGCAGACAATGAAGGGCTGATAGTAGGGACTGGTGGTAAGGTTCTGTTGCGGCCTAAGTTACATCGTCCTGAGGAGGTGGTGCTGGAGGTTGAGGGGGCAGAGCGGGAGGTTATCGACTGTCGATTTGAGGGGCGGGGTTATCATTTTCAGGTTTCTCATGTGGGGCAGTGTCTGCGGTCGGGTAAGGTGGAAAGTGAGATAATGAGTTTGGCGGAAACGGTGGCGATAATGGAGACGATGGATGAGGTGCGGCGGCAGTGGGGGCTGGGGTATCCGGGTGAGGAGAATTTGTGATATAGGTCCTTTTGCGTTGGCAGAATTGCGGTGATTTGGATTGCAAGTTCTTATTTTCGTGAGGGTGAATTGCTGTAAGTCCTTATTTATTTTGACGAAACAGCGCGAATGGCACCCAATTTTCGGCGCGGTTCGGCCTGAAGCGACCGGTTTTTGACGATTTTTTTGAAAAAATGGCCAATCCTGTTCGGCACATTTATTGCTTTAGGCTTTTGGCCTCCTGTATTTTTTTTAAAAAAAACCCGAAATGTTAAGATAGGTAATTTGCGCTCGAGGGATATTTATGCTCTAATAGGAGGCATGAGTGCTAAGCGTAAAAAAATCCAGGAGCGGGACCTGCGTGGGTTCAAGTATTTCAAGTCCCTCTCGGCTCTGCTGAAAGGTCTTCACTCGGCGGGATGTGAGCGGGACCGGGCCGGCAATCGCACATTATTCATGGACCAGTATGTCAGTCTGCTGCTGTTATACATGTTCAATCCGATCTGCAGTTCCATCCGGTCTTTGCAGCAGGCCGGCGAGCTCAAAAAGGTACAGCGGCTGTTGGGTTGTTCGCGTGCTTCGCTGGGTTCGCTTTCGGAAGCATCCCGGGTTTTTGAGAGTTCTTTGTTAGAGCCGATAATCGCTCAACTCACTGAGCAGTTAGGGCCGATATCTCAGGACAAAAAACTGGAAGTCGGTCAGGTCATTACCCTGGTGGACGGCAGCAGTATTCAGGCTTTGCAAAAACTCACTCAGGCTGCCTGGGACACCGACAAACCCGGAATTAAAGCACACACTCAGTTTGATCTGGAAAAATATGTGCCTCTGAAAATAAATATCAGTGAAGACAAGTCTGATGAGCGAAAGGTTTTTTTAGAGAATCTTCAGCCCGGCCGGATTTATGTCAATGATCGCGGATATGCCTGTTTTAAGCTGTTTCAGGCCATTGTGGATAGTAAAAGCTCTTTTGTCTGTCGGCTGCGTGAGGATACGGTTTACGAAACTATTCAGGAAAAACCTTTAACTGAAGATGCTCGAAAAGCGGGGATAATTTTTGATCGTACGGTAATCGCCGGCAGCAGTGAAAAACTGCGGGAAGATTTCAAACAACCGTTACGCCTGATAGCGGTTGAATGTCAACCGCATTTGAAACGGGGCCAGGGACCACGTCAGAGTGAGATGATTTTGATTGCCACCGACCGGCTGGACCTGGACGCCGAAGTCATTGCCCTGCTCTATCAGAAACGCTGGGCCATCGAAATATTTTTCCGCTTTTTTAAGCATGTGCTGGGCTGCCGACATCTGCTAAGCCTCTGCGAAAACGGTATCGAACTACAGATGTACGCCGCGATTATCGCCTGTATGCTGATCAGCCTGTGGACGGGCAAAAAACCAACTTTAAGAACCTACGAAATGCTCTGCTGGCACCTCTGCGGCATGGCCGACGAGCAAGAAATGCAGAACCATATCAATAAACTCCAAAGCCAAAACTAAGGCCGATCCTCAAAAAAATCGCCGCTGCCGCTGATGCTGCGCCAAAATAACCAGTGCCGACAGTCCCACTGAGGGATAATCCCCGCTAAATCATATGAACTGCAAAGACCACAGAAAAACTGTATTTGAGCAATAAATGTGCCGAACAGGATTGAAAAATGGCTGAAAAATAGATTTTATCCGCAGATTTTTTAAGAAGGCAAGAGGCATTAGGCATGAGGCAGAAGTGAACGGCCAGGTTTCGACCTGCGGTCGAGGGTTGAATGATTAACGGCGAGGTGCTGCCTTGGGCAGGGGTTGTTTTTATTTTTTTCTTTTAACCGGGGGCTTACGCACCCCGGCTATTCGCTCTTTCGACCCCTTTGGGTCTTTGACGGGGAAGAATTTATGGACAGGGGGGACATTGTGGACTTAATGGACTTGTCTGGACGGGCTGGACTATCGGGGCGGGTTTTTGTGGTTTGTCCTGGCGTTGGCGTTTCGGGCTACTGTTGGTGGTTGGGATAAATAATTGTACCGGACGGACACCGTTTCCTCCCGGACACCGTTTCCTCCCCCCGTCCTTGACTTTTCAAGGGTAGAAGGCGGCGATTGCTATTGTCAGCCAGATGATTAGGGCGGCGGCGATTTTGCAGATTGTTCCGGTTAGGTATCCCAGGCCTGCTCCTACGCCGCTGCGGATAGCTTCGGGGTGGGAGCGGCCGCTTTTTTTCTCCCTGAAGGCTGCTCCGGCGGCGGCACCCAGGCAGGCTCCGATGAGTGTTCCTAAAAGAGGGACGGGGATTATGACCGTTCCGGTGATGGCACCGATGACTCCGCCGATGAGGGCTCCTAATGCTCCGCGTGAACTGCCGCCGGCGCGTTTGGCACCGACAACCCCGGCGAATAATTCGGTTAGCTCGGCGAGTACGGCAATTACGACAATGCTGATTAACAGGGGTGTGCTGAAGTAGTCTGTGGGGCTTTTCCAGAGGTCCAGAGCGATGGTAGAGGCAATCATGAGCCAGTTGCCGGGCATTCCAAAGAAAACCAGGGTCAGCCAGAGAAGGTTGAGCAGGATTAGCAGGATGGGCCAGAGATATTGGAGGATTGTTTCGGTCATTTTGTTAATTTTTCACTGGGAGTGTATTGTCCTTTTGGGGCCATTTGGTGGGGTGGAAGTGCAGATTGGCGGCGGTCAGGATGGGCAGTACATGTTGGACCATTTCGTAATGGTTTTTGGGGTACCAGATGATTTTGGTTTGGGCTTTTTGGGCGAATTTTTCAGCGCATTGGGGTGGGACGACGGTATCTTTGGAGCCGCTGACCATTAGTATCTGGGAGTTTTGCAGGCGGTGGGCGTAGGTAAGCGGTTCGATAGATTTGAGCATTTCGGTGAGTTTTTCGGGGGTGATTTGCTGGTTGAGGATACTTTTTTTGATTCTGCGTACTTCGGGTTCTTCGGTCATAAGTACGGTGCTGAGGTCGCCGCCGGCCATTATGACGGCTGCTTTGGGGAATTGGGCATCCACTCCGGCAGCGAGTGCGGCGATGAATCCGCCGAGGCTTACTCCGCAGATTCCGATCTGGTCGGGGTTGATATGGTTCTGAGCAGCGAGGCAGCGGGCGGTTCGTCTTATGTCCCAGACGGCTTGTTCGATGGCTGTGATGAGTTGTTCGGGGTTGTCAGTCATTTTGAGGAGTCGGCCCTGGTCCAGGCCGCGGCGGGGGCCGAAACAGGGCAGGTACATTATACAGGCATCAATGCCGCTGCCGGCGAGACTGGTGGCGATAAAACGGGGGACGTACATGGAGCCGTCGAGGATGTCGAGCAGGATGACGACGGGTCGCTTCTGAGGGCCTTTGCATTGATAATATTCGCAGACGATAGTATTGTTTTCGGCGACATCGCCTTGCAGGGGTGAAGGAAAGCTTAGTTCGTAGACTTGATTGATATTGCGGATATCGAGGAGCCTTTTCTGATATTGAAATTCCAGAGCGGGCCCCTGATAGCGTTTGAGCAGTTGGTCGACTTCGGGGTTATCATCGGGAGGGATAGGTCGGTTGATTTGGGCTGATACTGTCGCGGTTATGACTGCTGGTTCTGCGGCGGGTGGAGTCTGGGCGGTTGTAAAATTAAGGATGACGGTAAGCAGTAAACAGGTTGTTTTCGGGTGCTTCATATAATTCCTCAATCGGTGGTTCTTGAACCCCGCCAATTGTCGAAATCCTGTCGGTTTTCGTCTGCGGGGCGGGGCAAACTGGTAACGGCATGGTTTAGTTGTTTGTCCGCCGGCTGGTTGGACAAAAATATCTTAACGAGGTGATTATAGCGTGCCTTAAGGCTGGTGTCTAATCCTGGTCCGTCCGGGCTGGTGAGGATGGGCGGGAGAGGGGGTTGGCTGGGTCGGCTGGCTGATAGAATAGCATCGGTAGAACGTTAAGTTTTGGTTATCAGGCGGACGGTCATTTGTCGCAAAATGGTTGAGGAACGTCGTGATATGGCTTTGTGATTTGAGTGGGTTGGTGTTACTATCTGGTAAGTCGCGACAAGGCAGGATTTGCTTTAAGGCTGTTTTAAATAAGGAGATATACAGTGAAAAGAAGGGCTTTTACGCTGGTAGAGCTTTTAGTTGTGGTGGCAATCATAGCTCTTTTAGTGAGTATTCTTTTGCCGGCGTTGGGTTCGGCTCGGACTCAGGCGAGGGTTTTGAGCTGTATGGCTAATGCCAAGCAGATTGGTACGCTGGTGGCTGTTTATCAGGCGGATTATGACGGATATGTTCCCAAGATGCTGAATATCTGGGGGAATGAGTTTGCTCCGAGTGAGTCGGTGTTTTTATCGGTTGCTTTGCGGGATTATTATGATTTGAAGATACCGTCGGGTTGGAAGCCTGATGAGCGTAATTTCGGCGGGTCTTATGGTAATGAAGTGCGGACGTATCAGAAAGAATATGTGCCGGAGTTTTTTGTTTGTCCGTTTTTGCGAGGCAAGCCGGTGGCGGATACCTGGTGGGAGCAAACGGGAACGTTTAGTGTTTCGGGTGAGGTTTTTAAGGCTTATAGTCTGAAAGGTGCGGTTGAAAGTTACAATACTCATTTATGGCTTAAGAAGCGGGGCGATATTATTACGTCGGCGTTGGGCGGAACTGATGACGGGGTGCGTAAATATGGGGTGTTGAACTGGTGGGAGCCGCTGTCGGTGCCGGCGGGCGGGAATGCTCGTGATAATTTTGATCAGACTCGGCCTGTGCGGTGGTCGAGTGTTAGTCTGGCGGCGACGAAGGTGGGAAGTTTGTCGGATGCTACAGCGTTTTATTGCGGGGCGGGTGAGTTTCTTGGTTCAGGCGGCACTACGATGGGGTGGTATAATCAGGGCAGCCATAAGCGGGGCAATGACGGCGGGACAGTGGGTGGTTTTGGTGATATGCATGTTGAGTGGGTTAAAGGTACTCAGATAGGTGATCGTTAAAGTTGCGTAACGGGAAATGTTTTTACAGGAGAATGAAAATGTTGAAAAGAAGTGTGCAAATGACTTTGGTGCTGGTAATGCTGGTTTCGGTTTGTGGGGCAGGTAATGTTCGCTGGAAATCCGTTTGGGAAGATAATGACTGGACGAACGCAAATAACTGGGATACGGGTACGGTGCCGACTTCGGCGGATTTGGCGTTTATTGAAAGGGCTGTCGAGGTGCATCTGAATACGAGTACGGTGGTACTGGACCAGTTGCTCCTGGGCGGGCCCAATGGTACTTTATATGTCAACAGCGGTCAGGCAATAACTGCAAATCATATCAAGATTGGTGAATATGCGGGACATTCTGGCTTTCTTTATGTTGACGGCGGAACGATTAATGTTGGTGGTTGGATGAGGCTTTCGCGTGCTGATGATCCTACGAGTAGGGCCTATGTTGAGCTTACCAGCGGGACTATAAGCGTGGGGACGTTGAATTTTGAGGAGCATGGCACTACTACCGGTTACGGCACAACGTTCAATATTACTGGTGGTGATTTGTATATTAGTGGCGACCGGCAGAGTGTAGTACAGACTTATGTTGCGGCGGGCGCCTTGACGGGTAACGGCAACAGCGCGAACATTCGTTATGAGTATGTTAACGGCAAGACTCATGTTTACGCAGTGCCGGAGCCGATGAGTCTGATTCTGTTGGGGCTGGGTAGTGTTGGTGTTGTTCGACGGAAAAAATAGAGATAATTGATAGTATGTTTCTAATATCATTGTAAGGGAGTAAAAGATGAAACTACATTTCGGGATGATTTTGGCTTTGGTTATGGTTGTTCTTGGTTCTGCCGGTCAGGCGGACCAGGTACGGTGGAATTCCTCTTGGGTTGATACTTATTGGGACACCTCTGGTAACTGGAATACGGGTACGGTGCCGGGTTCGGCGGATTTGGCTTTTATTGAAAAGGCGGTGAGCGTTTCGCTGAATGGCAGTTCGCCTGATGTTGACCAGCTTTTTGTGGGCGGCAGCGGAGCTTCCAATTCGCAGATTACCGTCGCGACGGGTGAGACTATTAGCACGAATTATCTGAAGATATCCGAGTATGATAATTACAAAGGTGATGTTTTGGTTGAGGGCGGTAATATTGTGGTCAATAACGCGATTCGGATGTCGCGTGCGGACCATGTGGAGACTTTGGGTTATCTGGGGATAGCCAGTGGCAGTGTTGAGGCTGGTTCTTTGGTTCTGGACGAGAACGGTGATACTACCGGGCTGGGTTCTTTGATTGATATTGAAGAAGGGTATCTGGCGGTTTCGGGTAATGTGGTTGACGCGATGATTGGCTATGTCGAGAATGGTCAGCTTACCGGTTATCAGGGCGGTGAGAATGTGCGGATTAAATATGACAGTGGTGAGGTGAAGACCTACGCTTATGGTGATCCGAACGACATTGCTCTGGGCAGTGTTCTGGTGCGTTATCATTACGCTTTTGAGGACGGCGACTGGTTTAATCCCAAAAACTGGGATGTTCCAACTTATGGCGGGGGATACCGGGTGCCGCGTGTGGTTGATTTCGCATTTGTGGACCGTAATGTCGAGCCTTATATCGAAAACGGTACGGCCAAGGCCTACGATATGTTTATGGGCGAGAATCTGGGTGGGCAGAGTTATGAAGTAAAGTTGACCGTTGGTTCGGGCGGGGTTTTGGAAATAACTCGTATTCTGGCGATAGCTGAGTACGCAAACAGTAACGGTACTCTTATTGTTGATGACGGTGGTTATGTTAATGTGGTGGGCACGTTGCGGATGTCGCGTAATGATTCGGCGAATTGTTTTGCCAAGATAATCGTTAATGACGGCGGCAGTTTCCGTACGAGAAACGCTACTTATGACCAGAACGGTACGGTTTACGGCAATAACTGCACAATCGAACTTGACGGCAGTGGTACGTTTACGGCTTCGTTTAACCGGGTTTCGGTTTATGAAGGTTTAATCGCTGCCGGAAAGATTTATGGTAACGGGGTTCAGGGTGCGGCAATCGCCGAGTATGATTCGGAAGATAATGTTACGGTGGTTCGCGCCTTGTCGGAAGAAGAGATGAATCAGCAGATATGGGTTACCTGGAAGGAAACCTGGGAAGATGATGACTGGTTCAATCTGAATAACTGGTTACTTCACAGTGGCAGTACCGGGCTGATGATTCGACCTTTGACGCTGGAAGATTATGCTTTTATCGACAGGAATGTCGAAGTCAAGATAGCTGGTGAAGCTTTGGCTAAGCGGGTGTTTATGGGAGAAAGGGGTCCGGTGACGCTTACGGTGGAGCAGGGGGGGAGTCTCCACGTAGCGGATGCTTTTTTTGTAGCTCGTTATGATGTCAGTGACGCAATTTTGAAGGTTGATGATGGTTCGGTTCTGGTTGACGGCACTTTGTATGTTTCGGAAAATGATATTTCGACCTGTACGGGTCACGTTGAGCTTATCGATGGTGTGATTGATTGTTACCGACTGAATCTGGATGCCAAGGGCACGACCAGTCCGGGTGCGAGTTTTAATATCAAAGACGGTATATTGAAGACCAATTACAGCTATCTGTCGGAAGTTGAAGGTTATATTGCGGATGGTTATCTGACCGGCTATGGCCAGAGTGATACTTTGACGACTCAGATTCTGGATGGTAAGGTCTGGGTCTGGGCGACTGATCCGAATTACGCTTATAACCCTGATCCGGCGGATAATACCAAGTGGCTGGACCCGTGTTCGATCACTTTGAGCTGGTCGGCGGGCGGTTCGACGCTTAGTCATAATGTTTATTTCGGCGGTGAAGAAATTCTGGCTGATATAAACGGTGACGGTGTGATTGACAGTGATGATCTGGTGTTCATTTTCTCTGACTGGCTGGGTTTCGACAAATCTGATTTCAGTCTGAAGGCTGATCTGGACCGGAACGGCAGTGTTGATCTGGCAGATTTCGCTATAGTGGCAGCTAATATGGGTTCTGATTTGAGCGGCTCTTTCAAGGGCAATCAGGGCGGCACTAGTTATGTTTGCGGTCCGTTGAATTACGGTCAGAGATATTACTGGCGAATCGATGAAGTGAAGGCTGGTGGGACGTTGGCAGGTGATGTCTGGAGATTCAGTACGGCAAATGACAGTCAGACGGTAGGCACGCCTATCATCTGGACGGCTGCTACGCCGGACTATACTCAGGCGAATGCCGGTCTGCCGGTTCTCAATGCCAGCCATGCTCAGATTCATTATGGCAGTCCTGTCGAAAGCGGCGGGGACGGGCTGGTAAATCATTTTTCGTTTATCTGTGAGTATAATGGTTATCTGGTCGCGAGCTGGCAATCTCACAAGGACACTTTTGACGCGGCGGGCAGTCGGGTGTTGTACAGTGCCAGCAGTGACGGAGTGATCTGGACTGCGGCGGTGCCGGTTATAGATTCTCTCTCCGCGGTGGGGGATAATACCGTTGATGGTTATATTTGTTACAATCAATGGTTCCGTGAAGTAGACGGTACTCTTTACGAAATCGTCAAGGTCAGACGTAAGCTGTCGGGCAGTTGGAAGGGTGAATTTTATATTGCCCGGAAGTTTGATGCCACGGCGGTTGTGGATGGTGCCCCGTTCTGGCTGGAGACGGAAACTCCGGCAGATTCGCTGGGTGATTATGCGAATTTAACCGATTTGCAGATGAGTAATCCGACGTTGTATGCTGATGCGGCGGCGTTGAGAGATTATATAGACGCTTATCATGATTACTATGGTCATTTTGCTTCATACGGCAGCAGAGGGTATACGAGCGGTATAGACGGTAATTTGTTGTTTGAGCCGTCGTTCTTTACCCGGCCTGATGGTCGTGAGGTGATGGTGGCGCGGGCGGCAGGTTCGTATCAGAGGTTGTTCGCGGTTGACCGGGTTGCCGGCGGCTTGTGGACCGGTGCGGCGGAGACTAATATCCAGGATTCGCCGGCTCTGAGCCGTTCGGGTAATCTGCCGGATGGTACGTGTTATCTGCTGGGCAATCATGTTGCTTATCTGGATGGTTCGGGAGACCGTAACCCGCTGACGATAGTGCTTTCGAGCGATGGTGTTTACTTTGACAGGGCTTATGCGGTAAGGGCGACGCCTTATGCCCGTAATTACGAGATATCCTCGAAAATAGGTTGTCAGTATCCGGACGCGGTGGTCGCCGATGGTTATTTGTGGGTGGTTTATTCGATACACGCTCAGGATATTGGGGTATCGAAAATCGCTTTGACAGAGCTGGACTGATTGATGTGAGTAAAACAGGCGTGATTCTTTGGGTGAGGGTCACGCCTGCTATTTTTGTGAGTATTGACTGGGCCGGGATGTTCGGTTACAAGCTATAGAGGTTATTCTTACTTTATACACTTGTTTTCAGGTAAAAAAATGGCTGAAATTCCGAAAGTTCTGGTTCTGATAGAGTCGTCGCGGGGGCACGGACGAGCGTTATTGCGAGGTATTGCCAAATATATTCGGCTGCATCAGTCGTGGATAGTGCATCCGGAGTTGTTTGTTCATTTTTATGTGGATGATTCGAGTGGGAAGTACCTTGATCCGGGGCGGATGCTGCAAGGTGAGCAGGTGAACGGGGTGATAACCCGCAATCTGAAAAAGGCCCAGGGTTATATTGACAAAGGTATTCCGGTGATAGTAGCGATTCATCTGCCGAAGATGGATGAGAGGCTGTCGCGGATAGTTATGGAGCATGAGAAAATTGGCGAGGTGGGGGCGGAGTTTTTTCTGGAGCAGGGTTTTAAGAATTTCGCTTTTTGCGGTTTTAAGAATATGTACTGGTCAAAGGACCGTTTTCGAGGTTTTGAGCGTCGGGTGAATGAGGCGGGCTATGAAGTACAGTTGTTTGATATGACTAACAGGCGAAGTTCTGATTTGAAATATAAGGGTGAGCGGCCGATAGAGAAGTGGCTCTTGTCGTTGCCGAAGCCGACGGGTTTGATGGCGGTCAATGACGACAGGGGTCAGTTTGTGGTTTCGTCTTGCAAGCGGCTGGGTCTTTGTGTGCCGGAAGAAATCGCGGTGGTGGGGGTTGATAATGATGATATTGTTTGTGATTTGTGTTCGCCGTCGTTGTCGAGTGTGGATTTGAATACTTCACTGGCGGGCTATGAAGCGGCGGCGTTGCTGGACCGTTTGATGAACGGTGAGGAGATGGCCGGCCAGACGATAAAGATTTCGCCGACGCGGGTAGTAAAGCGTCGTTCGACTGATATTATCGCGGTTGAAGATGAAGATGTTTCGCAGGCGGTGAATTATATACGTCAGAATATCCGGCGGCCGATTCAGGTTCAGGATGTGGCGGATGCGATTGGATTGGGGCGGCGAACTCTGGAGCGTCGTTTTGATTTACACTTAAAATGTTCGGTGAATAAGGAGATTCAGCGGATGCGCACCGACCATATTGCGGCGTTGCTTTGTGAGACGAATATTTCGATTGGGCAGATTGTTGACGAGATGAAATTTTCGAGTATTAACCATATAGCCAGATATTTCAAGCAAGAGAAAGGAATGAGTTTAGTTGAGTATCGTCAGAAAAACAGTATACTCCTCTAGCCGGCAGTTCAGCGGTCAGCAGAAGGTGGTATCTAAGAAGAAGTTGTGTTTTGTGCTTAGTACCCACTGGGACCGTGAGTGGCATCAGACCTTTCAGGGTTTTCGTTATTCACTGGTTGAACTGCTGGATAATGTTCTGGGTGGTTATGAATCGGGTGAATTGCGGGGGCCTTTTCAGACGGACGGGCAGGCGGTGGTTATCGAAGATTATCTGGATATTCGTAAAGGTAAACGTGACGAGCTGTCGTTGCGGGCCCAGTCGGGCGATCTGGTGATCGGTCCGTGGTATGTTATGCCGGATGAGTTTCTGGTGTCGGGTGAGGCGATGGTTCGCAATCTGGAAATGGGACGGCGAGTTTGTGAAGGGCTGGGTGTTGAGCCTTCACGGAGCGGTTATGTTTGCGATATTTTTGGGCATTGCAGCCAGTTGCCGCAGATATTTCAGTTGAGCGGAGTGGAGTTTGGCTTTCTGTGGCGGGGTTTGGCTCAGAAGGATAATACCGAGCTGATCTGGGTCGGCTCTGATGGTACGGATCTGCCGTGCTATGTTTTTGTGGAGCGTGGTTACGGCGATTACGCGTTTGAGATTCGGCAGGTTAATATGCACAAGTACTGGGATTATTCCGAGACGACCGGGCGAATCAGAGAATACGCTGAGAAGAAGGCTAACCTTTCGCAGACGGACGCGGTGCTGTTGCTGGATGGCTGTGACCATCAGCACTGGGACCGAGAAGCGTATAAAGCGTTTTGCAAGCTGATGGAAGATAAAACGGCGGAGTTTGATTATGTGCATACTTCGCTGGATGGTTACGCGGCGATGGTGCTGGAGCAGAAGGATAAAATAACGTCACGTGTGGAAGGTGAACTGCGTGTGCCGGGTATTCATTCGGAGGAAATCACGCGTTGGCTGCTGGTGAATGTTTTGTCCAGCCATGTTAAGATCAAGCAGCGGAACTGCCACAGCCAGAATCTGCTTTGTCATCAGGCCGAGCCACTGGCGTTGATGGGACATAAAATGCTGGGGTGTGAGGCCCCGAACGATTATCTGGAGTTGGCGTGGAAGTATCTGCTGAAGAATCAGGCTCACGATTCTATCTGCGGGTGTAGTATCGACAGGGTACATCGGGATATGATGTATCGGTCGGATCAGTGTGATGATATTGGTGAAAAGCTGGTTGAGGAGAATCTCAAGCGGCTGGCGTGTTCGTCTCAGCAGGAGATTGGTCCCAATGAACAGCGGGTGGCGGTGTATAATCCTTTGGCCCGGCCGGTGAAAAAGGTTGTGGAAATGCGGTTTGATGTGCCGGTTGATTGGCCGAGCTATCTGGAGTATCGCAAATTTGAAAAGCGGCCGATTTTTCATGTCTATGACGACAGGGGTAATATGGTTGACTGCCAGCAGATTCGTTATGCACCGGCTGAGTCGCGGGTGCGGCTGCGGCAGGAGAAGATACCGGAAAAATATGAGGTGTTCCCGGTTTTTGCGGCGGTGGAACTTGATTTGCCGGCTTTGGGCTATACGACATTGACGCTACGGCCGGGCCGGGAAAGTGAATATGTTCGCGGCAGGACGGCAGGGGGGCTGGCTGTTTCGTCGTGTGCTATGGCGAATGAATATTTGGCGGTAGAGATTCAGGATAACGGCAGTGTTTCGATTACCGATAAGCGCTCAGGTCGGCGGTTTGATAATCTTCTGGTGTTTGAGGATAACGCTGATTTGGGGGACGGTTGGGACCATTATGAACCGTTGAACAGTATGACATATAGCAGTACGGCAGGGCGGGTGGATGTGGCTTTGGTTTATGATGGTCCGCTGGCGAGTTCGTTTCTGGTGCGGAATTATCTTAATCTGCCAGTTGAATATGACCGGGTTAATAATTGCCGGTCGCGGGTACGGCGGGAACTGGTAATCGAAAACACCATTACGCTGCGTTCCGGGGCGAAGTGGGTTGATGTTGAGACGAAATTTGTGAATGACATCAAGGACCATCGCTTGCGGGTCAGCTTTGATAGCGGCGGTGATGTTGAGAGTTTTTATACCGATACGCCGTTTGACGTGGTGGAACGGCAGATCAAGCTGCCGAAAAATAATCATGAATTGCGTGAGGTGTATCTGAATACGGTTCCGCAGCAGAGCTGGACGGCGATTTATGATGATAAGCAGTCGGCAGGTCTGGCGATTGTCGCGGATGGTATTCTGGAGACGGCGGTGCGTGATTTGCCAGCTCGACCGGTGAGCCTGACCTTGCTGCGGGCATTTGAGCGGCTGGTGTTTGACCAGAAGGGCGTTGACAGTCAGATGCCGGGTGAGCAGCGGTTTAATTATCGTATTGTGCCGCTGGCGAAACGTGTTGATTTTGCGGCCCTGGCGGATTTGGCACTTGATCTGGCCAACGGCAATGCCGTGGTTCAGGTTGACTATGCCGATATGCGGAAGTATCGGGTCGGTGAAAGTCTGGCTGGTCGGGATAGTTTTTGTGAGGTTTTGGGCCAGGCGGTGGTTAGTGCCCTGCGTTCGGTGGGGGATAAGTGGCAGTTGAGGCTGTTCAATCCATCTGACAGTACGATCGAGGTTAAGGTCAAACTGCATGAGAAGCTTGGCGCGGGGCGGCTGGCTCTGGTGGATTTGAAGGGAGATATTTTGGAAAATGTTTCCTGCGATGCTGAAGGTTTGGTCAAAGTGTCGATGGCGGCCAAGAAAATTGTTACTGTGCAGGGAGGATAAATATTGTCGATCAGCGGCCTGGATATAGTAGTATTAGCGGCGTATTTTATTATAGTTTTGTTGGCCGGGGTGTACTTTTCGCGTAAGAACACCTCTACCGAAGAATATTTCGTAGGCGGTCGTTCGTTTGGCGGACTGGTGATCGGTTTGAGTCTGGTGGGTACGTCGATTTCGTCGATAACGTTTATCGCTTTTCCGGCTGACGCGTTCAAGACCACATGGATACGGTATATCACGGCTTTTATGATGCCGCTGGCGGTTTGGATTGCTTCACGATATTTCCTGCCGTTTTTTCGCAAGGAGAAGATCACTTCGGCATATGAATTTCTGGAAGGGAGGTTTGGTCCTTCGATACGCCTGTACACGGCATTGGTGTTTCTGATAGCACAATTGGTACGAATCGCGATAATACTTTTTTTGCTGTCGCTGATCGTTCAGGAGATCACCGGGCTGCACCCGATATGGTGCGTGCTCATTGGCGGGGTGTTTGTCAGTATTTACACGATCATCGGCGGGATTGACGCGGTGGTCTGGACCGATGTAATGCAGACGGCAATTCTGGTATTTGGCGGGATAATATGTCTGGCGGTAATTGTCGATAAGATACCGGGCGGGCTGAGCGAGATTATTGACAAGGCTATCGAGTTTAAAAAGCTGTCTTTTCATGAATTGCGGGACGGCGAACTGGTGCCGCTGGCGCTGGGTGTCTCGTTGAAAGAAAAAGCCATATCGATGATGCTGATATTGGGACTTACCGCGTGGATGACCAACTACTGCAATGATCAAAATATTGTGCAGCGTTATTGTGCGGCTCGTAGTATGAAAGAGGCCCGCAAGGCGATGTGGATAAGCGTGGCATGTTCACTGCCGATATGGGCGTTTTACATGTTTTTGGGGACGGCACTGTTTGTTTTCTATCAATATTATCCGGCGGACGCGGCGACGGAAATTCTGGAAGGCACACGCAAAGCTGAACAGATATTACCTTATTTTATAATTCATAATCTGCCGCCCGGTATTCTGGGGCTGGTGCTTTCGGCTGCTTTAGCGGCGGCGATGTCGTCGCTGGACTCGAATATCAATTCGATTTCGACAGTGTTTGTGGTGGATATTTATCGGCGGCATTTGCGCAAGGGGCTTGAGGACCGGCATTATCTGCGGGTGGCGTGGGCGGCGGCGACGGTGGCATCGGTGTTTATGATCGGCGGGGCGATTGTGCTGCTTTATGCCGAGACCAAAACGCTTCAGGATACCGCGAATATTCTGGTGTCGATTCTCGGCGGCGGGATGCTGGGCATTTATATGATGGGGTTCTTTACGAAGATCGGCGATGCGCGGGCTGTATGGGTGGGGATTGTGATTACGATTATTTTTACGGTATGGACGGTTCTGTGCAGTAAGAATTTGCTGCCGGAAGAGATTCACGCCCCGTTTGAGCTTTATTATACGGGGCTGGTGGGGAATGTATTGCTGTTTGTGGTGACATTTTGTGTGGCGTCATTTTGGGCTAAAGGGAAACAAAAACTAAATTCGGGAGTTTGAGATGCCGGGAAAAACTATTCAGGGACTGGTACTGACAATTTTACTCATTAGTGGTTCGCTTTGGGCTGGTGCGGGCCAGACGCTCATGATAGGTGATATTGGCCCGATGTCACCGCCGGAGATATGGAATACGCCGTTGGGTTCGGCGTATGTAACCGGTGGTGACCGGCCGGACTTTTTTGTTTATTTTAAGGATGAGAAAACCAAGCGGTACGAGGTCTATTTGTATCCGTATCTTCGGACTGGTGCTAAGGGTGAGCCGGTTTTTGGTAAGGAAATTGTTTGTCGGCATGATTACGACAAGAACTATGTGCCGAAATATCTGATTGAGGAAGACGGCAGGATTATCTGTCTTTGGCGAAACGAAAAGATAATATCCATTTCGGAATATCAGCTTAGCGAACATTGTTTTGTCGAAAAGGGTTCAATGACTACCGACTCTTTGCCGGGCGGGTCTTTGTCTCCGATGTCATTCATGGCAAATCCTGACGGGACAATAGAACTCATTCTCGCGCTGGTTAAGGGTTCGTATATGGGTGAGCAGGGCAAACGGCTCCATACGCGCAGTGCGTTTTTTGATCCGTTTGACGGCGCTGGTGTCTGGCGGGGGGAAATGATGACCGCGACTTTGTATGGGATGACGATAGACGGCTTTGGTGAAACAGCATCGGGTCAATTTCAGATGATCTCCGCAGAGCCGGACGAAGTGCGTTTGAGTTTGGCCCGAAAGGTTGTACCTGTCAATTTGGGGCCTGGGCATGAACGTGATATTGTCGGCGGCGGTCAGTTTGGCAACATCCATTATTATCATAACACCGCTGCCGAAGGGGTTAAACTGGACCGGGTACGTTGTCTGGCGGGACGGGATGGGATTATTCTGCGGCATCCGACCATCGATCCTTCGCCTGCTGTTTACAGTCAAAGTCGGGGCGGGCTTTCGGATTTGATTTGTTCGGGCGAAGGTTGGCATTATTATTATCGCTTTACGGGTGATTTTACCGCTGAGGGAACTCCGGTTTATAATGATCCGGTGCCGGTTTTGCAGGTTCAGCCCAAGTTAAATCTGAGTTCGCTGCCGGTGGTAAATGTGGTGGACTGGAACGGTGACTCGCTTCTTGATATCGTTTCGGGTAATTCGCCGGGCGAGGTGTTGGTCGCGTATAACACGGGCACAAAGGAAAAACCAGCTTTTGCCATGCCGACTCCGCTTAAAGATGAACTAGGCCAACTGCTTTGTGTCCGGCCCGGATATCGTGGTTCGGTGCAGGGCCCGCTGGAAGCTCGCTGGGGATATTCATGCCCCGCGGTCGCTGATTGGAACAGTGACGGTTTAGTGGATGTGATTCTGAGCGGCAGCACAGCTGAGTATAAGGTGTTTATCAACAAAGGCACCGTCGCTGAGCCGGTATTAAAACCGGGCAATTCAATTTATCTTGATGGTCTGGAGTTGCACGGCACGTGGCGAACCCGGCCGGCGATTGGTGACTTGGGCGGCCGGATGGCCTTGATTACGTTGGACGATGACGATGAGTTCCACCTTTACCGGCGAATCGATGATCACAATGTAGAGGACGGCGGCAAGCTCACTCTGGAAAACGGCAAACCTATCGAGGCGAATTTCCGTTATGCCGGCGGTACCGGGCGTTTGAAGCTGCATCTGGGCGATTGGGACAGTGACGGCCGCCAGGATTTACTTGTGGGGACCATGGTGGAAAGTTGTGTACCCGATTTGAAAACCGGATTGCCAGCCCGACTGGGCAGGATTGGCGCGGTTATCTTACTTTTACGAAATGTCGGAACCGACACCGAACCCAAATATCACACTCCCGAAACTTTGCATTATAAAGGCACGCCGGTTTTTTTGGGGATTCATTCCTGTTCGCCGGTATTCGCGGATTTGAATGGTGACGGCTTGCTTGATATTGTTTCAGGCGAAGAAACCGGCAATGTGGTTTTCTTCGACCGCAATGATGTGGAGTTCAAGCTGTTGTCGCCGGATATGATACCGGTTTTGAATAACAGATGGGTGGATGGCTCAACGTTGACGAACTGGCATGACAAACGCAACTGGTGGTTTGGCGTGCCCGCCGAAGGAGAATACGCTTTTGTGCAGCGTACCGAGTTGGCGGAGATATACGCGAATGACGCGGTTTGTACTAGGCTTTTTGTTTGTGATAACACGGTGCTCAAGGTTAGGGACGGCAGGCGGGTTCAGGTTGGTGATATGTTGGCGGTGGGGCTTTATGATAAGCACGACGCGAAACTGATAATCGAAGACGGCGAGGTTAATGTCGCCGGAAACATGATAGTCGGCAAGAGGGTCGGTTCTCTCGGTGAGGTTGTGATAAATAATGGTACCGTCACCGCTGGCGGATTGCTGTTTGGCCCGGAAGGGGGCAGCGGCAGGATAACCATCCATAGAAATGGTAAACTGATTTTGACCGGCAATTGCCTGAGTACAATCGAAAAAATTAAAGACAATATACATGCTGCGGACGGTCTCTTAGGTATTGATATTCAACACAATGAGTCCGACAATCAGACGGTAGTGACCGCGTATTAATCTCTTGCAAGTTACATCTTACGCAAAATGGCAACAATTCCCCAGAACCGCGTATATAAAAAATTAGTTGCCGTTAAAATCCGCGTAATCCGCGGTTAAACAACCGCTTCGTTGATTTGTTCCGGGTCTATAATGGCTTTGTTCTTGTTTAGTTCCCGGCGGAGGAGTTTGGTATCAACTTCTTTATAAGCGATATTATTTTTGACAACTTGTGAAGAGGCGATGCCGGCGGCCTGGCCCATGGCGAAGCAGGGGGCCATTACCCGCAACGGGCCGAGCAGTTCGCGTTCCACGCTTACCATGCGTCCCGGGCAAATCAGGTTCTGGATTTTGGTTGGGACCATTATGCTGTAGGGGATAGGTGTTATTCTGCGAGCGTCTTTGCCGTATTGCGGGTTTTTTGGAGGTCTGGTTGAGTTGGGCAGGTCCCATCCGTATGCGGAGAAACCGACGATGTCGTCATATTCGCGTCCGTCAAACAAATCCTGAATCATGAGTGTAGTCTCGCCCTTGATTCTTCTTGTTTCTCGTACGCCCAGCAGGGGGGCAACGCTTTTCAGTCGGGCGTTTTCAAAACCGGGTACCAACTTACGCAGGCCGTCGATGAGGTCCAGGGTTTCTTTTCGGCCTTTAACCATGGCCTGGGTAACTGACTCACCATCGGTTCCGTCAGGTCCGTAAATGCGGGAGGTGTTGACCATCATAACCCCTTTTTCGGTTAGCTGTACCGTGAGCAACCAGGGGATTGGATTAGGCCATTTACCTTCTTTGGCAAGTTCGCCGGCGGTTTTGCGAAAGCGTGGATCATCTTTTTCGAGGATATAATCAGCGAGCGCGTCCTGATTGACATTATCGACGTGGAACTCAAGAGTGACGTCGGCCATTACGCCGTCTTCCGCGCGGCCCTTGACGTAATCGCATCCGCTTCGAGCGGCGATGTCTCCGTCGCCGGTCGCGTCAATGACGGCACGGGCGGGGATGGCCATAATACCGCTTTTGTTATAAGCGATGATATGAGTTATGATATTATCTTTGGTTTTAACATCTATTACGGGAGTGAAATAAAGGAAGTCGATACCCTCGGCGGCGAATTTTTCGTCCAGCATAGAGGCCATTCGATAAGGTTCTATGGGGATGCCGGCGGCTAACTGTCCCTTAAACCAGCCGTGGGGCTGATACTTTTGGGTTAGGTCTGGTTTGGCGATGAGAGCTGCTTGTTTTTCATGTCCCTCATAACATAGTTCGCGGAAGATGCCGCCTACGACCCAATGTTCGCAGTCGCTTTGGCGTCCGCCGAGCCAGTGGGAGACCAGGCCGGAAGTGCTCATGCCGCCCAGTTGGCCTTGTCCTTCCAGGACGATGGCTTTCAGTCCCGCCCGCCGTGCTGCCAGGGCCGCACCGATGCCCGAAGGCCCGCCGCCGCAGATAACGACATCGTAGGGTTGAGTTTCAGGGAGTTCCTTGCTGAATAGGAAACCTTGTTGGGTGGTACTGATTTCACCCTGAGCTATTGCGGACGAAGCGAGAATCGCTCCCGCGGCAGTACCGAGGAACTTCCGGCGATTGCGGCTGAATGTCATTTCTATGCCCTTTCAAAAGTAACCATAATGTCGATTGTGCATCATACACTATGGTTGATTTTGAGTCATCTTTTTTCTTGAGGGCACAACTTCATTACAAGCTGGCTTGGCGATTGATTCGGTCGCTCGATTTTTAAGCCACTGGCAATATCTGTTGTAGAGATTATGGGCGGCGGGGTAGATGGAGTTGGGGCTCATGAAATGTGAAAATTCAAAAGTGATGAGTTTGTCAACGCCGGTGTCATTGGCTGCCATGATTTTATGATACAGTGCTGGCCAGTTTATCGGGGGGAAGCGAATGGGCATGTCGCGGTCGAATGTTTCGATGTTAGTCCAGCAGGTGAGGTTGTGTTTTTGGGCGAGGCGGGAATTGACCGCGAGGTAATCTTTGAGTTCAAGATAGTCAACAGTTCCATCTTGAAAAGCGACGATATCGACGCAATCCTGAATTTCCGCGAAGACCCTGTCCCATGATTTTTCGTGTTCGGCGAGCGTGATGGGATTTTCGGCGAATTGTTTTTTGCCGTGGATATAAGGCGAGATAAGGATTGGCAAATCTTTGAGGTTTTTGAGATGGCTGCCGAGCTGTCGGTAGACTTTCATTACTTCGGGATTGTAGGTATCGATTTCGTGGCTGATGTACCATCCTTTGAAGGCGTTTATGTGGCCGTATTTGTCGAAAGCTTCTTCGGTGAAGGCTTTGTTGATATCGACTTCTTTTTGATAATCGCCCTTCATCCAGTAGTTGCCGCTGTCGTAGGTTCCGAAGAAGAGATTCATTTCGCAGCGTTCGGCCTGTTCGAGAAATAAATTGAGCAGGTCGAGGGGGACCGCCATCAGTCCAACTTGTTTTTTGAGAACGTTGGACTCGAAGGTGGCGTTGTTTCGGTAGCCGTTGCGGATAATTATTACGGTGTCGATGCCGATGCTTTTCATGGCATCAAAGTCGGCGGCCCATTCTTTTTCGGCCCAGTTGGCAGAGGGGATGTCGTGGGTGACTTCGTCTAAAAAGGTTCCGGTAATTTTCATGTTTTCTGTCTTTCTGGCTGATACTTATCTTAGGGGGAGAGCCCTTGAGCTCTTCGACAATACAACTACATAAATAGCGGATAGGGCGGGTAATCACAAGGGAATTTTTATTTGGGCGGGGTTGAATGTTTATACCGAGGAGCATTAATAATATTAGTGGCCGGGTTGGGTGAGTGTAACTGTTTTGGCAGGGAGAGATTGTCTGGATGGGGTGCGTTTGGCCGGTTAAAAGGTAAACGATTGCGGTGTGCTATTTTTACTTTACATTACCAAACAAAAAACCCCGCGAATGAATCACGGGGTTTACTATGATTGTGCTCTGTTGTGCTTATTTATTCTGGAGGTAGTTGTCGATGTTGTGGGCGGCGTTTTTGCCGTCTCCCATAGCGAGGATGACGGTGGCGGCGCCGCGGACGATGTCGCCGCCGGCGAAGACGCCGGGCATGGAGGTCATGGCATTATCGTCGGCTTCGATGTATCCCCATTTGTTGACCTTGATATCCGGGGTGGCCTGGGTCAGCAGGGGGTTGGCGTTGATGCCGATAGCGACGACGACGAGGTCGCAGTCGATGACAAATTCTGAACCTTCGATGGGGATGGGACGGCGTCGGCCTGAAGCGTCGGGTTCGCCCAGCTCCATTCTGACACATCTGAGGCCTGAGACCCAGCCGTCTGAGGTGCTGAGTATCTCGGTAGGGGCGGTGAGCATCTCGAAGCGGATGCCTTCCTGCTCGGCGTGGTGAGCTTCTTCGACACGGGCGGGCATTTGTTCTTGAGCCCGGCGATAAGCGAGTATGCTTTCGTCGGCACCGAGACGCTTACTGGTTCGGACAGCGTCCATAGCGGTGTTGCCGCCGCCTACGACCACGACGCGTTTGCCTTTGACGACGGGGGTGTCGGCGTAGGGTTTGTAGGCTTCCATGAGGTTGATGCGGGTGAGGTATTCGTTGGCGGAATATACGCCTTTGAGGTTTTCGCCGGGGATACGCATGAACGAAGGCAGGCCGGCACCGTTGGCGATGAATACCGCCTCGAAACCTTCCAGCTCCATGAGATCTTTGATGGTTACGGTTCTGCCGACGATAACGTTAGTTTCTATTTTGACACCGAGGGCCTGGAGGTTTTCCATCTCGCGGGAGACGATGTTGTTGGGCAGGCGAAATTCGGGAATGCCGTAGATTAATACCCCGCCGGGTTTGTGGAAGGCTTCGAAGATGGTTACGTCATAGCCCATTTTGGCAAGTTCGCCGGCACAGGAAACACCGGCGGGGCCGGAACCGACGCACGCGACCTTTTTATTTTTCTTTTCGACGGTGACAGCGTCAACGCCTTTTTTGTGCTGCATTTCGTAGTCGGCTACGAAGCGTTCGAGGTAACCGATAGCGACGGGGGTGCTTTTCTTGCAGCGGATGCAGAGTGCTTCGCACTGGGTTTCCTGGGGGCAGACGCGGCCGGTGACGGCGGGCAGGTTGTTATCTTTACGCAGAATGGCCGCGGCGGCGAGGAAATCACCTTCGGTTATTTTGCTGATGAAGGCGGGGATGTCGATGCCGACGGGACAGCCTTCGACGCATTTAGCGTTTTTGCACTGAAGACAGCGTTGTGCTTCCAATATGGCAAGCTGTTCGGGCAGGCCGAGGTTTACTTCCTTGAAGTCGCGGGCACGTTCCTGAGCGTCGCGTTCGGGCATCTGCTGGCGTTCGAGCTCCATGCGTTGTTTGGCTGTGAGTTTCATTCCACGAAGGTCGGTCATAAATCTTTCCTCATATCCGCAAAAGGTCAATATGTTTTTTTATGTCCCCGTTTTTTAGTGCTTGCACTTGCACTGATGATTCTGGAAATTATCGAGCGAATCTTTCTCTTGCTTTTTGTAGGTGCTCAGTCGGTCGATGAGTTCGTCGTAATCGACCAGATGTCCGTCGAATTCAGGACCGTCAACGCAGGCGAATTTGGTTTTGTCGCCCACGGTTACGCGACATCCGCCGCACATGCCCGTGCCGTCAACCATGATGGGATTCAGACTGACAATGGTGGGGATTTTATGGGGTCGGGTGGTTTCGGCGACGAATTTCATCATGATAACGGGTCCGGCACAGTAAACGGCACCGATTTCGATTTCGGGGTCGTCGATGAGCTGCTGGAGAGCGTTGGTGACCAGGCCTTTCATACCGGCCGAACCGTCGTCGGTGGTGACGATTAGCTTGTCGGACTGGGCCCCGAGGATGTCTTCCATGATGACCAGGTCTTTGGTGCGGGCACCGATGATGCTGATGATTTTGTTGCCTAGTTGACGAAGGGCCACGGCCTGGGGATAGACTACGGCAGTGCCGAGTCCGCCGCCGATGACAACTACGGTGCCGAATTTTTCGATGTGGCTGGGCATGCCCATCGGACCGGCGACATCCTGAAAATACTGACCTTTTTCGATGGTGGTCATCAGGCTGGTACTCTTGCCGACCGTCTGGACGATGAGGGTGATAGTGCCTTTTTCGGGGTTGGTGTCAGCGACGGTCAGGGGGATACGCTCTGAGGTGTCGGTGGCCCGGACCATGACGAACTGGCCGCACTTGCGGGCCTTGGCAATGCGGGGAGCCTCGATTTCGTACTTGGTCAGATTGGGCCCGATGGTCTGCTTATTAACAATTTTGAACATTCAAACATCTCCGCAAAAAAACTTATCTTCAGGCCCATAAAGGCCTTATGTACCTATAATCCAAACCTTTAATGGTAGCTCAATGAGAGGTTTGGGTCAAGATGTTTTGGGGGTGTTTTTTTGTGGTTTGAAGGGGAAGTGCTTTAGATGGAATGGTTTAATTTTGATTTTTGGTCAATATTATTCTCGTTTTTTTCGCAGGTAACGAGTCTTACTTCGTGTTTTTTGAGACATTCGAGGAGACTGGGGTCGGTTACTTTGTCGGTTATGACGGTGCGAATCTGGTCAGTATTGAGTACCTGAGCGAGGGCTCTTTTGCCTATTTTTGTAGAGTCTACGAGCAGGAAGATGTTGGCGGCTCTTTCAGCGATGAGACGCTTTGTATTGCTGTTGAAGGCGGCGTTTTCAAAGGTTCCTTCTTCGGGTACGAAACCGGTACAGGAGAAGAAGGCTTTTTCAACGTAATATGATTTGGCGGGGCTTTGGGTGTCGAACCCGACGAAAGAGAGCGTTTCACGGTCCAATACTCCGCCCAGGCCTACGATATTGACTTCGGGTGATTCTGACAATTCGAGGCTGACGAGTACGGAGTTGGTCAGTACGGTGATTTTGATGCCGAGCCGGGCGATAGCGCGGGCGAAGCAGGTGTTGGTGCTGGAGCCGTCAAGGAATATAGTTTCGCCGGGGTGGATGAATTCGAGGGCTTTTTCGGCGATTTTTTCCTTCTCGCTGAGGTTCAACTGGAGGCGGCTGGGCAGCGATGCTTCGCGGAAATGGGTCGAGGTCTCGATACGCTGGGCTCCGCCTTTGACCTTGGCGACCAGGCGGGCGCCAGCGAGGTAGTCAATATCGCGACGAATCGTAAATGGTGAAACGTCAAACATTTCTGCCAGTTCCGCCAGCGAAACAATACCGACTTTTTCGATGTGCTGCACGATTTTTTGTTGTCTTTGCCTCATAATGTTGCTCATAGTATGCTAATTTTTTGGAAAAATCTAGAAAATTTTGCAAAAAGATTGACATTTATTGCATATTCTTTACAATAGAGAAAAGTTGAGGCCAAGGTCAGCCTTGGATGGAAGTAGGATTGCAAATTACCGGAGACCGTCACAAAATGAAGTCCGTCGTACAAAAGCCCGATTTCAGGGCCAAAAAACTCAAATTTGGTGAAGTTGAATGCTATTCTTATAAAGGTGACCTCAAACAGGAGCTGAAAAAGGGGATGAGCAAGGATGATGCCTTGTTTATGTATCGTCAGATGTTGGCGATTCGGGCGTTTGAATCGACGATAATCAAGCTGCGCAGCGGTGAACTGGTTCCGCATGAAGGTTATAAATTTTCGGGCGCGACGCATCTATATATAGGTGAAGAAGCTGTGGCAGTGGGAGCGTTGGCGGCCTTGCGGGGTGATGATTATATAACGAGTTCGCATCGCGGGCATGGTCATAGTCTGGCCAAGGAGTCTTATGCTTTGCGGCAGATGGACGAAAAGGGTCTGAAAGATTTTATGGGGGCGGTCGGTTTCAAGTCTGACAAGAAGGACTTGTTGGGCCAGGCGTTGGATGTTCATTTCTATCGCAGTATGGCAGAGTTTATGGGCAAGGAAGACGGCTACTGTCGCGGTCGAGGCGGCGGGATGCATATCGCGGATTTACATGTGGGTCATCTGGGTGCCAACGCGATTGTGGGCGGAAGTCTGCCGATTGCTACGGGTGCGGGCATGTCGATGATGATGCAGGATAAGGATAGGGTGACGCTGTGTTTCTTTGGGGACGGGGCGACGAATAATGGAGTGTTCTGTGAGTCTTTGAATATGGCTTGCATGGGCCAGTTCAAGAAAGGTGTGCCGGTCATTTATCTGATTGAGAATAATCAGTTTGGCATGACAGGTCGGAATCGTGAAGAAATCGTGGGAGTTGATTATCTGGCCCGGCGGGGTTGGGCGTATAAGAATAACGGTATGTGCGCCGAAGTCGTCAACGGTATGGATTCGCTGGCGGTGCAGGACGCGGTGAAACGGGCGGCAGATAAGTGCCGTAGCGGTGAAGGGCCGGTGCTGCTGGAAGTGATGACTTATCGATATATGGGACACTCTTTAAGCGATGTCAATCTTTATCGTCAGCAGGAAGAAATTGAAGCCTGGCGGTGTGAGGACGCGGTTGAGCGTATGAAGCTGTATCTGGTTTCGGCGAATGTGGCGGGGCCGGAAGAAGTTGAGGAAATCGAAAAGACTGCTTACGCGGAGATGGAAAAGATTACTGTTGCGGCGGCGAACAGCCCGTTCCCGGACCCGGCGACGATTGCCGAGGGTTTGTATTCTGACACTACCAGCGATAATATTTCGGCTGATTTGGCGACTAAGGATTATAATAAGGATGCTGTGAAGGATAACCGGGATGGCAAGGGGCGGATGCCTTATCGGAGAGCGATTTCGGAAGCTCTGACCGAGGAAATGATTCGCGATAAGAGAGTTGTCGTTTATGGCGAAGATGTGGCTGAACACGGCGGGGCCTTTGCGGCAACAACGGGTCTGTTTGAGATATTCGGGCGGGAGCGGGTATTTAACGCTCCGATTTCGGAAGCGGCGATTTGCGGCTCGGCGGTGGGGATGGCGATGACGGGTATGCGGCCTGTGGTCGAGCTGATGTATATCGATTTTATTCTGATGAGTATGGACCAGCTGGGCAACCAGGCGGCCAAGAATAAATATATGTTCGGCGGCAAGGCGGTTATTCCGATGGTTTGCCGGACCGCTATCGGAGGTGGTAAAGGATACGCCGGTCAGCATTCTCAGTCGCTGGAAGCTATCGCGACCCAGATACCGGGTTTGAAGGTTGTCGCTCCTTATACTGCCGCCGACGCCAAGGGGCTTTTGAAGACGGCGATTCGTGATGACAATCCGGTGATTTTCCTGGAGCATCAGTTGCTTTATGGTGACCGCTCTGAGGTTCCGGCAGGTGATTATCTGGTGCCTTTTGGTAAAGCGGATGTGCGTAGGCAAGGGGCGGATGTGACGCTGCTGGCTTATTCTTATATGACCAAGGTCGCGGACCAGGCGGCGGATATGCTGGCCGAGAAGGGTATTTCGGCTGAGGTTATCGATGTGCGGAGTCTGATACCGCTGGATGTCAATACGATAATCGATTCTGTTAAGAAGACTAATTACGCGGTGGCAATATCGCAGGCGCCGGGGACGGGATGCTTTGGTGAACATATCGCATTTGAGATACAGAAGCGGGCGTGGGATTATCTGGATGCCCCGATTGAACTGGTGGCCTCGATGGAGCTGCCGCCGCCGATGGCACCGACTCTGGAAGAGGTGTTTATGCCGGACGCGAATCGGGTTTGTCAGAGTGTGTTGGCGATGTTGGGTAAGTAAGGTCTGGATAGTTCAGGAGCTTGATTGATGGCAACAGAGATTAAAATACCCATTCCGGACCAGACTACCGAAGAGGTTCGGATTGTTAAATGGCATAAAGCTAAAGGTGATACGGTAAGCGCGGGCCAGGTGATTCTTGAGGTCGAGACGGACAAGTCGGTAATCGAAGTTGAGGCTGTCGCGGCTGGTGAGATGCTTGCGGTGTTTTATGAAGTTGATGACATGGTGCCCGTCGGGCAGGTTGTCGGTGCTATAGGGCAAGTAGGAGAAGCGTATGATACTCCGAATGCCGCCCGGGAAGTAGGAGTCCAGGAGCATGTACCGCCGACAACTTCGTCCGATGGGAACCTGCCTGAAGGTGTGGTTGAGGTTAAGATACCGATACCAGACCAGACGACCGAAGAAGTTCGGGTGGTGAAATGGCATAAGGCGGTGGGGGATAGTGTCAAACCCGGCGAGGTGATTCTTGAGGTTGAGACAGATAAGTCGGTAATCGAAGTTGAGGCTGCCGGTGGCGGTTCGCTGTTGAGCCATTTGTATCAGGAAGAAGATATGGTGCCGGTTGGTAAGGTTGTAGGACATCTGGGGCCGACGGGAACCACGGTTAATGTCACGGTGGCGGCTAAACCTGCTGAGAAAGCAGCGGAGGTTAGTTCTGCTCCGGTAGCGGTAGCGGCTTCATCTGCGGAACCGATAGTGCCCAGTGGGGTCAAGGCTTCACCGATTGCTCGTAATATGGCGGGGTGTTTGGGGGTTGATTTGACTTTGGTCAAGGGGACCGGGCCAGGCGGTCGTATTACGCGTGATGATGTGGAACGATTCGCGGCGAATCCAATTCCGGCGGCGGTGAGCGGTGGGGCGGCAGTGTTGCCGGTGGTGGCGAAGATGATTGATGGTCGGATAATGGCTTCGCCTAACGCCAAGCGGCTGGCGAAAAAGCTGAACGTTGATTTGCAATACGTCAAAGGTACGGGGGGGGCATGGTCGTATTATCGGCGATGATGTCGAGAAGTTCGCGGCTTCGGGCGTGCAGCATGCTACGGCGGCATCGGTGGCGGGTGGGGCTTATGAACCGGTATCCATGCTGCCGGCGGCGGGTCAGCCTCAGCCGGGCACGGAGATTGAACTAACGAAGATGCGGCGGGCAATCGGGGTTAATTTACAAAAGAGCTTTAGGGATACGCCGCATTTCAATGTGACGATGGCGATTGATATGAGCCGGGCCCTGGAGTTCCGCAAAGGAATCAATCTGGGACGCCAAAAGGCTCAGAGTATTTCGGTTAATGACCTCATCTTACGAGCGGTAGCGGTGGCGCTGCGTCAGTATCCGATGGTGAACAGTCGGCTGACCGAAAATTCGATAAGCGTACTGCCGGATGTTAATGTTGGGGTCGCTACAGCGATTGAGACGGGGCTGGTAGTGCCGGTTCTGACCAACGCCGATAAGCGGGACTGGGTTGATATGGCCGTGGAGACCAAGAAACTGGCGGCCGAAGCTCGCCGGGGTAAGATTCTCAATGCCGGTAAGGGGACGTTTACGGTTTCTAATCTGGGGATGTTCGGTGTCGAGGAATTCACAGCGATTATCAATCCGCCCGAAAGTGCGATTCTGGCGGTGGGCGGGACGCAGAATGAAGTTGTCGCTATTGAAGGCGGCATGGGTGTTCGGCCTGTCATGCGGGTTACGCTGTGCAGTGACCATCGAGTGATTGATGGTGCTTTGGCGGCTCAGTTCCTGCAGGCGGTTAAGAAATATCTGGAACTACAGATTGCCTGATTGAGACTGTCCATATCAGGCTGATATAATGACGGACACTTTCGGGTGTTCGTCATTTTTTATGGTTTCGATTTTCAGAGGATAACCGGCAGGATATTACTTTCCGGGCTTTCCCCGGCGGCGTTGCAGGCGATAACGAGATATTCCATACGCCTCTGTTGGGGCTGATTGATTAGAGTAACCAGATTATCGTAGAAGAAATTGATAAGCTGCCAGTTGCTTACCGTACCGCTGCTGTCGTAGTCGCGGCGCTTGATAATGAAATTGCGTACCACCCCGCCGCTTTCGGGCCGGTCCCATGCCAGAGTAATTTTGCCCGGCCCCTGCCCCGCACTGCGGAGATTCGTCGGGGTACCCGGCATATCAACCGGATGCCGTGATCTTTTCTCCGACCAGCCGATCAGAGAAAGTTTGTCCGGGTTAGCGAAGGCATCAACCTCGGCGATCTTGAAACTGTTCCGCATCAGATCGACCAGCTCGTTCTGCTTGGCGACTTTATGACTGGTAGCCATCTTGGCCTGTCCCCGGGCACTTTCCTGGGCAGCGCGTGCCGAGCGGAACTCCTCCAGCAACGTCTGCAAGTCCGCCGCCGGGACGCCGGGGAAATCCTCGCCGTGAGTCAGTAAACCGTCTATCAGAACTTCGGCCAGAGCCACAATATCATTTTCTGATTTAGGAAAAACCGCCATGTTCATTCTCCATCGTAACCCCAATTTCTCACTTAGCGGTCAAAACCGTCAAAAATAAAAATATTTTCTGTGATTTTGAGTTGTAAGCGGCGATTTTAGTTCGATATTGGCTCTGGTACAGACCTGCCCTATTGCCAGGTGTTTTTCAGCCGCGATAATATGTGCATGTACCTGAAGAAGCACAAGCGAAAGAAGAACGGCAAGTACAACACCTACTACAGCATAGCTGAGAAGCGTAAAGTCTCGCGCGGTCGTTATGTGGAGAAGATGGTTCTGTATCTCGGGGAGATTTCCGATTCGCAAAAGAAGTCCTGGGAAAAGTCTATTGAGATAATCAACGAGGATAACCAGCCTGTCCGCAAATCATTGTTTGCTTATGACCAGGATAATCATGCCCACCATGATGTCGATACCATTGCCGTGAAATTATCAAAGATGCGGCTGGAAAACCCCCGAACATTTGGTGACTGTTGGCTGGGCTGTGAGATATGGGATACTCTTGGGCTGGATAAATTCTGGTCCGCTCGTATAGACACCGAAAGATCTTCGGTGGAGTATTCCAAAGTCGTTAAATTATTGACGGTAAATCGTCTTATCAAACCCGGCGCGGAGTTTTATGTTCATCAGCACTGGTTTACTCAAACCGCAATGGATGTATTGCTGGACTGTGATTTTGAGGTTGCCGAAAAGAACCGGCTTTACCGCTGCCTGGACAGGATATTGCCCTACAAAGAGGAGCTTTGCTCTTATCTGAAAGATACCTGGCAGATGATGTTCAATCTGGAATACGATATTTTGCTTTACGATATCACCAGTACGTATTTTGAGGGATTATGCAAACAGAATCCTAAAGCCAAATTTGGTCATAGCAAAGATCGCAGAAGTGATTGTCGGCAGATTCTGATAGCTTTGGTAGTTACGCCCGATGGCTTTCCGATTAATTATGAAATCTGGGCGGGTAATACCTCGGAGAAAACCACGCTAAAGCCGTTATTGAACAAGATAGAGTCAAAATACGGCCAAGTCGGCAGGGTTTGGCTGATGGACCGGGGTATCCCCACAGAAGCGGTACTTGAGCACATGCGTGATAATGACATTGGTTACCTTGTTGGTACTCCTCGTAAATTACTGGATGAATTCTCAAAAGAACTATTGTATTGCCTCAGTTGGAAATGGACAAATCCTTTAAAGTTGCTATTCTTTATGTATATTTTTGAAAGGGATTTGTTATGAAACAGGAGCGTAGGCGGTTTGAGGCGGTGGAGAAGGTAAGGATTATTCGGGAGCATCTTCTGGAGAAGCGGCCTTTGTCGGAGGTTTGCCAGCAGTACGGCATCGCTCCGACCCAGTTTTACCAGTGGCAGAAGCTGTTTTTTGAAAATGGAGCCACGGCCTTTGAACCCAAAAAGGTCGGCCGGGAGTATGAACTGGAAAACCTGATCAAAAAACTCGACAAAAAGCTGGTCAAAAAAGATGAGGTCATCGCCGAGCTGGTTGAGCATAACATCGACTTAAAAAAAAAAGCATGGTCCGGGTTGAAAGACGCCTGGGCGGAACCGGATGTTCGGGATGAAGTCGTTGATTATGTGCGCAAATGGACGGATAAAACGGAAGTGAAGGCCGCGACAATGATAAACTGGATGGGCATTTCTCGCAGCAAGTTTTATGACTGGCAGAAACGTTATGGCAAGGTCAACGAGCACAACGGCTGGATTCCTCGTGACTTCTGGCTCACCGATGTCGAAACACAGTCGATCATCGCCTATCATGCGGATCATCCGCGGGAAGGCTATCGGCGGCTGACTTATATGATGATGGATGAGGATATTGTCGCGGTGAGTCCTGCCAGCGTTTATCGAGTGTTGTCAAAGGCGGATTTGCTGCAACGCTTCAACGGCAAACCCTCCAAAAAAGGCAGTGGCTTCGCTCAGCCCTTAAAACCGCATGGACACTGGCATATCGACATTTCGTACATTAATATCTGCGGCACCTTTTACTACATGTGTTCCATTCTGGACGGTTTTAGCCGATACCTCGTGCATTGGGATATCAAGGAGTCGATGACGGAGGCGGAGGTGGAAATTATTCTTCAGCATGCCCGTGAGAAATTCCCCGAGGCTCGACCGCGGATAATCTCGGACAACGGCCCGCAGTTTATCTCGAAGGACTTCAAAGAGTTTATTCGGCTCAGCGGTATGACACATGTCAAGACCTCGCCGTATTATCCGCAGAGCAACGGAAAACTCGAACGCTATCACAAAACGATCAAGGGTACCTGTATTCGAGTTCATACGCCATTGTCGCGGGATGATGCGTGTCGCCTGGTGGCTGATTTTGTGAGGCATTACAATGACCAGCGGCTACACAGTGCGATTGGATATATTACGCCCAACGATAAACTTGCCGGCCGGGCCGAAACGATTCTGGCCGCCCGGGAAGCCAAACTCGATGCCGCCCGTCAGGCCCGCAAAGCCCTGAGAAAGGTGTCGTAGTGAAAAGACGCTTGACAGAGATTGGGAACGCCCGGACAATACCGTTGGTAGGCGAAACGGACGCAGGCTCTGCAGAGGTGCAACCTGCCAGGGATAGCCAGACCAAGGCGACGAATTGTCGTGGGGGTGGCAGTTATACACCTGCCGCCCCAGGTGTGAGGCGTTCCACAGACAATTCAGAGCCTTCTTATGCCTTTAAAAACCTCTTGCCGAAGGCAAGTTTAAGAGTTAATCGTGGAAGCCATTTGTCCAATTCACGCTGAACCAATACACTCTCGGTGAAAAACTGGCATGATGTAAATGACAGTGTTCGCATAAAGCATATCGAAAAAGATGGTGAATGTTATGTTCTAGCCCGCAGCAAAGAGCGGATGGCTAAAGAACGGGCTATGCGTAAGCGCAAGCTGCGTGACTATCTGGAAGGTCTGGAGAAGCTGAAGAAATATCGTGATTACGCCCGTTTTATGCAAAGG
Organism: Sedimentisphaerales bacterium; assembly: GCA_963663805.2. Taxonomy (GTDB): domain Bacteria; phylum Planctomycetota; class Phycisphaerae; order Sedimentisphaerales; family SM23-30. Next base: position 168,608 of record CAXXMR010000020.1, read on the forward strand.
CTGGGCAAACTCAAACATCATGCTGGCAGTTCGTATAAATGCGTTACTCTTACAATTCCAAAACCAAAGGAAAGAATTGAGGAAGGTGAGTTTGATTATAAATTCGATAGGAACAAATACCGAGAAATGATTTATCGTGACGGCACATACTTTTTGCGTACCAATCAAACCGGAAAGAATGGCATAGAGCTTTGGCAGGAGTATATGCTGCAATGTAATGTAGAACAAGCGTTCCGGGAGCTCAAAAGCGATCTGGGTGTTCGGCCGGTCTATCACCATAAAGAAGACCGGGTCGATGCTCACGTGTTTGTAGCGTTTATGAGCTATTGTCTGCAAGTGACCTTGAGACACAGACTGCGGGCCAGTGCCTGCGGGATAACCAGCCAGGCCGTTTTGGAAACAATGTCACGAATCCAGATGCTCGATGTGTCCTTTGAAACCCAGGACGGCAGGACTCTGCTGATGCAGAGATATACCGAGCCCGATGGCGATCAGAAATTGCTGCTATACCATTTGAAGATGGAAATGCCGCCGCAAAAGCCACCGAAAATATACAGCGGTCAGCTCAAAAAATAACACCACTGTTGGCGACAGACCAACAGCCCTGAAGGAGCCAAAAATCCACTTTTTACCCCTTAAGTGAGAAATTGGGGGTAAGTTAATCCCCGGCGCATATTCCCACGCCGCCCAACCGAAAATATCAACCAAACTAACTACAGGTACGAATACAAATAAAAGGTACGAATCGGCCCGGCTAAACAACCCCCGAGCCATAGACATCTTCGGAACAAAACCACCGCCAATTTAGTAAAAACCGGGACAATAACAAATAAAATTCCCCCTATCACCATAAGACCCTTTATTAAAGAGATTTACATATAACCCCGACAATACCCAACCGGTCAAATCTTACCCTGTTTAATCCTTTGGCAAGGGCCGACCGGATATGATATTATACTAATATCCAGAGGGGGTTTCCCCCTTCGGGAACCTAAAATGATATTTAGCAGTAATTTATGCCGAAAAGGGAAATATCGTGCAAAAAGGAACTCTGTTAAGCCTGATCATAATATTATCAATCTCCACCGCCGCCCTCGCCTTTAACGGTGATATGGGCACAGGCACTCAACCACTTACCGATGGCTCGGAAGATTATCCCTGGCTGATCGAAGATTACGATGATTTCGTAGCCTTTTGCGGCAATACCGCCTATTGGGCCAGTGGTGTTTATACCCGTCTAGAATGTAATCTGGACCTGTCTGTAGCCGGGACATACAGCCAGGCCCCTATTGCAGGTGATACCAATACAGATTCTACATTTGATGGCACAGCTTATGCTGGTAATTTCGATGGCGACTATAAAATAATCAATCACCTTTGGATTAGCGGCATTTACTATTGTGGGTTATTTGGTTATATTGGTTCAGGAGGAACAGTTACAAATCTTGGTTTGGAGAATGTTGATATTACCGGTACTGAATATATTGGTGGGCTGTGTGGATTCAATGGCAACGGTAGCATAAATAATTGTTATGCTGCAGGCTCAGTTACTGGAAACAATCACACCGGCGGGCTGTGCGGATTCAATGTCTATGGTAGCATAAACAACTGTTACGCTAATGGGGCTGTTGCCGGAAATAACAACACAGGCGGACTATGCGGAGAGAATTATCTCGGCGGCAGTATCAGTAATTGTTATGTTGCTGGCACTGTGACAGGAAATTTTCGTATAGGCGGGCTATGCGGATACAATTATCGGGGAAATATCACAGACAGTTACTGGAATATTGATACTTCAGGCCAAACAGCTAGTCATGGTGGCTGGGGATTGAATGATGAACAGATGAAACAGGCTGCCAGTTACTATGGCTGGACAAATGGCTATTGGACAATTGACGAGGGAAACGATTATCCGCGCCTTGCCTGGGAGAACTCGGTCGGCACAACAATTAACACTGACTATCCGGCAGCTACCTACGCAGGGAATGGAACAGATACCTCTCCTTATGAACTTGCTAATGCCAGCGACCTGTTATGCCTGATGCGCAGGACTTTGGACTGGGATAAATATTTTGTCCTGACAGACAATATTGATTTTGGCGGTATTGAATTCACTCATCCTGTAATCGCATATGGCAGTGAGTTTTCCGGAGCTATTGATGGCAATAATCATACAATAAGTAGTTTTACGATAAATGCTCCAACTCAGGATTATGTTGGATTTATTGGTATACTCGACTCATCAGCATCAATAAACAATCTTGGTCTTACAGCACTAGATGTTACCGGTGATTCTTATACAGGCGGGCTGTGCGGACGCAATTATTATGGTGGTATAAATGATTGTTATATCACGGGAAATATTACCGGTGATTATTGTATAGGTGGGCTGTGCGGATACAATTATCACGGCAACATAAGTAGTTGTTATGCAACAGGGGCAATCACTGGAAACAAATACACAGGTGGGCTATGTGGATTCAATGCCGATGGCAACATTAGCAATTGTTATGCTACTGGAGATATTACTGGCAATGATGATGCTGGCGGGCTGTGTGGATACAATTCCGGTAGTATTAGCAATTGTTATGCTACTGGAGATATTACTGGCAATGATGATGCTGGCGGGCTGTGTGGATACAATTCCGGTAGTATTAGCAATTGTTATGCTACTGGAGATATTACTGGCAATGATGATGTCGGCGGGCTATGCGGATACAATTCTGATAGTATAAGTAACTGTTATGCTAATGGGAATATTATTGGTAATTATGATGTCGGCGGACTATGCGGATGCAATTCTGACAGCATAAGTAATTGTTATGCCAATGGCACTGTTACAGGTCATGGTTATTATACCGGCGGGCTGTGCGGATACAATTCTTCCGGCAGTATCAGTAGTTGTTATGCCGCTGGCCTGGTTACTGGCTATCTCGACACAGGCGGTTTTTGTGGATCACAATATGGCAGTTCAGCCAAAACACTAAATTGCTTCTGGGATATCGACGCTACCGGCCAGGCTGTTGGCTATAATCTTAGTTCATCAGAACCGGGAACTATAGGGAATGTTCAGGGATTATCGACGGCTCAGATGCAGATTGAAAGCACCTTTATCAGTTCCGGGTGGGATTTCACCGAAAGCGACAATGACCCGGCTGACTGGTTGATGCCGACAGGTAATTATCCCCGTCTTTTCTGGCAGTCTAAACTCACATATATTGGGCAGGGAACTATTAGTCTGCCCGAGGAACAAACAGGAATTATAGAGCTGAATGTTTACTCTTTGATCAATGCAACAATAAACTGGACTATTGCCGAACACGATTTGTGCGACTGGATAACAAACGCCAATCCCAATTCAGGCAGCTCAACAGGACCGGAAGATATTACCACAGTTACTATTGAAATAGATACTTATGGTTTGGGCGTTGGGCAATATACATATAATCTCATGCTGACTGGTGATGACGGCTCAACGACTGAAATGCCAATCTTTTTAAATGTTTTTAATCGTGTTGATCTTGGTGAATTGGCTGTTCTATCGGCAAATTGGCTGGCCACCGAATGCTATAATTCTACCTCGGCTTGTTATAAAGCGGATTGGTACATCGATGGAGTAATTAATGAGCTTGATTTGATGCAGCTTAGTCTTAGCTGGTTGGGTGAAGAAACCATTTACGATGGCCCCTGGAGTGATTATCTGGAGGATTTCAGTGATGGCACCGTGCCAACAGAAAACTGGACTTACAATCGCACCAATGATGGTAAAATGGCGGTTGTTAATGAACGCCTGAGAATGGATTGTTTGACCAGCGCATATTCGCTAAATGAAGCTATTCTTCATATCGACTTATCAGATCAGACTGATGTCATGCTGGAGTTCTGGCAGGCAGAATCAGGCGATGAACTCCATTCGCTACCAACTACTTTCAGCGGCTCTTACAATGGCGATGGCGTAGCGGTCAGTCCCGACGGGGTCAACTGGACCACAGTAATTAACGCCTCCGCTCTGGATGTCGATACGGCTGGAAGCATCTTTACTGTCGATCTCGACGCCCTCGGTCTGGAATACACGTCTGATTTCCAGATCAAGTTCCAGCAATATGACAACTATGCCTGGGACTCTGACGGCCGCGAATGGGATAATATCCGGATATATAAAACGGAATAGCCGGAATCATTATCAGAACTAATCGCTTACACCAGTAAATCAGGATCTATAAAAACGGCCCGGCAAATCCTCTACGAATAACAGATACGAATCCGCCCGGCCTGACACCCCCCGAGCTGTTAACGTCTTCGGAACATAATCGCTGTTAACTGGGTAAAAACCGGGATATTAACAGCTTCCACCCCCGAAAAACTCATAAGCTCATAAAACAAAGATGTTTACATCCTATCCCGACAATACAGCACTTATGGATACTTCCAGTAATCGCTTGTTAAAAACCCGTCGGGCGGAACTGGGGAGGATTACCCTTGCAATCTCCGTCTTTTTATGATAGATTCATTGCGAATCCGGATATCTGAGTGGAAAATTCGCCGGAATCTTTGAATTTCGGCTGGAAACAGCTTTGCTGGCGAGAGGGACAGAATGTTTCCCTGCGTCGGCTTTTTGGGCTAAAAGGAAATATGGAGAACGAGATGAAAAATCTGCTATGCAACCTGGTATTGATTATGGCAGCCGCAGCCCTTGCGGCGACATCGGCATCAGCGGCGGTTTCCGGCGATTATGAGTATACCGACAACGGTGACGGCACCTGCACGATCACCGATTATACCGGTTCCGGTGGCACGGTGAGCATCCCCGCTTCACTCGACGGCCTGACCGTCATCACCATTGGGGACTATGCGTTCCGTTACTGCTACAGCCTGACCGATGTGACCATACCCGACAGCGTTACCGCTATCGGAGATGGTGCGTTCTATAGCTGCGACATACTAACCAGCGTAACCACCGGCAACAGTGTCACCACCATCGGGGACTATGCGTTCGACAACTGCGACAACCTGACTAGCGTGATCATATCCGACAGTGTCACTACCATCGGGTACAAGACGTTCGGTAACTGCGGCAGCCTGACCAGCGTGATCATACCCAACAGCGTCACCATCATCGGGGGCAAAGCATTCTATACCTGCGACAGCCTGACCAGCGTAACCATCGGTAACAGCGTCACCACCATTGGGGACCAAGCATTTGCATATTGCTATATCCTGACCAGTGTGACCATACCCGACAGTGTCATCTCCATTGGGGACGAGGCGTTCTATGACTGCGACAGTTTGACCACTGTGACCATACCCGACAGCGTCACCACCATCGGAGACGAGGCGTTCAATTGTTGCGACAGCCTGACTGGTGTGAGTATACCCGATAGCGTCATTACCATCGGAAACAGTGTGTTTCAAAACTGCAATAGCTTGACTGGTATTACGGTCGATCCGGCTAATAGCGTCTATTGCGATATTGACGGGGTCTTGTTCAACAAAAGCCAAACCGAGCTTATCCAATACCCAGGCGGCAAGTACGGCAGCTATTCAATTCCCGACGGGGTCACCATCATAAGGAACAATGCGTTCTGGCACTGCGACGGCCTGACCGGTGTGACCATACCCAACAGCGTCACTACCATTGGGGGCGGGTCGTTCTACTACTGCGACAACTTGATCAGCGTAACTATACCCAACAGCGTCAGCACCATCGGGGACAATGCGTTCTATAGCTGCAGCAGCCTGGCCAATATGACCATCGGTAACAACGTCACCACCATCGGGATCTTTGCATTCAGTTGCTGCGACAGCCTGACCGACGTGACCATACCCAACAGCGTTACCACCATTGAGGGCTGGATGTTCTCTAATTGCGATAGCCTGACCAACGTGACTATACCCGACAGCGTCATCACCATCGGACGCCAGTCATTCTCTGGCTGCTACAGTCTGAGCAGCATAACCATACCCGACAGCGTTACCGCCATCGAGGCCCTGGCGTTCACTGACTGCGACAGCCTAACCGATGTAACCATACCCGACAGCGTCACCACCATCGGCAGTTCGGCGTTCTCTAACTGCGACAGCCTGAACGGTGTTTATTTCAGAGGTGATTGCCCGGTATCTGTCGGATACGATGTGTTTTACGGCTCCGATCCTACGGTTTATTATATTGCCGGAACAAGCGGCTGGGGCAGTGAATTTGCCGACAGGCCTACGGCGACATGGACAGGAGAAACAGATGGCTATTACTACAGAGACAACGGTGATGGAACATGCATACTGCTCGGTTATACCGGTCCCGGCGGTAATATAACTATTCCTGATTCGCTGGCAGGTCTTACCGTCACCACCATCGGGGACAGGGCCTTCCGTTACTGTGACAGCCTGACCGGTGTGATCATACCCAACAGCGTCACCACCATCGGAGACGATGCGTTCGGTGGCTGTAACAACCTGACCGATATTACAGTCGATCTGACCAATAGCGCCTACTGTGATATTGGCGGGGTCTTGTTCAACAAAAGTCAAACCAAGCTTGTTCAATACCCAGGTGGAAGAAGCGGCAGCTATTCAATTCCCAACGGGGTCACCACCATCGGGAACTATACGTTCTCTGACTGCGACAACCTGACTGGTGTGGCCATACCCGACAGCGTTACCACCATCGAGGACTATGTGTTCAAGGACTGCTACAGCCTGACCGGTGTAACCATTCCCAACAGCATCACCACTATCGGGGACTTGGTATTCTCTGGTTGCGCCAGCTTGACCGGCGTTTATTTCAGGGGTGATTGTCCGACATCTGTCGGCAACAATATGTTTAGTTACTCCTATCCCACGGTTTATTATATTGACGGAACAAGCGGCTGGGGCAACTACTTTGCCAGCAGGCCTACGGCGGTCTGGACAGGAGAAATGGATGGCTATTATTACAGAGACGACGGTGATGGAACATGTGCGTTGCTCGGCCATACCGGTCCCGACGGTAATATAACCATCCCGGATTCGCTGGCAGGCCTTACTGTTGTTACTGTCGAAAATGAGGCGTTCCTGCGCTGTTATAGACTAACCGGCGTGACCATACCCGACAGCGTCACCACCATCGGGCACGATGCGTTTGCATACTGCGACAGCCTGAGTGGCGTGACCATCGGTAATAGCGTCACCGCCATCGGGGACTATGCGTTTTATAACTGCGACAGCCTTACCGGCGTTTATTTCAAGGGTGATTGTCCGGCATCTGTCAGCAGCTATGTGTTTTACAGCTCCTATCCTACGGTATATTATATGTCCGGCACAAGCGGTTGGGGCAGTGAGTTTGCCGGAAGGCCTACGGCGATCTGGCCGGCTTCGATCGGGATGACGGGGAGTCTGATTGTAGATATGGAGATCGATGATGTCGGAGGTTTGGAAGTTCTGGAAATAGATGTCTTTGCCGTAAGCGAAGCTGTCGGCTGGACGATCAGCGGTCAGGATGACTGCTCGTGGATTATCAGCGTTAGTCCGGATACGGGCAGCTCGACCGGACCGACGGATATTACAGCCGTTCAGATCACAATTGATACGGCCGGGCTGGCTGTGGGTGATTACACACATAGACTGAGTCTGGAGCCTGGTGGAGATGATGGATACTGGCTGCCATTATCCGTAGAAGTGCATGTTTGCGATACTGTGGACCTTAAGGAGTTAGCAATCCTCGCGGCTTACTGGGGCGACAGCGGCTGCGCTGATGAAATGAGTCCCTGTCATGAAGCGGATTTCTATAGGGACGGCGTAATTGATGTGCTTGATTTGATGCAGCTTGCAATTAGCTGGCTGGGCGAGGAGATGATATACGCTAGTAACTGGACTGATTATCTGGCAGATTTCAGTGATGGCACCTTGCCAACTGAAAACTGGACTTACAATTCCACTAATAACGGCAGAATCCAGATTGTTGATGAACGCCTGAGAATGGATTGCTCGACCAATGGAACATATTCACTAAATGAAGCGATACTGCATCTTGACCTGGAAGGCCAAAGCGAGGTCATGCTGTCTTTCTGGCAGGCAGAATCGGGCGATGAACTCCATTCGCTACCGACTACTTTCAGTGGTTCTTACAATGGCGATGGCGTAGCGGTCAGTCCAGACGGGGTCAACTGGACAACAGTCGTCAACGCCTCCGCTCTGGATGTTGGTACGGCCGGAAGCATCTTTACTGTCGATCTCGACGCCCTCGGTCTGGAATACACGTCTGATTTCCAGATCAAGTTCCAGCAATGTGATAATTACACCTGGGGCAGCGACGGCCGCGAATGGGATAATATCCGGATATATAAAAACAATTGATATTTAGCAGTAAGTTATGCCGGAAAGGGAAATATCGTGCAAAAAGGAACTCTGTTAAGCCTGATCATACTATTATCAATCGCCACCGCCGCCCTCGCCTTTAACGGTGATATGGGGACGGGAACTCAACCACTTACCGACGGTACAGAGGATTATCCCTGGCTGATCGAAGATTACGATGATTTCGTAGCCTTTTGCGGCAATACCGCCTATTGGGCCGGCGGCGTTTATACCCGTCTAGAATGTAATCTGGATTTGTCTGTAGCCGGGACATACAGCCAGGCTCCTATTGCTGGTGATACTGATACCGATTATTCATTTGACGGCACAGAATTTAGCGGCAACTTTGACGGTGATAGCAAGGCAATATGTAACCTTACGGCCAGCGGTGCCTATTATTGTGGTTTGTTTGGCTGTATTGGTTCAGGAGGAACAGTTACCAATCTTGGTTTGGAGAATGTTGATATTACTGGTTCCAGTTCTTATACCGGCGGTTTGTGCGGAGATAATTCCGGCAGCATAAGTAGTTGTTATGCTACGGGAACGGTTACAGGGAATGGTGGCTATACCGGCGGGCTGTGTGGAAGAAATTCTGCTAGTATTACAGACAGTTACTGGAATATTGATACTTCAGGCCAAACAGCTAGTCATGGTGGCTGGGGATTGAATGATGAACAGATGAAACAGGCTGCCAGTTACTATGGCTGGACAAATGGCTATTGGACAATTGATGAAGGCAATGATTGTCCGCGTCTGGTCTGGGAAAACTCCGGTGGCACAATAATCAACACAGATTATCCAGCAAAGACTTATACCGGTTTAGGAACGGAGGTGTCTCCGTATGAACTGGCTACTGTAAACGACCTGTTATGTCTGATGCGAAGAACGCCAGACTGGGATAAAAGTTTTATTTTGACTGATAATATAGATTTATCCAGTATAGTATTCAACCATACCTTGATTGCCTCTGGTAGCAGTTTTGGCGGCAGCTTAGATGGCAATAATCACATCATAAGCAATCTGACCATTGATGCTCCAATGCAGAGCTATGTCGGTTTTATTAGCAGACTTGATTTATCTGCATCAGTAAATAATCTTTACCTTAAAGGATTAAATATTATCGGTTATGATAGGACGGGCGGGCTGTGCGGGGAAAATGCCGGCAATATAAGTGATTGTTATGCCAATGGAACGGTTACAAGTAAATATTGTGCCGGTGGGTTTTGCGGAAAAAATAGCGGTAGCATAAGTGTTTGTTATGTCAATAAGACGATTTCTGGTGATTTTTATACCGGCGGGTTTTGTGGAGTAAATTCCGGCAGCATAAGTGATTGTTATGCCACGGGAAGTGTTACAAGTAAATTTCTGTATACCGGCGGGTTTTGCGGCGCAAATTATTCCGGCAATATAAGTAGTTGTTATACTACTGATTTAATTACTAGCATTTATTACGCAGGGGGATTTTGTGGCCATCAAAGCGGTAGTTTAGCTGTTATACAGGATTGCTTCTGGGACACCGAAGCCACTGGTCAGACTATGGGGTATATTCTTGAGATGTCGTCTCCGGGGACGATAGATAATGTTCAGGGATTGACAACGGCTCAGATGCAGATTGAAAGTACTTACACTGATGCCGGGTGGGATTTTGCCAATCTCTGGTGGATTAACGAAGGCCGTGATTATCCAAAATTGTATTATCAACCCTTTGGCGATCTTGACAATGACAGCCATGTCAATCTGACTGACCTTTCGGTTATGGCAGCGGCGTGGATGGCCGTTGAAGGTGATGTGAATTATAACAGCAAATGCGAATTGTCGGGTGACATTTCAGTAAATATCGACGATTTCGTCATAATGTCAGAAAACTGGCTGGCAGGTCCAGGCTTTTAAGGAAATCGGACATTAATTATATTTAGCAGTAAGTTATGCCGGAAAGGGAAATGTCGTGCAAAAAGGAACTCTGTTAAGCCTGATTATACTATTATCAATCTCCACCTCCTCCCTCGCCTTTAACGGTGATATGGGTACAGGCACTCAACCGCTTACCGATGGTTCAGAAGATTATCCGTGGCTGATAGAGGACCTTGATGATTTTGACGAGTTTGTCAGCAACTCAATCTATTGGGGCCAGGGAGTAAATACCAAGCTTGCCATTGACATTGACTTGACTGAAAAAGAATATTGCTCGTCAGTAATCGAAGTATTCGAGGGTGTCTTTGATGGGGACAACCACGTCATTGACAATTTGACCATCAAGGCAAGTGAGGAATATAGCGGTGATCTAGGTTTTTGGGGAACAATAAACGATTCTGGAAGTATTTCTAATCTTGCAGTGATTAACTGTAAGATTACCGGAAGCAATATACGCTGTCTGGGTATACTGGTCGGGCTTAATAGCGGCACCATTTCTTATTGCCATACTGAAGGTGAAGTCAAGAATGCACAACATGGTATTGGAGGCTTGATAGGACAAAATAATTCTGGTACAGTATCAAATTGCCATGCTTCAGTAAATGTAAGTGGAATGGATGCTGTTGGAGGACTGATTGGAGATAACTGTGACAGTATCATATCACACTGTTATGCAACCGGAGAAGTCAGGGCTTCCTATACTGCCGGCGGTCTAATAGGCAAAAGTGAAAATTCGGACATTACTGATTGTTATGCCACAGGTAGCGTAATTGGCTCCATGATAGTTGGCGGGCTAATAGCTGAGAGCTATGAAGATAATATTTCAAATTGTTACGCGACAGGAAATGTTTTCAATGGCTATAATGAACGTATCGAGCCCATCAGGGATGCAGGCGGTCTGGTGGGTCTTACTTTTAATGATACTATTTCAAACTGCTATGCCACAGGCAAGGTGCTTTCTTATCTTGGTCAAAAATGCGGCGGATTGATCGGCTCTGATTTTGCCGGTACCATTCTTGATTGTTATGCCACAGGTGAAATTTACAATGAGGGATTTGATCCTTCAAGCATAGGTGGTTTGGTTGGGGCGTGCAATGGAATTATTTCTGAATGTTATGCTTCAAGTAATATAATATCACATACTCATAGTATGTCCAATTCTGACCTTGGAGGACTCATCGGAAACCTATCCGGGGAATCATCACAAATAACAAACTGTTATGCCGCCGGCAAAATTGAAACAGGAGATGAAGATTCTGATATTGGCGGGTTGTGTGGTAGAAATCATGATGGATATATAAGCAACTGTTACACTATCTGTACTCTGGATTGTGTCGGTGACAATATTGGCGGACTTATTGGGGGTAACGAGGGGACCATGACAGCGTGTTTCTGGGACACTCAGGCTTGCGGCATAGCAAACGCTGTAGGTTCCGGCTTATCCGACGGCGGCGAGGGGAAAACCACCATTCAGATGCAGACCCTGTCCACCTTTGCCAATGCTTACTGGGATTTTTCTATCGACGATGGAGATGAGGCAGACTGGCAGATGATTGATAATTATTATCCGGTATTGTCAAATCAACCATCAAATACAGAAGCATTACCCGACGTGATCGGCTTGCCGCAAACACAGGCAGAAACTCTGCTTGCCACAGCCTCATTTGAGACTATGGAATTCGAGTACGTCTACAGTGAAACAATATCCTCCGGACTGGTAATAAGCCAGTCGCCGCAAGGCGGTATTGACCTGCCAAACTATACAAAAATTAAAATGCAAATATCCTTAGGGATAAAATATCCCGGAGAAGGTGAGTATTGCGAACCTTACCAGATCAGTACTGCGGCCCACTGGCAGGCATTGATGCACACCCCTTCAGACTGGGAATCATATAAAAATTTCATTTTAACTAATGATATAGATTTGAGCGGCATCAGAATCATACCAGTTGGAAATATAGGCAATTTCTTTCAAGGAGAATTTGATGGACAGGGATACACCATCCATAATATTCTTATCGACAATTCTTCTGGTGGCAACACCGGCTTGTTTGGTGCAATAGATAACATTGCCCGAATCAGGAATCTTAATCTGGAGAATGTATCCGTAAAGGGTAATCAATATACTGGAGGATTGATTGGTTTCAACTACGAGGGCGTTGTCTCAAACTGTAATGTTATGGGCAATATTTCCGGGAATTTTTATACCGGAGGGCTGATAGGATATAATAGGGGAGGAGAAGTATCAAACTGCACCAATAACGCAAGTGTTACCGGCGGGATCAATACCGGCGGTTTAATTGGCTGGAATTTTAATGGCGATATTAAATATTGTGCCAATACTTCAAACGTAACCGGAGAAATTGCCGGAGGATTGATCGGTAAGCAGGAAGGCATACTATCTTTCTGCCATAGTACCGGGGATGTTTCCACAAACAATGGCACCGCAGGTGGTTTATGCGGCATTAATTATTATGGATTGATTCGGCAGTGCTATGCTTCTGGAAATACAACTGTTATGGTCGGTAATGCTGGAGGATTATGCGGCATTAATGGTGGATTGATTTGGCAGTGCTATGCTTCTGGAGATGCAACTGTTATGGCCGGTAATACCGGAGGATTATGCGGCATTAATGAAGACGATATTACACAATGCTATGCTACAGGAACTGTGACATGTCCCACTCCAGGTAATGTCGGTGGGTTATGCGGCCATAATGAAGGTGATATCACACAATGCTATGCCACCGGGACTGTGACATGTCCCGCTCCGGGTAATGTCGGAGGGTTGGTTGGATATTCTGATAGCTATTATATATACAAGTGCTATTCCACCGGACGGGTTCTGGCCGTCGGTGAAAATGTGGGCGGTTTAATTGGTAATGGTTATGCCTCCTGGTGCCTTTGGGACATTCAAACCAGCGGTCAGGAATATAGCGCCGGCGGTATCGGTATGACGACAGAAGAAATGAAAAATTCACTTACCTATATTGATATAGGCTGGTATTTTTACAATCAATATAGTGATGTATTCGAAACAACCTGGCGCATGTGTGCAGATGGTGTTGACTACCCTCGTTTCACCTGGGAACATTATAATAATGCAGATTATGCCTGCCCCAACGGAACCGATCTGGTTGATTACGCCCTTTTTGCTCAATATTTCCTTGAATATGACTGTGGCAATGAAAACGAAAATTGTTACGTGTTCAACTTAAACCATTCGGGGACTGTCGATTTTGAAGATTGTATAATCTTCAGCCAATACTGGCTGTTAAATACCCCGTAAACCTGCCAGGGCTTGCTGGTTTATCCTCCAGAAACTTAGTTCAGAGTGGCTGGAAGGTTTTTGAGAGCGATATCGCCTTATTAACACAGATATCCGCAATTTTGCCAGTTTAAGGAGCGATAACCCCAATTTACTTTGCTCCTGCGCACGCAGCGCAGCTCTTACGCTGGCTGCGCAGGTCCTCCGCTGCGAGCGCAGACATTCCGTTGCGTGCGCAGGCCTTACGCTGGGAGCGCAGCTCTTACGCACCGTGCGCAGCTTCTCCGCTGCCAGCGCAGTCTTTACGCTGCGATCGTAGCCCTTCCGATGCGAGCGGAACTTTGCCGCACGCAGCGCAGGCCTTGGGCTGCGAGCATAGGCCTTCCGCTGGCAGCGCAGCCTTTCTGCTGCGAGCGTAGTTCTTCCGCTGGCAGAGGGACTCCCCTGCTGATAGCACCGGGCTTACTCCGGCAGCGTTACAGCCGGGCCGTAAGTTTCCGGCCAAGTAGACCTTGGCTGACAATTGGTGGATTGCGGTTGGGGCGGGTTAATTTTGCGGGGTTTTCCAGTTGGCGGGCAGGAGGGTGTCGATTTGGTTGGCGCCGGTGGTGGAGATTTTTCTGAGGACATAATTGAAATACGCGAATGGGTCGTGATTGTGGAGTTTGCAGCCGGCGACCAGGCTGTAGATTATGGCGGCGCGTTCGGCTCCGGCTTCGCTGCCGGCGAACATATAATTTTTTCGGCCAATGACTACCATTCTCAGCGTTCGTTCCGAAAGATTATTATCGATGCTAATCACCAGTGATATGGAATTCTCCCATTTTCGGGCTGTTGCACTCGCCCTGGAAAGAATTGGTGATTAGCATTGAAAATGGAGCCAGATTTGCGGGTTTTCTCTTCTGAAAAAGCATCGAAAAAGGAGCCACTGTAAAAGGCCGATAAGATGTGTTTAAGATACGTAACATTTTAGACACAGGAGGCTTAGAAAGGTGCTTACAGTGGAGCATTATGAGATTATCAGACGTAAAGTTCGTGATGGGATATCGCAACGTGAGGTTGCCCTGGAGCTGGGGCATTCGCGTAACACGGTGGCCAAGGCCCTGAAAAATCCGATTCCGCCGGGCTATCGGCTCAGTCAGCCGCGGGTCAAGGCTGTCATGGATCCCTTCGCGCACATTATTGACACCTGGCTGGAATCTGACAAAAAGGTTCGGCGTAAGCAGCGGATGCAGGCGACCAAAATGTATCAGCGGCTTTGTGACGAGTATGGTTTCACCGGCCATTACAGCACTGTCCAGCGGTATATCAAGGAGGCGAGTAATCGCCAAAAAGAAGCTTACCTGCCGTTAGCGTTTGAGTTTGGCGAAGAAGCCCAGGTTGACTGGCATGAAGCTAACATTAAAGAAAACGGCAGGGAGAAGAAGGTCTACGTTTTTTGCATGAAGCTGTGCTGTTCTAAGGCTCCTTTTGTTTGTGCTTACGAGAGCATGAAGATCGAATGTTTTCTTGACGGCCATGTCCGGGCGTTTGAATATTTCGGCGGCGTGCCCAAACGCATTGCTTACGACAATTTAAAAACTGCGGTTCTAAAGGTTCTCAAAAAAGGCAAGCGTCGGCTCAACCGCAAATTCGTAGAGCTTAAGAGTTGGTATTTGTTTGACACTCGTTTTTGCAATGTCGCTAAAGGTAATGAAAAAGGCGATGTCGAGAATCTCGCCAAGCGAAGTGAAAGGCAGTTCTTCTCTCCGGTTCCGAGAGTTACCGATATGGCTCAGCTGAATGAGATGCTGATTGCTCAGTGTATCAAAGAACTGGATCGCCAGGGCCCTGCACCTCATACGAATAAAACCATTGGCGATTTATTTGCAGAAGAGAAAACACATTTATACGAACTGCCTGAGCAGAAGTTTGAAGCCTGTCGTCGAATATCCACCTTTGCGGACAAACAGCTTACAGTACGGGTTGATACTAACCGGTATTCGGTGCCGACGGAGTATGCCTATCAATCTTGCCAGGTCAAGGTATTCGTTGACCGGGTTGACCTGTTCTATAAAAATGAGCTGGTTGCCTCGCATTCCAGATGTTACGATAAAGACCAGTATATCCTGGATCCGCTGCATTATATCAAACTTTTAGAGCGTAAGCCCGGTTCGCTGGATAATGCTCGGCCATTCAAGGGCCAGCCCTGGGGCGAAGATTTCACCTTGATGCGAACAGAGCTTGAATATCGATACGGCAGTGAAGGGACCGGTAAATACATCAACATCCTGCTGCTCTTTATCAGGCATCCGCAAAAAGAAGTTGAACATGCCGTTGGTGTTTGTGTCAAGTGCCGGGCGTTCAGCGATGAAGCGGTGGAAAGCTTTTTACGTAACGGCTCACAATTGAACCTTGCCGGCAATCAAGTCCTGGTAAACCAAGGCGATGGCAAACGCAATCTCGATGTTTATAACCAGTTGGCCGGGGAGGTAGCATGAAAGATCCAATGGTTTTATTAAAAAGCTATCTCAAGACCCTGAAGCTTCCGACAATTCAAAAAGAGTATCAGACAATTGCCCGGGCATCCGCCCAGGCAAACGAATCCTATGAAAGTTACCTGCAAAGACTGGCCGAAATCGAAGTCTTTCATCGACAGTCGCAGGCCATCGCCAGGAGATTGAAACAGGCAAACTTCCCATGACTAAGGAACTTGAAAGTTTTGATTTTATGGCCGTGCCGCAGATAAATAAAAAACAGATTATCGACCTTTCGATGTGCGGCTTTATCGACCGCCGCAGTAATATCGTCTTTACCGGCCCGCCGGGCGTGGGTAAAAGTCATCTGGCCATCGCCCTCGGCCGGGAAGCCTGCCGACGAGGTTATAAAGTGCGGTTCTTTACCGCTGCTGAACTGGTTAATACGTATCTCGAAGCCCGACAGGAAAGAGCGGTGTTGAAATTAGAGAGCTATATAAAAAAATGCGACCTGATCATCATCGATGAACTGGGCTATGTCCCGTTCGACCGTATCGGAGCGGAACATCTGTTCGGCTTTTTCAGCCAGTGCTATGAACAAACCAGCCTGATCGTAACAACGAATCTGCCATTCGCCGATTGGCCCCAGGTCTTTGGCGATGATGAAAGATTAGCCGGTGCTCTGCTGGACCGACTGACCCACCATGTGAGCGTGGTCGAAATCATAACCGACAGCTGGCGACTTAACCAGAGTTTAGAGAAAAAACGGAAAAAAGAAGGCTAAGAAAGCCTCAATCCAACGAAAAAGGACCAGAATCCCTATTGACAACGCCGAAATCGGCGTTATTTTACTAACCTAAGTGGCTCAGATTTCGATGCAAATCTGGCTCCATTTTCAATACTAATCACCAAAGAATCGGCGATCCCGCCGCTGCTCCGTCTCTGCACAGCCTGCTGAGTCTGCCCGGCGTAATGGGGCATACGATTACTTATGAAACCGTAACTTCACCCGATGTGGTGTTCATGACCGATCGTTCTCTGTCGTTACGTGAGTTGATCGTAGCTCGATCATTATACAACTGCGGTGACTGGGAAAATCTGGCACACAAGGTGCTCAAATCTTACAAAAGAGACCTGCGCGGCCATTATGCCCTCCACGCCCAATCCATTGTCTTCATCAAAAATAGATCCGAGGGAAAAAATTAGAGATTTTCAGACTCTGTAGCATCTTTACCGGCAACATAGCATTCCAGTCCTTTCTTCATGAAGTGTTGTTGTAGTTCGTAAACGGCCTTGGGACTGCTCGTCACGCTGCATATCAATAGCCACCCGCTGGCTGATATTGGTTTGAGTTCGCACTCGATAGACACTCTTCTGCATTTTTCGATGGCGGCGATAGCCCCGTTCAACCGCGTTGGACGTTGACGGCAGTTGTGAATCATCAAGGAAGGTCAACGCCTTTTCGATATTGGGGGTGAACAATTTCTTAAGAGTCTGTCGCAAGGTTTTGAATCGCCCAATTCGCCGGCGTAACACAGCCAACTTTTCCAATGCCGTTTCCGTTCGACAACGACGGTCAAAAAGACGATAAACCTGATCCATGATCGAGCGTAAATTTCTCAGGTTTGGCAAGCCTCTGGTTATATGCAAAAACTTCTTCTTATCCTTCGAACTCAATGAATGTTGTACAAATAAATATCTGTGCTCAAACAGATCGGCAATTTTCTTTTCCTGTTTCTTCTTGCGTGATGCCGCTTTCTTCGCGGAAGAAGACGATGGACGGCCACGTTTCAGCTTGGGCAACTTTGCCTTGAGCTCTCGTCGTACTTTCGTAACAGCTTTGAGTATTTCTCTGTTGATCTCCTTGAGGACATGAAATTCGCACACCTGATGAGCAGCGTCAGGAAATATCAGCGCCAATGGCTCCGGATATAAAGGCGAGCCGTCGGTCGTAACACCCCGTAATGTCAGCGTTCTTTGTACCAGTTCGGTCCGAAACCGAAAGGAAAAGTTTGTTATATCTTCATGAGTGGGATTATGGTCAAGAACCTCGTAGATGAGCCGTTTGAAGGTGTGGTTATCCACTATGGATAAGACGCAGAATGGCCCATCATATAATTCGTCCGCTGCAATATAGCCGGAGAAATCAGCCAGAACACCATCAAGGTACTCAGTTGTAATTCGTTGCTCAGCTTTTTTTCCCCGTCGCCTCAACCCAGTTTTGAATTGTAGCCCAAGGGACAAAAACTCTGTGGTCTCGCCACAAGTGCCATGATGCCGGGCGGTACGGCAGGCCGTCCTCCACAACCAAACGCACGGCCAGGTGAACAACCCGACGGGTATAGTGACAGCCGGGGTCCGCAAGATCAGTGAGGTCGGCATTGAAGTATCGTTTGCATTTTGAACAACGATGCTGTGAATAGCTGACCCAAATCTCGATGGGACGGTTGGCAGCCAGGTCTCCGAGGTCATGCAGTTTTCGCCTGAAGACTTTGTCTCGATACGACGAGTGGCCGCAATGGGGGCAAGGACGCTTTTTGTAGGTGCGTGAACGCCGTTTGATTTTTGCTTTCGGTAAATCTTCAACACCAGTAATACCTTCGGTTATATCGGATACGTATTCGCCTGGCCCAGCCATAATCGTCTCTCCTGGAAAATTCCACTGGTCTGTTCTTCCAGGAGTTTTATCGGCTAATTTGCGAAAATCTCATTAAAAATGCCGGTATCTATGCTACAGTCTCAAATTTTGCTATATTTTTGCTGGTAACTTCCAGAAATTACCGTATTTTATCTTCGGATGATTTTTTGCCTATTACGGCATCAAAAACTGTCAAGCCCTCAATAGGCTTTTTTTGTCTGGGCAGAACCAGACTGACGATCGAACCGATGGTAAAACAAAGTACGACCCCGGCGATAGCGTTGAGCACTCCGCACATCGGCGTAAACTTCTGCAAGAGGAACAAGGCCACCGCACCTAGTAACGCTCCCAGTAACGCTCCCAGGCCGGTAGTGTGTCTGGTAAAAATCCCCAGCATAAACAGCCCGCACATAATCCCGCCGAACAAACCCATCACCGTTACCAGAAATACCTCATAAGCCGAACGAATATCCGATATCACCAACAGCAAAGCCGAAGCCGTGCCCAGCATGCCCAGTAAAAGCGTTAAGACCCGAGCGGTTCTCAGATAACCGCGTTCCGTCTTCACTAGATTAAAACGCCGAATAATATCAGTTGTAATAGTACTGGAGACACTGTTGATACTTGTGGATATAGTCGATTGAGCTGCCGCGAATATCCCCGCTATAACCATTCCCGCCAAACCCACCGGCATTTGATGCGAGATGAATTGCGGAAAAATAGCATCGGTTTTGAACGTCGGGTCCAGAAGTTCCGGGTTCTCTTTATAAAATACGAACAAGGCTGTACCCAGCACGAAAAATAAGATCGCCGCTAAAAATGAAAGGATACCATTTATCCAGATAGCGCCTGCGGCTTGCTTCTGAGTAGGCGTAACCATATAACGCTGAACCACCGCCTGGTCCGAAGAGTAGGGCACGATCAATTGACCGATCCCGCCCAGTATAACAACCCAGAAAGCCGTAGTTGTAAAACTCGTTGTACTCCAGTCCCAGTTTATCATATGAAGTTTATGTTCGGTATTAGCGATTGATACAAACCCTGCGAATCCGCCGTCAACATTAGCGATAATAAGTATAAAACTCGCCACTGCCGTGCCCAGCAGGATTACACTTTGGATCGAATCCGTCCAGACCACCGCGATAATCCCGCCCATTGTGCAGTAAAGCGTACTGATAACCCCCATAATCAAGACACACTGAATTTCGCTCAAAGGCGTCACCGCCGCCAAAGCCAGAGCCGGCAGATACAATACTATCGCCATCCGGCCCACCTGAAAAACCGCGAACAAAAGACTGCAAAACAGCCGCACTTCAATATTGAATCGCTTCTCCAGATACTCATAAGCACTGACCGCGTCAATTTGCCGAAAGAACGGCAGCACATACTTGATCGTAAAAGGTGTAATCGCGAGAATCGGCAGACTAAGCAGCAGAAATACCAAATCGGTAGCGTAAGCCTTCGCCGGCACAGCGATAAAGCAAATCGAGCTTAGCAGGGTCGCGAACATACTCAGCCCTGCCAGCGTTTTATTTATCTGCTTGCCGCCCCGGAAAAAATCATCGGTGTTTTTATTGCGAAACGAGAAAAAGTAACCAACGCCCACCATGGCCGCCAGATAAACCGCCAAAGTAATGAAGTTAACGACACCGAAATCCTTTTTGATTGAGACTGGCGTAAGTTTCCAGCTTTGAGTTGTCCGCACCCGCGGCTTGATCTCACCGCCTGCCAATATGAAACCGCCATCCCACCGCACCGCTGTCGTAGTAACAGGCCCTGCCGGCATTATTCCTGCCGCTACCCATGTATTCGTAATGGTATGATAAGCGTAAATCTCATGGGCAAAACCGGGATGGTCCAGTTTTAACTCCTCTGCCGCGGCAAAATGATCGCCCGGATCGCCGCCCAGTACGAAAATATGGCTTTGCCCTACAGAGATGTCCTGCACCTGCCATTACACAAGCCGGTACATCCGCTCTCTTACGCCACATACCAACATCGCCGGAGGGATTGTATTCGTAAAAATCGTTAAGGAATTCCGCAGCGGATGTCTCTGTTTCTGACCTGCGGCCGCTCATAACATAAACGCAATTTGCGAATCCGTTATGTTGACCCGTTGTGATATGAAATGCCCGATTTGGCCCGGGCCATCCCTCCAGCTCTTGCCAACCAAACTCATCCGTCCCGAAGTTACCTGTGTCCAGCACAAGAAAATCATTTGTGGCCGTATCCAGCGTCAAGCCACGCTGCCCACCCGCCAGATAAATCTTATCGCCAACCATTGTCGCGGATGTAAACACACATCCCGCCGGTAATGACGGCAGATATTCCTGCTTAACACTTGCGGTCGCGTCATCCCACCTTAAAATAAAAACCTTTTCAAAAACCGTTTCTCCATCACAACCGCCGATGCAAAATACCCCGCGATTTGTCGATACCGACCCGCCGTAGCCCACCGGATAGTCAAGCCTGCCTCCGTCTCGCCATTCATATTTCACCTCACCTTCAGGCGAGTTTATTTTGCGTAATACCCATATCCTGTCGCTCCATTCCTTTTTGTTTTCCCATACCGGTTCTGCGAAATTCGCGCCGCCCGCTAGAATAACCACATCATTATGAACCCCTGTAAAAGCACCGCCCACTCCCGGTGCTGCCGGCAGATCCGGTAGGCTTTGCCATTCGAAATATTCTTTATTATCCACCCCAGGACTAATATTCACGCTAACCAGAATAAAAAATATCGCCGTCAAAAACAGTTTCGTATAATGCATACAATCTCTTTCTTTTTGATCTGTTTCTAAAACCCGTAATGCATCACTTTGCACAGTTCTTCGATTACCGCCACAGCATTTTCGATCGGCGTTTCCTCAGGTATCGGCTTGCCGGTCTCCAGAAACAGTCCGCCGCCCCGGCTGAGTATTTCAACTGCCCGCCGAACTTCCTTACGTGCTTCAGCCGCGCTGCCAGACGAAATACTTCCCTGCGTACCGATCCCGCCGCGGAAGGTCAGGTCTTTACCGAACTCACGTTTAATATAGCCGATATTCATCGCCTCAGCCTGCAGCGGATGAAAAACCTGCAAGCCGATATCAATAAAGTCCGCCATGATATCCGTATTATCCCCGCACGAATGATGCATGACAACCTTGCCCGCTTTGCTAATCTTATCATATAGCTGCGCCAGACGCGGCTTGAAGAATTCCAGAAAAATTTTCCGGCTTATCATCAGCCCACGCTGTGCTCCGTAATCATCACCAATAGTTACCCCGTCGATCGGCAGCGTCAGAACCTTATCCAACGCCTTGAAATGCATCTCCATCAGGATATCCAACGCTTCATGCACAAAACTGCTTTCCAGCAGATAATCCATAAGAGTTTGTTCCAGTCCGCGTAAAGCCCATAATCTTTCGCCAAACGTCATCGAAAACTGATAGAATATAAAGCAGTCCGGATTAGCTTTACGTATCGCCAGGATTCGTTCAATCTCTGATTCCGGCACCAGATCGATCTGAGGTATCTTTTTCGCGTCCGGCTCTTTGAGATATGGATTGACACACATAAATCCACCGTGTTCATAGCGATATTCCGATCCGAACCAGTCGCAAAATCCCTTTGACGTAACATAGCTACACTCCAGAGGCCAGAGAATGCGAATAATATCATCTTGTGGGCAAGGCCATTGACTTCTAGGCCCCCACATCTCCACTAGCTTTTCTTCGATAGGTTTCGCCAGATATAACGTCCACGGTATACGCGGAGGCTGATGATGATTAACTGCCCGCAATGCCAGCTCCCGGGAAGTCAAAGTGTCCGTACTGTTATCAGCTTTTGTTTTTTCCATTTTATTTATTTTCCATTTCGATATTTTTTAGAATTTAATACGCTCAAAATGACAGAGCTGGGGGATTAATTAAAACTTAACTTTTGCAAAACTCTAGTTAAAATTTAGTCCTTATCGATCTGTAGCATATCAGCCAAATGACGATAATGATTGGCTATCGATCTTGCCGCGACTCTGCTGTCTTTCTTAGCGATAGCTTTAAGAATAGATTCATGCGAAGATGCGCCAGGCCCTTCCAGGTGATGGATAAACTGTTCCGTTTTGTTCAGCCGCTCCAGGACATGAAAGATCATCGCGTACCATTGCAGTAGCTTAGGTCGGACCATCGTGCTGAGAATCTCGCCGCCCGCGAACCTTATCACCGCCATGTGAAAATCTATATCCCATTTCCGGAATGTTTCCACATCTTTTCCCCGCTTGGCTTTCTCCAGTTCCCCGACGATATTTGCGAGATATTCCAGATGACCTTGTGTTGCACTCGCCGCCAGCGTATAAAACGCGCCCGTTTCTACTGACAGCCGTAGCTTATAAATATCCCGGGCGATCACCGGGTCAGAAAAATCCACCAGAAACGAACCGCGATTGCCCACTGTCTTGATCCAGCCTTCGCTACGCAACCGGGTGATTGCCTCACGCACCGGCCCATTACTCATATTCAACACTTTGGCAATCGCAGACTCGGTAATTTTTCCGCCATATCTGATCGCCTGGGATGACTCAACGCTTTCGACGGGGAAAACAACTTCACAAATGATGTAACATTTTAGCCAAGTGAAGCAAATTCTATAGCTTTTGGGTTGGCTTGTGCAAAAAAAAGACAAAAAAAACTTCAAAATGTTAAGATGGGTAATTTGCGCTATTGCGTGTAATGGTTTATAGTTTCAGCATGATGAAGCCGAATGCTGAACAGGCTATCGCCGACCTGGCCTTAGAGCAGGAATTGACTGCGGAGCAGGCTGAGCTTATTTACGAGCAAGGCAGAGAGGCGGTGGTTTTTGTTTTGCTGAGACTGTCGAAACTGGCAGCGGAAAAAAACACAAGGTACGTTAGTTGCCGGCAGTCCGGCTGATCCTTCGTGTCCCTCAGGTCAGAAGCCGGTTTTTGTCAAGCCGAACAAAACAGATAAAAAACGCGGCAAAAAGTTTGGCCGTAAAAAAGGGCATCAAGGTACTCGCCGCAATCTGCCGACCCAAATAGACCGTACCGAAGAACATCGCGCTTCATGTTGTCCGGACTGCGGCGGCGAACTGAAAAAATGTTCCGGCACACGTGAACGAATCATCGAAGACATCCCGGAAGATGTTCGCGTTGAGACGGTAAAGCATGTTATTCATCGCGACTGGTGTCCGAACTGTCGCAAGGCGGTTGAGCCGATCGTAACCGATGCTCTGCCAAAATCATCTATTGGCAATGGTATTGTGGTTTTGTGTGCCTGGCTCCACTTTGCGTTGGGCAATACGATAGCGCAGATCCTGGAGGTGTTTAATTTTCATCTCCGGTTTAAGATGTCGCCGGGCGGATTAGTCCAGATGTGGCATCGTTTAGCGGATATACTCCTGGCCTGGTACGAAGAAATAATCGAGGACATTCAAAAAAGCCGGTGTCCTGCACGGCGATGAGACCGGCTGGCGGGTAAACGGTAAAACGCATTGGTTATGGTGCTTTACCAGCCATCAAGCCACGATTTTTACGGTCGAGCAGTCGCGGGCCGGGCCGGTGGTTTTGGAATTTATCAAAGAATGTTTCAACGGCGTGTTCGTAAGTGACTTCTGGTATGCTTACAATGTATTGTCATGCGCCAAACAAAAGTGCCTGGTTCACTTACTGCGTGATTTGGAGCGAGTCTGGAAAGCCAAAGACCACAGCGGCGATTGGCCGAGGTTCTCCAAAAAACTCAAACGATTAATTCGCGACGCGATACGCCTGCGTAAACGCATCGATGAACTGGATGCGACGGTTTACCAGCGGCGCTGCCAACGAATCGAAAAACGCTTGGATCTTATTATCGCGCATGAGTGGTCGAACAAGGAAGCTCAGCGGTTGATTAAGCGTTTGAAACGCCATCATGATGAGCTGTTCACTTTTCTGAGCAATCGCGAGGTGCCGTTCGATAATAATTTTGGCGAACGCAGCATTCGCGGCGCGGTGATCATGCGAAAGAACAGCTATAACAACCGCAGCGACCGTGGAGCCCGAACGCAATCGGTGCTGATGAGCGTGTTTTTTACCCTGAAACAACGCGGCCTAAACCCGGTTGCTACCATCAAAAAAGCCCTGCGAACATACATCAAAACCGGCAAATTGCCAAAACTCGCGGAGTTCTCTGCTTCACTTGGCTAAAGTGTTACCAAATGATGTATTCGTAAGCCTGCTCTGCCAGAGACAGTTTGCGTCGGCCGGCTTTGAATTGCTGATTCACATGATCGAATATCCGGTTCATCGGGATTGCTATTTCGCTGGCCAGCTCTCTCTTAAGGTATGGCATAATTAATTCCTCTCTTAGGCTACAAAACTTAAGCACTTAAGTATGAATTTACCTGATCATCAAACCCAATGCAATACATTTCTAAAAAACCGCCCAGAAATTAAAAAACACACACGAAAAAATCGTCAAAAATCTATTTATTCGCCCCTAAAAAGTCACAGTTGGCGTTATTCTGGAGGGCATGTGGTAGTAGTAGAAGGGTAAATCCGGGGTGGCCTGGGCGATGATCTGGCAATAATCCACTAAGTCTTTTTCTGTAGAAGGTTTATAGAAGCAGGGGACCTGGCAGCCAATGTCGTAGCAGTTGGTTTCATGGGCGTGTTGAGCCAGTTTGGCACTTTCAATATAACTTGTATGTCCGACATGAACAATTATTTTGAAACCATCGGGGGTTGCCTGCTGCCATGCTTTGGTTAGTTCTATTCGCTCACCAATTGATAGCGACATCCCTTCGCCGGTAGTGCCGCAAATGAAGACGCCGCTGACGCCACCGTTCGCAAGTGATTTGCGTAAATGTTTATCATGGAGAGGTTTAACGGGACATCTTGGTGCATGGGCGTGAAAGGTGTGGCAATCAAGCCGGTGAGTTTTTCAAAGGCTTTCATAGCAATTCCTATTCAAATTGTACTAATGATTGTTAATAACACAATATATACAACACTGCAAATCAGTGCTGATTACACGGAAAAGCACCCACAAAAACGTTTTTGTTACAACCTTCTATGAACAAGATGTTTGTGGGTTTGGCGGGCAATATAAACAAAGTGTATATTTTTGTTGACATTTCGATAATGATTGTGTACACTGCACTAATGATGTTAGTAAAGTCAGATCGTCGTACATTGCGTAAATATGAGCAGGCCAAAGGTTATATTGTTGAAATGGTTATGCACCGAATAAGAGATATTCTGAACGGTATATTCAGTATCTTCAATTTCACCAGAGAGCACCACCGCGGTATCGGCCTTCGCTTCATGGCGGCTTTTATTGGGGGCGGGAAATTCAAAACCGCATTCCGGACAGACGGCATACGCCGCGTGGATGAGGGCCTGGCATTCGGGGCACTCCTTGGCGGGTGCTTCACCGGAACCATTTTTCTCATCTGGACCCGACACGGCGTCCACCGGCCCATGTCGCAGCACATTACCACCATAGTCAAGAATTAAGCAGTCCCCTTTGCCGGGATGAAGACGAGCGCCGCGCCCGATCATTTGCACATAGAGTCCCACCGAGGCCGTCGGCCGCAATAACACCACACAATCAATATTAGTGGCATCAAAACCGGTGGTGAGGACATTCACATTGGCCAGGTACTTCAGGGGCGGTTTGGTTCCATCGAATAAATCCGAAGTGATGGTTTCACCTTTGAACCGGGCCAATATCTCGGCTCGCTCGATTGCGGGCGTATCACCGGTAACCATACCGCATTCCTGCTGCGAGATTTTACTGATCTCGGCGGCCACATGTTCACAATGGCTGACACTTGTAGTGAAAATTAGAACACTGTTTCGATTCTCGGTGAGTTCGACAATCTCCCGGCAGGCACTGCGTACCAGATAATCCTGGTCCATGGCCGCCTCCATCTCGGCGGCAATGAATTCACCGCCCCGGATATGGAGATTATCCAGGCTGGCTTTGGCCTTACCGCTGCGGGACTTAAGTTTGGCGAGATATCCCTGCACAATCATTTCCCGAATGCCTGCTTCATAACAGATGTGATTCAGAATATTTTCGGGCCTGCAAATAAGACCGCCCTTGAGCCGATACGGCGTGGCGGTCGTGCCGACAATCCTGATGTGGGGATTGACAATCTTCGCGTCCTTGAGGAACTGCTGGTACATGGTCTCACTGTCGGGACTAAGCAAATGCGCTTCGTCGATAATAATCAGATCGAAGGGGCCCAGTTCGCAGGCGCGCTTATAGATGGACTGGATACCAGCGACAATCACTGGATTGTCTGTATCGCGGCGGTTCAATCCGGCCGAATAAATCCCCAGTTTAACATCGGAACAGAGCACCTGAATCTTCTCGGCGTTCTGTTCGAGCAGCTCTTTGACATGCGCCAAAACCAGAACTCGACCGTTCCACAGATTTACCGCATCGGTGACAATCTGGCCTATCCCCAATTTCTCACTTAAGGGGTAAAAAGTGGATTTTTGGCTCCTTCAGGGCTGTTGGTCTGTCGCCAACAGTGGTGTTATTTTTTGAGCTGACCGCTGTATATTTTCGGTGGCTTTTGCGGCGGCATTTCCATCTTCAAATGGTATAGCAGCAATTTCTGATCGCCATCGGGCTCGGTATATCTCTGCATCAGCAGAGTCCTGCCGTCCTGGGTTTCAAAGGACACATCGAGCATCTGGATTCGTGACATTGTTTCCAAAACGGCCTGGCTGGTTATCCCGCAGGCACTGGCCCGCAGTCTGTGTCTCAAGGTCACTTGCAGACAATAGCTCATAAACGCTACAAACACGTGAGCATCGACCCGGTCTTCTTTATGGTGATAGACCGGCCGAACACCCAGATCGCTTTTGAGCTCCCGGAACGCTTGTTCTACATTACATTGCAGCATATACTCCTGCCAAAGCTCTATGCCATTCTTTCCGGTTTGATTGGTACGCAAAAAGTATGTGCCGTCACGATAAATCATTTCTCGGTATTTGTTCCTATCGAATTTATAATCAAACTCACCTTCCTCAATTCTTTCCTTTGGTTTTGGAATTGTAAGAGTAACGCATTTATACGAACTGCCAGCATGATGTTTGAGTTTGCCCAGCCTTTGCATAAAACGGGCGTAATCACGATATTTCTTCAGCTTCTCCAGACCTTCCAGATAGTCACGCAGCTTGCGCTTACGCATAGCCCGTTCTTTAGCCATCCGCTCTTTGCTGCGGGCTAGAACATAACATTCACCATCTTTTTCGATATGCTTTATGCGAACACTGTCATTTACATCATGCCAGTTTTTCACCGAGAGTTCTTTTGAGAATTCATCCAGTAATTTACGAGGAGTACCAACAAGGTAACCAATGTCATTATCACGCATGTGCTCAAGTACCGCTTCTGTGGGGATACCCCGGTCCATCAGCCAAACCCTGCCGACTTGGCCGTATTTTGACTCTATCTTGTTCAATAACGGCTTTAGCGTGGTTTTCTCCGAGGTATTACCCGCCCAGATTTCATAATTAATCGGAAAGCCATCGGGCGTAACTACCAAAGCTATCAGAATCTGCCGACAATCACTTCTGCGATCTTTGCTATGACCAAATTTGGCTTTAGGATTCTGTTTGCATAATCCCTCAAAATACGTACTGGTGATATCGTAAAGCAAAATATCGTATTCCAGATTGAACATCATCTGCCAGGTATCTTTCAGATAAGAGCAAAGCTCCTCTTTGTAGGGCAATATCCTGTCCAGGCAGCGGTAAAGCCGGTTCTTTTCGGCAACCTCAAAATCACAGTCCAGCAATACATCCATTGCGGTTTGAGTAAACCAGTGCTGATGAACATAAAACTCCGCGCCGGGTTTGATAAGACGATTTACCGTCAATAATTTAACGACTTTGGAATACTCCACCGAAGATCTTTCGGTGTCTATACGAGCGGACCAGAATTTATCCAGCCCAAGAGTATCCCATATCTCACAGCCCAGCCAACAGTCACCAAATGTTCGGGGGTTTTCCAGCCGCATCTTTGATAATTTCACGGCAATGGTATCGACATCATGGTGGGCATGATTATCCTGGTCATAAGCAAACAATGATTTGCGGACAGGCTGGTTATCCTCGTTGATTATCTCAATAGACTTTTCCCAGGACTTCTTTTGCGAATCGGAAATCTCCCCGAGATACAGAACCATCTTCTCCACATAACGACCGCGCGAGACTTTACGCTTCTCAGCTATGCTGTAGTAGGTGTTGTACTTGCCGTTCTTCTTTCGCTTGTGCTTCTTCAGGTACATGCACATATTATCGCGGCTGAAAAACACCTGGCAATAGGGCAGGTCTGTACCAGAGCCAATATCGAACTAAAATCGCCGCTTACAACTCAAAATCACAGAAAATATTTTTATTTTTGACGGTTTTGACCGCTAAGTGAGAAATTGGGGCTATGATGACGCCCTTGCCCGTTCCGGTAGGCAGCACCACACAGGGATTGTCATCCCTATGCCGCAGATGCTGATAAACAGCATCTACGGCTTCCTGTTGATAGGGTCTTAATTTAAGCATTTTTCCCTAAATCTTTCTTGACAAGTTGCCAACAATGATATATACTTGGATATATAACATTTAAGAGGTTTAATATTATGAATACTGCTAAAATATTCGCTAACGGTCGTAGCCAGGCAGTCAGACTGCCCAAAGAATACCGCTTTGACACCGATGAAGTTGGTATTAGTAAAATTGGCAACATGGTGGTCTTATATCCTCTGGATACCGCTTGGGATTTGTTTGCCCAGTCGCTCGGTGAATTTACGCCTGATTTCATGACAGAACGCAACCAGCCCCGGGAATTTGAAAAACGGAAATCACTCTAATGTATATGCTGGATACCAATATCTGTATTGACATTATTCGCAAGAAGAATGCCCGCCTCGTTACCAAGCTATCCTCTTTTTCTCCTGGTGAAATCTGTCTTTCCACCATCGTGCTGGCTGAACTGGAGTTTGGTGCCGCTAAATGCCGTGATTCAGTCAAAAATACTCGGGCCTTAATCAAGTTTTGTGCTCCCTTTGGAATTCTGCCTTTCGATAATGATGCCGCATATGCCTATGGCTATGTCCGTTGTCAATTGGAGAGCAAGGGCACACCAATCGGTCCTATGGATACCTTGATTGCTGCCCACGCCTTAGCTTTGGATGCCACCTTGGTAACCAACAATATGCGCGAGTTCAAACGAGTCAAAGGCCTCAAACTGGAAAACTGGATCAGAAGTTAAAAAGTCACCACCGTAGTTAGGGCTGCCGCCGCCAGCCAGTAAATCACCTTCCGCCAGTCGCTGCCCAGGTACATAACCTAGGCCGCCAGGTCTAAAAATATGAGCAGCAGGGGGAATATTTGCGTCTTATCTATCATTTGTTCCTCTTGATTTCGTATGCGAATAAAGATTTGGGTTTACCATTAATAATCTCTGCGTCGCCCTCTTCGACCGCGTAGTAGGTAAATAATCATCCGAAGCTAAAATGCGGTAATTTCTGGAAGTTACCGGCAAAAATATAGCGAAATTTGATCGGATTTTTGGGCACTTTTAGTGCTGACTTGCTCTTTGACAATTAAATATCGATTTCGGCGTATACCGGTAGCGGCAAAGTTGTATGCTTTGACAAATGGTTACGCTGCTTTGCGGTGGTAGGATTTAAGTAATCCGCCGAGTCGTTCGATGCAGAAGATTTCGCCGGTGTTACCTTCGTACCTGGGATTGATGATTTTACCAAGCCCCTGATGAACACGACCGGTGTGATAATACTCAAGGAATTCTTGAGACTGTAGCATAGATACCGGCATTTTTAATGAGATTTTCGCAAATTAGCCGATAAAACTCCTGGAAGAACAGACCAGTGGAATTTTCCAGGAGAGACGATTATGGCTGGGCCAGGCGAATACGTATCCGATATAACCGAAGGTATTACTGGTGTTGAAGATTTACCGAAAGCAAAAATCAAACGGCGTTCACGCACCTACAAAAAGCGTCCTTGCCCCCATTGCGGCCACTCGTCGTATCGAGACAAAGTCTTCAGGCGAAAACTGCATGACCTCGGAGACCTGGCTGCCAACCGTCCCATCGAGATTTGGGTCAGCTATTCACAGCATCGTTGTTCAAAATGCAAACGATACTTCAATGCCGACCTCACTGATCTTGCGGACCCCGGCTGTCACTATACCCGTCGGGTTGTTCACCTGGCCGTGCG
The DNA here is from genome assembly GCA_963663805.2 of Sedimentisphaerales bacterium. Lineage (GTDB taxonomy): Bacteria > Planctomycetota > Phycisphaerae > Sedimentisphaerales > SM23-30. The sequence goes on from CAXXMR010000020.1 coordinate 199,440, forward strand.
TTTGGTTGTGGAGGACGGCCTGCCGTACCGCCCGGCATCATGGCACTTGTGGCGAGACCACAGAGTTTTTGTCCCTTGGGCTACAATTCAAAACTGGGTTGAGGCGACGGGGAAAAAAAGCTGAGCAACGAATTACAACTGAGTACCTTGATGGTGTTCTGGCTGATTTCTCCGGCTATATTGCAGCGGACGAATTATATGATGGGCCATTCTGCGTCTTATCCATAGTGGATAACCACACCTTCAAACGGCTCATCTACGAGGTTCTTGACCATAATCCCACTCATGAAGATATAACAAACTTTTCCTTTCGGTTTCGGACCGAACTGGTACAAAGAACGCTGACATTACGGGGTGTTACGACCGACGGCTCGCCTTTATATCCGGAGCCATTGGCGCTGATATTTCCTGACGCTGCTCATCAGGTGTGCGAATTTCATGTCCTCAAGGAGATCAACAGAGAAATACTCAAAGCTGTTACGAAAGTACGACGAGAGCTCAAGGCAAAGTTGCCCAAGCTGAAACGTGGCCGTCCATCGTCTTCTTCCGCGAAGAAAGCGGCATCACGCAAGAAGAAACAGGAAAAGAAAATTGCCGATCTGTTTGAGCACAGATATTTATTTGTACAACATTCATTGAGTTCGAAGGATAAGAAGAAGTTTTTGCATATAACCAGAGGCTTGCCAAACCTGAGAAATTTACGCTCGATCATGGATCAGGTTTATCGTCTTTTTGACCGTCGTTGTCGAACGGAAACGGCATTGGAAAAGTTGGCTGTGTTACGCCGGCGAATTGGGCGATTCAAAACCTTGCGACAGACTCTTAAGAAATTGTTCACCCCCAATATCGAAAAGGCGTTGACCTTCCTTGATGATTCACAACTGCCGTCAACGTCCAACGCGGTTGAACGGGGCTATCGCCGCCATCGAAAAATGCAGAAGAGTGTCTATCGAGTGCGAACTCAAACCAATATCAGCCAGCGGGTGGCTATTGATATGCAGCGTGACGAGCAGTCCCAAGGCCGTTTACGAACTACAACAACACTTCATGAAGAAAGGACTGGAATGCTATGTTGCCGGTAAAGATGCTACAGAGTCAAATTCTTTAAGAACATATCGCAATTGCGATTCTGATGTCAGGATAAGATGGTTGAAAGCTTCTTCTTTTATTGTCCTCACGAAGCGTTCGGCGAAAGAATTCAAATTCGGGCTCTTGGGCGGCAACTTAATACATTCAACGCCGGCAGATTTTAAGATACTGGCGAAGTTTTGCGTGAACAGTGAATCACGGTCATGGATGAGATATTTCTTGTTATTCAAAAAGCCATTTTCACAGTCAGTAATGTTCCGAGCTATCTGTTCCATCCAGGCACCATCGGGGTCACATTTGACACCAAGGATTTCCACTCTGCGAGTCGACAGTTCAATCGCAAACAGCACCATGTATCGTATTAACCCTTTAGGTGTAGCAATTTCCACAGAGAAGAAATCGCAAGCGGTTATAACATCGAAATGACTTTTGAGAAATAGCTTCCAGGTTGGCGTGGCATCGGGTTCCGGATCGTAGCCATGACGAACCAGAATATTACGGACTGAAGTTCTACTTACTTCAATGTCGAGGGAGTTGATCACATCACAAATCCTTTTAGCTCCCCACCGCGGATTTTCTTCTCTAAGTCTCAGGACTAACTTTACAATTTCATGATAGATTTGCGGCCTACCCGGCTTGCGATGCGGTGCAGTATACTTTTGGGCAATAAGCTTTCTATACCAGCCAAGGATGGTTGTGGGAGCGTGAGTCAGCGAAGTTCTCTCCAGCATTTCTGCCGACAGTTTCTTTGCCTTACGAGCAAGTCTCCTGCGTTGGCTATCATTGAGCAATAATCGCTTGCCGGGCTGTCGCTCTTCTAGCAGAACAAATATCTGAACTTTCTGAAAATCAAGAGCATGATACAATTCCCTGTTTATCAAGTACGCCACATAGCTGGCAAAAGCAACCAGAAGTCGGTGTTTCATAGTTGTCAATCATACCCTCCGAAAGCAATTAGTCTGCGTCATAAACATCAATACTCTTAATGCCTGATTTTCAAGCCATTATACCTTATGCGGGACAATTCGCAAGCCCCCCCTACCACCCTGCTTACCCAGTTGCTATTTACCCTAAATCCGCTATAATGCCCCCATAAGGTAAAGGCGTCCATATTGGAAGCTATGTATATGAAAGAATTTATACCAAAATTTACAATAACTAACACGATGACCGAAGCTTTGACCCGTATCGAGCGGGCTTGTGGTATTCTAGAGAATGCTGTACTCCCAGAGGCTAGCCGATGAGTTATCAGCCACCATATACCATTACACCTGCAATCATCACGCTAATTGAGCAAATTGGAGAGGCACTTGGCAAGTTGTCACTGCTGGACAAGTCGCAGGATTTGCGATTGCGGCGGATTCACCGCATCCAGACCATTCACGGCTCACTGGCTATCGAGGGCAATACGCTCACAGAGGAACAGATCAGTACCATTCTTGATGGCAAGCCGGTTGTCGCCCCGCCTCGTGAAGTGCAGGAAGTGCGTAACGCCATCAAAGCATACGACGCATTTCAGGCCTGGAATCCTGCAAGCAAAACCGACCTGCTCAAGGCCCATGAAATCCTGATGACGGGACTGCTTGACGCGCCCGGCCAGTATCGCACCAGTAGCGTTGGTGTGGGTGGTTCAGGCGGAATTGTTCATGTTGCCCCGCCTGCCAAACGAGTGCCAGAACTGATGGCTAACCTGCTGGGTTGGCTGAAAACAACCGACCAACACGCACTGATTAAAAGCTGTGTCTTTCATTATGAGTTTGAGTTTATCCATCCCTTCATCGATGGCAATGGCCGCTTGGGCAGACTGTGGCAAACTCTCATCCTAAACCGATGGAACTCCTTATTTGCTGATATTCCCGTGGAAAGCATAGTCTATGCCCATCAACAGGAATATTACACAGCTATCGCTAAAAGCTCAAAAGATGGGCAATCCACTGTGTTTATTACCTTTATGCTGGAGATGATTTGGGATAAAATTCAATCATTCCGCGATGCTACCCCCCAAGTGGCCCCGCAAGACGCCCCCCAAGTTAAAAAGCTTTTCCAGGTGCTTATTGGCGAGATGAGCCGGGAGGAAATACTTTCTGCTTTGGGGTTGAAAGATCGCAAATCGATGACTGAACGCTACCTCAGACCGGCACTGGCGGCAGGCTTAATAGAAATGACCATTCCTGACAAACCCAACAGCCGTAACCAGAAATACCGTTTGACCACCAAGGGCAAGCAATTTATGGAGGGTAGATGATTAATACTTGCGACAAACTTATGACACAACTTGCGACAGGCCGTTAGAACTGTAAACGTCGGTTGAAAAGTGCGTCGGTGGGCGGGGCGGTTTAAAATTGCGGCACCTCATTAAAAATGCCGAAGAAGTCAGGTGATATAAGTTGCTTGTTTTTGGAGGCTTACGAGGTGTACGTTGATATGAGATTTTGGAATGAGATTCGCCAACGGGTATTGGTCAAAGGTGTCAGCAAGCGTCAGATTCTGCGTGAGACGGGCATCCAATAACGCCAAAAACAGGAGGCTTTTTCCCCCTCAACCGAAGATGAGGAACAAGGGAAACAAGACAGTAACACACCAGACGATTAACGGCTCGATTAGGGTTACTGGAAAGCAGAAAGGAACGTCGCATAGCGTGCCATTAAATAAACTCACTCACGATGTTGTGCTTCTTGCGTTTTTTTTCTTGTTTTTTGTCACTTAGTGACATACACTCGCTGTTGGAGGTTGGGCATCGGATGGTTATGCTGGTTTTTGGAAAGCTGTAAGCTTTGGCCGGTCGAATGTGCTTGTCGCCAGTTGGATTGGTGGGTAAAAGGAGCAAATATAAGATTTGCTTCTCCAAGGGGATGTTGTTTAGTTTTTTTGTATTAACTCTCAGAATGATCGAATGTTATGCGATATCGGCGATTAATCTGTAGCCTACCGAAATTTCTGCCAACTCGATTATTTCTAATATTTCGAGTTTGCTCTTGGAGGTTAAGAATAATTTTCATATAATCATATCGTGTTGTGTGGGTTTGTATTGTAGGGACATAGTGGTTGGATGACGGAAGAGGTAGGTGTTCATAACCGGGTTCGCATCGCTACAGAAATATTTGTAGAACATGAGAATTATATAAAAAAAGTCATCAGAAGTAAGGTTTACGACCATCAATTGGAGCGTGACTTGTACCAGGAGTTTTTTCTTACCCTTGTAAAAACTCCTATCCCTAATACAGTTAAAAATATTCGGGGATATCTTTACATGATTTTAACAAGGGATATTATTGATGCTTCCCGGCAGGAAATACGATATAAAAAAAATATACAAAAATACGCCGAGAATCATCGGCATCGTAAATTTTATATTGAACAAGATACTATCGAAAACAGGGATGAAATTAGTAAAGTTTTTGACGCAATGAGCAACTATCTTTCCGAGCGAGAAATGGATGCGGTTGTACTAAGGTATAAGCTGGATTATACGACCCAAGAAGTGGCTGAAAAATTATCCGTTAAGCCTCAAACTGTAAGCAGATATGTATCCGTAAGCTTAAGTAAAATAAGGCAGCGGCTGGATGTGAATATAAGGGGCTGATATATGGTTTGCCATAACGAAGAATTATTTTGCCGTACTTATGAAATCTATTATGGTTATTTTATTGATGAAGATGTGCCAGAGGAGGTGCCATACGAAGCCTGGGAACATATTCAAAAATGTAGTCGTTGCCAGCAGAAGATTGACGAGCTGAAGAGATTAGCTAGTGCACCAGAGGCTGGAAGCAATGATGATTTCCTTCTTGGGACTTTAGCGTTACACTTTTCCTGTGCTAATAAACCTATCACCTGCCAAGATGTTAAACCCTTTCTGCCGTGCTTTGCAATCCCGCAAAGTGAATTAGGTATACCAACCCCAGTTACTATTCACATTGACAAATGCTCTGGATGCAGCTCTATAATTGAACAATTATCAGAATGGCAATTATCAAACGATCAATATTCTCGATTATCTCGTTTTTTTTCGGATAAAGCTGATGAGAATGCTGTAATTTGTTTTCAAGCCCAACAGCAAATACATAAAATTGCCAAACTTGATTTTGTCCATATAAACATTGAGTTAATAAATCATATTTGCCTATGCCCAATCTGCAGACAAATACTTTGTCAGGAAAGGCAAAAGATGATTCAAAACCCATCCGTTGATCATTTAGATAAATCCTTTCCTTGCCATAAAGTATTGCCAAAAGATTTGTTTGATTATGTTTTGCCGTATGGTTTGTGTTTTTCCGATGACGACAAGGCGGCATTTCGAGATTCTTTGGTTGTGCATTTGAGAGAATGCCCAAAGTGCCTTGGCAAAATACAAGATCTGCATAAGGTCATATTTAACATGAAAGAAGCCGATTCTGGCATCGTCACCTTATATGAATTGCAGGAAAACAATATTGATAGTCCGGCAGGAGATTTAAAAACAAGTGTTTCAAATAGATCTATTGACAATAATGCTATTTCCAAGCGACATGGCATAGATATTATACGTCGCCATCCTAAAAGCACACCTCTCCCTAATCGCGATCGGCCTTCTGTAAGAAGTTTCAAAACCATAATTAAACCACTGGTTGCAGCAGCGGTCTTTTTAATAATTTTGGCAATGTTCAATCAACTAATCGATCCTGCCTATGGATTTGACAGGATTTGGCAAGCACTTTCGACAGTCAATAATATTCACATAATGCAGTTCCAGGGCAAATCACCCAATAATCTTTATCAAGAAGAATGGATTTCTAAAGAGAAAAATATTTACATCAAGCAAGAAAAAAGCAAAATAACGTTAATTGATATAAATCAGCAAACCATATCAATCAATAAAATAGGTGGCGATCAAATTGAGAGCATGTCCATTTCGGATAGAGATGCCGGAAATCTAAAAAAAATGATGCAAGCTAACATTTTGAAATTATTACCTTTTGAGCAAATTGCGGATATTCCTGAAAATGCCAAGTGGAATAGGCTCGATACCGTTGAGGCTGACCCTGATATAGAAGTCTACGAAATGACCTGGGTAGATAACAGTCGAAACTCTACCCATGCCATTAAAAAGTGGCGCTGCTATGTTGACACAGAAAGCAAGTTACTAAGAAAAAGCGAGTGGTCTGTCAAGTTTGCAAATCAAGAAGAATTTACCCTACAGCTAACCAAAGTTGCAAAATATCTCACTAATGAAGAATTCGATTTGGTGACAAAACCAAATTTCTTAAGATAGTGCTATTCAGTACACCATCCTGGCCTTAGATTAAGGTATTGGTTGTTTTCAAAAAGTACTAAGAACTTTTCACTGGGTTCTCTTTGCACGTGGCCGTCAACATATCCGGTATTTACAGTTTTTGCCATATGGCGACCTTTTGTGGCATCTTCCCTTTGGCCATTCCATATGTTTTTAGATGAGTTGATCGAGAGACCAGGCAGGTAATTCATATCTGCAAGTGTATTTTGGAGTGGCCTGGGGGGATGTAGAGTGACATGCCACCAGTTAATAATGCTATAGCCGCTATCTACTATCAGGAAAACAGAAGAGGGCTGAGGAATTTTAGACATGACTTTGGAATTGCCTGTAAACTCAAGAAGGCTTTTTTTTAATGGCAAACTTTTGCACACTGACTGATTTACACCATAATTACCCCACAAAATATTTTCATCAATATCAAATTTGTGTTTTACTTGCCTTGAGGGGCAACGTAATATACTATTTGAAGTGAAATTTGTTCCAATTTCTTTAGACAAAAACTGAAACCACCACCAACCCTGATAATCGTAACTTGCACTCCCTATGTAACCTCCAGGGGGTTCGCTAGCATTAGCTGACACATAAATCGAAGGTGGATAATATCTGTTATCAAGCGTGTATAAATCTAAAGAAAAGATTAATTGCTTTACGTTAGCAGCACAAGCAACTGCCTGAGCATTCTTACGAGCCGAAGCTAACGCCGGCAACAAAATAACAACAAGCAAAGCAATAACAGCAATTACTACCATTAATTCAACTAAAGTAAAAGCATTGTCCCTTTTATGCCAGGTCTTACGTAAACCTAAAATTTCCGAGCAAAAACTTTCCAGAGCATTATACATTTTATTCGTTAGGTTTTTTTATAGCTTTTTCGGTACGCCAAGACAGAACAACCAAATCCCATCAACAAAATGGATACCGGTTCAGGAGTCTGGTTAATGGTAATTGTGTATTGTGGGTCGTACATACTCATGCTGTGATCATAAAAATCAATACCGACCGGTCCTGCCTTTTGAGCGATATAATCAAGAAACAAACCAGTTTCCAATAACAGGGGATCTTCCCGTGTACAAATCGAAACCATCAATCTCAGAGTCTTCCCAGTCATACACAGTTGCGTCTTCCCCTGCACTATTGAGGAAATGAACGGAAACGGCATTGGAAAAGTTGGCTGTGTTACGCCGGCGAATTGGGCGATTCAAAACCTTGCGACAGACTCTTAAGAAATTGTTCACCCCCAATATCGAAAAGGCGTTGACCTTCCTTGATGATTCACAACTGCCGTCAACGTCCAACGCGGTTGAACGGGGCTATCGCCGCCATCGAAAAATGCAGAAGAGTGTCTATCGGGCCGCGTGGCATAGAGCTCCCCCAATAGTTCGTCTTCCGAAGAAATCACTAAGCTACCACCCCAACTCAGATTCTGGTCACCGGAAACCTTAAAAACCAACTGCGTGAGAGCCTGTCCAGTCACCAAAATACTGCGGGCCGCGTGCATAGAGCTCCCCCAATAGTTCGTCTTCCGAAGAAATCACTAAGCTACCACCCCAACTCAGATTCTGGTCACCGGAAACCTTAAAAACCAACTGCGTACCCGACAAGATGGGTCTATAGTCAAAAATGCTCTCGCCATCAGCCTCATAAACAGTAACTGTTACTTCCGCCCGAGCAACCGCCAATAAAGTCCCAAATAAAATTAAGATAAAAACCGACCGCATCGCCTCTCCTCTCTCTATCCCAAAAAAAACACAGGCAACATGTTACGGATAGTTATATTAACTCACAGTCGGGAAAAATTCAAGTAAGTTTTTTTGACCAATGGCACATCATTAAGTATTGTAAATAAACGAGATACAAGATTATCGGCTCTCAGTGGTACGGTCCGCAGACATTTTCCGCCCCAAGCCCCATAGTTTACAGGGGTTTGGGGCTTAATCCGCGAGTTTAGTTGAGCTCTTCAGTTGCTGGAAAAATCTGGATAATGTCATCAATTCAAACTTTTTGTGCTACATTCCGACCTCACTCACATACAGGCTCTCATGGTAAGGGTTGTCCAATTACCGGTTATGGTACAATTCGGGTAATTGAGAAGGTCATCTATACACATTGAATATATGAGACGCGGCAGTATCTGGCCCGAACAGCTGCCAGAGGTGTCACAGATACATCCCCACCTTTCATAGAAGTAATCATAGGTCCCTTCGCAACTCGAAATACAATAGAAGATTTCCTCTGGTTGTAGTAGATTGGAACAGGAATAAAAACCGGTTTCGCATGCAGCGCCTCGTATCGCCTGCTGCTGAGCAAGGTCCAATACCTGAGTTGTGTCAGGAAGAGCAAGCGGTTGGGACGATATAATCAAGGCTGTCCCCTCTGTCCAGTCGAAGTCAAACTGGTTAAGTTTTGTGCGATAATAAAACTTGTTTTTAGCCAAATCAATCAGTCGAATATAATCGTCATCAATATTGCCAACCACTACAAAATGATTGTTGCCGGGTATATGAAGTATGATTTTGTAATGTGACAAAGTTTTCAGTGTTTCAATATCAGTATTAACCGCTTGCGTATAAAGTCCCAAGCTGTTGGCAAATTGCCCCAAATGATATAAACTGGTAGTGCTATCCGAGGAACTGATAATTGAGGACAATTGTGAATCATTTACCGTTACCCCCATCTTAGGGGCAATATATTTCATCGCGAGTGTCGCACAATTTTGAGTTGAAGTTGTTTCACTTGCCGCCAAACGAATTGCCAAAAGTTCTTCGGAATCTATTCCATCGCCTTCTTCAGTCTGGCTGGATTTTAAATACATCAAAGCCTTTTGCCTATTGGGAACATAGTGCTCAATAAGAGCATCTTCGGCCATATCTACAGTCATAGCTTTTTCATCGGGAATGGATGTGTCAATCAAAGTAAAACGCCAGATGTCACTTGAGACAAGGCGTGGAGAAGACCATTTGCCATCATATTTTTCCATGGCAATTTCACTGGGGATCCAGCTGTTGCCGAATAGTTTGTAGTCATAATACTGCCATGTATGCGTAGTATTATTGGGCAGGGAGATGGTGCAGGATTCTGTCGCATAATTTTTGTCTGCAGCAAGAGTGAAGCAGTATTCATTTCCATAAGAAAAAGTTATTTTCAAATTCACTTTCATTTGAGAGTCAATTTCGCTTTCCATGCCAGAAATTTCGGCCGAGTCAATAAGATTATCGTAGCTGAAATTACCGCTTCCCCAATGAATAAAACCTGCGGTTAGTGCACTTTGAATATTCGTTGGATCGTTGTTAACTCTTGACGATTCGCTGATGGTAGCGTACTTCGTCGAATTGGAATACCTGGTATATCTATTTCCATCCCAAACGGTAACTCTGTTTGCATTCCACTCTAAGTTAAAGTGATCATACATAAATGTATGACCCAGTGGCGGTCTAATAGTATCAGTACGATTTAGAACATCAATCTGCTTATAATACTTCAAGCCATTGACGTGAATGATAACTTTGGTGGTCATGGTGTATTCATTACTGATTCGATATCGAACGTTAAATGGCATCGCCTCAAGTTTCATAGCCTGCAAATCAGGGTCAATTTCTGGCTTATAATTACTTGCTATATACTTCTCTTTAGCCTGTTCAATTTTTTGTAAAATCTGAGATTCATCAGTAATTTGGGGGGCGCAATATTCTTCGTGGACAGCAACAATGGTGCCATTTTCAATCCAGCCCCTAGCAGGATTGTTACATAATTGCTTAAGAATTGCCTTTATCTCCGAGTCGGACAAACTCCTATCAGCAACAGCCAAGGTTTGCATAATTGACAATATGAGGATAAAAAAATACATTTTCGCCTTCATAACACCTACTCCATATCGAAGTTACCATGAGCGAGCCCTTCCATAAGAACCCTTGTACATAAGATGTCGTTCCTGGAGGTGCCAAAGTTGATAAAAAAAATATTTTTCTATAAACTATCTATCTTTGGGGCATTATGGCAATGGCAGGCCATTTGTGATTGGCCAACTCCAATTATAGGCCTAAAAATATTAATCCTATCGAAATGCAAAAATATTGTTAGATTGGGTAAAATAAGATTTCTTGAGACAAATAAAAAATATTGATAAGAAAGGATTGTTTATATATCATCGAGAAGGTTTTTGGCGTTAGTTAGCATTTTTAGTTCCAAATCGCTGGTGATTGTCTATCGTTACTTTTTAAGAATAAGGGTGTTACAATGAATAAGGTTGACCGGCTGCAAAGAATATTGAGGTTGCTTGGGCTGCTGCAGTCAGATTTACCTCTTGGCCCGCATGATCTCGCCAGAAAATTGAATGTTTCAGCCCGCACAATATACCGCGACTTAAAACTCTTGCAACATGCCGGATATGATTTTATTTATGATGATAATCTTCAGAAATATGTAGCCTATAGTACTACTCCTCATCTTAAATTAGAAACCGAGGATATGAAGTCGCTGATGTTGGCGGCTAATCATTTGAGTCCGGAATCCGGTTCTTTAGCAAGCCGTGCCATTGAAGCTGTTGGTAAAATAATGCAATGGCTCCCGCAGAAAATTCAGCAGCAATGTACTTATTTTGCCAGCAATTTTTCCATATCTGAATATCCCCAAATTAATACTAATCATCAAAAACTGTTTAACGATTTGCAAGAAGCTCTCGAAAAACGTCTGCGTACCAAAATCAAATATACTGTCAAAAATTCGACCATCCAGCAAACTACAATTCTATCTCCTTACCATCTTAGAATGGGAGAACTAGGCTGGCAGATAATCGGTTATTCAACCCTACATCATAAAGTGATTAATTTGTCCGCTCCACAAATTGGAACAGTAGAGTTGTTGGCTGAAAGATATGTCATACCTTCAACCTTCAATATCCAGGACCTTTTCAAATTTGCTTGGTCGGCCAATCCTGAAGGGCAACTTTATCAGGTTAGTCTAAGATTTCAGCCTGCTGCCTCATATCGTGTTTTAAATGTCCGTTGGCATTCTACCCAAAAAATTACTATTGATGAGAATGGTTATATTAATTTCGAAGTTAAGGTGGACGGGTTGCAGGAGATAGTCTGGTGGATTATTGGTTTTGGAGACTTGGTTGAAGTGCTGGAACCAGCGACTTTACGCCACCGGGTTGCTGATATCACGGGCAATATGTACTCCCTTTATCATAATAAGGCTTCAAGATGTGGCACTACAGAGAACGCAGTGTAGTTGTCAAGCAAGCGTGATACCGCTTTAAAGCGGCTGAAATTCGAAAATTTTGCTCTTTGAAAAGTGGTTCCCAAATCAAACTAATGTGAACAAGCCGGACAGTTACGCCAGGCCAAAGGCTGTGTAAAGGATTTAAATGATAAAATCCCATTGCAAATCACCAGCTGTAAACGTCGGTTGAAAAGTGCGTCGGTGGGCGGTTGAAAACCGCGGCACCTAGGTTGTATATAGCCCATACTCTACGGGCTGTCAAATATTGTTATGGGACTTTATCCTGGCCTGCGGCGGTTCTTAGCTTCTCTGAGCCGATAGCTTTGGCCATTGGCTTCCAGGATATGTACTCGATGGGTCAGGCGGTCCAGCAGGGCTCCGGTTAAGCGTTCGTTGCCCATCACCTCGGCCCAGTTCTCGAACGGCAGGTTCGTCGTGACGATCAAACTGGAGCGTTCATAAGCTCTGCTGATCACCTCGAACAGCAGTTCCGCCCCGACCTTCGTAAAAGGCACATAGCCCAGTTCGTCCAGCACCAGCAAATGCTGCTTCTCCAATTGTTTCTGCAAGCGTTCCAGCATTCGCTGTTCGCGTTTTTCTAATAGCTGTGTCACCAGATTCGTCACCGAATAAAACTTCACCTTCTTGCCCGCTGCGCACGCGGCATAAGCGATGGCGATTGCCAAATGCGTTTTGCCGGTTCCGCTGTTGCCCATCAGTAAAATATTTTCCTTCTTATCGATAAATTCGCCGCGTAATAATTCTTTCACCAGAGCTTCATTAATCGTCGGCTGAGCCTTAAAGTGAAAACTCTCTATCGTTTTTATTATCGGGAACCCGGCCGATTTAATTCTGCACTGGGCGGCGCGTTGTTCTCTTTCGATCAGCTCACGTTCGAGAAGTCGCAAAAGGAATGTTTCAAAATCGACATTATCCTTAGCACAGGCTGCCGCAACTGTTTTATACTCTCTTAATATCGTCGGCATCTTCAAAGTTTTCAGGTGATGCTCCAGTAGAACCGAAGGCGTTTTCGAACTCATATCGTCACCGCCTTTCCGGTTAGTTCATTGTAAACATCAAGTTTCGCGGGATACACTGTAACGCCTGCTAAATGTTCCCGGCCGGCCAATGAGAACAGTTCAATCGTCGGAGACTCATAATCCAGACAATACTGTTTAATAATATCTGAGTAGGGATTACGATAGCGCAGGGCCTGCTCGATGGCTTTGGTTAACCTTTTGAGAGAATATTTTTCCAGCAGACATAAAATGGAAATATACTCTTTGGTTCCCTGGTGCTTTTCGTCCGCTTCAGATTCCAGACGTTTACGTAATACCTCAAAATGTATTGGTTCAGCGTGAATTGGACAAATGGCTTCCACGATTAACTCTTAAACTTGCCTTCGGCAAGAGGTTTTTAAAGGCATAAGAAGGCTCTGAATTGTCTGTGGAACGCCTCACACCTGGGGCGGCAGGTGTATAACTGCCACCCCCACGACAATTCGTCGCCTTGGTCTGGCTATCCCTGGCAGGTTGCACCTCTGCAGAGCCTGCGTCCGTTTCGCCTACCAACGGTATTGTCCGGGCGTTCCCAATCTCTGTCAAGCGTCTTTTCACTACGACACCTTTCTCAGGGCTTTGCGGGCCTGACGGGCGGCATCGAGTTTGGCTTCCCGGGCGGCCAGAATCGTTTCGGCCCGGCCGGCAAGTTTATCGTTGGGCGTAATATATCCAATCGCACTGTGTAGCCGCTGGTCATTGTAATGCCTCACAAAATCAGCCACCAGGCGACACGCATCATCCCGCGACAATGGCGTATGAACTCGAATACAGGTACCCTTGATCGTTTTGTGATAGCGTTCGAGTTTTCCGTTGCTCTGCGGATAATACGGCGAGGTCTTGACATGTGTCATACCGCTGAGCCGAATAAACTCTTTGAAGTCCTTCGAGATAAACTGCGGGCCGTTGTCCGAGATTATCCGCGGTCGAGCCTCGGGGAATTTCTCACGGGCATGCTGAAGAATAATTTCCACCTCCGCCTCCGTCATCGACTCCTTGATATCCCAATGCACGAGGTATCGGCTAAAACCGTCCAGAATGGAACACATGTAGTAAAAGGTGCCGCAGATATTAATGTACGAAATGTCGATATGCCAGTGTCCATGCGGTTTTAAGGGCTGAGCGAAGCCACTGCCTTTTTTGGAGGGTTTGCCGTTGAAGCGTTGCAGCAAATCCGCCTTTGACAACACTCGATAAACGCTGGCAGGACTCACCGCGACAATATCCTCATCCATCATCATATAAGTCAGCCGCCGATAGCCTTCCCGCGGATGATCCGCATGATAGGCGATGATCGACTGTGTTTCGACATCGGTGAGCCAGAAGTCACGAGGAATCCAGCCGTTGTGCTCGTTGACCTTGCCATAACGTTTCTGCCAGTCATAAAACTTGCTGCGAGAAATGCCCATCCAGTTTATCATTGTCGCGGCCTTCACTTCCGTTTTATCCGTCCATTTGCGCACATAATCAACGACTTCATCCCGAACATCCGGTTCCGCCCAGGCGTCTTTCAACCCGGACCATGCTTTTTTTTTAAGTCGATGTTATGCTCAACCAGCTCGGCGATGACCTCATCTTTTTTGACCAGCTTTTTGTCGAGTTTTTTGATCAGGTTTTCCAGTTCATACTCCCGGCCGACCTTTTTGGGTTCAAAGGCCGTGGCTCCATTTTCAAAAAACAGCTTCTGCCACTGGTAAAACTGGGTCGGAGCGATGCCGTACTGCTGGCAAACCTCCGACAAAGGCCGCTTCTCCAGAAGATGCTCCCGAATAATCCTTACCTTCTCCACCGCCTCAAACCGCCTACGCTCCTGTTTCATAACAAATCCCTTTCAAAAATATACATAAAGAATAGCAACTTTAAAGGATTTGTCCATTTCCAACTGAGGCAATACAATAGTATCTACAAATACTTAATCTGAGTCTATTTCCACACTCCTCCAGCGATCCACTTTTTCGCCAAAGAATCATTCCCTGCAACGGCAGTTAAAGGTGGTTGCAGGAACTTTTCTATATCCTTAACAACTTCTTTGAGTTTAAGATTCACATCTTCAAGCTTGCTTGTTCGCAAGAAAGCCTGCCACTGCTGTTGTTTATCCGGGTTTGCGTAAAACTCTTCAGTGAATGCTATCGGGCACTCAATTGGAATGCCTGTACCTCGACGCTCGAATGTGGCTTTAATTGCGTTGCTTAGATTGCCGCCGTCAAATTCAAACTCCTGTGATAAAATTCTTAGATCGTAAAAGTCTTTCATTCGACTGTTTAGCACGCCCTTTGAAACAATCGTTTCAAGTTTTTCAGCTACAACCGTTTCAATTGGGTAGGCTTTAATATGCGGCGAAGGCATATCCAACAAAGTCGGATAATCGATCTCTATCGGTGCCGGGATAATGCTGTCGCCAAAGCCGATGTTGATTTGGATATTAATGCGGGCATTACCGAGTCTGCTTTCAAGCTTTACTCGCTGACCAGGATATTCCAGCTCTTCACGTATTTCGGTTATACGGATGGTCTCGGGATTAAACGTCATACCGTCAGGCTCAACCGTAACCTTGCATATTTCGCTAAATATTACTCGAATCGCTTTTGCGGACGCATCCCCGAAGCCCAATAAGTCCAGGTCTTTTGTTGGGCGGTACGGCTTACCTGCCCAGACCGCCCAGAGCATTGCACCTTTCAAAACGAATTTGCTGGATTGTCTTGAACATGAAAGACGATACAGCAAACGCTCAATTGCATATCGTATAAAAACCAGATTTGGGTCTTCACCTCTTTTATTGCTGAGATTGATCAATTTCTGACGAACTGAAGCAACGATATTTTGTCCGGTGTTTTTCATGACAGTGCCTCAAGATAAGGTTTCATTACTTGACTGACTCTGCAAATTTTGGCATATTGCCAAAGTTCGTCATTACTGCAAAGCCTCCTTTGGCGACAATCTTTCAGTGCCTCCAGTGCGATATCAAGGCCGATCTTATTGCGGTATTTGAAGCAGTCAGCCACTGTTTTTGCTATATTATAGACCCTGACCGCCACTCCCTCAATGATATGCTCTTCAATGCCCTCCGAAAGAGATTTACCCGAAAAACGCATGACACGTACCGGCGGATATTTCAGTCTGGGTCGGGCTGCCTTGCGATCAATGGCAATCCAAATCTCATGTGGAAGCTGGGTTCCAATATCATGGAATAGCAGAGCCGACAGCAGGCATACGACAGCATGGGGAACCCGTTTGGCAACCTGAGCCAGTCCGATATTTTCGCTGAAATCCATATCTGAAGGAATATATGTACCTCTGCCTATTTTTATAAGCAGTCCTTGGTCACATAGCCTGCGGAGATATTCCGGATGCATCCCTTCGGCAATGGCATCCCGGACACGAATTACGCCATGCTCTCTGGCATATTCCAGTACTTTGTCTATTTTGCTGCCTTTTTCCATTGTGTAATATCATTTCCTTATAATAATAAGTGCCGATATTATTACACATTTCGGATAGTTTTGTCAAGAGCATTAGAAAATTTGACTGAAAATGAATATATCCATTTTTTTTGAGCTATAAACCTCCTTTTGTTAACTAATTATGGTTTTTCGAGGCGTTTTACCGCCTTGAAAACCTAGTTGTACTGAACGCGTGGGTTGGTTGGGTGTTTCGAAGCGTTTTTTGGGTTGGTGTTTTGGGCGTTTTTTATGTTTCTGCGGGTATCGGCATCATGCTTTTTGCGAGCTTTGGTCTCTTCGGCGCATACCGGTGACGTAGTCCCGAACTTTGTGGTTCATTCCGGGCGATTTTGTTCGCTGGGTCATTGTTCGATGTGATGGCAAAAGATGTTCAAGACCATGGCGGCTTACGGACTGCGGGCTCGGTGTCTAGGCAGCGTTTCGATCAACTGCAATTGTTTACTGCCGCAATGAAGGCACTTCAGTGGTTGCTCGGGAGTTTTTTCGTCATCTGATTCCGGTGCACTGAGCATCAATGTCGACTCCGGCATCTGTTCGGTAACGGCCAATGAACAGATCAGTTTTTTGACATTATGCCGATTGGAAGGATGCCAGATCCCATAGTAACGCACCTTATGAAAGCCCTTTGGCAATACGTGCTGCAGATACCGCCGGATAAACTCACAGCCCTCAAGTTTTAATATCTTCCAATTACCGGTCCGTCGATCTTTATGCTTGAATGTCACATACGTGCTGTCCATACTCAGGATACGATTATTGGTAATCGCGATTCGAAACACATAACGGCCCAGATAATTCAAGACCGCTTTTGAGCCTTGCTCATAATGCAAACTGTGCACGACCCAGTCTCTGTCCCAGGCAGCAGTATCTATCTGTTGGTAAAGATCAGGATAGTTCTTTCTGAGTCTGGCGGCCAATTTGCCTCTGATCAATCTGGAAAGAGCCCGGACCGGCACCAGGTATTTATTTTTGCAGGATACCCACCGGCCCTGCTGGTCAACCCCGCCGCCGGTAACCAGCAGATGAACATGGGGATGATAGCTCAGATTGCTGCCCCAGGTATGCAATACCGCTAAAATACCAACTCTCGCCCCGAGATGTTTGGGATCATCGGCCAACTGAATTAGAGCATCGGTGGCAGTTTTCATCAGCAGCGAGTACAGCTGCTTTTGGTTACTGCGAAACACAGTGCGCAGAGATTGCGGTAATGTCACCGTTACGTGAAAATAATCGCATGGTAACAATTCGGCAGTGCGTTGCTCGAGCCATATACTGGTCTGTTCCCGGTGGCAGGCGGGACAATGCCGGTTGCGACAGCCATGGAAGACGTATGATTTCTTGCCACAATTATCACACTGGTAAACATGACCACCCATTTCGGGGGTACGGCATCTCTGAATATCCAATAACGCTTGTTTGTGCGAAACAGGCATGGACTCCGAGAACCGCTGCAGGTATAATGGACCGAACTGACGCATGATGTCGGCCAGTTCGATGGACATGACTCAGCCCAGTTAAGGTGAGCGAGTCATGATTTTCTCGATGGTATTGCGAACTTTGTTTTGGATGGGCGTGGTCATGTGCGTGTAGATCTCAGTTGACTTAATGCTTCTGTGCCCCAGAAGCATCTGGACAACACGCACATCCACGCCATTTTCCAATAATCGCGTGGCAAAACTATGACGCAGGATATGAGGAGTTACGTCCTTGATCGCTAATGATTGGGCCGCTTGATTGAATGCCTTCCGAACCGCACTGTCCGTGATGTGACTCTTGCCATAGCGACTGGGAAAAAGATATTTGGGATGCTGATGACCTTTCCAGAACATACGCATCAAATATAGAGTACTGGGCGAAATCGGCACCAGTCTTTGGGAATTACCCTTGCCAATGACCGTCAAATTGCCGGTGGCCTTATCGATGTCGGAAATTTCAATCTTGACAGCCTCCCCCAAACGCAGGCCGCAGGAATACATCATCTGCAGACAGCAGCGATATATCGGGCGATCTAACGCGTGAATCAATTGCAGGCAGTCGCTATGTTCCAGAACCCGGGGTAAACGGAACTGAGATAACGAACGCATTTTTTTTAAAAAAGATGCCAGTCTTTACCCAGAGTCTCATTGAAGAAGAATCTCAGGGCGAACCGTAACACCTTGAAAGTGCCTTTAGGAATGTTACGGCGATGCCGTGCCAATAGATACTCTGCGACCTGCTGCTCGGTGAGTTCGTTCGGAGCACACCAATAGTAGCGGACGATTTGCTCGACCGCATCCAGATAGGTTCGACGCGACTCCGCCGCCAAACCGGCCAGTTCCATGTCCTTGAGAAACTGAGCCCTGAGGACGTTGGCCTCAGCGATCTGGGGTAATTTGCCGCCTGGAGTGACAGTACTGAGTTTTGGGGAATCGATTCGTTGCTTCATGAGTTCTACCTTTCTGTGCCAGAATCTAAAAAAA
This sequence comes from Sedimentisphaerales bacterium, assembly GCA_963663805.2. Taxonomy (GTDB): domain Bacteria; phylum Planctomycetota; class Phycisphaerae; order Sedimentisphaerales; family SM23-30. The sequence continues at coordinate 217,996 of CAXXMR010000020.1, forward strand.
GCCCGGCCCAACGCCGGACAGCATAGAAATAGTATAACCCCAAGCACCCCAATCCCCAAAAAACGGCCCTAATAACCCAAAAACAACGAAAAGCTTCCAATCTTAGCCACGGCGAAGCCGTTTAGTACAACGGGCGGGTTGGCAGAAATAGTCATTTTTTGACTATTTCATAAAGTTCTATTGAATTTCAGTCGAAAATATTATATATTTAACAAAAGTAGTCACAGTACGACTGTTTTTATATAAAGCAGAGAATCATGAACAGATTGACAGAACAGTTTTTTCAAGCCCCCACAGGGGTATTTACCCAATCAGACGTGGCTGTTGCGATTGACGGCACGGATTTTAGCCGCCACGGACTTGTCAAACGCGCTATGGCGGGCGGAGAAATCCTCAATATCCGTCGCGGTTTGTATTGCCTGGCTCCCAAATTCCAAAAGAAGCCTATTAGTGTTTACAGCCTGGCAGAACAGGTTTATGGCCCCAGCTACATCAGCATGGAGGCAGCCTTGAGTTATCATGGCTGGATTCCAGAGGCGGTTTACACTTGCACCTGTGCGAGTTTTGGCAACAGCAAGGAATTTGAGACCCCTCTTGGGGTATTCAGCTATAAACGTATTCCGCAAAATACATTTTATTTTGCCGTTGAACGATGCGTGGATGAAAACAACAATATTTTCTTTATGGCCTCACCAGCAAAAGCTCTGGCCGATCATCTTTATAGCCAAAGTATGAACTGGGCCGGTACTAAAGAGCCAGTCGAGAGCTTACGAATTGATGAGGATGGACTAGTGCCTTGTAAAAATTAAATACACCTATTCGATCTGTCCGATAATGACCCCATAAGCCGATTTTTTATGGAGTCTGTTATGAACAAGAAGTACATTGTTCGTCTAAGCGACGAAGAACGCCGTGAATTGGTTGAGGTCATTAACAAGCTCAAGGGAACCTCGCAAAAAGTCAAGCGTGCGCAAATATTACTCAAGGCGGATGCCGACGGCCCTAACTGGCCTCACCATCAAATTGCCGAAGCGTTTCTATGTCGCGTCAAAACCGTGTCGAATGTTTGTAGGTCCCTGGTGGAACGAGGATTTGACATAACCTTGAATGGCAAAAAGCGTGATACGCCGCCTCGCGCTAAATTGCTGGACGGCCAGCAGGAAGCCAAGATCATTGCACTGAGATTGAGCGAGCCGCCGGCAGGGTATAGCAACTGGTCACTGCGACTGCTCGCCGAGAAAGCAGTTGAATTAGAGATTGTGGATTCCATCAGTCATACGACGGTTAGTACCACCTTAAAAAAAATGACATGACGAAACGGAAAATTCAGTATTGGGTGATTCCGCCGGATCAAAGCAGCGAATTTGTGGCCTGCATGGAAGATGTCCTGGATGTCTATGCGATGCCATATGACCCGGATTTTCCGGTTGTTTGTATGGATGAGCAACCGGTTCAGTTACTCAAGGAAACACGAACCCCGATTCCGGCAACGCTGAATCACCCGCGTCGCGTGGATTATGAATATGAGCGTGCCGGAACGGCAAGTCTCTTTATTTTTACCGAACCGCTATCCGGCTGGCGTGATGTGAATGCCCGCCCCCAGCGTACAAAGGTTGACTGGGCGATTGAAATGGCAGATTTGCTTGATGGTCGCTATGCCAAAGCGAAAAAAGTTCTTCTGGTGTGTGACAATTTGAATACACATACCAAAGGGGCTTTCTACGACGTTTTTCCTCCGGAACAGGCTCGTAAATATGTGGAAAAGATTGAATTTCATTATACGCCCAAACACGGCAGTTGGCTCAATATTGCTGAAAACGAACTGAGTTCGATGACCCGGCAATGTTTGAAAGATCGAAAAATGACAGATATTGATATGCTGAAAAAAGAGACGAGTGCCTGGGCTACAAATTTCAATGAAAAACAGAGAGGTGTGGACTGGCAATTTAAGGTAGAAGAGGCCAGATGTAAACTTCGCTCACTCTACCCGAATATTTAAGGATTACAAGGCACTAGTCTGCGTAACCGCAGAAGAACTCAAAGGACTTTTAAAAAACTACAACAACGGTCGGGTAAAGCGTTTTTTGACCGGCTGGCTTCGCGAGGTGCAATGATGAGCGTAAAAATGATTCAACAACGTCTATTGAGCTACAATTGTAAAACCGACATTGAGGAGCAACAGGCCATTCGCGAGATTACACAGGAAGTGGTGCTTGCTGCACTTGGCCGTGGAGACTTCTTTAAGCATGCATTATTTCAGGGCGGAACCTGCCTACGAATTTTCTACGGCCTGAACCGCTTTTCCGAAGATATGGATTTTATACTGCGTCAAAGCAAACCCGATTTTCAATTGAAAGACCACCTCAAACATCTGACCGATGAGCTGGCCGCTTACGGATATAATATTGAAATCACCGATCGCTCCAAAATCGAGGCAACGATAAAAAAAGCTTTCCTGAAAGACAACTCCCTGGGCAAGATAATAGACTTACATCATGCCAATCAGACAGGCCCAATGGCGAAAATCAGAATAAAATTGGAGGTTGATACCAAACCGCCGGCTGGCAGCGGCCAAGAATTGAAATATCTGGATTTTCCGTTTGTTACAACGATAGCCGTGCAGGATAAGCCAAGCTTGTTTGCTGGTAAAATCCATGCTTTACTCTGTCGCGAGTATATCAAAGGCCGGGATTGGTATGATTTCATTTGGTACACCAGTAATGGCATTGACATAAATTATGATTTTCTAGCCTCGGCAATCAATCGACTCGGACCGTGGCAAGGCCAGTCGCTTACTGTTGACAAGGCGTGGACACTGAGTGAACTGGAACAAAAAATCACCTCCTTAAACTGGAAGCAGGCCGCTGAAGATGTGCGTCGATTTGTCCAGGTCAATGAACAGCCTTCGCTTGATTTGTGGAGCAAAGAAATGTTTCTATCACAATTGGATAAACTCGATCGAACTTTGTGAAAATGGGCGGCTTCAAGCATCTAACCGAACTCTGCGACGAATTCCAAACCTGGTACAATCAATGGCGTCCTCACATGACACTCGATGGCTTAAGGCCGGATGATGTCTTCTATAGCAACAAACCTGAAATGCCTGACAACGATGCGAAAGAAGTGCCGCCCAATATTGAGCAACGCTACTTTTGCCAAACCCAGAGAGCGGTGGGCTATCGGCTAAAACAGTCTGCTTGAATCTTGGTGAATCCAGGGCTTAACTGCAGTATCGTTCTACGCAGATTTAGCGTTTTCTCGACAAGCCTGCCGAAAATCCGACGATTTACCATTCAGTGTTCTTCGACAACTCTGAATCTGAACTCATATCATCGAGTAGACATAATATGACTCCGCCACTTAGGTTTCATTTGTTTTCACTGTTTCTCCTGCCTTTCGGTATCAGGAGTGTCACATTATTCAACCTTATGAGGAGTTTCAATGTCCCTCACAGAACCGGACTTGAAGATTTCCTTCATCCGGCTCTTCAGTAGAACTCACAGTGCAGACGATCGCACATACAGATTGTGCACTATCTTCGGTCTTGGCAATGGGTAGTGTTTCAAGTATTCATTGAACTGTTCCCAACTGAACGATTGACGCTGGCTTCGCCGATTGAGCCATTTATGGGCCATTATAACGGTTTCTCTATAAAATTGATTTATAGAATGCCAATTACAACTAACACCATAGTATTGATAGTGGCCCCGTAGCTTCGCCTGTAGAACCGGCCACCATTCCTTGACCTTCTTGTAGTTCCGTATGCGTCTCAGCCAGTCATTCATCTCTTTGCATTTCATACGGAATTTCTTCTGGCTGGTCTTACGACCAACCATAAACCTACCCATGCGGCTTACACTGCAATGATGGGTAAAGCCGAGAAAGTCAAAGGTGTTGGCTTTACGGTTCTGTCGCTGAGCATTCTCTCGTTCGTATCTGCCAAAACTTATCACGCGGGTTTTCTCTGTGTGTAATTCCAGAGAAAACTTCGCAAACCTCGCTCGCAAGGCCTGCTCAATACTTTGAGCATCTTCCTGATATTGAACCATGCAGATGAAATCATCTGCGTAACGCACCAGGGAGCAGAAACCTTTGGTTCGTGGTTTGACGCATTTGTCACACCACAGGTCGAGCACATAGTGCAGGAATATATTGGAGAGCATTGGACTGAGATTACCACCTTGCGGTGTGCCTGTGTGGTCAATACAAGTTGATCGGCATCAACATATCCCGCTTTCAGAAATCTTCTTATCAGAAGTAGAAAGCTGGGATCTTTGATCCGAACTTGTAGAAACTCCATCATCCATGTGTGTGAGACATTATCAAAGAATCCCTTGATATCTGCCTCAATGATATGATTGACAGGTTTCGTCATAATCGTATTGTCCACGACTTTGAGAGCATGATGACACCCGCGGCCGGAGCGAAATCCATAGGAACAATCCAGAAAATCAACCTCGTAGATCGCCTCAAGAATATGGGCAATCCCCTTCTGGACTATCTTGTCCTCAAGGGATGGTAGTCCCAGAGGCCGTTTCTCATGTTCGTTCTTCGGGATATACACCCGTTTGGCAGGTTGCGGCTTGTACCGCTTGGACTTCATGCGGGCCACAAGGCAACCGAGATTCTCATCCAGCTGCTCTCCATATTCCTTCCAACTGACTCCATCTATGCCACTGGCTCGGTCCCTGCCGAGACCAAAGTAGCATTCCTTCAGGAACCTTTTGTTCAGTAAATGAGCTATACTCGTAAACTGTAACTTCGGGTCCTTCCGGGCCTGTTCTGATATGAGGGCTAATTTTGTTTGTGTTGAGTGATCCATCTCAGGGTATGGCTCCCACATACGCATCCCTCTGCGTTCTACTGCTATCCCCTTCGAGTGCCCCAACCTTCCGGGGCTCACCGGGCGTTGCCCCGGTTACACCTCTACTATGAGATAGTCTGACTACCATCCCGCCATACTTCCGCCTTGCCTCTTCAGCTTGTTGGAAGCTTACATCGGGAACGGGATGGTTCTCCCAAGTTCCAATGTGAACCGTTGATTTACCTGCCATGGCCTCCGATCCCGACACGCCGCCGACATACTCGCCTTTACGCATGCAGCGATACTGGCTTCCAGAAAAGTCATAACCTTGGCCCAGTGCCACTTTCTCTATTTCGGGACTCAATACCTTCACTTGCGTTATGGCCGACAAATCGCCGTCCCTTTGGCTTCGCATAATTCGTTACCTCATTATACGCAAAGTTCCGTTCTGGCCTGGTGGCTAGCCTTTGGCCAGGCTGGATTGTCCAGCTTGTTCACATTAGCTTTGCTTGGCACACAACTTTTCAAAGAGCAAAATTGTCAAATTTCAGCCGCGTTAAAGCGGTATTACGTTCGGTTGACAACTACACCATTGATTATGGTTGAAATTTATGTTTTTCGGGGCTGTTTTGCAAGTAAATATTACCTAGAATTTCATCTGAGATATAATGCCACCATAATCAGAAGAACATATACATATTTCACGGCTCTGATAGCCAGCCTCAGCGACAAAGCAGCCTCGGGATGCCCTGCTCAAACAGCAGCAATCGCTGGACTATTGCCAGGAGAAAGTTCGGATACTTCGAGAAGTCCTTCAGGACAAGTATGACTGCAAACCTTCTCGCAACACATTAAATCCTGCGATTCTTTCGATACTCCAAAGGTGTCAGGCTCAGGGCTTGCTTGAAATATCGCGAAATGTGCTTGCTGTCGTTGAAGTTCATCAAACGAGCAATCTGGGAAATAGAGAGGTTAGTGTCAAGAAGAAGTTTGGCAATCTCGCGAGTTCGCACCTGGCGAATATATTCTGCAATTGAACGATCAAGTTCTTTACGAAATTTCTGATTGAGCATACTTCTGGAAATCGCAACGTGGTCGGCTACATCAATAACCTGAATATTTTTAGTCGAATTGTTTTTGATAAATTTGACCGCTTCGCTGACAATTATATCCTCAAATGCCATTGAGTCAGAAGAACGCCTCTGCACCACTTCTATGGGGTAAACATGGATTTCCTGTTCCGCGATTTTTTCCTTACCGGTAAGAAAACGGTTTAGCAGTTCCGCCGCCTGAATACCGGAGCGATAATGATCCAGTGATATGCTGGAAAGTTTGGGGTTTTGGGTCTCGCAGATTTCCTCCTCGTTATTAACACCTATCAGGCATATCTCGTAAGGTATGCTGATATTCGCTTCCCGACAACACGAAATAATATCCGCGGCAATGGAATCCTCGCCGGCCATCACGCCGGTGAATTTCGATAAAGATTTCAGAAAAGATGTTAATTCGGAATAGTCCAGATTGTTTCTCGGCCCCAGAAAAATTTCAGCATTGAAACCTGACTTTTCAATCTGACGAGAAAATCCCTGAGCCCTTTCCTGAAAAATAACAGAGTCAGAATTGCCGCAAAACGCGAATTTCTTGTAACCCAAATTAATAAAATACTCAGCACCGCAAGAGCCAATCTCGGAATTATTACCCAAAATCACCGGACAGCCGTCAACTTCCTTGTTGCAATCGCGATGAATAATTACAGGAACATCGAGCTGTAAGACCTCCTCAATCGCATTAAATGCCGCCGAGGCGATAATACCGTTGGGTTGAAACTCTTTAATGGACTTTAAAACATCATTTTTGCTCTGCTGCTGAAAGGGCTTGAAGGTACTTAACAGCCAGGCATCATTGGTTGAGGCATACTCAGCAAGCCCCTTCCAGAGAAATCCTTCCCAGCCGGTCGGATGCAGATATAAAACTCGATATTGAGTGTGATTCATGACGCACACCATTACAAAGGTTATTATTGGCAATTATGCGGGGGGATTCTATCACGAACCACGAATAATAGCAATTGTTATCGCGAGCTTTTGCTTCAAACGTAATACGCCATTAAAATGATTTAAAAAAACAAGTTATAGCTTTCCTGCCTTCGCCTTGGAGTGGCTGACAACCATGATTTTAGTGATGTGCCAGGAACTGAATCAGTTTTAAAAAGAGCCCGGCCGTTTGTCTGGATAATCTTTTTGTACCAGTAGCCCGAATCTTTGATCGTTCTTTTTTGAGTATTAAAATCTGTGTGAACAATTCCAAATCTTTTGCTGTAGCCATGGGCCCACTCGAAGTTGTCCATGAGGGTCCAGAGGAAATAGCCGCTTACGTCAATTCCATCGGAACAGGCCTGAGCCAGCTTTTTCAGATATCTGGCAAAAAATTCTATACGCTGAGGGTCATGGACTCCACCGTCTTCCGATACCGCGTCATGGTTGGCCATGCCGTTTTCGGTAATATAGATGGGTTTCTGATAACGCTCATAGAAAAATCTGGGGCCCCAGTATAGTGATTTAGGCTCGACTGACCAGTTCATCGGTGTATACCAATGTCCCGTTTCGCGAGGTATTTCCCGAACTTTCCCGTCTGCAAGGGACACTTGACGAGCGGTATAGATATTAACGCCCAGAAAGTCTATGGGCTGACTGATAATTTTCATTTCCTCGTCGGTATATGAAGGCAGATTGGGACCATAGGCCTCAATACACTGCTGCGGATATCTGCCCAGCAGCACCGGGTCCATCCACAATATGGAATTATGGCAATCGTAGGGTTTGACGCTAAATGTATCCTGTCGGGCGGCTTCGATGTCATTTTCGGAATCTTCATCATACGGCACACTGCATAAACCTACCGGCGCATAACCTATACTGGCAGGCTGTTTTGTGATTGCACGTATTGCCTGGACCGCTTTGCCATGGCTGAGCATTACGTTATGTGCGGCACGAAGCACTTCAGGAAAAGCCAGCTCAATACCGGGGGCGTGCTCAGTTTTATAATGACCCAGACCAATGAAACATTGCGGCTCATTGAAAGTCATCCAGTTTTTAACCCGGTCATAAAAATGTTTTGCGATAAGCTCGGCATATTGAGCAAACCAATCGGTACATTGCGGGTTCAGCCAGCCGCCTTGCTCGTAGAGCTTCTGAGGATAATCCCAGTGAAAAAGCGTGACAAATGGCTCAATATCGTTCTTGAGCAACTCATCGAACAAGCGCGAGTAGAAGTCCAGCCCCTTAGGGTTAGCTTCACCGATACCTTCGGGCAAAACCCGGGGCCAGGAAATGGACATGCGGTAATTCTTAATGCCGAGTTTTTTGATAATCTGCACGTCTTCTTTGAAACGGTGATAATGGTCGCAGGCAACCCGGCCGGACTGACTTTGAAATATAGCACCGGGCCTTTGACATTTAATATCCCAAACCGAGGGACCTTTGCCGTCGATATCCGCGGCACCTTCGATTTGATACGCCGCACTTGCTGCACCCCATTTAAAATTTTCAGGAAAAGCCATCAAATACTCCCATGTTACGAATTTGGCCTGTCGCATTTTTTCCCACAAACGGTACGGTAAACTCTGGCAGTAAAGTCAGATTGTTCGCGGTTCAGTTTTATTCAATTTAAAAAAGTGTTGTTGGTAGGAGAATATAAAACGTACCAGTTGCCCGGCAGCTCGATATTTTAGTTTTGAGGGCATGACCGGCAACCCATGCCCGACTAACAGTCTATAATATTGACCAAACCAATGTCAAGGTGTTATTCAATATATTTCACATTATTTTTTCATTGAAGTTTAAAAAAATATCGAAACCCCGCAAGATTGCCCGCCGTAACCCTATTCAATACAATGCTTTACGCCGCCAAAAGGACAGTGTTCAAATTGGTGTTTTTTATATTCAAAATGGCGGAGGAGATAAAAGCCTTTTCTGCTATACTCAATAAAGTTGAGCAAGAGAACTTTTTCATTACTTACTTTGGAGGTCTAAAAATGAAAAAATTGTTACCGGCAATGTTGTTGAGTTTATTGTTTGTCGCCGTTTGTTGGGGCGACACGGTTGAATGGTTAAATCTGGCCGGCGACCAGGATTTTAGCAATCCTTCCAACTGGTGGTTGCGCGACCCGAACGGCGGGGCCGGCTCTGCCGTCACTGCACTTGACCCCACTCATTTGTATTGGGTAGGTTTAAGTGATGCCGCAAACTACCCGATTATTAATTCGAGTGTTTCAACGGCTTTAATAGCTGTTGGTTCACCCTCGGGCGATGGTCGACTCGATATTTTGTCGGGCGATCTTATCGTGTCGGAGATTTTTTATGTCGGCAATAACAACACCACCAGCGTTATAAATTTCTCCGGCGGCTCGATTGACGCTGTTACCGTAAAGGTCGGTAATTCAGCCAACGGTGACGGCACAATGAACATTACCGGCGGTACTATTACCGGGATGCCCTCAATGTATATTGGTGAACTAAATGGCACCGGCACATTAAATATTGATACCGGCAGTACCTTTGAATTTGCCCACATGGCGCTTAGTAGTGGTGTTGCTGAACTTAATATCGCTGCGGGCACGACCATCAATTCAAATGGTTTTATCAAATGTGGTGGTATTGAAAACCAAACCGGTGGTGACGCAACCATGAATATCGCAGGCACTTTGAATATCAAAAAGGTCGATTCGAGTTTTGGCTGGCTGGGTGTCGGCTGGATAGCTGATACTACCGCTACTGTCAATGTCACCGATAATGGTATTTTGACGGTAGAAAGCTGGTGTGATTTTAGCAATGGTTCTGCGGCAGATACTCAAATGCTCGTTAAGGACAATGGCCAGGTTACGTTTGCCGGCTCGGTTAAGTTTGGCGAAGCAGGCACCTGCACCGCCACTTTAACTGACAACGCCTCGGTAACTGCATCCAGCAGTGTCCAGGTTGGCACAACCTCAACTGGAAATGGCACATTAACCATGCTGGGCAACAGTACTTTTAGTGCCCTCGACAGTTACACCAATGCCGGTAATCAAAGCGGTCATGGCGAAATTATAATTGGCGAAAATGCCGCTTATACCGCCAATCGCGTCAATGTCGCCTTCAACAGTGCCTCCGGTGTGGTAACCGTAAAGGATAGCGGAACCCTGACCACTACCACAGGCAATTTCACTGCCCAGAATGAAGGTGTACTGGAAGTGCTCGGCCCTGACGCCACCGTATCCATCGGCGGAAATCTGAGCATGACCCAAAGCGGCTCCCGGCTGATTTATAAAACCGATACGGTTGGCAATTTTGTCAGCGGCATCAATATCGCAGGCACCGCTACCCTGAGTAATTACCTCGAGATCGGCCTGCTGGAAGGTGCGGTCCTCTATAGCGGTACTTATGAAGTAACCGTCTTGACCGCGTCAACAATTGATATCTCAGGATTGCAAGGTATTGATTGCAGTGAGGGATGCATGACGGTAAACTCTTACCGGGTTGACGACAATGGCGATGGAACATACTCCCTGATAGTCAGTTTCGAGATAGACGTCCCGGTAGATTGTGCCGACGTTTACGCTCGCGGCTTTGGTTATGCCACTGATATCAATGAGGACTGTTCGGTGGACCTGAATGATTTCGCCCTGATGGCGGCAGAATGGCTCTTCTGCAACGACCCGCTGGACGCGTTCTGCACAAATCCTAACTGGAACAGGTAATATAATGGAGTAAGATGCGGACCGGTCGCTCACAACGGGCGGCCGGTCTGTTATTGCCAGGCTTTCGAAAAGGAATCGAGATGCAAAATCATAGCAAGAACGCATTTACTCTGGTTGAATTATTGGTGGTGGTTGCGATAATCGCGCTGCTGGTTTCAATTCTGCTGCCGGCCCTGGGAAAGGCTCGAGAAGAAGCCAAAAGAACAGTTTGTGTTTCCAATCTACGCAGCACCATGCTCTCTTCCATGACTTACATGGTTGACAACAAAGATAAATTCCCTCATCAAAACGCGGCCAAGGTTTACAATGGACATCGTTATATCAGCCACGGCCTGACCAGCCCAAACCCCGACACGGGATTATGCTGGGCCTATAATTTGCTAAACTATCTTGACCTGGAAAAAAATCCCGAACTGCTTCATTGCCCGTCACTGCAGAAAGACGTAATGGAAGATGAAAATGTAAACGAGATACCCTTGACTTATCTGGCCAATGGAGTGGTTACCACTTTTGGTGGCAGCAGAATCCGCAGAACCAGCGATTTCATCGTGATCGCCGACGGTTATTCCTCAATGTACGGTGTGGGTACCCATCCTTACTTTAACACTTTTAATGGCTGTGACCCGGAAAAACCCACCGAAGATAAAGTTTATGGCGTAAACTGGATGAGGCAGGTGAACGCCACCCCGGATGACATGACATACGGCCTGTATAATGAATATGCCAGTCGACCCCATGACGGCGGACGTAATTATGCGTTTATGGACGGCCATGTCCAGTATCTGAAATATGGAGAAGCGACCTGCGGCATGTTTGGCCTGGAAATCCTGGGACGACGCAATGCGCTGGAAGAAGATGTCGCCGCCTCCGATATGCGCAGACGAGGCTACATTGCCTATTAACCCCCAAAGAGGTTTAACGCAAATCCCAGTGCTGATATACTGCCTCCCCCAGGCATTTATTATTCTTTTTATTGGAGATAATTGTGCGCACAGTAAGACACACAATATTTTTTCTCACCTGCCTTTTACTGATTAGCTCCTCACAGGCCGAAGTCAGCTTTATAGCCAATGAATCGGTGGTTTATAGGTGCCAATCACCTCAGGAAAATTGTTTGTACAACCCTACGATTGTCGCAGGCCGGAACAATCGCCTGATAATAGGTTTTGAGATATCCGGTCCTGAAACGTCAGACCTTGTTAACAAAATCGGCAGCGGTAAGAATCGTATTTATGTTTCCGATGATGACGGGGCAAGCTGGCAATATCGCACCAACTTTGAAATGATGCAGGAACGGCTCTTCGCCGCCGACGGTGTAATCTATCTGATAGGCCATGTCGGTCATCGCGGCGACCTGCTGATTATACAATCTCGCGACAATGGCGACACCTGGTCCGCCCCTGTCCAGCTAACCACCGGCCAGCTCTGGCACAGCAGTGCCCACAATGTCATCCGCAAAGGCCGTTATGTTTATATGGTAATGGAACGCAACGATGTAAATGAGATGAAAAAAACCTGGGATGTCAGCGAAATGACCCCGGCCCTGATGAGGGGCGATATCAGCAGAGGTTTAATGTCGCCGGAGGCCTGGACATTTGCTGACCCTCTGCCGTTTTGTCAGGCGGTCGAGGATAAGGACATGGAATATTTCGGCGTGCCCTTTTTCGATGCCTATTATCCTAAGAAAACACTGCTCAAGCCGCATTGCGGTTTCCCGCCGGTGGGCTGGCTGGAATCAAATGTAGTGCAGATTTCCGATCCGAAACATTACTGGTACGACCCTAACGGGAAGACTTTCCATATTTTTTCGCGAGCCCATACCGGCCGAACCAATCTGGCCGCCATGCTAAAGGCCGTTGAACAGCCCGACGGCACAATCAAAACCATGCTCGAAACGGCACCCTCGGGCAAAAAGCTGGTTTATGTCCCTCTGCCCGGCGGCCAGATGAAATTCTATGTACTCTATGATGAGACCAGCAAGATGTACTGGCTCTTGAGTACGCAATCAACCGACAGTATGACACGGGTGGAAATGCTGCCCGAGGGACGCTACGGCGCTCCTGATAATGAGCGACGACGCCTGCAATTGCATTTCTCCCGGAACATGGTAGACTGGTGCTTTGCCGGAATGGTAGCCATCGGACCATCCGAAAAAAGTTCCCGACATTACGCGAGCATGGAAATAGATGATGACGATTTAGTCATACTCAGCCGTTCGGGCGACCTCAACGCCAGGGACGCCCATAACGGTAATATCATAACTTTCCATCGAGTCAAAAATTTCCGGAATCTGATTTATTAAAGGTGTTGAATCATGAACAAAAAAATATTTACGGTTTTAATGATTTTTTGCTGCGGGGCAGAATTATCTTGGGCGACGGACCTTTGCTGGCGGGTCAAACCCATTGCCACAGAGTCCATTGTCGCCCAGTCGCCCGACCCGGACAAAACGGTTTTATACGGCCCGACAATCACTGTCGGTATAAACGGCCGATTGATTGTGGCTTTTGAGGTATCCGGGACCGCCATAGCTCAATCCAATCCGACCGGAACCGGCAAAAATCTGATTTACGTTTCGGACAACAAGGGGATAAGCTGGAACTATCGACGTAATTATGAAATGATGCAGAGCCGCCTCTTTACGGTGGGCAGTGATATTTATCTACTGGGCCATATCGGCCATCGCGGGGATGTGCAGATTATGAAATCAGAGAATAACGGCCATACCTGGACCGAGCCGGCCCAGCTTACCAGCGGTGAATCGTGGAGTGCCAGCTCGAATAATGTTATCAGCAAGGGCCAATATGTTTACACGGTCATGGAACGCAATGATGTTGATTATCTGACCAATACCTGGGATGTCAGCGAGGCAACTCCCGTTTTGATGCGCGGCGATACCACCCAGGACCTCACCACTGCCGCCGCCTGGACCTTCGCCGGCCCTATGCCGTTTTGTGAGACCATCGAAGATCACGATCTGGACCATTTCGGCGTGCCGTTTTTCGGGGCCTATTATCCCAACAAGATTATGCTCGCCGATGGCCTGGGCTTCCCGCCTGTGGGCTGGCTGGAATCTAACGTGGTCCAGATCACCGATCCGGCCCATTATTGGTACGATGAAACCGGCAGTACTTTCCACATCTTCTCACGCGCTCACACCGGAAAAACCAACCTCGCCACAGTCATCAAGGCTGTCGAGCAATCTGACGGTTCCATAGAAACCATGCTGGAAACCGCACCTTCCGGCAAGACCAACCTCTATGTCCCCCTGCCGGGCGGGCAGATGAAATTCTTTGTCCTTTATGACGATGTAAGTCAGCTCTATTGGCTCTTGAGCACCCAATCTACTGACAGCATGACGCGCGTGGAAATGCTGCCCGAAGACCGCTACGGCGCCCCGGACAATGAACGCCGTCGCCTGCAACTGCATTTCTCCAAAAATATGGTCGACTGGTGTTTTGCCTGTATGGTAGCTGTGGGATCATCGGAGAAGGCCTCGCGACATTATGCCAGTATGGTAATCGACGGCCGCGACCTGCTAATCCTCAGTCGCTCCGGTGACCAGAACGCCCAGAACGCCCATAATGGCAATCTAATCACTTTCCATAAAATCGAGTTCTTCCGCAGACTGGCGTATTGAAAATCCGGGTTTAACCGATTCGGTACTTCCCGGGTTCCTTCAGCACTCTGCGACAAATAGTAGCCCATTGTTCCATATCTGTATATATCTCCCCGATGACAACTACAGTACGGAACGGCATAATTACAAATTTTTAAGCAAAACAGTTCCGAGATTTTCCCCTTTTTTAACTGACAGTTTGCCTATTTCCGCCCTCTTTATTTTTTGTTGGGAAATACCCAAGAGACCTTAGAACATTACGAATGGTATCAAAAAAACTACCCGGGAGATTCTGGTTTTGCTTTGAATTTCCTGTGTTGGGCGATCACATTATTCCGTCATGGAAATCGTGAAGAAGCCGAAAAGAAATTTATAAACACCATGCTGTCAAACATTCACCTAATCCCATATATATTGGGACATGAAACACCTTCTCTGGATTCATGGGAGGATCGGTATTTTAACGAGTTAATGGAGATCGAAAACTTTCCTCATGAAATTCTCGAATGTATTACAAGCGAAGAAATGGAATGGGTATCCACAGTTTATAACAGTTCAAAAATAACGGCCATCCGCAAGGCATACACCACTATTGATGGCCAGCTGGAACATCTTCCACGAGGAGAGAAAAGGGCGAAATTATGTGACGAACTTTTTAAAATAAGGGCTCTGGATTTCAGCGGAATAAATCTTCCAGAATAGACTTGCCCCACTCAAAAATTCATGCTTGTTGAAATCTAGTAAGCTGCCGATCGGAAAGCTTGCAGTTTTATCAGTGAAACATATGACGGATTTATATGGGTGTTTAAGGGCGATCAATATCAAACAACCAAAGTGGAAAGTATGCACCACAACATTGAAACTCTCAGCTTTGTCATATCCTATCTCATCAAGGCCGTAGTTTTAGCCGCTCAATTTTCCGGCCGGGCCAGAAAACGCCAACTGAAGCGAGTAGCCCAAATGGATATTGACGAAAAGGATAAGGAAATATTCTTTCTTCGTGACAAAGTTTATCAGCAGGCCATTCAAATCAGCATATTACAGAAAGGCTTGAAGAAAAAAGACACCAACAAACGCTATACGCTTGACGAGAAATTGTTCATCCTGAATTACGTCGAAACTTTTCAGATTCCCAGGAACAAGCTCTCTGAGTATGTCGGCATCGCCAAATCAACTTACTATCGCTGGATGCGCAATATTGAAACCCAAGTCAAACATAGGACTCCCGCTAACAAAACGCCTGCCGAGATCGCCGCATTAGCCTGGGAGATTGCTAAGAATAATACCAACTGGGGCAGAATGAGGATAGCCAGCCAACTGGCCTTGCTGAAAGTTTTTATTTCAGCATCCACCGTCAGAAATATCCTCAATCGTCCTCAGCCTAGAAAACCGAAAAATCTTCCGAGTAAACAGAAAATTAAAGAACAAGTGAAAGTTCGTTCTATTCCTGCTTGGTATCCCAACCATGTCTGGTCAATTGACAACACGTCAGTGTTCTGCTGGGGGCTCTGGGAAATTCATGTTTGCCTGATTATCGATCATTACTCGCGAAAGATCATGGCAGTTGCTCCGCTGGAAGGCAGAAACGCAGGCTGGGTATGCGAACTATTGGATAACACCATCGAAAAATATGCCCCCCCCAAACACATCATCTCCGATCAGGGTAGCGTTTTCATTAGCCAGGCTTTCAATGATCTATTGGGAGATAACATCAAACACCGCTATGGAGCTATTGGCAAACATGGCTCAATTGCCGTGACGGAAAGGGCCAACAAAACCCTCAAATACGAATGGCTCAAAAGAGTCGCTCTCATCAGAGGTTTTAAGCACTTAACCGAACTTTGCGATGAATTTCAAACCTGGTACGACCAATGGCGGCCCCACATGACGCTCGACGGTTTAAGGCCGGATGATGTATTCTATGGCAACCCACCAGAAATGCCGGGCCATGATGCTAAAGAAGTGCCGCCCAATATTGAGCAACGGTTTTTCAGCCAAACTCGAACAATGGGCTATCGGCTAAAACAGTCTGCTTGAATCTTGGTGACTCCAAGGCTTAACTGCGGTATCGTTCTGCGCAGATTTCGCGTTTTGCCGACAAGCCTGCCGAAAATCTGACGATTTACTATTCAATGCACTTCACCAACGCTGAATCTGAACTCATATTAACTTGAAAAAGAGCAAAATTTTTAATTTTCAACCGCTCAAAAGCGGTATCTCGCTTGCTTGACAAGTACAAGGTTACGCTGCTTACGCTATTGAACAGCTATATCGAGTAATATTAGTTTTGAGTCGCAGCCTTTAGGGATGATAATATTTATATAATTAATACCGTTAACAATCGTTTCTTTTGGCACAATCCAAGCCGCTAACGAGTTTTTATTACCCAGTCCGTCTTTTATGGTGATTAGCATTGAAAATGGAGCCAGATTTGCATCGAAATCTGAGCCACTTAGGTTAGTAAAATAACGCCGATTTCGGCGTTGTCAATAGGGATTCTGGTCCTTTTTCGTTGGATTGAGGCTTTCTTAGCCTTCTTTTTTCCGTTTTTTCTCTAAACTCTGGTTAAGTCGCCAGCTGTCGGTTATGATTTCGACCACGCTCACATGGTGGGTCAGTCGGTCCAGCAGAGCACCGGCTAATCTTTCATCATCGCCAAAGACCTGGGGCCAATCGGCGAATGGCAGATTCGTTGTCACGATCAGGCTGGTTTGTTCATAGCACTGGCTGAAAAAGCCGAACAGATGTTCCGCTCCGATACGGTCGAACGGGACATAGCCCAGTTCATCGATGATGATCAGGTCGCATTTTTTTATATAGCTCTCTAATTTCAACACCGCTCTTTCCTGTCGGGCTTCGAGATACGTATTAACCAGTTCAGCAGCGGTAAAGAACCGCACTTTATAACCTCGTCGGCAGGCTTCCCGGCCGAGGGCGATGGCCAGATGACTTTTACCCACGCCCGGCGGGCCGGTAAAGACGATATTACTGCGGCGGTCGATAAAGCCGCACATCGAAAGGTCGATAATCTGTTTTTTATTTATCTGCGGCACGGCCATAAAATCAAAACTTTCAAGTTCCTTAGTCATGGGGAAGTTTGCCTGTTTCAATCTCCTGGCGATGGCCTGCGACTGTCGATGAAAGACTTCGATTTCGGCCAGTCTTTGCAGATAACTTTCATAGGATTCGTTTGCCTGGGCGGATGCCCGGGCAATTGTCTGATACTCTTTTTGAATTGTCGGAAGCTTCAGGGTCTTGAGATAGCTTTTTAATAAAACCATTTGATCTTTCATGCTACCTCCCCGGCCAACTGGTTATAAACATCGAGATTGCGTTTGCCATCGCCTTGGTTTACCAGGACTTGATTGCCGGCAAGGTTCAATTGTGAGCCGTTACGTAAAAAGCTTTCCACCGCTTCATCGCTGAACGCCCGGCACTTGACACAAACACCAACGGCATGTTCAACTTCTTTTTGCGGATGCCTGATAAAGAGCAGCAGGATGTTGATGTATTTACCGGTCCCTTCACTGCCGTATCGATATTCAAGCTCTGTTCGCATCAAGGTGAAATCTTCGCCCCAGGGCTGGCCCTTGAATGGCCGAGCATTATCCAGCGAACCGGGCTTACGCTCTAAAAGTTTGATATAATGCAGCGGATCCAGGATATACTGGTCTTTATCGTAACATCTGGAATGCGAGGCAACCAGCTCATTTTTATAGAACAGGTCAACCCGGTCAACGAATACCTTGACCTGGCAAGATTGATAGGCATACTCCGTCGGCACCGAATACCGGTTAGTATCAACCCGTACTGTAAGCTGTTTGTCCGCAAAGGTGGATATTCGACGACAGGCTTCAAACTTCTGCTCAGGCAGTTCGTATAAATGTGTTTTCTCTTCTGCAAATAAATCGCCAATGGTTTTATTCGTATGAGGTGCAGGGCCCTGGCGATCCAGTTCTTTGATACACTGAGCAATCAGCATCTCATTCAGCTGAGCCATATCGGTAACTCTCGGAACCGGAGAGAAGAACTGCCTTTCACTTCGCTTGGCGAGATTCTCGACATCGCCTTTTTCATTACCTTTAGCGACATTGCAAAAACGAGTGTCAAACAAATACCAACTCTTAAGCTCTACGAATTTGCGGTTGAGCCGACGCTTGCCTTTTTTGAGAACCTTTAGAACCGCAGTTTTTAAATTGTCGTAAGCAATGCGTTTGGGCACGCCGCCGAAATATTCAAACGCCCGGACATGGCCGTCAAGAAAACATTCGATCTTCATGCTCTCGTAAGCACAAACAAAAGGAGCCTTAGAACAGCACAGCTTCATGCAAAAAACGTAGACCTTCTTCTCCCTGCCGTTTTCTTTAATGTTAGCTTCATGCCAGTCAACTTGGGCTTCTTCGCCAAACTCAAACGCTAACGGCAGGTAAGCTTCTTTTTGGCGATTACTCGCCTCCTTGATATACCGCTGGACAGTGCTGTAATGGCCGGTGAAACCATACTCGTCACAAAGCCGCTGATACATTTTGGTCGCCTGCATCCGCTGCTTACGCCGAACCTTTTTGTCAGATTCCAGCCAGGTGTCAATAATGTGCGCGAAGGGATCCATGACAGCCTTGACCCGCGGCTGACTGAGCCGATAGCCCGGCGGAATCGGATTTTTCAGGGCCTTGGCCACCGTGTTACGCGAATGCCCCAGCTCCAGGGCAACCTCACGTTGCGATATCCCATCACGAACTTTACGTCTGATAATCTCATAATGCTCCACTGTAAGCACCTTTCTAAGCCTCCTGTGTCTAAAATGTTACGTATCTTAAACACATCTTATCGGCCTTTTACAGTGGCTCCTTTTTCGATGCTTTTTCAGAAGAGAAAACCCGCAAATCTGGCTCCATTTTCAATGCTAATCACCAATATTGATGGCACTTTACAAAAAGTACATTGTTTCGCGATGAGCCTGCCGTACTCAGATATGTTTTTTGTCAAAGCTTATCCGCGTGAATGTACCGAATCCTTCTGGGATGGTCACGTTAATGCGTTTGAGTTTTTCGGCGGTGTTCCTAATCGTATCAGCTATGACAACTCCCGGATTGCAATTTGTAAGATTACCGGTTGTCATCAGCGAATTTTAACTAGTCTTCCCGGAAAAAGTTTTAAGTTCTTATTTTTGCGTATGTTATATGTAAAATGTGTGGTATAATATTGCAGGTAAGCTATGGAATGCCTTTCAGAACCTTGCAATATGGATACAAAAGATGAAGCCCAAAACGACTCCCTCGAATCAATTTGAGCTGTTTCAGGCTCACTTCAAACAGATTCTCAATCTGGACCACGAATTATGCCGTTTGGCCGACACGATTGATTGGCCGGGTCTGGATGCCCACTTCGCTGATTGTTACAGCGCGGAGATGGGTCGTCCCGGCAATGCGATTCGTTTGATGGTTGGTTTGCACTATCTCAAGCATGCCTTTGACGAATCTGATGAATCGGTAATTGCCCGTTGGGTTGAGAATCCTTACTGGCAGTACTTCTGCGGTTTTGAATATCTGCAGCACACTTGTCCAATTCATCCGACCAGCATGGTTAAATGGCGTCAGCGTGTTGGTGCTGACAATCTTGAAAAGCTGTTGGCTGAGACCATCCGTCTGGCTCTATCGCACAAACAGGTTACTCCTCAGCAGTTGTCTAAAATCACGGTGGATACGACGGTTCAGGAAAAAGCGATTTCCTTTCCGACCGATGCCCGCCTTTATACCAAGATGCTGTTACGGCTGGTGAATCTTTGCAAACAACGTGGAATTCGATTACGCCAGACCTACATTCGTAAAGCCCCTCAACTCTTAAAGCAGCAAGGCCGTTACGCCCATGCCAGACAGTTTAAACGTGCTCGACGTTGTACAAAAACATTGCGTACATTATTAGGTCGGGTGGTTCGCGATATTACCCGCAAGGCGGCTATCATCGATTCTCAACTTCAGGAATTCCTCAACCGTGCCGAAAAACTTTTGGCTCAGCAGCGTAAAAGTAAAAATAAGCTCTACAGTATCGATGCTCCGGAAGTTGAATGTATCAGCAAAGGCAAAGCCCATAAACCTTATGAGTTTGGCTGTAAAGTCAGCGTTGCCGCCACCAATGAAAGTAACTGGATCGTCGGCGTTCAGGCTTTGCACGGCAATCCTTATGACGGCCATACGCTGGCGAACGCTATTGAACAGGTCGAACGAATTACCGGTAAATCTACCAAAGAAGCGTTCGTTGATAAGGGCTATCGCGGCCATGGTTATAATGGCGACACTCACATATACATCACCGGCCAACGAGGTCGCGGCCAAGCCGGCCCGGCCCTGCGAAAACGAAAGAAACGGCGGTCCGCAGTGGAACCAAAGATCGGACATATGAAAAGTGACAACCGAATTGATCGAAACTTCCTGAAAGGCAAAGAGGGCGACCGAATCAATGCACTGTTGGCCGGTATCGGAGCCAATATCCGCAAATTACTGGCCGCCTTTTGGCCTGCGCCGACCGAATGGGAATGGATTTACATATTAAACTGCCGAATATTCCTGGTTTTCAGAAAAAATGAGGCACAAAAATAAGGTCGTAGTCGCTTAAATCGACTTTTTCAGGGGCGACTAACTAAAGGTTTTCTAGAATTACAAAGCCATTACCTGTTTGTACCTCACTTTTGTACGGTTCGTCGTCCTAACGAAAAAGGTGTAGTTGAGAATATTGTACGTTATGCTCGTAATAACTTCATGGTCCCGGTTCCACAAGTCAACAGCTTTGAGCATCTCAATGAACAGTTGTGGGAATCCTGCTGGAATGAGCAGCATCGTACCTTACGTGGCAAAGGTAAAACCAAGCTGGAGTTATGGCTAGAGGATGGCCAGGCGTTTTTAGCCAAGCCCGCCGTCGCATTTGATTCCTGTTGTAAAAGTACTGTAAACGCCGGCAGTTTGTCGCTGATAAGATATAAAAGCAATGACTATTCGGTACCGGTTCGCTACGGCCATCATGAACTGATCGTTAAAGCTTATGTCAATACGATTGTGATCTGCACAAAATGTGGTGAACAAATAGCCAGACATGATCGTTTATGGTCCAAAGGACAGATCAGCTATAATCCCCGGCATTATCTGCCCTTATTGAGCGATAAGCCCGGTTCTCTGGATTACGGAGATCCTCTCAAAGATATGAATCTGCCGGAATGTTTTAATATTCTTCGCAAAAAACTTGAGGCCCAACTTCCAGAGAGACATGAAGGTACTCGAGAATATATCAAAATATTACAGCTTCTGAACAAATATCCATTTAAACGACTTTGTAAGGCCATAGATAAATCTTTACGACTTGCCTGTCCGAATGTTGATATTGTCAGCCAGTATTGCCTGGACATTGAACATCCTTCGGCCCTGACATTTAATCTGGCCGGTCGAGAGCATTTAGCCTCGGTTCAGGTGAATAGTCCTGTGTTAAGTGATTATGATAATTTGAAGGAGGCGGCGATATGAGTGGACAAGCCACAGTTTTATTAGAGCATCATCTGAAATTTTTGAAGCTGCCGACGATGAAGAATGAATATGATGTCATAGCCGCACGTTGTGCTAAGGATAACAGCGATTATGCCACTTATTTACTGAGGCTGGCAGAACGTGAAGTAATCGAACGTCAGCATCGGGCTATGCAGCGGCGGATCAAAGATGCCCGGTTCCCGATCCTCAAGACCATTGACACTCAGCGGCCTGTCGCAGGCTTCCAATACAATGGCGGCGGCGTTAATAAGCGACATCGGTTTACATTTGCCGCCAGTTGCGTCAGGTTCGCCCGTGTTGGTAGTTTTTGGGGCGGTGGTACTTGGGCCGCCTTCGTGGGTTTGGCGACAAGTTCCCGCAAACGCTGGGTACTCTTAATCCTAATGATTTTTTCGGTCTTAAGACTTTTGCCTTCCCAGCCACCGTTTTCATGCTCACAGATGATTTCTACTTGAGCAAGATTATTGGCGATCTTGACCAGATAGACAGCGTGGACTTCTACTTCATTATTCTTCATAGTTTAAATTCCTTTCCGGTGAATTTTTCTCGCCATAGCGGAGCCGGCGTTGAAGGCCAGCTCCATAATGGTTTGGATTTCCCAGACAGCCAGGCTGTGGAAATCTTCATCTTTGTTATGTCTGGTTTCCAAAGTAATGATGTCCAGTTCCTCGCGAACGATACGTTCAAAAAGATGGTTTATTTTTGTAGATTCAATTGTGGTTTTGTCCTTTCCGGTTCAATCGGCCAACATCTGCAACTTACGCAGGTAATCGTGAATCATGGAGTTAGTACCTTCGTGCCCGTCGAGATGCTTCTGCATTTTACAGGCCAGGTCCCAGATTTTCTTTTCATCGTTAGCATCACATTTGTATTTCTGTTCACCATCACAGCTAATCAATACCATGCGGACATCTTTGTCGCTAGGGACGCGGCTGATAGTGGCGAAGGTTTCGGGCAGATGTTGGCCTTTCTTTATAAAACCCGCGAATTTGATTTAGATAATTTCCATTATTGGGTTTTCTTTCTGTTAGCAGTAGCCATTCTCTTTGGCGATGAAGTTATAAAGCCTGTAGGGAACCTGGTCGCAGGCGAGGGTGTCGAGGGTTTGCAGTTTGTTCCAGGCGGCCTGGAAGTTGTGTTTGCGGGCGTATTTGAGTACGATATTGAGGTTGCGGGTGTCGGCCGCGAACATCTCGGCGAGTTCTGCGTCTTTTTCCCGTTTGCCCTTGTTTTGCCAGCGGGTGATCATGTTTTCGAATCTGGTCAGGTCTCGTTTGAAAGTTGCGTAGGTCTTCATTGTAATCCCTTTCTATTAAATGCTTTACATTCAATTTCCATATTAACATTACAATGCTTTTAGCCCTCAATCCAGTTGATTGAGGCATTAAATTTTGAAAATCTGGATAATTTTGGGCACGCCTGATTGGCTTCGGAATAACCCAAAAAAATAACAAAGAAAATCCCCATTAACAGAACGTCCCCTCACCAGCCATCTCGAACACCACTCACCACCCCACCGGTGACCAAAACGGTGCTCCCCGGTGCCCATTTTGGTGCCGGATGGCAGGCCACTAGAGATTATGGCTGTCCACCACTGGCAAGACATGCCCACCACGCACCAGTCTACAACACACACAACTATCTACAAAATAAAAGCTTAGATAAACCAAGACAACCCCCGGCAAATAATGGCAAAAAGCGGGCGATGGGAATCGAACCCACATAGCCAGCTTGGAAGGCTGGAGCTTTACCATTAAGCTACGCCCGCATGGGAAGTTACCTTATAGCATTGCACCAACGGGCGGTCAAGGTCAAAAAAGAAAGGACTCATCCAGCCCTGGTCCTACCAATTTCCCCGTTTCATGGCCCGTTTCATATCGCGGTCATTCTCCCGGTCCCGTATCTTCTCGCGCTTATCACCGTGGCTCTTGCCGCTGGCGACCGCAACTTCAATTTTAGCGATCCCCCGTGTGAAATAAATCTTTGTAGGAACAAGAGTTAACCCCTTCTGGAGCACCTTGACCTCGAGTTTTTTTAGTTCCCGCCTATGAATGAGCAATTTACGATTCCGCGTCGGTTCATGGTTCATCATATTGCCGTGTTCATAAAGCTCTATCGTACATCCGATAAGGAACAGCTCCCCGTTCTGGATCCGACAATACGCCTCATCCAGAGAAGCCCTGCCGTTACGAAGGCTCTTAACCTCAGTACCCGTCAAAACCACCCCGGCCTCCAGCTTTTCCAGGAGCTGGTAGTTGAAATGAGCCTTTTTATTCTTAATGGCAGGCGTATGCTTCTGCTCGCCTGGTTTAGTTTTATCGGACTGCTTACTCATCCCGCCATATTAGCGAAATACCGTTCATCAGGCAAGCAGACTTTACCTATCTGTGTTTCAGTCCTATAATTAAGTAAAGCTGGATAGTTTGCGGACAATAGCAAAACAAATGAATATAATGCCTAAGTTTTTTTACAGGAGTGATTTGTCAGACGTGATTTTGCAAGTTATACTTCCCTTGCGTATAGTGAGAAATTAGGAGAAAGCGAAAGGTTTTTTGTTGTGAACCATCCCAAAACAGTAATACATGTCACTCATGAGGCCGCCGGAAAAATCGGCGGCATAGGCAGCGTTCTGGAAGGCCTGATTAGTGCCCCGGCTTATCGAAAAGGCGTTGAACGCACAATTATTATCGGTCCAATGTTTGAACGCAAATGTTCACCTACCGAACGGCTCGGCCCGGAAGGGAAAATCCTCTATTCTTCACTCGACGGAATTGTAGGCCGACAATACAGCACCGCGTTATCAAAAGTAGAGCACAAATTTGGTGTTTCAATAGTTTACGGCAAAAAACGTTTTGGTGACCATCAGGGCCAAATGACCGGCACCGCCGAAGTCATTCTTATTGATGTCAAGCGAGCCAACATCCACCCTGTAAACGGCCTGAAATCGTGGCTCTACGAAGAATACGGACTAGCCAGCAATCTGTACGAGAAAGACTGGTTTTTTGAACAATACATGAGGCTTGCCCCTGCGGCCCTGGCGGCATTACGTGCTGTCAATGCCGCCGACCCTCACGAACCGTCGCTGCTGATTGCCCACGAACACATGGGTGTCCCCACCGCATTGGCGGCAATGGTCGAGCCTCTCCAGACGCACAAAACCGCGTTTTACGCCCACGAAACTGCCTCGGTAAGACAAATCGTCGAGAAACATCCTGGCCACGACACCATGTTCTATACTGCTCTGGACTGGGCCGAAAATAATAATATGTTCATCGAAGACATGTTCGGCTTGCAGGATCATAATTTCAAACATGCTCTGGTAAGAGCCGCCGCCCGCTGCGATACCATTCTGGCGGTAAGCGACCGCGTGGCCCAGGAACTCAAACGCCTCGACCCGGTGTTTCTAAATACGGATATCGAAGTTGTATATAACGGCATACCCGATAAACCGGTTAGCCTCGACGAAAAATTCGCCGCCCGGGAACGTATGCGTCAATACGCCGAAAACCTGCTGGATTTCCGCCCGCACCATATTTTCACACACGTTTGCCGTATTGCGCGAAGCAAGGCCCTATGGCGTGACCTGAGCGTACTTCATCATATTGACCATCAGTTTAACCGTGAAGGGCGCAGCGGAGTATTTTTTCTGCTCGGTACCGACATGCCGCAGCGGCCTGGAGTGGTCATAGAAAAAATGGAATCGGAATGGAACTGGCCGGTCGAACACCAGACCAAAGTGCCCGACCTTTCCCATGCCGAAGAAGAAATTTACAACCTGACCCGCTTTTTCAATGACAGCCACAGTAACATTAAAGTCGTGTTTGTCAATCAGTTTGGCTGGTCACAAGAACTTTGCGGCCCAAGAATGCCGGCGGACATGAAACCGGATGATATCCACATAGGAACAGACGCGGAATTAGGACTAAGTATTTACGAGCCATTTGGGATTTCGGTGCTGGAACCACTCCGGGCTGGCGGCTTATGCCTCGTAAGCGACGTCTCCGGCTGCCTGGACCTTTTACACGAAGTTACAGACAATTTCGAACCTAACGTCATCGTCGCAAACTACTCCCATCTGGCCGGCGACATCGGCAATGACCTCGCCGCCATACAGGGCATTGACCAGGCCCGCAGAGACGGCCTGGAAGCCCACGTAAGCTACCATGCCGCCCAGAAACTTCTGGACCATCTGCCCCGTAGCGAAGCCCAGATGCAGCAGCTCATTAACAGCGGTGCGAAACTGGCCCATGAAATATCCTGGGAAAAAGTCACCGAACAATACATCCTGCCCGGCATAGATTCAGCCAGCAGCCATCAACGCAAACTGCGAATCGCATAACTTAGCAAAACCATAAATGTTAAAATAGCTTCAGTCTTTTACAAATGAAATCTTGCGCAAAATGGCAACAATTTATCAGAGTCGCGTACGGAGGTAAGTAGTGCCGTTAAAAATCCGTGTAATCCGCGGTTAAATATTTTCGTTGTGGTTTTGAATTTTGAGATTAGAATTTGTATAAAATTTAGTGTTTATCTGGGTTAGGTATTTTATCGACAGTATACCCAATATACAGAAGTATACAAAGGTATGAGCTAATGGCATTGGTAGAAATCAACTGGAAACCCGCCGACAAAACCGTACGCGATTTTGGCAATATTTCACCTCTCGCAACCCTGGTATTAGTACTGATACTCCACTTCTGGCGTGATTTACCCCTTAAAACCTGCTCAATCATATTCGCCGCGGGCATAGCGATATTCCTGATACGCCTTATCTCCCTAACCGCCGCCAAATACATCTTCATCGTTTTTTCAGCCGTCACAGCCCCAATCGGCATAGTGGTAAGCTTCGTCGTACTGCTGATATTCTATTATCTCATCATAACCCCCGTTGCCCTGTTTTTCAGAATCACAGGGCGTGACGTACTAACCCGAAAATTCGACCACCAGGTCAAGACTTACTGGCTTCCCCACAAAAAGACCCCAAGTCTCAAACAATATTTCAACCAGTTTTGACAGGATATTAATAATGACTAAGGACCAGGAAAACAAACAATCTTTCGAAGAGCTTTCCCAGGAAGAACGCACATCATTTTCCGCCGAACTCTGGTTTTTTCTCAAAAACAACAAGAAATGGTGGCTCCTGCCCATCCTGGTCGTACTGGCCCTACTGACAGGCCTGGCAATCCTCGGCGGTTCCGCCCTGGCACCATTCATATACCCGCTATTCTAAAAACAGCACTCGTGCCGTTTATATGCTCGCTAACCACGCAAGCAACCGGAAAATTAAATAACCTCAGCCCCAGGCTGTATCGAACCGACACCAATTATTAAAGCATCTGGCGATGTTTCTACTGCGTGGCAGGGCTAAGGTGTGGTGTCCAGGCAGACGGCTAGTACTTCGCAGTCTACTCCTTTGATGGCTGCTCCGCTGTTGTGGAAGTATATTCCGTGATAGTAGTAATCTGAAAAAGCGACGTGGGTGTGGCCGAAGTAGATGTCTGTGACACCCTGGCTTAGTTGGGGGTTGTGTTTTTTGAGACCCTGGAGTATTCGGGTGGCGCAGGCCCGGGGCCAGTGGAGGTGGGCGGTGAGGGTGTGGAGTCGCAGTGAGACGGCGTGGCGGTAGGCGCGGTTGGCGAAGCGGCCTTTCTGGCGGCGGAATTGTTTTAGTTTGCGTTGGAAGGGGTCATTGTTGTGAGGACGCAGAAGCAGGTCGCCGTGAAAGAACAGGGCGTTGCCGATACGAATGTGAGAGCTGTGCCATTCGAGGTTGGGGATGGTTGGGGTTGATTTGTCGAGGTGGCGGGCGAAGTCGGCCAGACCGTCATGGTTGCCCATGATATAGAATACGCAGCAGTTGGGGAAACGGCCAGCAAGGTTATCGAGCCATTTCAGGGCGGAATCGATGCTCTGTTCGAGGTTGTCGAGGGTAGACCAGCGGAAATCAAAAATATCGCCGTTGAGGACCAGGAAGTCGGCGGTTTGAGCGAGATGGTAGACCTTTTCGAGGTATTTGTCGGCAGAAGAACGTTCGGCCAGGAGGTGCAGGTCGGAGATGACATAACCGTGATTCATTTATTTGCGGGCCTCTATTACTACCGAGGGAGAATCGGGCTGAAAGGGTTCGAAATCGAGGCTTCCGTGCAGGCTTACCTGAGTGAACCCGTGGTTCATCAGGGCTTTGATAATCTGTTCGGGGCTGTAGGGCCGCATGGGGGTGGTGTGGAGCTGATGTTGCGGCTGGTCGGTTTGCCAGTCGATACGCAGCAGGTTGAAGTTGATGAGGTTGTCGAGGAAGTCGTAAAAACGTATGTACTCTACATTATCGCGGCGATTGACGGCTAAAACTCGTTGGTTTTTTTCTATGAGAGGCGGATAGTTGATGAACTGGATGAGGAGTGGGGCGTGAGGGTTGAGCAGGGTCCGCAAGGCGGTGAGGGATGCGTTTAGGTCCTGGTCGGTGAGGAGGTAGGGCAGGGAATTTCCCAGGCAGAATATAGCGTCAAATGGGGTGTTGAGGTGGTCGGTGAGGTTTTGGATGGGGGTCTGGATGAATTTGGGCCGAGGATTGGCCAAAGCGGTGATTTGGCGAGCCTGGTCGAGCATTTTTTCGGAGATATCGACTCCTACGGCCTGTATGCCGCGATTGGCCCAGGCGATGGTGTAGCTGCCGGTGCCGCAGGCGGCGTCGAGTATGGTTTTTGGGCGGTATCTTTGGTAAAATGTTTCCACAAATGAAGATATGCGATTTTTGCGTTCCGGGGCCGAAGTCATTTCGTCGTAGAAGTTGGCGATTTGATTGTAAAAATTCATAGTACACCTCCGTTAAGGTTTGGTAGATAATAAGTTAACCGTGTTGGGGGGAAAAGGAAAGATAATTGCTTTTTGGGGTTGGGGCGGTTACATTTTTGGGGTTATGGTCTGTAATGTTAAGTTTGATAAGCTGTTAGATGAGGATAGACGATGATTGAGTCAGTTCCGGGAAGCTATAATTTCAGCGCGATCGAGGCTAAATGGCAGGATTTTTGGGGAAAAAACAAAGTTTTTTCGACTTTTAACGACTTTTCCAAGCCAAAATACTATGTTTTGGACATGTTTCCCTATCCTTCGGGCGATGGTTTGCATGTTGGTCATCCGGAGGGTTATACGGCCAGCGATATAGTGGCCCGTTATAAGCGAATGAAAGGTTTCAATGTTTTGCACCCGATGGGCTATGATGCTTTCGGGCTGCCGGCTGAGCAGTACGCGGTTAAGACCGGTACGCATCCGCGGATTACCACGGAGCGGAATATCAATAATATTCGTCGGCAGATAAAGGGGCTGGGGTTCAGCTATGACTGGGATCGGGAGGTCGATACGACTGACCCGAAATATTATCGGTGGACTCAGTGGATATTTCTAAAACTGTTTAACAGTTGGTTTGATGATGCGGCGAACAAAGCGCGGCCCATCGCTGAGCTTATCGATGGTTTGGAGAAGGAGAAATATCTGGTCGGTGTGGGCGGCGAGCTGGTGGTGATGTCAGATTGTGATTTGCCGGCAGTGATGGGCGAGCCGATTGGGGCGCGGAAATGGTTTGAACTGGACGCAGCTGAGCAGCGGGAGCTTATCGATAATCAGCGGCTGGCTTATCAGTCTGAGAAACCGGTGAACTGGTGCCCGGAACTAGGGACGGTTTTGGCGAACGAGGAAGTTATCGGCGGGGTGAGTGAACGGGGTGGGCATCCGGTGATTCGTAAACCGATGCGGCAATGGATGCTGCGGATAACGAAATACGCTGAGCGTCTTTTGGCGGATTTGGAGGGGCTGGACTGGTCTTACGGGATTAAGAAACTGCAAGCGGACTGGATTGGCAGGAGTGAGGGGGCGGAAGTTGATTTCGCGGTTGATGAATGTGATGAGGATATTCGGGTTTTTACGACTCGGCCCGACACTCTGTTTGGGGCGACTTATATGGTGCTGGCTCCGGAGCATCCGCTGGTTGATGTGATTGTATCGGACCAGCAGCGGTTTGCGGTTATGAGATATCAGGAGGATGCGGCGCGGAAAAGTGATTTGGACCGGACGGATCTTTCCAAGGATAAAAGCGGGGTGTTTACGGGTGCTTACGCTGTTAATCCGGTGAATGGTGAAAAGATACCGATCTGGATAAGCGATTATGTGCTGATAAGCTATGGTACGGGGGCGATTATGGCGGTTCCGGCGCATGATGAGCGTGACTTTGAGTTTGCCACGAAGTTTGGGCTGCCGATAAAAGGCGTGGTTTTGCCTGATAAGCAGGCGGCGTTGAATTTGCCGGCGGCGGCAGAGAAGGGGTACGACGCCAAGAATAGCAGTGAGGCTGACGCGGACGCTATCGCTGAGGGAATTATCGCGGAGGTAATGGCGGGTAAGGTATGTTTTGCGGGGTTGGGGACGGCGGCGAATTCGGGTGATTTTGATGGGCTGCCGACCGCGGAATTCAAGGAGAAGATTACCGTTTGGCTGGAAGAGCAGGGGTTGGGCAAGCGTTCGGTGAATTATAAGCTGCGGGACTGGCTGTTCAGTCGTCAGCGTTATTGGGGTGAGCCGATACCGATTGTGCATACTGAAGATGGGGCGGTATTGGGGCTGGACGCGGAGAGGGAACTGCCGCTGACTCTGCCGGAAGTGGAGAGCTATCAGCCGAGCGGGACGGGTGAATCGCCTTTGGCGAATATTACGGAGTGGCTGCACGTTGATTATCAGGGACTTCCTGTCAAGCGTGAGACCAATACGATGCCGCAATGGGCGGGTTCTTGCTGGTATTATCTGCGTTATATCGATGCGTGCAATGATGAAGCTCCGTTTGACAAGGAAAAAGAGCGATACTGGATGCCGGTAGATTTGTATATCGGCGGGGCGGAACACGCGGTGCTGCATTTGTTGTACGCGCGGTTCTGGCATAAGGTTCTTTATGACGCGGGATGGACCAGTACGCCGGAGCCATTTACGAAATTGGTGAATCAGGGAATGATTCTGGGCAGCGACGGTCAGAAGATGAGCAAGAGCCGGGGCAATGTGGTTAATCCTGACAAGGTGATTGAAGACTACGGGGCGGATTCGATGCGTCTTTATGAGATGTTTATGGGGCCTCTGGACGCGGTGAAGCCGTGGAATATGCAGGGTGTTGAAGGTGTGCATCGGTTTTTGCAGAAGGCTTGGCGGTTGATTGTGGGTGAGGACGGCGGTCTTCATGCGGCGGTGGTTGATGAGCCGGCTGAGGGTGAGTCGCTGCGTACTTTGCATAAGACGATTAAGAAGGTTACGGGCGATATTGAGGGATTTGGCTTTAATACGGCGATTTCTCAGATGATGATTTTTGTAAATGAGTATACGCGGCTGGAGAGGCGGAGTAAGTCGGCTTTGGAGGCATTTGTGCTGCTGCTGGCTCCTTTTTCGCCGCATATTGGTGAGGAATTGTGGCAGAAGCTGGGGCATAGCGAAAGTCTGGCTTATCAGGGGTGGCCTGAATATGATGAGGCCCTGACGCAAGACCCGGAAGTTGAGATTGCTTTGCAGATTAACGGTAAGGTGCGGGACAAGATTACGGTGGCGGCGGATACCGACGAAAAAGCGATTGAAGAGGCGGCGTTGAATAATCCGCGGGTGCAGGAACTTCTGAAAGGCAAGGCGGTTCGTAAGGTTGTGGTTATTAAGGGGCGGTTGGTCAATATTGTGGCGACGTAAGCGTAACGGCAGGCAAGAGGCATTTAAGAAGGCAAGAGGCATTAGGCAAGAGGCAAGAGGGCAGGATTTTATTATTTTTGCTTTATACCGGGGGCTTACGCGCCCCAGCTATGCGCTCTTTCGACCCCTTTGGGGTCTTTAACGGTATTGACGCAACGGGTGTTTTGAGCTGGGGTTTGGGCGACGGTGCGGGGCGAACTTCGGTCGGGAGTGGGAAAGTGTACCGGACACCGTTTCGAATCGGACACCGTTTCGAATCTCAAAAAGGCTTTTTGACAGGGAAGTTATTCGGACCTCAGATTTGTGTTCTGGATAATTTGGCTGTTGTGCTTCCTATAAAAACGTTTGTGCCAGTTTGTGACACTGGTTTTTGGGGCGGAGAAATAAACATTAAATTTGTGTTTTGGGGGGAGTGGTAATCTGTCCGAAAAGATTTAAGCCTGGCTGTTTACGGTTATGGTTTAATTTCAGAGGTGGTATGACCACCCGTTAAGGAGCTTGTAATGGTTGTGTATTCGAGAATGTTGCATGTGATTTTATTGGTTTTGGTTGTTTCGCTGTGCTCCTGTGAGAAGAAGCAGGAGGCGGCGGCTCCTGCGGCATCCGATAATCAACCGGCTGTCAAAGAGTCTGAAATGGCTGAGCCAGTGATGCAGGCGGGTGAATTTACAGCGATTGTGCCGCCGAAACGTGAAGCCAAGGATATTGCGATTAAATGTGTGCGGAAAGACGCTGTGATTGTGGCTGACGGCAAGGCTGATGAGGTGGTTTGGGGTGAGCTTTCGAAAGTGGTTACGCTGGACTGTTCATCTGGGCGGGAGATAGAGCTTTGCTGTTTCCATGACGGGGTGAACATTTACTTTTTAGCTCGTTATCCTGACGGGGCGGCATCGGAGAGTCACAAGAGCTGGGGCTGGAGTGAGGCTGAGCAGGTTTATAAGCCGCTGCCGGACCGGGAGGATATGCTGGTTTATAAGTGGCTGATGACCGGTGAGGTGATGGGTTTTGGGGTTGATGTTATTGAGCCTCATACGGCTGACATATGGTTCTGGAAGGCGCGGCGGACGAATCCGAGTGGTTATTTTGATGATAAGATGCATCTGGTGACAACGGAGGAGAGTAAGGGCGCGTTGGCGATTGAATCTAAGAAAAACGGTAAGGTTTATTTACTGCGAGTTGGGGATGAAGGTAAAAGCGCTTATGAGGAAGTCATACCTTTTGAGTATGAGGGGAAATACAAGCGGAAATATTTGCCGCGTGAGCCGGAAGGCAGCCGGGCAGATGTGCAGGGCAAGGGTGTGTGGTCGGAGGGGTACTGGACAATCGAGTTGGCTCGCAAGCTGGATACAGGGCATGAAGATGATGTGAGGTTTGTTGAGGGCGGGCAGTATCGTTTTGGGGTGTGTCTGTACGAGATGGCGGCGACGGGTGTTTATCCGGAGCTTTATCAGCCGTTGTATCGGACAGGTGATGTTTTTGATAATCTGGTGCTGGAAATTGAATGAACGAGTGGAATGTTAAAGAGCTTGTAGATGTTATCCAAATATCCATTTAAGTTAATAGCTCGTTACGCAGTGTTTATTATATTCGGCACTCTGCTGCTGACAACATCGCTGGGGGTATATGTTGCGCACAGCAGTTACAGTATTGTCAAAAGCCGTCTGCATGACAATATTGAGATTCTGGCGGTATTGCCGGAATTGATGTATGAGTTTTACAATGAAAATGAAGTGTTTGTAGAGTTGTTCAATGAGCAGTCCCAGGCGGTGGAGCCTTGTCTGGCACATCTGGACAAAGTACAAAAGATATTAAATCGTCCGGCATTTTTGAGTGGGGAAAACGCGGGAATAAAACAGAATCTGGAACATTTACAGCGTCAGAGCCGGACGATGCTTTATCAGTATCAATCGGCGGATTTGAAGGATCCGACTCGTGATTACGGCAAGGAGACGTT
Source organism: Sedimentisphaerales bacterium (assembly GCA_963663805.2). Lineage (GTDB taxonomy): Bacteria > Planctomycetota > Phycisphaerae > Sedimentisphaerales > SM23-30. The sequence goes on from CAXXMR010000020.1 coordinate 251,347, forward strand.
GGGTTTGATAAAAGGGGTGATGAAGCAGTCAGAGGAACAGGCGATAGCATATTGCAATGAGGTGCATGAGAGGACCTATCTGGCGTTGGAGTCGCTGACGAATAAGCTGCGTCTTTCGGAGATATATTTGGGGGTAATGCTAAGTGTGGGTCTGGTTTTGATAGTAAGTGTGGTTTTGCTGATGCGTCAGGCGTTGAATAAGCGTTTGCGGGCGATTATCGCGGCGGCTGATAATATTCGCAAGGGCAATACTAATTATCGTATCGATACTCCGTTTGATGACGAGATGGGTCAGGTGGCGCGGAGCATTGATAATATGGCGGAGCGGATTCATGTTAAGGAAAATCAGCTATTGACGATTAATAAGAAGCTGAATGAATCTTTGAAACTGGCTCAGCAGGCGGATTTGGCCAAGAGTCAGTTTTTGGCGAATATGAGCCATGAGATTCGCACGCCGATGAACGCGATAATGGGTTTCAGCAAGGTATTGTGCGGTGAAAAGCTGGATGAGGAGCAGCATAAATACGCGAATTTCATTCACAGTTCGGCCAAGAATCTGCTGACGCTGCTGAATGATATTCTGGACATATCGAAGATTGAGGCGGGCAAACTTGAGATTGAGTTGATAGAAACTTCGCTGGAAGAGATTTTGTGTAATCTGGACTCGATAATGAGGCCTGCGGCGACTGATAAAGAGATAGAATTTAAGGTACTGCATCGCAATGCGATACCGGCAGAGATTATTTGTGACCCGACGCGTCTTTATCAGTGCCTGGTGAATCTGACGACCAATGCGATTAAGTTTACCGAGAGCGGTCATGTGTATGTCAAGGTTCGTTGTGAGGGTGATGACGCTGAGGCGAAGATTTATTTTGAGATTGAGGATACGGGTATAGGTATTGAAGGTGATAAGATAGATACTGTTTTTGACACGTTCAGTCAGGCGGATAACAGTACGACTCGGAAATACGGCGGGACGGGTCTGGGGCTGACAATTACACGTCAGTTGGTTGAAATGCTGGGCGGTAATATTTATGTGGAGAGCAAGCCGGGTACGGGTTCGACGTTTAGTTTTTATGTGCCGGCTCGGGTCGATGTTGGTTCGGTAGAGAAACTTGGGGCGGAAAATACGGCTCGTTATCTGAAGGGTGGCACTGAAGATAAAATGGTTCGCTATGCCGGACATGTGCTGGTGGCGGAAGATAATTTCGCTAATCAGAAGCTCGTTGAGCTGCTGCTGCATCGGGCTGGTTTTGCGGTGACGATAGTTGATAATGGGCAGAAGGCGGTGGAAGCGGCATCGGCAAATGAATTCGATTTGATAATTATGGACATGCAGATGCCGGTTTTGAGCGGTTATGACGCGACTGGCCAGATACGACAGGTTGATGAGAATATCCCGATTGTGGCATTGACAGCTAACGCGATGAGCGGCGATAGTGAGAAATGTATCGAAGCTGGCTGTAATGATTATATCGCTAAGCCGGTTGATATCGACAAGTTGCGGCCTGTGCTGGATAAATATTTTGAGCCGGCCGTGAGTGCTTGATAGACCTTGGGGGGGTCAGGTTGTTGGGCTGCTGTTTTTGTAGATTGTTCGGACTACCTCTTCGAGGTCTGGTTCGTGGATAGAGACGTCCTGGGCGTTGCCGAGCTGGAGAAGTTGGGGGGTTGTTGCGGCGACCTGTTCTCGGGGGAGGCTGAAGGTGCAGGTTGGGCCTTGCCGGTGCTTGAGGAATGGCTGGAATTTTTCGGTGATGGTTACGGGGTGCTGGTATTTAATTTCGATAGTCTTGTGGGTGGCGTAGGCAGACTTTAGTTTCTGGAGGGGCCCATCATAGATTATACTGCCGACGTTGATGAAAATGATACGTTGGCAGAGTTCTTCGATGTCGCCCATGTCGTGAGTGGTGAGGATGATGGTTACTTTTTCGTTCTGGTTGATGCGTCTGAGGAATTTTCGGATTTCCTGTTTGCTGACGGCGTCTAGTCCTATGGTTGGTTCGTCGAGGAATATTACGCGGGGCTGATGGAGTAGTGATGCGGCGATTTCGCAGCGCATACGTTGGCCGAGCGAGAGTTTGCGGACGGGGATGTGGAGCAGTTCCTCAAGTTCGAGCAGTTCGGTGAATTCGGCGAGGCGGCGCTGGAATTTTTTGCGGTCGAGTTCGTAAATGGCCTGGTAGAGCAGGAAGGAGTCGCGGACGGGGATGTCGTATTCGAGCAGGCTGCGTTGGCCGAAGACTACGCCGATGTTGTATGTGTAGCGGTAGCGGTCGCGGTTGGGGTCGAATCCCATGACGCGGATGGTGCCGGAGGTGGGGTAGATTATGCCGGTGAGGAGCTTTATGGTAGTTGATTTGCCGGCTCCGTTGGGGCCGATGTAGCCGATGAACTCGCCTTCATTGACGATGAAATTAATGTTGCAGAGAACGTCTATGTTCATTTTTTTGCGGTAGAAGATGCTCTTCCAGCCGGTTTGTCCCTTTACGGGGACGGAAAATGATTTGCTGACGTTGGTTACTTCGATTATGGGGCTGTTGGTGTCCATTTGGATTATGATAGGCTAAGGTTGGGTGATAGTGTTCGTATCCGGCCGCTTACACGGCTCGGCTTGTGTTGTTGGTTTGGTTGGACGTGATGGTTGGTGGTTAATCATTCCGTTTGGGTTCGGGCCAGAAGCGGAGCATTAGTATGCCTATTTCGTAGAGGATGTACATGGGGGCGGCCAGGGCTATTTGGGAGATTACGTCGGGTGGGGTCATGGCCGCGGCGATGATTACCATGGCCAGTACGATGTATTTGCGGATGCTCTGGAAGGTTTTTATGCTGACCAGGCGGAGTTTACCGAGAATGAAAACCACCAATGGCACCTGGAAGGCTAGACTAAATGCCAGGGCGAGAATCAGTACCAGTGAAATGTATTGCTGGAGGGTGAAGAGTGGTTTGATAAACGGTTTTTTGATTTCCACCTTTGGTTCAGAGGCAGGGATTTGTTCGATGTTTTCTGTTTGGGCTTGAGTGTCGGTGGTTGTGGGCTGATAGTCGGTTTGTTCAGGCTGGACGGTTTCGATGATGGGGGTTTCCAGCATGGCTTTGTTGATGGCGCGGGTGATGAAGGTTTCCTGAATTGCGGGGGCTTGCCATTTGCTGCAGAAGGTGATAAAGAAATTAAACGAGAGAGGAGCAACTACGGTTACAAAGAAGGTGCCGCCGAGAATGAACAGAAACGCGGAAAAAGGCACGAAAACATGTACCATTTTTTTTTCGTGGTCGTAGAGCCCCGCTGCGATGAAGGACCAGAGCTGATAGAATATCCAGGGCGAGGCAAAGAAGATGGCACTATAGACCGAGACGCGGATGTAGGTGATGAATCCTTCGGTGAGCGATGAGACGTAGAGCTGGGAGTCCTGGCCGGTGGCTTTGAGGGCGATGAGCAGGGGCTGGGCGAGGAAAGCGAGGATGTCGCTGCCGAAAATAAGGCAGACTACCAGGGCGATGAGGAAGCCGTAGATGGATTTGAGCAGGCGGCTGCGGAGTTCGTCGATATGTTCGCCAAAGCTCATTTTGCTGTTGTCCAGCTCTGTTTTTTTTGATTTTTCATCGGTCATGGCGGCATTATAACACCAATTTCAGTCCAGATAAACTGGAAATTCCCAGCCCTAGAATTTAAATCCCAAATAATATCGAAACAAAAAACTATGTAGGCGTTCACTGTCGTTTCTTTTTTTCCTTCGGGTTTTTTCAGAAAGGTGTTTCTATAAATATTTTAGGATTACTACCCCGCCGATGAGCAACGCCATAAACAGCAGGCAGAGCCAGTTGAAATATTTTTCGATATATGGTTTGATGCCGGGGCCGTATTTTCCGAAGAGACCGGCGACGAGGAAGAATCTCGCTGAGCGGCTGACCGCGGCGGCTATCAGAAACATTACGAAGTTGATTTTGGCTACTCCGGCGGTGATGGTGCAGACCTTGAACGGCAGGGGGGTAAATCCGCAGGTGAAGACCACCCAGAAATCCCATTTTTCGTAGGCTTGTGAGAACTTCTGGAAATTTTCAGGCGTGATTTTCGCCCAGGCCATATTTGCCAGCACCCATTCTCCGATTTGTTCCCAGAGGAACATTCCGACCATATACCCCATCACTCCGCCCAATACCGATGCTATGGAACAGAACAAAGCGAACCGAAACCATTTCTTAGGCTGTCCCAAAGTCAGCGGTGCCAGCAGCACATCGGGCGGGACGGGGAAAAATGATGACTCGGCGAATGAAAGCAGAAACAGGGCCCAGATTCCATATCGCGTATCTGCCCAGTGCAGAACCCAGTCATAAAGCCGGCGATGTAAGTGCCACCAGGCCACTGTATGGGAACTATCATTTTTAGCCAGAGAATCGGAAGTTTGCACATCAATACTCATAAAATATTTTCCCTCGTCAGATTCTTGTGTATACGTAAGCGTTTCGGTTGTCACCAACTGTTTTTTATCAGTTTGCCAGTTGTAAATCCTCAATTTTCAAGATTTCGTTTTTCTTAATATCGCGGGCGGCTTTATTTCCGATGACGGTGCCAATCTCATCAGCCGGTATTCCCGTTCCCGGCCTTTTGATTTTGAGCAGGTTTCGTTCGATAGTTGTGCCGGCTTTGATGTCTGTCGCCGCGACTACCGAGCCTCGTACAACCTTTCGTACCGCCCATTCTTCGGGCAGGATTTTCTTTTCGCCGCTGCCGCAAGCGGTATCAGCCATCCGCGTCAGACGAACATATTCCGCCAACTCGCCCGGTTCGAGGCTGGCCCGATGGTCAGGCCCAGTCATGTTCTTGTCCAGCGTGAAATGTTTTTCCAAAATCACCGCACCGGCCGCTGCCGCTAGCGCCCCGGTAATTACTTCTTGCGTATGGTCAGAAAACCCCGACAGGCAACCGGTGGTCTTGGCAAGTTTGCGGATAACATTAAGGTTGGCTTGTTCCAGCGGTGTGGGATACATGCTTACGCAATGCAATATTGCGATGTTTGAGGCCCCTGATTTTCGCAGGCGGTTTGTCGCTTGAACAGCTTCGGTGGTTTCGGCCATGCCGGTCGATAGTATAACCGGCAGATGGGTATTGCCAATTGCGGTTAATAAATCCAGGTCGTTGAGATTGCCCGAACCGATTTTGAAGCTGTTTACGCCTAAATCGAGGAGTTTTTTTACCCATTCCACGGAAAAGGGTGTAGCCAGAAAATCGATGCCGACCTGGGTACACTTTTCTTTTATTTTGCCCAGTTCGTCGGCGTTCAGTTCCAGTTTTTTGAGCATATCATACTGATTTTCTTCAGCGGCATCCTGTTTTTGATACTCCGCCTTGGGTGCGTCTGGCGTAGTAAGCTCCTCGGCACTGAAAGCCTGAAACTTCACACAATCGGCCCCGGCCCGATGGGCCTGCTCCACCATTTCCAGTGCAGTTGCAACATCACCGTTATGATTAACCCCGGCCTCCGCGATTATATAAGGCCGCCGCGCACCGCCGACCCAACCCGGCAGTTCAACCAATTCCCGCTCCGCCGCTTCACCCTTTTTGCCCTCATTAAAACCATGCCGGGCCCGATGAGCCTGCATCGCCGGGTCCGCCATCTGAAGTTTACCCTTCCAGAAAAGCTCTTCGCCGTACAATTCACGTTCTTCTGCCTCTGCTTCTGCCGTCGTCGGCCCGTGATAATTCTCCGCCGCCGATGCCAGCGCCTCGGCACGCAGCCGAAAAAGCTCCTCGTCGCTCATATCGGTAAGATTCACCGCCAGGTCAACCGCGTCCCCCATTTTAAGGACCAATTCTTCTTCGTCAGCGAACTTGTCTTTGACCTCGTCATAAAGTGCCGTCCCCGGATACGGACAGGTAAACATCAAAGCCGACAACGGTATATCCATCTCCTGGCAAAACGTCACCGTTTCCGCCACTGTTTCAGGTGTCTCACCCGGATAGCCTATCATAAAACTGACCGGACAGCGCATCTTAGCTGCCCGCGTATTGCGAATCGCTTCCCGCGTCTGGTCCAGAGAAACCGCCTTACCCATCGCGTTCAGAATCTTCTGCGACCCGCTTTCCACGCCATAGCTTACCGAAATACACCCGCTGGCCCTCATCCGCTTGAGCATGTCGGCGTCACAAACCGTCACCCGGCCGGTACAGCTCCAGCGCATTCCCTGCAAAATTCGGCTGGCGTCGATAAGGTCGCAGATTTCGTAAACACGTTTTTTGTCGATGACGAAACAGTCATCCTGAAAGCTCACGAAATCAATATCGTAGACGCGTTTTAGCGCCTTCATCTCATCGACAACGTGGGCGGCACTGCGGGCGCGGTAGCGGCGACCGAAAAAATGATAGCAATAGCGGCAGCCGAACGGACAGCCGCGCGAACTGATAATATCAATATCTTTGCCTACGCCCACGACAGGGTTGGTCAGATATACATCCATGGGAAATCTGTCCCAGGCTGGGTAAGGCAGTTCGTCGAGGTTAGCTATCAGTTCCCGCGGCGGGGTATAGTGTATTTCATTATCGCACAGATAGGCCAGGCCTTTGATAGGGCTTAAATCGCGGTTTGTTTTCAGGGCCGACAGCAGCTCAACTATGGTGCGTTCGCCTTCGCCCATTACGACCACGTCCGGTTTGAGCTTGCGTAAAGCGGTTTCGGCGATACTAACCGCCAGCGAACCGCCCATCACGATTTTAACACCCGGCAGCGTCTGGCGAATCCGGGGCATAATACTTTTAACCCAGCCGTAAGTGGTAATCAGCCCGCCGATACCGATGACCGGGGCGTTATATTCCACGAGCTTTTCCAGCACCTCATTTTCGCTGAGACGCAGACCGTTGACATCTATCATCCCGACGCGAAAGCCCGCATTGCGCAGCACCGCGGCGAGAATACCAATGCCGGTCGGAAAATTCCGCGGCCTGTCCCACACGCGAATAGGCGGAAACACCAGAACAATATCGTAACTTTTACCAGCCATCTTTTTAACCTTCGTTCAACTGTTAGCGGATTTGCGAATTTCCAATACGGCTTCTGCCATACGAAAATCACGCGGGCTGTCAATATCAACCGTTTCTGATGCGTCCTGAATCAACCCCTGCCGTTTCTTCCCCCAGAATGCGTGAGGATTGCCCGCCCCTTTTGCCGCCATCAGGCATTCTGTACGTACCACGCCCACCGCGCCGTCGATAGCATACAAAGGCGGCAAATCCTGACGACGGAAAATCTCATTATCAATGTATTTATTCATCTGACCATCCTCAATCTGATAAAGCCAGTAAGGATGATATTTTCCTACATCCGCCAGCGTCTGCACTGAGTCAGCCCCGCTGGCAAACAGCATCTCGACCGCCCGGTCGATAACTCCCTCAGCCCGAACAGGCACATTAGCGTACAACAACGCCACTGCGTCAGGCCGATAGCTGTCCTTCTCCTCCAGTTCCCGCACGACCTGCCGCATAACATCATCTATCCGGGCTGAATCACTGCCCAGCTCCCCGGGCCGCTCCAGAAATTTCACTTGATAATCAGCGCTAATCTGCCTGGCTTCATCCGCGTCACTGCTGACCACAATTTTATCCACCAGCCGCGCCGCCTGGGCCGCCAATATACTGTAAGCGATAACAGGTTTGCCGCTCAAATCACGAAAATTCTTGCCCGGCACCCCCCGACTACCCTTCCGCGCCGGTATTATCGCCAAAACCCGATTACTCATAAAACCATCCTAAGCCAGATAAACTGGAAGTCATAAACACTAAATCCTAAACAACAACAAAAATATTTAACCGCGGATTACACGGATTTCGCGGATTTTTAACGGCAACTAATTTAATTATGTGCACGCTGTTCCGGGAATATCGTTACCATTTTGCGCAAGATTTCATTTGTAAAAAACTAATATTCCCATACATCTATCCTACCTGTGCCATTCCTTACAATTCGTACAATGTCCCTGTTCCGAAAATCTACCCGCAAGCTGCTCCCCACGCAACCGTTCAAGTTCAGAACATTTCCACAGCTCATCAATGCTCTGCTCAAATACATTGCCCACCACGCAGCTGCCCTTATAATCCTGCCCGCATCTCACCACCGACCCATCACAAAGAATCGTCAGTTGACTAATCAACTTCCGGCAAACGTACCGCTGGGGCGGACACATATTCATAACCGCGCGGTCACGCACCTGGCCGCAATAATCATTGAAGCCGATAAGCAAGGCCCCGCCGCTTTTTCTCAGCCAGTAATCGTAAAACTCCTCCATCCTGCCCATACTGCCTATCGTCTTGGTCAACCCCGCCACCAGCCGCGGTCCTGTGAAGCCTGCCAAATCCACAAAATTTCGAGCGTTTTCTATTGCCCGCTCATCGTCGGCGTCCAGCCAGACCGTCACAACATCCACGCCGGCGGCAATTAAATTCTCTGCCATCCGCCCATCCAACCTTAGCCCGTCAGACTCTATATTTACGCCGTAAATACCTCTCTGGTGGGCGATTTTCGCAAACTCAATAATTGATTCATGTGCCAGCGGTTCACCCATACCGGCGATTGTCAGGCAAATATCATCGCACTTTTGCCCCATCTGTCCAACGATATGTTCAAACCGTTCTTTCGTTATCGCCGGCCGCTTTTCCGTCATTTCCGCGAACGGTGAACCTTCAACCCGCAAACTTGCGGCGGTGTTAATTTCCAACTCAATTTCGCGCGGCCAATCTTCGGTTTCACTCAACAGTTTTTCCATTTGCTCAACCGCCGCCGCTGTATCCAGCTGCTCACCACCGTTGTCGATTACCTTCTCCAGTAAGCTAAAACAACGCTGCGTATCCGCAATATAACGCATTTGTGACTGACGAACCGCCGCTTCAACATTGAACACGCCGTCACTGCCCAGAAAATCCGCCTGCGGCATATCCGGTCGATACGCCAGCGAAGCGCCCGCCGTTGTATTACCCGCCACCATATCATAGAGCATATCTATCCGATACGCACAACCGACCAGACCCGGTGCCGCCGCCGAAAATGTAAACCGCAATTCCTCTACACATTTCTTATGATGACCAACCATTCCGCCGGTTAGTTCAATATCCAGCAGCACCGCTTCAGCCGCGACCCAGACAATCGAATAAGCATCCCGCCCCTGCAAATGCTCCACGATTTCCTTACTGAACATCTGCTCATCAAAATACATCGCTTCACCGATGCCGCCCCGCCAACTGTGCAATGACCATTTACGCCAGCGAACCGCCGGACTAATGCCAAACTCATCCCTCAAGCCCACAACTTCCACTGCCAAACCCGCCAGTATATTAGATACTTTCCCCGCCTGCGCTATGGGTGCGAAAACGATAACCTCATCCAGTCCCTTAACCCGGCTAAATCGCTCTACGGTCCGCCTTAACACCGGTTTACCCGCTAAATCGTCCGCCTGCCGCGAACGCAGACCCAACGTGCCGCGTTCAAGGTTGGCAATGATTATCCCCACGGTTTTACGTTTGTCTTCAGTCAACGGCATCAAACCTTTCCAGACATTTTTCCAACAGTTCAATCAACCGGCTGCACCCCTTTTCCAGTTCGCCGACGTATTGAATATCACGCTGTAACTGACGGCGTTGTTTGGCCTTGCCTTCGATTCCCTCGGCGTCCAGAGTCCGGTCGGCACGGTAACGCATTAGTTGGGCCGCCTGAGAAACCTGCGAAACCAGTTTATAAATCTTCTCCCGGCGACGCACCATAGTTCGCAGTTCATCCAGCCGAACCATCCTGCGGTTAAGCTCGCCCTGACGGTCCACCAGCTCGGTCATTTCTCCCAGAATTTTCAGTGTCTCGGTGGTAATTTCGTGAAACTCGTTTATTTCCCCGATGCGTTTTTCAACCTGCTCACGAGCGCTGCTTTTCTGTCCCCCATCATATCGTACCATCTCTTTAGCGTTAAATATTTCTCTGCTGATTTCTTCTGTGCAGAACCGCGCCGCGACCGTATCGAAATCCATCACCTGCGTCCCGCGTTTATAAACCCCGCCCCCGGTCGCGTCGATAACCCGGACCGCACAAGCAGCGAAATCCTTCTCAAACTGCTGCAAGTACGTGAACATCTGTTCGTCTGTATAAATCTCCGTACCGTCAATACCGGGAACCTTGCGTAGGATTTCCCGATGACGCATAATCCGTTCCCATTCCTTCATCTCCAGAGTGCAGAAACGATTAAACTCAGGCCGCCACACACTATGAATCGCGGTGCCCGGACTATAATAAACATTGTTGGTAAAACCCAAATCCTGCCCGATGAAAATAATCGGGTCCGCCCCAATATACTGAGCCAGATAAAACGCCAGATGAGCCACCGTCGTGCCCGCCGGCAGATTAGCATGATGGTCGTTATCATCCAGTACCGTTTTAGCGAAATCATTACCCAGAATCAGCATCGGCCCCAACTCACGATAACGGTCGATTACCTTCCAGCTCGCCTTGGGTTCGGCCACCAGGCATACATCACTGAGGTCATCTTCGATTCCCTCATAGAACCGCGTACCGATTTCGTGATAGTCCAGCGTAGTAACAAAATCCGGTTTGATACCACATGCCAGCAGCGGCTTTAACGTTGTCTGCACAGCGATAATCACCACATTGTCACGTATCTCTTTCAGCTTCGCCAGGTTCTTCTTCAAAGAAGGCCCTGCCGAGACAATCACCGCCGGCTTATGCACAAAACGACGCAGCAGAATATCTATAGAACCCGCCGCCGCATAGTTAGGCAGATTGTGCAGGATATTGTCAACCGTCCGCAGAGAATTGCCCAGCAGCGTCATGGTGTGCATTCTTAAATACGCCGCGTATTCATTGATAAGCTGATGAGTCTGATGCCGAAACTCAATGTCCGCACCAACCAAAGGCCGGGTAAACACCATACCCATCATCATCGTATTGCCGAACTTGCCCAGCCGATTGAAAATCTCCTCCCGGTCAGGCGAGGTCAGAAATATCAACCTGCCGCTGTCCAGCATCTCCGAATAATCAATATATTCCAGCGCCGTGCGAATCAAAGCAATATCAGATTCGCAAACTGCGATAAACGTATCACCCAAAAGCCGCTTGAACAAAGCCTGAACGTGATAGCCCAGCCCAAACCCATCGACGATATAGCACATGGCAACCTGACCGGTTTTTTTCGTCTGTTCGTCAGCCATATCCTCGACCCCGTCTGCCCATTTTTCAGCTTCCTTTGCCGGGTCGTATTTGCTGTGAGCGAAAACCGCTTCGCCTTTACTGCCGGTTATCTGGCAAGTGGGCCCGCCTTTGCGGGACGGGATAATATTCAGAAATTCAGATTCGTCAATCAGGTCAATTTTCTGCCCCATCCGAGGCTGACGGGAATGCAGTGCGCGGATATTAGCGACGTAAGGTGTTTCAGGCTCAATAATTGTGGGCAGCTCAATCATAGGCTGGTTGTTTTCCTGCCACTGTCGTAATCGGCGTTTACTATCATCTTTTAGCGGCCCGGGCGCATACCGGGGCCATACCACTTATATGGTTATCGGTCCTTAAGGGCCAGTATGATAAATATTTAAGTGGAAGCGATAGGTAAACTAATCTATGTTTTGTCCCAGCAGGGCGGCAACTCTTTCCAGGTTGCCGATGGACTTGGAGATTTCCGGCAGTGAGTTGTCCCAGTTGTATTCGTACTCTATCGAAAGCATACCGGTGAAACCCTGCCGCTGGAGTTCAGCCAATACGTTGTACATGTCCAGTTTGCCGGTACCCCAGATTACATCGTGGACTTTATTGTTAGCGAACATATCGATGTCTTTGAAGTGCAGGTAGATGATGCGGCCCTGGAGTTTTTGCAGTGATTCCACGGGGTCAAACCCGGAGCGTATCCAGTGGCCCACGTCGGCGCAGCAGCCGATACGTTTTGATAAACTGCTGCAATGCTCGACGAAGGTGTCGGGGTTATTATAGCGGGAGGGGGCGGGATGGTTGTGGATGGCGACGCTGATGCCGTATTCGGTGGCGAGGCGGTCGACCATTTCGAGGGCCTCAAAGGGCGGCTCGGCAGCGATACTCTTTACGCTGAGCTTTTTAGCGAATTCAAAGGTTTGACGGCATTGGGCTTCATCTTCGGTGAGGCTGGTAACTCCAAAACTCATTACCGTCAGGCCGGCCTGGTTGAGTTTATCTATGACAAGCTGTAAATCTTCGGGACTCATGTCGGGAGAGATTTTTGTATCGCTGTCGGCCTTGATTATTTGGCCGGGGTAGAGCTCGATGTATTTCAGGCCCAGGTTGGCGGTCTTGTCGATGGCTTCAAAAGCGGTGAACTTGCGGAATGTCCAGGCCTGAGTCGCCAGCTTCCAGGTGGAAGAGATGGCCAGGGGCGCGGCGTCCAGGTCTTCGGTCAGCCAGACATTACGATACTGCATAGGGTTGTTATGGTCCTGCAACTGGAAGGGGCCGCGCGCCTGATGAGGATTTTTGGGATTGATAGTGTGGTTCAGGATGGCCAGGTCGTTCTGAACGAGAATGCCGTTATGCACTACGGTGACACGGGGCAGTTGCGTTACGGTTCCGTCGGCTTCGATGACGGGTGCCTTGAAGATGATGTCGTAGGTTTGCCATTGGTCGGGCGGGAAAGATGCGTTTACCCGCGGGGCGGAAAGTTTGTATATGCCGCCGCAATCGCCGGTACCGGGCAGGAAACCAAACGAGTCGAGTACCTGTACTTCATAGGCTTTATTGAAGAAAACGCCGCTGTTGGCACGGTGCTGGAAGAATTCTGTGGGCTGAAGCGGAACCCGAAATTCCAGATGAAGACGGACATCGCCGAATTGTTGTTTGGTGCAGGGTGAGCCTTTGAGGATTTGGACACAGCCTTCTTCGGGGATGGTCTTCCAGACTTCATCCTGGTTGGGGTTTTCCCAGGCGGAGATGTCAGGACCCTTGCCGGGTTCGTAGGGTAGCAGAACAACAGCGCCTTTGGGCGGGGGCATGAGCATCGAGGGTGAAAGACGGACAGATTTTTTCAGCTCAGCGGTGATGCTGTAGTAATTAGCGTCGAGTTTCAAATCGCCGTCGGTGAGACTGCCCGTCCAGTCGCGTCCCCAGCTTCGACCGAAAATATTGAGGCTGCTGCCTTCTTCCACGCCGTAAAGCTCCAGACCTACTCTGGTATTGACGTTGATGCGATAATAGCCGGGGCCTTCGGCGACGACCACGGCGTCAGCGGGGAAGCTGTCCGGTCCGATTTGTAAACTGCCGTGGTATTCGCCGATGAAATCATTGGCGGACACACACGAAACAGAGCTTAACACTAAAAGTACTGCCAGAGCGTAGAAACCTTGATTTGTCATGTTGACCTCGATTACATTAATTTTGATTAAAGTCTGTTACAGTGACCAGCCCGGACGGTATTCGCGGTTGATGTATTTGTCGAGCTGAGGGGCGTTGGTGGCTTTGAGATTTTTACTGTCCCAGATAATCTCGTCGTCATGGCGCATAGCCAGTACGCCGAGCAGGACCATCTCGGTCAGCGGGCCGGAATACTCAAAGCTGGAACAGGGCTGTTGGCCCGATTTGATGGCGCGGGCCCATTCGATTTCATGGGGGCAGTCGACACGCGGCAGAGTTTTTTCGGGCAGCTTGTAGGCCTTCATAAGTTTTTCGGGGAAGATGCGGGGACTTGAACCGTAGCAGCCGCACATGAGATTACCAGTTTCGCCAACGAAAATTACGCCGTTGTCGGCCAGTTTACGACCGGTTTCAAGGTCGGCGGGACGTTCGGGTTTCAGGCCGCCTTCGTACCAGTGGAGCTTGACCGGGGGCATATCACCGCGGGCGGGAAAGTTATAATGTATAATGGCACCGAAGGGAAACTGCTCTTTGGCATCAACCGTACCGCTGGCATTGACAGATTCTGGGGCGCCCAGATTTAAGGCCAGGAATACCGGGTCGAGAATATGGCAGCCCATATCGCCCAGGGCTCCGGTGCCGAAATCCCACCATGCTCGCCATTTTCCGTCAAGGTAGGTAGAATGGAAGGGACGCTCCGGGGCAGGCCCCAGCCATAAATCCCATTGGAGAGTTTCGGGGATGGGTTGAATTTCTTCGGGACGTTCGCCCTGATTGCCGTAGAACCATTTTCGCCAGCATCTGTCGGTCCAGGCGTGAACTTCTCTTATTTTGCCAATAGCACCATCATGAATCCATTCAGTTGTAAGGCGGATACCCTCGGCGGAACGGCCCTGATTGCCCATTTGGGTGATGATGTTATGTTCACGGGCGTATTCGGTGAGGACGCGGGCTTCGCCCACGGTGTAGGTGAGGGGCTTCTGAGTATAAACGGACTTGCCGAGTTTCATGGCGTCCATGGTGATTGCCGCATGGGAGTGGTCCGGCGTAGCGATGACCACACCGTCGATTTTGTCGGCCATCTGCTCGAACATTCGGCGGTAGTCCTGAAATTTTTTGGCTTCGGGATATTTCTCTGCTTCTTTATCGAGCGTTATCTGGTTCACGTCGCACAGGGCCACAATATTGTGTTCCTTGGCTAAAGCTTTGAGATTACCCGCTCCCATATGCAGGCCTATGCCGGCGAAGTTGAGTTTTTTCGTTGGGCGAAGCGGAAAAGCCGCGAGCTTGGCCGGGCAGAACTCCCAGGGCCGCAGCGGTGGAGGCAGCTACCATGCTGTTTTTGAGAAAATCACGACGGGAGACAGTACAACGAGAATCCATGCAAAAACCTCGCTTTCGTTAGCAGGGGGACTGAATATTTGCCAATACCTGGTGTCAAAATCACGCAGACCTCCATTATCCTGTCGGAGTCGGGATAGTCAAGCCAAAATATATAATACCTTGATATTCACAGTTGTCAAAAAAGACTGGATATGGTATCGATTAAGCCTTGAAATATAATTTAACTTTTACAAAACTCCAAATATAACTTGCGGAGATTAATAATGTTAGAGCAGTTGCCTCAGGCGTGGTGGATTTATGTGGTTTTAGGCGTGGTCGCTGGCATTGTCAGCGGGATGCTCGGTATCGGCAGCGGTTCGGTTGTTGTGCCTGCCCTGGTGATATTCTGCGCCTTTGGCCAGAAAAACGCTCAGGGCATCGCCCTGGCCGTCATGGTTCCTATGGCCCTGGTCGGAGCCTATCGCTACTGGCATAATCCCGAAATTGACCTCAATCTCGCCGTCGCACTTTTTATAGCTCTGGGCGCCGTCGTCGGTACTCTCATCGGCACAGAACTAGTGACCCACATCCCCGCCGCTCTCCTGAAAAAGCTTTTTGCCATATTCCTGATAGTTGTGGCAGTTAAAATGTTTTTCAGTCCAGATTAAAATGAGTCAAAAAAAGTCCCGGTCGGTATATCGTAACGCCGATCGGGACTTTTGTTTAATCACAGGAGCGGATTACTCCACAAAATGGATTCTTACATAGCTGATAGCGCCTTTGAACTGCCTGGAGGCGTTATTGAAATTGCCGATGCAGATATCCTCGCTATTTTTCAGTGAAGCGGTTGTCGTATCGCTTACATAGCCTCTGATGACATCGTCGATGTAGATTTGAAGTTCATCATCGTCGGCATCGCGGCCTACGAGGATGTGATGCCAGCTGCCGTCATTGACATTGATGCTGCTGGTTACGCTTCTTTCGACATTGCCGTCACAGATGAGGAATTTTAATTTGCCGTCCTGCACTCTCAGCCACCATGAAGGCAGCAGGGTGCCGGAGTCTTTGGCGACTAGCGAACCAGAGCCTGTCGAGCCGCCCGAACCGTGATAGGTTGTCTTGAATTTCGCTTCGATCCAGAAGGTTTCGCCATAATCGAAATCGAGAACATTATTGGCGTAGCTGTCGTCGATAACGATATAATCGGTAGTAGTGGTATCACAACCGGATGTAGTAGTGCCAAACTCCAGGGCAGTATCTGAGTCCGGCCCGTTGACGCATTTGACGGTTCCGCTGATACTGCCGTCCAGGGCGTAGCAGATGGAATTATAAGCGTAACCGCTTGTGCAGGTACCTACGCTGTAGTCCTCAAATTCCATCGCCAGGACTTCCGAATCGGTTAGCCAGTCGTCATTGAAGTAGACGAAGTCAATCTTTTCCCAATAATCACTGGCTCCGCTTTCGTAAAGTATGCCCACGTACCCGTTGTTGAGGTCAACCATGTCGGAATAGCCGACATAATCGTCGATGAGCATTTTCTTTTCCGACCATGAACCCGCTTCGTTGAAGCTGCTGCGAATTGTCATATAGCGTCTTACGGTTTTGGTCGCTGGATTGGCGAATAATATCTGGTTGTAAGCATCTCCTAAGTCGGTCGAGGCATATTTGAGCAGTGAACCGTGTACTATCGGGTCCGGCAGTTCCGTATCGAGTGCCAGGGCATCGTAGCTGGTCAGGAAATCAGATGTTTTTGTGACAATGCGGTAATATTCAGAGTCAACATCAGCGGTCTGGTTTCTCATATTGAAATAGATATCGCCGTTGGTCATTTCCTCAATACTTACTTCGTTAATACCGCAGGTGGAGGTGGCCATAATCCTGCCGCTGTGCGACCATGATGAGCCGTTGTTGTCGCTGTAAAGCAGGCGAATTTTTCTGGTTCCGCCCGAGGTTCTGTAGCGGTAAGGGATAACCAGTCTGCCTGCATTCGCACCACGCTGAAGCTGAATTCCGTGGCAGGGGCCGGTATGGATGGAACCGTTGGTCAAATCCACGTCCGTTGGATAGCCCGCCGACGGTATTTCCGCGTAGTTGCTCCAGGTTACGCCGTTATTGTCGCTATATTTATAGGCGATAGTGCAGCCGTTGACGCAGAAGAACACCCAGATACGTCCGTTGTCCTGGTCAACCACTGGTGTGGGGTTATGAAGCCGATTTGAGCCGTAGGAGTCGATCAGGATGTTTGAGCTCCAGTTGATGCCATTGTCGGTGCTGCGTTTGCATAAAATGTCGATGTTTCCCATGTCAGAACAGCTGTCAACGCGCCCTTCCACAATTGCCAACAAGGTTCCGCTTGTACTGCGTACAATAGTCGGAATCCGATAGCAGTAATACCCGTTGGTGTCCTCCTCAAAAACTCGGCGACGGTGGGGCGGGTAGTAGCCCAGTGCCTCAAGGGTCATAACTGCTACTAAAATAAGGGGAACAAACTTCCAATATGCTCTTGTCATGTCTTAATCTCCTTTTTGTTTAAAGGCATACCAGATGGAAACCGCGGACGCACGCCCGCGAAAAGTTTTGTTCAGGCGAATCACTGGATTTGACTCAGGTAGTAAAATGGTTCGGACGATGCTATTATCTACTGAGGTTACATAGCTTTTTCGGATCGAATCAGTAAAAGGTACGGATATTGTTTAAAATATAATAAACAACAATTTGAACAAATCAAGCAAATTTTGTTTATTGCCTTTGGGTTGTAACTTTGCTATATTAAATAAAATGTAATGCGTGCCAATTGGCATATGGATTTTTGTTTAGTTATTGCAAGATAGCTTGTTTAGTAGTTGTCTACTTTTGGGACGCCTGAATGTGAGCAGGGGATTATTATGTAACCCCGAAGCGGAATTCGGAATTTGTTAAATTTATGCTGCCGTAAACAAAGGTTTTTTTGATGAGTGCTATCGAACATCAACTGGCGGAAATATTGACGGAAATCGCTGATCGCGGCAATGTGGGCCAACAGGCCCGCGAGAAACTGCATCACGAAGCCCTGAACTATCAGGACGTTGAGCATTTGCCCCTGATTTGCGCATACCCCATACCGACTGACGGCAAATATCAGCCTCTTCCGCACCGTGAAGTGTTCGCTAATCCTGTCAAAATGTTCTATAACCAGTTGCTAACCGCCTGGGACACCAGTATCTATTATAATGCCCAGGTCGGCGACGATTTGCCTTATACGATTCGTGCCGATTTTGGCACTGTGCTTATCGCCTCGATGTTCAATACCCAGGTCGAGCAGGTCGAAGACAATCCGCCCTGGATACGCCACGATAACGGCCCTGAGGTGTCTTACGACGAGATAATTGACACAGACCCGAACGACCTGCAAAAAGGCTGGGTGACGCGGGTATTAAGCCAGTATGAGTTTTATCACGAACAACTTGACAAACGCCCTGAACTGAAAGACATCCTCAAAATCAGCCTGCCCGACCTGCAAGGTCCGTTTGACAACCTCGAACTGATTCTCGGCTCGGATGTTTTCATGGACTTCTACAGCAAGCCCGAAAAAATCGCTCAGGCCTTGCACCGGCTCGCGGAGATTCAGGTCAATCTTGCTCGTCTTTTTGGTAAATACGAAACCGATAACGCTTCAGGCATGACCTGCCAGCATGGTTTTTATATCAAAGGTAACATTCTGTTGCGAAATGATTCCTGCATTATGGTTGGGCCTGACATGTACCGCGACCAGATTCGCCCAGCCGACTCTTACGTCCTGCAGGAACTCGGCGGCGGTTCAATCCATTCCTGCGGCGATTTAGGCCGATTGGCTCAGGAACTGCTCACGGTTGAAGGTGTGCTGGGTCTGGATTTCGGCCAGTCCGAGATGAACGATGTCCCCGCCGTGTACGCTCAGGCACGCGAAAATAAAAAACCGCTCTACAGAGTCGCGATTACAGCGGACATGCTCAAAGATGGTTTCCTGCGGGACTATCCAACCGGTATAGCCCTGGTCTGCCGTTGCAACAGCATCGCTCAGGCAAAAGAAATGGTAAAGGCAATCAAACAAGCGTGAAGGCAATAGTATTTGTTCGTTATAGAAGTTTTTGAAAGGTAATGATGATGAATAAGTTTTTTCTGACAGGTGTATTATTGATTATGGTTACATTCTCATGGGCTCAGAACACCCCGGTAGTATCTCAGGATATTTTTGTTTCCGGCGAGAACGGTTATAATACCTATCGCATCCCCGCTATCGTCTGCACTGCCAAAGGCACTTTGCTGGCCTTTTGCGAAGGACGCAAAGACGGCAAAAGCGACCGCGGCGACATCGACCTGCTGCTCAAACGTTCAAAGGACAGCGGCAAAACCTGGTCCGCTATGCAGACTGTCTGGGACGACAAGGACAACACCTGCGGCAATCCCTGTCCGGTAGTTGACCAGATCACCGGCGATATTATTATGCTTTCCACCTGGAATCTCGGCCAAGACAGCGAAAAAGACCTGATGGCCGCCACCAGTAAAAGTACCCGCCGCGTTTTTGTGCTGACCTCATCCGATGACGGCCTTACCTGGTCCGATGCCCGTGAGATTACCGACCAGACCAAACGCCAGGACTGGCGCTGGTACGCTACCGGCCCAGGTGTCGGCATCCAGTTGCGTCACGGCGAACACAAAGGCCGTCTGGTCATTCCCGCCAACCATTCCTTCCCCGAATATTTCCCGCAATGCCATTATGGCGCCCACGTAATCTTCAGCGACGACCACGGCAAAACCTGGAAGTACAGCGATTCCGTCCAGCCCGGCCTCAACGAAACTCAGATGGTCGAACTTAGCGACGGCACACTAATGCTCAATATGAGAAACTACAAATATCGCGGTCGCCGTGCCTTCGCCTGGAGCGATGACGGCGGTATGACCTGGCCCCGCATAGACTACAAGACCAGCCTCGTCGAACCACGCTGCCAGGGCAGTACCATTACTCTGGAAAAAACTTTGGTTGACGGCGAACCCGTCGTCTTGTTCGCTAACCCCAACTCCGAAACCAAACGCGTAAAAATGACCGTAAGGGCCTCAACCGACGATTGTCAAACCTGGCCCATTGCCCAAGAATTATTCCCCGGCCCCTCAGCCTATTCGTCTCTGGTAGAACTCGCCGACGGACGTATCGGATGCTTCTATGAATGCGGCACAAAACAACCCTATGAAAAAATCACGCTAGCCCTGTTCTCCTACGACTGGCTCAAAAGCAAATAAGCCAGCCAGAGAGATTGTCACGCGGGAACTAATCTTAGGCAATGAATCTGATACCTTGCGGGCAGAAATAAAACAAAAACTGCGAAATAAGTGACAAAAATTTAAAAAAATTAGCTTTTTCGGCCAAAAAACTTAAAAAAAAACCTCAAAAAACGGTCCGTTAAGCCAATTTCGCGCTGGAAATTCCGCCCTCAGGAACGCAAAAAAAATCTAGGGTTTATCTTCAAGCCTTCCCTAACTATAATTACCAGAAAGGTAATGAAAAACCCAACATACTTGTTGAAAAGCACTTAAAACACATGCCTCAATACACATACCAGGCTATCAATCGCTCCGGCCAAACAATCAACGGCCAAATCAACACCAAATCCACAAAACAAGCAATTGCCCAACTTGCCGAAAATGGAATTTTTGTCCACGAAATCAAACTCGCCGACTCTGCAAATCCCGAATCTAAAAAGAGTTACATCGGACCAGTTTCAAGGCTCAAACTCTCCGAGCGGGAGAGAGCCGAGTTTATTCGTCAGTTGGCAACCGCGCTGCAAGCAAAATTCCCACTACTGACAGCCCTCCACGTGGTAGGGCAGCAGAACCCTTCAAAGGTTATCAAAAAACTGGTTACGGAAATTTCCGATATCATAACCGCAGGCCAGAGCTTCTCTTACGCTATTGCCCGGTTCCCTAAGGTTTTCGATAAGATGCACATTTCCATGATTGCTGTCGGCGAATCCGCCGGCGACCTCGAACACGCCACCGAACATTTGGCCACCCTAATCGAGCGAGACCAGGAAACCCGCAGCAATATTCTCACCGCCAGTTTGTATCCCGCTTTTGTACTCTGTCTGGGCTTAATATCTGTCGCCGTGGTAGTTACGTGGATTATGCCCCAGATTCTCGGTACCCTGGCCGGTGATACTTCGGTTTTGCCCTGGGCTACCCGGGCAATTATCAGTGTCAGTGACTTCCTCAGACATTTCGGCTGGCTGGCAGTAGTCGCCGTCCTTCTTTTTGGGCTCGTATTACGTCGCTGGGCCCGCACCAAGACAGGTCGCTTTGTTTTTGATGGCCTGAAACTCCGTATCCCTATATTGGGCACTGTGTTACAGAAATGGGCGGTAGCTCGTTTCGCCCGGACTCTGGGCACGCTCTGTCATGGTGGTGTCGATATTCTCGAAGCATTGGCCATTACTCGAAACAGTCTGGGCAACGAAGTTTTGGCCCGAGAGGTTGACCAGCTGGCCACTCAGGTTCGTGCCGGAAAAACGCTGGCCCGGCCTTTACGCCAGTCAGGGAGATTTCCGGCACTCCTGGTGCAGATAGTCGCTATAGGCGAGGAGACGGGTCAGTTGCCCGACCTGCTGCTCAAGGCCGCCGACAGTTTCGATCGTGACACATCCGTTGCTATCAAAAGGTTTATGGCCCTTTTTCCGGCGATACTTATCTTTATTCTCGCCTTGATAGTGGGGTTCATCGTAATGGGAACGCTTCTGCCCATCGTACAAATCGAAACCACGATGCCTGGAATTTGACATCTTTTTATGGTCGAAACACATATTACCAAAGTTTTTATCTCCGCCGCGGAAACCTCCGGTGACAAACACGCCGCTCATCTAATTAACGCTCTGAAGGTCCAGATTCCCCGTGTGAAAACGGACGGTCTGGGCGGGTCGGCGATGGAAAAGGCGGGATGTAATTTGCTGGAAAATCTCATCGAGCGCAGTGCCATGCTGGGGGCGGCGGTCAAACAGATACCTTTTTATCATAAGCTACTCAAGCGGGTTAAAGCATATTTGCTGGAAGAAACGCCTGATTTGGTGATTCTGGTTGATTCACCGGCGTGGAATTTTCATATCGCCAAAGCCGCCCGGCAGCTGGGTATTCCGGTACTTTATTATATCGCGCCGCAACTCTGGGCCTGGGGGGCATGGCGGCTGAAGAAGCTGCGTAATAATGTTGATAAGGTTGCTTGTATTCTGCCGTTTGAGGAGGAATGGTTCAGGTCACGCGGGGTTCCGGCTGAATATGTCGGGCATCCGTTGTTTGATGATTCGCATTTGAGTATTACTTATCCGGGTGAGTCGGGCAATAATAATACTGCTCCAACGGTTGCATTATTGCCGGGTTCACGGAGTCAGGAAATCGAAAAGCTCTGGAAGCCGATGCTGACAATTGCTTTGAATATTCGGCGGAAATATCCTAACACGGTTTTTCTGACAACGGCTTCAAACGAAAAAAATGAACAGCAGATGCGTCAGGCCCTGCCGGACGATTTTGATATTGAGTTCAGGGATCGCGGCATCGAAGCGGTTACCCGTTACGCCGATTTGACTCTGGTAGCTTCGGGAACGGCCACTCTGGAGGTGGCGGCTCAGGCATGCCCAATGATAGTAATGTATCATATCAATCCTGTCAGTTGGAATCTTGTCGGACGTTTGCTTATCAAGACGAAGCATTTGAGTCTGGTCAATATTCTGGCGGGAGTAGAGCTGGTGCCGGAATATATGCCGTTTTTCCATCAGGAACAGGAAGTTTCGGAGGTTGCTTTAGAGATTCTGGGCAGCGAAGAACGGAAAAAACGCTTTGCGAAAGTCACTGCGAAATCTAATGAAGCCAATTCTAAAACCCGGAGCGGCGGAACGAGTGGCGGTTATCGCCAGACAAATGATTCAGAACGTCTAAGCCGTGCTATCGAGTACTTTTTCAGGGATTTTCACCCCAAAAAGGCAATATAGTATCCCAATATGTAATTACCAGTTGCAAAAAGCCCCTGATATCACTACTATTACTCTCCCAATGCGAGCGTGGCGGAATTGGCAGACGCGCTAGATTTAGGTTCTAGTACCCGAAGGGTGTGGAGGTTCGACTCCTCTCGCTCGCATTTTTTTAACTTATTTATTCACAAGTATTTAATCATTGAAAATTACCTGACTACTTTTAATGCCTTGGACAGGATTACAGGATTATTTTTATTTAACAGATAACGGCAAAAGAAGATTAACAGGATTGTAAGCGTTCACAGCATTTCAAATTGAGCGGCATCGATACGATTATGCTGCCCTTGCAGGGCGAAAGAATATGTTGGCCATGTTTTGCCAGGGTGTCGTTCGCTTTGCTCACTTTGCCCTGGGCTAAGTTATGTCGGCCTTTCAGGCCTGGCAAGGTTTCGGCCTGGGGCCGAGATTTATCTTATTATCCGGCGGCTTGCGCCACTCGGCTTTTGCGCTTTTATGAGACCGGGGTTGGGTTAGATTCCGTATTCGGTCCAGCGTTTGTCTACCATTTTCTTGATCTCGGCGGGCATTTCGATTTTTGGGGGCCAGGGTCTGAGGTGGCCTTCACCGGGGATTTTTCGGGTGGCGTCAATGCCCATTTTACTGCCGGCACATAGATAGCTTGCGGCATGGTCGAGGGCATCTACGGGGCCGTCTACCAGGCAGGTGTCGCGACGAGGATCGACGTGGGCACCAAGATGGAAAATCACCTGGTCGAGGTCGTGCACGTCAACTTCGGCGTCGAAAACCACAATGAATTTACTGAACATTAACTGTCCCATACCCCAGATGGCGTGCATGACTTTTCGGGCTTGATAGGGATATGATTTTTTGATGCTGACGAAGCAGAAATTGTGGAATACGCCAGCGGCGGGGAGGTGGTAATCGACCACTTCGGGCAGAATCATTTGTACGAGGGGCAGGAAGATACGCTCGGTGGCGAGGCCCAGGTAATAATCTTCCATAGGCGGGACACCCACGATAGTTGCGGGGTAGATTGCGTTGTGTCTCATGGTGATGGCAGAGACGGTGAAGCGTGGGTATGGTTCGGGCATGGTGTAGTAGCCGGTGTGGTCGCCGAAGGGGCCTTCGGGTACTAGGTCGGTGGGGTCAACGGTGCCTTCGACAACGATTTCGGCATGGGCGGGTACTTCAAGGTCGATACTGACGCATTTAACGGTTTCGACGGCTTTTTGACGCAGGAAACCGGCAAAGAGCAGTTCGTCCATGCCGGGCGGCAGGGGTGCGGATGCCGCATAGCTGAGGGCTGGGTCGCCGCCCATGACGAGGGCGACGGGCATTAGTTGTCCCTTTTTTTCGTAACCGCGGAAATGTTCGGCTCCGTCATGGTGAATTTGCCAATGAGCGGCGCAGGTGTGTTTATCAAGTTTCTGCATGCGGTACATGCCGACATTGCGTTTGCCGGTGTGGATGTCTTGGCTATAGATACCGGCGAAGGTAAAGTATCTTCCGCCGTCTTCGGGCCAGCATTTGAGTATGGGCAGCAGGTCTAGGTCGGCCTCTTTATCGCGGAGGATGATTTCCTGGCAGGGTGCTTTTTTGATGGTTTTGGGGGCCAGGGAGGCCAGCGAGGCTAGTTCGGGCAGTTTACGGATTTTGCCCATCAGGGTGTCGGGTACTTCGGTCTGGAGGAGGTTTCTGATACGGTCGGCGATTTGGGTGAAGTCGTTTACTCTGAGGGCGCGGCACATTCGGGTTTTACTGCCGAGGGCGTTGATGAGCAGGGGGAGTCTGGAGCCTTTTACCTTTTCGAAGAGCAGGGCCTTGCCGCCGTGGGGACTTTTCATGACGCGATCGACGATTTCGGTGATTTCCAGCTCAGGATCGACCTCGACCGGGATGCGTACCAGGTCATTTCGCTGTTCCAGGTCAGCCAGAAAATCTCTTAAATCTGTATATGCCATGTTTGAACGCCTTTATACTCGATAATTTGTGATATTGAGTCTTATTATGTGATACTTTCACTGAAAATGTTTGTATGTTGTCTTTTGAGAATTATAATGCCCGCAGATTAGATTGGCCAGTATACATTCGGCGAACTCCATACTGAGGAGATTAGGTTGTGGCGATAGATTTTGGGCCGGAACGTTGGGCGACGGTTAAGGAAACTTACGGGAAATTCTGGGCTGGGACGCTCGGTCGGCCAGTTATACCGATCGAGCTGGCACCGGAAGAAGATGGTGGTGGTGATGATATTCCGCTGCTGGCGATGGATAATGTTCATCGGCTGGATATTCCGGCTGAGGCGGTTGTCGAACGGTGGGATAAGTATCTATCGGGTAAAGTTTATCTGGGTGACGCGTTTCCACGTTTTACGATGGTGGAGTATGGGCCGGGTTTGATGGCGGCGTTTATGGGTGGTCGACTGGATAATTCTACGGGGCTGGTTTGGTTTCATCCGGCGAAAGAGCAGGAAATCGAGGATATTCATTTTGAGTATGATCCGGAGAATGTGTGGTTCAATCGCATCAAAGACCTTTGCCGGGCCGCGGTGGAACGCTGGGATGGTCAGGTTCAGGTATCTATGCCGGATTTGGGCGGGAATCTGGATGTATTATCGACTTTCAGACCTTCGGAAAAACTGCTGATGGACCTCATTGATAAGCCTGAGGAGGTCAAGCGGCTGGTCTGGGAGGCACATGAGCTATGGCATCGCTATTACGCGGAGATAAATGAGATACTCCAGCCGGTTAATCCGGGTTATTCTGCCTGGGCTAATCTTTTAAGCGATGAACCTTATTATATGCTCCAGTGTGATTTCGCGTACATGATTGGGCCGGGCATGTTCGATGAGTTTTCTCTGCCGGAACTGAAGGCTACCTGCAAGAAACTGGGGAATCCGTTTTTCCATCTGGATGGGCCGGGTATGATTGGGCATCTGGACAGTTTGTTGGGTATCCCGGATCTGAAGGGGGTGCAATGGGTGCCGGGCAGCGGCCAGAAGACGGCGGGGCACTGGCCTGAGATATTCCAGAAGATTTATCAGGCGGGCCGGTTGATGCAGGTTACCTGTGCGACGTTTGAGGATTTGGATGCGATATTGCAAGTTGTCCCTGAACCGGGTAGGATTGCTTATAAAGGGAACGAGGTTGAGGGGGTATCTCTGGGTAGGCGAGACGAGGTTGTAAAGGCGCTTAAGCATTTCGGGTTGGAGTGCTGAAGATGGCGGCAGGGTTTGCTGAAAAAATATCGACATGTAATCTGGGACTGGAACGGCACTCTGCTCGATGACGCAGCGGTGTGTGTGGGGATACTCAATTCGCTTTTGGCTAAACGCGGTCTGCCGGCGGTTGACTTGGATAGTTATCAGCGGGAGTTTGGGTTTCCGGTTCAGGGGTATTATGAGAAGGTTGGTTTTGATTTTGGACGTGAATCCTATAAGGATGTCGCGGATGAATATATAACCGCTTATGACCGAGAGCGTTATGGTTGCTCGCTGCGGTGCGGGGCGGTTGAGGTTCTTGGGTGGTTGCGGAATATGGGGGTGGGCAGTTCGATACTTTCGGCGTATCATCAGAAGGGGCTTGGGGAAATTGTGGAATACTTCGGGTTGGCTGGTTGGTTTGAGCACGTTTTTGGGCTCGATGATTATTGTGCCGCGTGCAAGATTGATTTGGCGCGGGTTATGCTGGACAAAATCGAATATTCTCCCGATGATCTTCTGATAGTTGGTGATACCATTCATGATTTTGAGGTTGCTCAGGCGTTGGGGGTTGATTGTTTGCTGACGGTCAGTGGTCATCAGTCCCGTGAGCGGCTGGAGGGGTGCGGGGTGACGGTGCTGGATTCACTGCTGGAGATACCAGATTTGCCGGAGTTGGGCGGTCTTTGAAATGCCGCCCGGATTCTGGCAGGCCCATCCTGAATCGAGAAACGATAAGTGTTTTACAGGTTAGGGTGTTACATCTTTATGCCCGTCTGATTTTCCAGTATTGACAAGAGCCTTAAAACTTCCATAATAGACTATCTGAAGCCCTTGTGGGCAGTTTTTGTAAGTCATTGTTTTTAATGCAGTTGCAGTTGTGCTTGTTCGGTTCCAAATGACAGGTCCGGTTGATTTTAGTCTGGATAGTGGTCTAGCAGTATTGAAAGGACCGATAAATTTGCCTGAAGTCCGATAAAAGTGTAAAGTTTTGAGAGTTCTTTTGTCGAAGAACATGGTAGTCGTACGAGTGAGGGTAGGATTCATCGGCCGGCGGATGACGCCCAAGCCGAGAAGCTAGCTGGTTCACGGATGAATCAGCGGGCCGTGTTGGTTTTGAAAGCCATAATCGGTCTGGGCATCGAACATGAGTGCGATCGTTAATGGACGAGGTGAACCATGCGTTGTATCGCGGTAATAAATCAAAAAGGCGGTTGCGGCAAGACTACGGTGAGCATCAATCTATCTGCCGCTCTGGCAGTTGAAGGCCACAATACTTTGCTGGTGGATATGGACCCCCAAAGTCACTGCGCGGTGGGTTTGGCGGTGCCGGAAGACCAGATTGAGCGCAGTATTTATGATGTACTCATCGCTCGTCACTCGAATAGTAAACTTGCTCTCAAGGATGTTGTCTGGCAGATAGCTCAGGATTTTGATTTGGCTCCTTCGGGTATCGAACTGGCGGCTCTGGAACAGCAGCTTTCGGGGAAGGACCGTCGGGAAGACTGTCTTAAAGGTGTTTTGGCAGATTATGGCCAGGGCTATGATTATGTTATCGTGGACTGCCCTCCCAGTATTGGTTTACTGACATTTAACGCTTTGCGGGCGGCAGACGAGGTGGTGATACCGGTCGAAACCGGTTATTTCGCTCTGCATGGCCTTTCGCGTCAGCTTGAGACGCTGAATGTACTCAAACAGCAGTGCAATCAGGACATAATGTTCCGGGTGATAGCCAGTATGTACGATGTTCGTACCAAGCTGGCCCGCGAGGTTCTTAGCGAACTGAAAAAGAATTATAAGGCTGAGTTGTTTGAGACGGTGGTTAATTTCAATACGAAATTGAAAGAAGCGGCCAGTTTTGGTCAGCCCATAACAGAATATGACCCTGCCAGTAAAGGTATGCGTGATTTTGCGGCTTTGGCTCAGGAAATCACGAATTCTCTGGCGGCTAGTGAAAAGGCCGTTCATCGCGAGCAGGTTGTCAGTGTTGAGGACCGTTTGCGGGCCATCAGCAAATCGGCTGACCAGTTGCTCAGCGAAGCCAAGGAAATCGGTGGGGAACAGCCCAAGGTTGTTAAACTCGAAAATGCCCAGAAGGACTTGCAGGCTAAGATTGACAGTTTCTATGGCGTGCAGTGTAATCAGGGCAAGGTTAAATTTGCCAGCCTTTATCCCAAGGCCCAGACGGTTCAAATTGCTGGCGATTTCAACAATTGGCAGCCCGAACAGACTCAACTGTCGCGTATCAGCGAGCAGGGGCGCTGGGAAACGGAGATGCCTCTGGATTGCGGCACGTATCGCTATCGCTATGTAGTGGATGGCCAGTGGCATCAGGATCCGTATAACGAGCAGACCGAGGTTAATCCCTTTGGTGATTTGAATTCGTTGCTGGTTGTTCAGTAATACGTCGGGTAAGCAGAAAACCCCCACCTTATGATGTTAGCAAGCGGGCCTGTGCAGTTCGGCTTGTGATATAACCTGGCGGGCTGTTTGCCCCCGTGCCTGAAGTAAAGGTTAGCGATGAGTGTATTGCCGGACGAACCACGCTCCCGCGGAATAGAGTCTATTTCCCATCTTTTTCTTTCGCAGTTGTCCGAAGGTGACAGGCAGCGTCCTCAGCGGCGTGGGCCGGTTGTAGTCAAAGAAGATGAACAGGAAATTTCCTTAGATAACAGTTTGAAGCTGTCACATGCCCAAATGCTTTTGGCGGGCCATCTGGCTGAGCCTTTGCGGGCGATTCAGAAATATGCCCGCGGCGTTGTCGGCGATGGTTCGGGTACACTGCTTAGTCTGGCGGGCAATATGCTGCGGATGTTTGTCAAGGCTGGCGAGGGGACGGTTTGTGATACTCTGAATGAATGTCTGGAGTCCCTGCCGGGCCATTGTGAAAAAATGCTGATTTATATGGGGCGGGAATATCGGGATTCTTTAGGGGAAATGCTGGAACATTGCCGGCGGGCGGTGGTTTTTTGCGGCTGTGAGCCGGAAGACGTAATCGCGGGCTATCAGGAAATCAAGTGGCTGGTGACCGAGGTGGGGGTTCTGACCGAGATAGCTGTTTATGTAGTGCATGGGCCGGATGAGGTGCATCGGGCGGGCGAGGTTTATGACCGGCTTAATCGTACGGTAAATGAATTTTTGGATATTGATGTCGAACGTGTTGAAGATTCGCAATTGAATTATCAGCATGAGCCTTTGCGTGAAATGCTCACCATTGATAATGCCGACAGTGATGAAGTGATCGGTGGAATGGTCGGTTTTCTGGCGGGAGGCGAGTCTGAGAGACCGGGAGGCAGTGTCACGGAACAACCAGAAGAAATTTCCGGAGAAAACCCCCCAGCCGACCATATCACCGATTTTTCCTCCTCTGAGACTGACGCGAATGTAGCTGAAATTAAACCGGTCGATGAGCCCGCAACGGGGATTGAAGGCGAAACAGAAGTAATTTCGATGCCGAACATTTTTGATGAGCTGCTGGAATACGACCAGCCTGATGAGTGTGAGGCTTCGGGTGGGGATTGGGAAGAAGAACCGTTAGAAACGGCAACTGATAAAGAAAGGGCCGCGATGGAATTGCAGTATGAGGCTCGAGGCGAAGCTGGTGGGAAAGTAAGCGGGTCTGAGCAGGGTCTGGGAAGCGTGCCGGTGATGTGTCCGATAGAAGTAGTGCGTTTCCCCGGCTCTGACGCTGAGCTGGCGGACCTTTTACAGTTGGCTTTGCCGGTCTGGCTGCATAGTGTGGCTTCGGCGGTGGCTTTGCCGGTGCGGATGCCGGAGATTAATGATAAGTCTATCCGGTTTCTGCTGGACGCAGCGGGGCGGATACATATATTGGCTGGTCGGATAAGCGGCAGCAGTGAAATGGTTATGGATGCCCTGGCGGGGCGGAAGTGGCTCAAGAACAATATCAACATGATCGCTGGTCAGTGTCGTCAACTGCGAGTTGATATTTCACTTGAGCCGGGACTGGTGCTGGTGGCGCAGGATAATGTTCAGGTACTGCGTAAGAGTCTGGACGCTTTTGAATTTCCGTGTGCGGTAATGCAGGCCCAGAAGCTGCAAACGGGTATGAATCGCTCCATGCTGATTTTCTAATCAGTCGGTTCGGGTTTATTCGCACAAATTTTCCTTGATATAGTCAAAGCTTTGTTGGAGCGAGTCGAAGGGGTCGCCGGGGCAGGTGTCCTGTTCGACGAAATACCACAGGCAGCCGGCCTTGTCAGCGGCAGCGATTATGGCAGGCCAGTCGAGATTGCCGTTGCCGATTTCGGCATAGGTGGGGGTGTTGGTTTCGATTATGCGATAGTCTTTCAGGTGCAGCAGGGGGCAGCGGTTTGTCATTTTATTTATCCACGCTACCGGATTTCCGCCGCCGTGCTGGACCCAGTAGGTGTCCGGTTCAGCCTGTAGATTTTGCGGCTCGGTGTTTTCGTAGATAATCTCCAGGATTGTCTGTCCCTCGAAGCGTTTGAATTCATGGCTGTGATTATGATAGGTTAGAACCTGGCCGGCCTGGTGCATTTTTGCGCCGGCGGCATTGAGCTTTTTGGCAAGTTCCAGGACGTCGGCTTTGCTCTTGAAATCAATGCCGGACGGAAATGGATAGGCTGTATATTTACAGTTGAGTTTTGCCAGATGGTCGATGACTTTTTCGGTGTTGTCAAGAATGGTGATGGAGTCTTCATGGGTGGCGGCGCACGCCAGGCCTTCGCCATCCAGCATCTTCAATAGTTCTGCCTCATCAATCGGCCCCATTCCCGAAAGCTGCACGGCTTCGTATCCTATCTCGCGAACCTGCCGCAGACTTTTGACCATATCCGCCGGCAGTTGTAAAAAGTTGCGTAATGTATATAATTGTGCTCCAACCTGACTAATCTTCATAATGAAATTCCTTTATTTCCTTTTGCCTGCTGATATAAGTTTATGAAGTTTATTTTCATACGCCTTTCCGTCCAGCGGCAGCTCAACGGTTTTATCGGTTAATGACGAATACAGCATGGCGTTGGCCAGTTCCACCGAGTTGAGGCCTTCTGCGGCCGGTGCGATAAGTGGTTTGCCCT
This sequence comes from Sedimentisphaerales bacterium, assembly GCA_963663805.2. Taxonomy (GTDB): domain Bacteria; phylum Planctomycetota; class Phycisphaerae; order Sedimentisphaerales; family SM23-30. The sequence continues at coordinate 282,275 of CAXXMR010000020.1, forward strand.
TGAGGATAGCGTCCGCGAAATTATCCAGTATCTCCGCATGTTGACCGCCATTGCCTTCGGTTGGTATTTCCGCCTGCCAGATGTCGGGTTTGCCCCACATATCCGTAGAATTCTTGCGAAATTCTTTCACGCTTACTTCAGTGCGGCTGAAGCTTACTTTATCGTTTTCGATGACGACCTTGCCCCGGTCCGCGGTGATTTCCAGCCGGTTCGTACCGGGCGCTTCGCCGGTTGAGGAAATGAATACCCCGCTGGCTCCGTTAGCGTATTCCAGATATGCCGTAACTTCATCCTCAACCTCGATATTATGATACTTGCCCAGGTGACAAAATGCTCGTACCTTCGTCGGCATCCCGCAAAGCCATTGCAGCAGGTCCAACTGATGCGGGCACTGGTTCAGTAATACTCCGCCGCCTTCACCTTGCCATGTTGCCCGCCAGGAGCCCGAACGATAATATGTTTCGGTGCGGAACCAGTTGGTAATAATCCAGTTGACCCGCTGAATTTCACCCAGCTCGCCGCGGTCGATAAGATTTTTCAATCGACGATATTTGGGATCGGTTCGCTGGTTGAACATGGCCGCGAAAATCTGGTCCCTGTTTTTATGAGCGGCGATTAACTTCTCACAATCGGCCTTATGTACCGAAATAGGTTTTTCCACCAGCACATGCAGCCCGGCCTCCAATGCCGCGACCCCGATTTGCGTATGCGAAAAATGCGGCGTAGCGATTAATAAGGCGTCGATATTACCGGCCTTAATCATGTCTTCCAGAGTACCGAAAAACGCACTGGCATATTCATGAGCGGTTTTACGGGCATTATCGGTATTCGCATCGCAAACGCCGGCCAGGATGAACTTGTCATTTTTAGCTATATGCTTTAGATGTTCCCGCCCCATCGAGCCAGCCCCAATTACACCCAGTTTTACCTTATTCATAAAAATCTCTTTTGGAAAATATGAAATTATTATCTACCAGACCCGGTCGTGAATTACCAGTCCCTCGGTAATATATTTATAAGTTTCAAGTAACTCATCCTCATCCTGAGAACCGATTCTCAACGCCCGGACCCGGTCCCCCAGCATTGTTAGCCAGTGCTTTGGCTGTCCCAGACCGACGGTATATTCACAGTTAAGACAAATCCCCGCCCAGGCACTTTGGAGATTGTCCACAAGTTCACGCAGCTCCAGCGGTGAGACCGCCAGTCCCGAACCTGGATTTTCCAGCGTCAGCATAACCGATTCTTTTTCCGCCTGGACCTTGAGTTGTTCCAGATAGTCGTATAGCCTGTTGAATATATCTTCATAGCAGTCTCGCAACGGCTGACCAACCGGTTCATTCACATGAGCCGGGATGATTACCATGGCCCGATGATTATGCTCCGCTGAAAACTTAATCATTTCCTCGAAATGGGTGATAGCGTTTTTCTGGCCGGATGCCAGGTCGAAAATATCATATTGGCAACTGGTCAGGGCTGCGACCTTGACGCCATGTGCCGCCAGGCGGTCCAGATTATGCTGCTGCCGATGTTCGTTATGCAAATCCTTGTCGTTCAGGGCCCATTCTACCGCATTAAAGCCGTCAGAAACCGCCTTTTCCAGCGGCAGAACCTCCGCGTCGCCTGCCCCCAACTTTCTGCAGCTTATACATTTTAACATTACAAAAACCCGAATTTGACCTCAGCTACCATCTCACCTATAATACCCGCAATTGTAAGTAAGAACCGGCAGGGGGGCAAGAGTAAAGCCTTATTATGTCTGTGATTAAAGTACTGCCCCAGCACCTTGTAAATAAAATTGCCGCCGGCGAAGTCGTCGAGCGCCCCATGTCGGTTGTCAAGGAACTACTAGAGAACAGCCTCGATGCCGGTGCCGGTCGGGTGACTATCGACATCGAGGATGGTGGCAAGAAGCTCATTCGCATCGCTGATGACGGCCGTGGGATGACCGCTGAGGAAATTGCCCTGGCCTTTACGCCGCACGCTACCAGTAAAATCGCCAACGAAGATGACCTTGCCGCCATCCACACTCTGGGTTTTCGCGGTGAGGCCCTGGCCAGTATCGCTTCGATAAGCCAGGTCGAGGTAATCAGTCGGCCCGCTGACCAGATCGAAGGAGCCCGACTGGTGATTCAGGGCGGTGATTTTGAACCGGTCACTCCCGCGCCAGCCTCGGTCGGAACCACGATGAGCATCCGCAACCTGTTTTACAATACTCCAGCTCGTCGCAAATTTTTGCGTACCAGCAATACCGAAATGGGCCATATCACCGAGCAGTTCATTCGTATCGCTCTGGCCTATCCACACGCTCATCTCACCCTGAACCATAACGGTCGAACCCTGCACGACCTGCCCGCCGACCAGTCGCTGCGCCAGAGGATTGCCGACCTTTTTACCGCCGAGCTTGCTCAGGATCTTATTCCCATCCAGCGCAGTGACCACGGCGTTGAGGTTAGCGGCTTGATTGCCCCGCCTCAGCAGTCTCGCGCTGCCAAACAACTGCAATATGTTTTCCTGAACGGTCGTTTCATTCGCGATAAATTTATCGGTCACGCTATCCGCGAAGGTTACCGCGGTATGATGGAAATCAATCGTCAGCCGGTGGTTTTCATTTTCCTCAAGCTAGACCCCGCTGAGGTAGACGTCAACGTTCATCCCACCAAGATAGAGGTTCGTTTTGTAAATTCCAACAGTGTTCATTCTCAGGTTCTCGCTGCGATTCGCGACCGTTTGCTGGGTTCGGACCTTTCCGTGCCGCTGCGTACCAAACCTGATGCCGACGACACTGCCCAGGCTGCCCCCAGCCTTGATGATAATTTGCGTGATGATGAACAGCATCGTCAGCGAGTGCGGCAGGCCATGGTGGACTTTTTCAAGACCAACGCTCCCGGTTCCTCAGGTTCCGCACCTGCACAGCATTCGACCAGACCTGCCGGGCAACTTCCACAGCAGAGACTGATTCCTGATACCGAGCGTTTTTGTGCTGATTCACCTGCCCCCGCTCCTCCTGAAGTTCGCCCCCTGGCCGCCGACGATGCAAACGAAAGACTGTCCCCATCGTCGCAACCGTCCGCTCGTCCGCCGGTACGATTTATCCAGATTCACAACAGCTATCTCGCCGTCGAAAGTCCTGAAGGGATGATTATTGTGGACCAGCACGCCCTCCACGAACGGGTGATTTACGAACAGCTCTACGCTCAGCATAACAGTGGACCGCTACCGTCTCAGCGGGCCTTGATACCTGAAACCATCGATGTCAGCCCGTCCCAGATGGCCGCGATGGAGGAATACCGCGAAACCCTGGAGGAACTCGGCGTTTTTGTCGAGCAGTTCGGCCCGCGTACTATCGCTATACAAGGTTTTCCCGCTTTGTTGAACAAAGCCTGCCCGCGAACATTTATTGCCGACTTACTCGATATCCTTGTCGAGCAGGCCGGGAGGGTCTCACGCGAGCAGCTTATTCACCACCTGCTCGATATGATGGCCTGCAAAGCCGCCGTCAAAGCCGGTGACCATCTTAACGATGACGAAATTCAGGCTCTGCTCGCCCAGCGTGAAAAAGTAGAGCGTGCCGGCAACTGTCCCCACGGGCCGTCCCACAACCATAAGCCTGAGCCTGGCAGAATTAGGCAAACAATTCAAACGCACCTGAGCCTAATCAACATAAACCCCAAAGGGGCGAAAACTATCTGTGAATGCTTAGAAATAACTCATATTGCTGATATGAGTCGGTACTACGGTCGCTCGACAACTACACAGGGTTTCCGGGTTCAGGCTTTTGAGCTGGGGCAATTGATTCCTGCCGAGCTGAGCTTCCATGATAAGATGGGATTCGGAATATTTTTCCGAAAGAATCGTGCCGTGCGCCCGCAGAAAATTATGGATTTTGCCGTCCGCGAAACCGCAGGTCACCCGCAAATGAATATTTTTCCCGGTCAGACGGTCCAGCACCGCCTGAACTAATTCGCTGATGCTTGTGCCATTGGTCGCGGAAACGCAAAGAGCGTCCGGATGGAGGGCCTTGAGAGTGTTGAGATGACTTTGGTCGGCTACTTTATCAATTTTATTGAAGATCACGATAGTATCGTTTTTGTCAGCTTTGATATCTTTCAAAACTTTTTTAGCCGCGAGCAGTTGCAATTCCGCCTGGGGGTGAGAAACGTCCACCACATGCAAAAGTAAATCCGCGTGAATGGCTTCTTCCAGGGTTGCCTTGAAAGACGCTACCAGATGATGAGGCAGGTTTCTGATAAATCCAACGGTGTCGCTGAGCAGGACTTTCTGGTTTTGGCCGAGTTCCCAGCGAGAGGTTTTTGTGTCGAGGGTGGCGAATACCTGGTCCTTAACGAACGTCTCCGAGCCGGTCAGTAGGTTCATCAGAGTGCTTTTGCCGGCATTGGTATAGCCGACCAGAGATACTTTGTAGTGTTCGCCGCGGGCTTTTACCTGACGAATCTTGCGTTTATGGATGTCGTCCAGTTGGGTCTTGAGTAGAGAAAGGCGTTTTTGGACGAGTCGTCTATCAACTTCGAGCTGCTTTTCGCCGGGTCCGCGGGTGCCGATACCGCCTCCGCCGATGGTGTCGAGGTGGCTCCACATGCGTACCAGGCGAGGGTAGGTGTATTGCAACTGGGCCAGTTCGACCTGGAGGCGGGCCTGATGGGTCTGAGCCCGCGAAGCGAAGATGTCCAGAATGAGTTCACTGCGGTCGAGGATTTTCAGGTGAATAATCTTTTCCAGCTCTCGAATCTGGGCCGGGGAAAGGTCGTTATCGAAAATAACTGTTTTGGCTTCATATTGCTGGGCGCGTTGGGCAATCATCTCGGCTGCCCCGGTGCCGACGTAGCAGGCGGGGTGAATCCGCCTGCGTTTTTGAGTAAAATGGCCCACCACGCAGCCGCCGGCTGCTTCAGCCAACCCCTTTAATTCTTCCAGTGATTCCCGTGCGTCCAGGTCCGCATTGGGCAAAATGACGTTGACCAGCAGGGCGGTCTCGTCGCCGACGGTAAAGTTTTCTCTAATATTATCCAATATTTGGCTAATTTCGCTCCATATAATAAGTTAGTTACTTTCTGTCGGTTACCGGGAAATATCCGGTATAACCGACGCAAGAGTATAGCTATATGCGTGAGCTGCTGTCAAGAAGCGTCGTTACAACCGTTAAAAACATAAAAAAACACAACTTGTCATTTTCCTAAATGGTTGTAATATATGAGATTGTGATTTTTATCTATAGCTGTCGCCTAATATTGCCGATTTTTATCGGGATAAAGAACCCTTGCCGGCCATATGTAACTGAAGGCCGGTTACTGGCTTATAGTACAGCATGAGGCTGTGCAGGAGACGTTGCTTTTGAGTCGAACCGATGCCCAACTGGTCCTTCAGGTCCTGGAAGGCGATAAAGTCGCCTTCGGAGAGTTGTATGACAAATACGCTCGTTTGATTCGGGTTATTTGCCGGGATAACACGACGGATTTGGCCTCGGCTCAGGATTTGGCTCAGGAAGTTTTTCTGAGAGCTTACGCCAAACTTGACAAATTAAAAGAGCCCGAACGATTTGCGGCGTGGTTAGTTACCATCGCTCGCAATGTATGCCGGGAACATCGCCGCAGCAAAGGCCGGGACAGACATGTTCTGGTCGGCTCGGAAATGCTGGAACAGGAGCCCAGTCCTGAGAATGAGCAGGATCCGAGGCTGGCACAACTGAACGATGCCATGGCGCAACTTGATGAAAAAGAACGACTTGCGTTACATGTGTATTACCTTCAGGGCCAGGATATTGATGCTGCGTTGGAGATTCTGGGTGTTTCGCGGTCGGCGTTTTACCGACTGATGGGTAAGGGCAAGAAAAAGATAGAACAGTACATAAACCGGAGAGAGCGGGGCTGACAAGGTACTGCGGAGAACTCAAAAAGTGACGATGACAATTACAGAAAAAGATTTTCAGGCCTGTTATGAGCAGTACGGACAGGGCCACGGTAGATTGCGAGATGAGCTTCTGGCGGCTCTGCCGGAACCTGCCTGGTGGGGTAGTACCGTCAAGGTTGATTTCCGGGCGATAAAGCATCGTCGGTTCATTCGGACGGCCATGGCTGCGGCGGCGTTGATTATCGTCGCGGTGGGCGTGCGTTTTAACCCCTTTGTTTCGCAGCAGGTTACTAATCCTCATACCGCCTGGGCGACTGCCATGGAGCAGACGGGCAACCTCAACAGTGTTCATTTTCGTCTGAGTACTCCCGGTAGTTCTGCCAAGAGCGGTGGAGCCTCGGTGGAGATGTGGTGGCGCAGGCCACACGACTTCCGTCTGGAGTTCAATAATGGTTTGGTAATGACCGGAAATGACTCGGTACGCTGTACTTATAACAAAAAATCGAATAATTTGACCCTTATGCCGGGCGGTCAGCCGGGTTTGGAAATGGCTGTTCTGGGCGAGTTAGGCCAGTTATTCACTTCTAATGTCTCGCTGAGCGGCAAATGGATCGCCGACAGCAAGCAGGTGGGCGAACCGGAAAACATCATGTATCAGGGCGAAAAATGCCTGAAGATGACCTATGTCAAAGACGGCAAACGCTTTGTCTACATTATGGACGCCCAAGACCCGTTGATTTACGATGCCAGGATGTATAGTGGCGATAGTGATAAGCTGATGTACCACATTGAGATATTGAAGATTGATTCCGAAATTCCCGATGCCATGTTCGGTATCGAAAAGACTGACGATATGAAGGTTAGTGACAAACGGAATCTGGATGTACCGAAACTTCCGGCCCTGCCCAAGGCAGGCTGAGAAGCGATTACAATTTTAATTTGCGCCTCAAGCCCTGGGAAAAGCAAGTTATTTGCGGTATTGAACAGACCCGCAAACAGTAGCTCCCAGGGGCTTTTTTTGCGCAAAGATAAATGCTGTAAATATGTCAAGGTGCTTAGGCAGGGACGACGCATTCGACTTCGGGGACGCGTTCTTTGAGGCGTTTTTCAATGCCCATCTTGAGCGTCATAGCAGCACCGGGACATCCGGAGCAGGCGCCCTGTAGTCTGATTAGGACTTTTTTGCCGTCGTAACCTGCGATTTCACAGTCGCCGCCGTCTGCCTGGAGCATGGGGCGTACTTCGTCGATTACTTCCTGAACCTTTTGCTCAAAAGTCTTTTCGGTCATGTTGTTCTCCAATAAACTTATCCATGTTATTTCCCAAGATGATAGGGCCGGGATGTTTGGAAAACAACTCAAAAGTCAGCAGAAAAATCAGTTGCGGCCTTGTGAACACGTGTTGAAGCAGCTTATTTTTTCAGTGGCGGAAGTACGGCGGCGGGGCGTTACCGAAATGCGGTGATGTTTGGTTTTATTTTTCAGGGTGTGTTTTTAGTCTTAGTGTGTTGCGTTTGTTGTGCCGACCGGTCCAGTTCGAGCGGTTTGCCGGAAGTAACGATAGGTTTTTCGGCAAGCTCTCCGATAATCGCACAGCGGTCCTCACGCAGCGGGTTGGTACGGATTGCCAGTGAGAAAAGGTAGGGGTAGCTCTTTTTGAGGTGCTGCATATAAGCCAGCCATTCGATGAGCAGCAGGCGATAGGCTCGACGCATGTCGCCGGAAAGATGTTCCATATCGGCGGGCGGCAGGTTTGTTAGTCGCGACCGGGCGTCGAATTCTTCGGCCAGGTGGAAGACCGCCCAGAGTAAATCGGTAAATGTTTCATGCTCCAGCAGATTGCCGTTTTCCAGCAGAGTTACCAGAAAGGTACGTTCCTGGACGAGCAGTTCACGCAGGGGGGCGAGCTGACCTGCCCGGCTGTTTATCTCGCGGCCCTGTTGGGATAGATATTGGCGCAGGCGGCTGAAATCCCTGTCAGACCATTTGTCATTTACTCTGAACTTCTGACATATTTCATCACTTTGCGTATCGAATTTAGCCAGTCGGCCCATCAGTTCGGTTCCGATCTCGCTGAAGAAGGTGCCGATGACCATGTTTAGTTTGCTGAGCATAGCTTTCTTTTCGCGGCGGGTTAGTAATTGATGGATAATCAGGGTGACCAGCAGCACTTCGATGGGAACAAAAGCGATGTCGGCGACGAGAAAGATGAAAATGTGATGGGTATCGTGGAAGAGGCTGTAATGCAGCAGGTATATCAGTCCTGAAAGCGCCAGCAGGGCCGCTCCAAACCAGAATTGCCATTTCAAATGTTTCATATTACAATCGCTCAAATCCTGTAACTAGTTAATTGATATTATATTAGCAGAATAAATGCCGAAAATCAATCTTTGGGAGCGGGATTTTGGGTTCGAGAGCTGTTAAATCAGGCCGTGGTGTTTTGTTAATCTTGTTAGGTTAGGCGGTTTAGATATGGTCCATCTGGCCGGGCATGATGTTTACTTTGCTGAGCTTGATGCCCTTGAGGCTGGCGAGGTTGTCCGCTAACTGCTGGATTTCACGTACTTTGCCACGCAGGATGATGACTTCGAGGCAATTATGATGGTCCAGATGCACATGGGTGGAGGCGATGACGTGCAGGAGGTGGTTGTGCTGGATGTCGATGAGCTTCTGGGCCAGTTTGGTGGAGTGATGGTCGTAAACCATAAATACGCCGGCGACAGCCTGGGCGTCTCTGTCTGAAGTGTGGTCCTTGCTGAGCTGGTCGCGGATGAGGTCGCGGATAGCTTCGGAACGGTTGGCGTAGCCGCGCTTCTCGATTAGCTTGTCGAAAGAGGCCAGCAGGTCCTTCTCTACCGATATTCCGATGCGTTCAATTTCACTCATATGCTCTTCTCCGGGGCTTCCAATCAATTCTATTATCAGGACTTAGGCATTTTTCCATTATTTTTAATTTTTTGTCAAATTTAATCTTGCCAGCGTAGCACGTATTCGATATTCTTATGCGCAGATAGCACGAATTTAAAATTTATATGCGCTAGGTAAAGTTGTTATTCGTACCCAGAAGGAGAAAACCGTGTTGAGAAGAATTTTGACTGTTATCACTGTAATTGCCATGACAACAAATAGTTACGCGATAGACCCTGTGTCCGTTACCCACTGGGATTTCCAGGTGGTCAACGCCGATGGTTCGAGTGCCTATAGCGGAACCGCCCCGGTGGTGATTGAGGGTATTGTTTTGAACAGTCCGGAAGAATGGCTGGACCCAGCCTCGGATATTAACGCGGTACCTTATAATATGGGGGGGGAGTGGGAGATGTTCATCCAAGGCGTCGATGGTGACCATGCCGGGACCGCGGTTTGGATCGGCCAGAATTATGGCAATTTGGGCGGCGGCGATCCCGGTTATACCGAACAGGAATGGAAAGACGAGTTGTATCGCGTCAACCGTGACCCCAACACTGGTTATATTTTCCATCCCGGTGACCTGGTTCGCGTAACCGGCAAGCACCTTTTCTACGCCGGTAAACGAAATGTAAATGAAAACCATAAATCTATCGACACCTACGATTTTGATGTTCGCCTGGTCAAACCCGCGGTTGGTTTGCCCATGCCTGAGTCCGTTACACTGGAGGATTTAGTCGATGCGACAAACACTCCGATCTTCGATGATTCTCGTGAATCAGGCTGTGAATTTTATCAAATGCAATTGATTCGCATCGAAGGCGTGACGATTACCAATCCGACTAATTTCGGCCCGGAGTCCACTATTACTATCGCTGACGGTACCGGCCGGACTTTCCCGGTCTTCCTCTGCCGCGGTGAAGGATTCAGCCGTTACAATGCCCCCACAGGCAAGATTGACGTGATTGGTATTATGGACCAGAAGGCCCCTACCTATCCTTCTCAAGACCTCACCAAAGGCTATCGTCTGCTGGTCATGAACTATGATGGTAACGGCCAGGTGCTTACCCATCGTGCCGCCCGGAGAGGCAATAATTCCGCGGATGTCAATAGCGACTATCAGGTCAATCTGTACGACCTGGCTCAGATGGCTTCAAGCTGGCTGACCTGCACGGAAGGTTTGGATTGCGACTGAATATAATTAAATTTCGAGGTTTTACGCTCGTCGAATTGCTGGTAGTAGTAGCGATAATAGCTTTGCTCGTATCGATACTGCTGCCGGCAATCGGCAAAGCGCGTATGAGCGCGAAGGTGGTGGCGGTCAATGCTGAGCTTAACCAGTTAGGGCTGGTTTTGCAGATGTACACCGACGACAACCATGACCGCCATCCGCCGACCCGCAAGGATTGCAGTTTGGGCTGGCAGGACCATCAATTACCGCCCGAACTGGTCGAAGGCGGTTATCTGCCGCCGCCCAAACCTGGTAATAATATGTCAGCCGGTATTGAGGACCGGTTCAACAAGGATAACACCTACAAGTATGCTTGCGTGGGCGAGCTGTATCAGAATAACCAGTTTATGGGACGTAAGGAAGCGAGTCTTTTTGTGCCTAGTGGCTATCCCAGCCAAGCGGGGCTTGAGGGCAAGTGGGTGAACGACCCGGACCGTTCGCCGGTACGATGGGTGCTGTACAGCTATGGGCCGAAATTCGATACAAAAGAACTGAACCTGAATTATCCGCTGGTGTCCAATTACTGGTACGACCCTGCCAAGGGTAAAGGAATTTTAACGCGTATCTGCCTCAAAAACGGCACATTTACGGGTTCTTTCTGATTTTTTCAATAAAAATCCCAATTTCATTTGCCCCCGCCGCTTTTGAATCTTACCTTGTTATTAACTTCTTCACTCCTTCACTAAAGGGCTTGTCAGAGCCTGAAGATGAAAATCCTGCCTCAGAGGTGGGTTTTTTTATGCGCCAAAATATATGTGACCGATATAGCTGTAAAAATAAAAAAAATGTCAATTTTATTTGCCCCGGCCCCGTTTTAATCATGATGAAAAAATCAACAATTAATATAAGAATAAATATAATAAAAAACAAGTTCTTTGTTTACAAGCACTTACAGACTGGAGGCGGCGGGAATCGAACCCGCGTCCCGTGACGTTTCAAGTACAGCTTCTACGTGCATAGTCGATTATTTAATTCTCGCCGACCAAGGCCCCAATCGACAGGGTCAGTAGTCAGCCAGTCCGAGAATTTTCTCACCCAAACCGTCCCAGACAACCGGTTCAAGCCAGCCCACTGTCGTCGTTTGTATCCCTTAGCGGGCGTCAGGGTACAAACGGGAGCCTGTTATTAGGCTGCCATGCGCAACTGATTGTTGGCATTTAAGTTTTTTTGCCAGATGATTAACCAGGCCAACTGACATCCTGGACACGCGACTGGACCGTCAACTCGTCCGGTCGAAACCTTTCGCCCCCGTAACCCCGGAAAACGATTGTTCTCCCAACGGCTTAATTATACCATCCAGAGTCATCCGGGGCAACTATTTTGCCAAAGTACGCTAAAAGGACAGTATGGCGTATTAAAAAAGGATATTCAGCTTTTTTGGGCCAGCACCAGCACTCGTATATGGCGGTTGTTCAGGGGTGTGCCTGCGGTGTCGCCGAACGTCTGTAAAACTTCCATGCCGGAGCGTTCGAGGCAGGCGGTGAGTTCCCGACCGTAATAGTGACGCAGGGTGAAGCCGGTGCGGTGTCGCTGATTGTCTTGGGTGATGTAGAGTACGTGGTTATCGATGGTCTGCTCGAAGACATTATGAATCATTTCGTGGAGCATGACGGTGCCGTCGTCATATTCAAAAAATTCCTGTTTCTGCCAGCCGCTCATACGACCTTCAAGGCAGGGATAGTCCAGCAGGAATTTCCCCTTGGGCTTGAGGGCCTTAGAAGCCGCTCGAAGCACCATTTCGTTATCTTCATCCTTCTCGAAATAGCCAAAAGCTGTATAAAAATTGAAAATTCCGTCAAATTCGTCCTCGAAAGGTATCTCACGCATATCACCACGCACGAAATTAACTTTCAGCCCTTCCTTGTCGGCCTGTTCTTGTGAAGCCGCCAGCAGAGTTTCGCTGAGGTCGAACCCGGTAACATTATAGCCGCGACGAGCCAGCTCCAGAGAATGCCGCCCCTGACCGCAGCATAAATCGAGTATCCTACTGTTGCACGTCAGGCCGAGATAGCGAATGATCGCGTCAACTTCGCGCTCGGTACGTTCCTGAGTGATAGGCCGCACCCAGTATTTTAGATACCATTCATCGAAAAAAATATTGTACCATTTCCGGTTATGAGTTTTTTGCATATCGCCAACCTTTCCAATTTTATTGTAGCCGCTATCGGAGGGGGCGGCAAGTGCTGGGCAAAGGCCAACTAACGCGGAAGTTCACCATGATAGTCTTGCCAGAATTTTATTTGGGAATTATGTGATTATTTCGTTGATTGGTGTGTGTGGTATTGCGAGGTTTTGGGCAACGCTGGGGTAGGTGCATTTACCTTTGTAGATATTTAGGCCGTGGGCGATTGGTTCAGATTGTCGGCAGGCTTGTTCGAGTCCTTTATCGGCGATTGCCAGGCCGTAGCGGAGGGTGGTGCTGGTCAGGGCGATGGTGGAGGTCAGGGCAACGGCGCCGGGCATGTTGGCAACGCAATAGTGGACGATTTCGTCAATCATGAAAATTGGGTCGTCGTGGGTGGTGGGTTTGGTGGTCTCGAAACAGCCGCCCTGGTCTACGGCGACATCGACTAGTACGGCACCTGGTTTCATGGTTTTAAGTTGGTCGCGGCGGATAAGTCTGGGGGCTTTGGCACCGGTTATTAGTACGGCACCGATGACCATGTCGGCATCGCTGATGGCTGATTCTATGTTGGCGGCGGTGCTGTATAAGGTGTTGATGCGAGAGCCGAAGATGTCGTCGAAGTATTCCAGGCGGGCGGGGCTGATGTCCAGTACGGTTACGTTGGCACCGATTCCGACAGCGATTTTGCAGGCGTTGATTCCGACTACTCCTCCGCCGATGATAACGACGTTGCCGCGTGGTACGCCGGGCACGCCGCCGAGCAAAACGCCGCGTCCGCCGAACGGTTTTTCGAGGTATTTGGCGCCTTCCTGTACGGAGAGTCGGCCTGCTATCTCGCTCATTGGTTTGAGGCAGGGCAGTGAGCCGTCGGGCAGCTGGATGGTTTCATAGGCTACGGCTTTGATGTTTTTACGCATGAGAGCCTGAGCCTGGGCGGGGTCGGCGGCGAGGTGGAGGTAAGTATAGAGAATCTGGTCTTCGTGGAAGAGGTCGTATTCTTCGGCCTGGGGCTCTTTGACTTTGATAATCATCTCGCAATCGTCAAAGACCTGTTTGCGGTCGCTGATTATTTCGGCACCGGCGGCGATATACTCGGCGTCTTTGAAGCCCGCTTCCTGGCCGGCGTTCTGCTCGACTAATACCTGATGGCCTTTGGCGGTATAGGCTTTAGCACATGAGGGGGTTAGGCCGACACGGTATTCATGCTTTTTGATTTCTTTGACAGTTCCGATTCTCATGATATGCCTCCATGGCCAGATAAACTGAAAGTTCTAAGCTCTAAATCTAAAATTCTAAACAATACTGGAGTTAAGCAGTGGCGTTAGTGGCCCGAGGTCTCTTGAGGGTATATCAAGCTGTTATTTTCTTCAAGGATTTTCTGGCGGCGTTGATAGTTTTTTCAACGTTCGTTTGGCTGTGGGCGGCGGAGATGAAATTCGCCTCGAACTGGGAAGGAGGCAGGTAAACGCCCTGTTCGAGCATGGCGTGGAAGTACCGGGCGAAGGCCTGGGTGTCGCAGCTTTTGGCGTCCTGATAGTTCCAGACGGGTTTGTCGGTGAAGAAAAGGCAGCCCATACTGCCGATACGCTGATATTGCCAAGGCAGGGACAGTTCATTGAGGATTTGTTTTATTCCGGTTTCGAGCTGGGCGGCGCGGTCTTCGATGGTTTGGTAGAGTTCATCTGTGAGCAGGTTCAGGGTTGTCAGGCCCGCGGCTACGGCCAGGGGGTTTCCTGATAATGTGCCGGCTTGATAGACCGGACCGGCGGGTGCAGTCATTTCCATGATGTCTTTTCGACCGCCGAAGGCTCCGATGGGCAGGCCGCCGCCGATGATTTTGCCGAGAGTTGTCAGGTCGGGGGTGATGTTGTAAAGCTGCTGGGCGCCGCTGGGGGCGAGTCGAAATCCGGTCATTACTTCGTCGAAGATTAAGAGTATGCCGGCGTTTTGGGTTATTTTACGCAGTTGTTCGAGATAGCCGGGCCGGGGCGGGATAAGGCCAGCGTTGCCGACGACGGGTTCGAGAATGAGAGCGGCGATCTGGTCGGGGTATTGTTCGACAAGTGCTTTGACTGATTCGATGTCGTTGATTTCGGCTATCAGAGTGTCGGCGGCGTTGGCGTCGGTTACACCGGGGCTGGTGGGTATACCCAGTGTGGTCGCCCCTGAGCCTGCCTGTACGAGAAAGCTGTCGGCGTGGCCGTGATAGCAGCCGGCGAGCTTGATGATTTTGTCACGCCGGGTGAAGGCGCGGGCCAGACGCAGGGCACTGAGGGTTGCTTCGGTGCCGGAATTGACCAGGCGGACCATTTCGATGCTGGGGACCATGTCGATGACCTTTTGGGCCATTTCTATTTCGGCGGCGGTGGCGGTTCCGAAGCTGGTGCCTTTGCGGGCAGCTTTGATTATCGCTTCGATAACCGGTTCGGGGGCGTGGCCGAGAATGCAGGGGCCCCAGGAGCCGACATAGTCGATATATTGTTTGCCGGTGATGTCAGTCAGGTACGCGCCGCGGGCGGAATCCATAAAGACCGGGTCGCCGCCTACCGAAGTGAATGCTCTGACGGGTGAATTTACGCCGCCGGGGATGATTTTTCGGGCCTGACTAATCAGCTCTGAATGTTTGGTCATGATTGGTTCCGTGTTGAGCTAGGCGAAATATTTGACGTTTGTTTTTTTGTATTCCGCGGTTGTTACTAACATATCATGGCGGCAGGGGTGGATTTGGGCAACCATTTTGTCGCGAACGGCGTTGAGTGCGTCGGCGGTGCGGCAATGGGTCATGGCGAATATATTATAGGGCCAGTCGGCAACGGCGCGGCGGTGGTAGCAGTGGCTTACTTCGTGGAATTTCGCTAGGGTTTCGCCGGCCTGGTCGAGTCGGTCGGATTCGATCTCGAAAACTATCATGCCGTTGGCGGTGAAGCCTGCTTCGTGATGTTTGATACTTGCTCCGAAACGCCTGATAAGGCCGCCCTGTTTCCAGTTGAGGATTTGTGCGATGACTTTTTTTTCGGGCCAGCCGATTTTTTTGCCGATTTGCTCATAGGGGCGATTGGTTAAGGGCAGGTCTTCCTGTAACTGCTTAACGAGTTCTTTTTGTTGGTTGTTCAGTTCTGCCTGCGGGATATTCGCGGGTGTTGAGATGTTTTTACGAGGGGCAGGGGCATTTTGGCCAAACTGAAAGTCAACTCTGATTTTATAGAGTTTCAGGGCGGGCAGGGAATGTATGGCGGGTAGCTGGTATTTATTTTTTAGTTCTGTGATGATTTTTTCGGTATGGTTGGCATGGGGAACGGTGAGGGTGAACCAGATATTATATAGATGGTCACGGCCGTAATTGTGGGAGACGCCGGACAGTTGATTTACGGTGGTGACGAATTGCTCGATTTTATCGTGAGGGACTTGTGAGGCTATCAGGGTGCTGGAATAGCCCAGACGGGCGGCATCGAAGATGGCACCCATTCGGCGGATGATGTTCACGTTTTTGAGCGACTGGATTTCAGCGGTGATTTCTGATTCGCTGATGTGGAGCTGTTGGGCGATAACGGCCCAGGGATATTCCGTAATTGGCAAATCGGTCTGGATGATGTTCAGTATTTTTTCTTGCAGTTGGTTCATTTTGCTAATTTGGGTTCATAGACGCAATATGGCTCGCTGCCGAAGGGATTGCCCTGTATCGCTGCGGTACGGGCTCGGCAGCCGCCGCAGACGTTATGATATTCGCATCGGCCGCACTTGCCGTCGTAACTATCGACGTCTCTGATTTGTTGGAGGAATTCAGAGTTTTCCCAGATGTCTTTGAAGTTGAAATCATTGGCGGTAACATCGCCGGCGGCGGTTTCGAGGAATCCGCAAATCTGCACTTTGCCAATGTGGGAAACGAAGGCGAAGCTTTTGCCGCCCATGCAGCCGCTGATATTTTGATGTGGGTGTCCCTTGGGGGGGCTGTTGTCGATGGTTTTGCTTTGGCGGATGATGCGTTGGTAGTGGGGGGCGCAGGTGACGCGGAGCTGCATTTTAGTTTGGCCGCGTTGGTTGCTGAGCCATTGCAGGACGTTTTCATATTCTTCCGGCGAGATTTCCTGGTCGGCAAGTTCTTGGCCGCGTCCGGTGGGCACGAGCAGGAACGGGTTGAAGGTAATCGCGCCGAGCTGTTCAGCCAGGGCCATCATTCGGGGCAGTTCGTCGAGGTTGTGTTTGGTGATGGTGGTGTTAATCTGGAACGGCAAATTATTTTCGCGGGCGATTCGACAGGCTTGCAGGGCGATATCGAAAGCGCCTTCAACCTGGCGAAAGCCGTCGTGTGATTTCGCGTCGGCACCGTCAAGTGATATACTGATGGCCTGAATACCGGCATTCTTGATTTGCCGGACGGATGTTTCGTCGATTAACATGCCGCAGGGGGCCATTACCATTCTCAAACCAAGTTCGTGACCGTGACGGGCGATTTGGTAGATGTCCGGGCGGAGCATGGGTTCGCCGCCGGTGAGGATGATTATGGGTTGGAAAAACGACGCTATATTGTCCAGCAGGCGGAAGCATTGTTCGGTGGTTAGTTCGTTTTGATATTTTTTATTTTTGGCGGCGGCCCGGCAATGTTTGCAGTTGAGGTTACAGGTACGGGTCACTTCCCAGGCGATGAGCAGGGGGTATAATTATTTGTAGTGGACTGATACAAAACTCGCTCCGTTTCAGGTTTTGAGGCCGATTTCGGTGTCGGTCAGATAGCAGGCCGGGTCAGGGTTCCATAAGTCGTCGGTAGCGGCTTCGGCTCGGACGCGAAAATTGCCGTTGCATACATCGAGGAATTTGCATTGGGCACAGCGGCCTTTGATATGTGGTTTGCGGTCTTTAAGTTTAGCCATTAGCTCGTCGGCAGTGTCGGTCCAGATTCGCGAAAACGGACGCTGCTTGACATTGCCGAAGGTGTAATGCCGCCAGAACTGGTCGGGGTGGACCTGTCCGTCCCAGCTTACGCAGCCGATGCCTATACCGGTACTGTTGCCGCCGTTCATTTTCAGCAGTTCCATTACTTCCGCGGCGCGTTCGGTTTGACCCTCACGCAGCAGACGCAGGTAAAGGTAAGGACCATCGGTGTGATTATCGACGGTGAGGACTTCTTTAGGCATGTTTTGGCGGTGAAGTTGGGCGGTGTGGTCGATGATTAAATCCACTGTGCGGCGAGTCTGTTCGCGTTCGAGGTCGTCCTGCATGATATTGGAGCCCCGTCCGGCATAGACCAGATGATAAAAGCATACCCGCGGGATGTCTTCTTCGACGAGCAGGTCGAAAATCTGAGGGATATCGGCAACATTGCGTTTATTGATGGTGAATCGCAGGCCAACTTTTACGCCGGCCTGCCGACAGTGACGGATGGCTTGGACGGCTGCCTTATAAGCACCTTTTCTGCCGCGGAATTTATCGTTGGTTTTACGTATTCCGTCGAGACTTACTCCGACATAGCTCAGGCCCAGTTGGGCAAATCGCTCAGCGGCGGACTGGTCGATTAAGGTGCCGTTGGTGCTGATGACGGCCCTCATTTTGAGACTGGTAGCGCGTATTATCAACTGGAACAGGTCATGACGCAAAAGCGGTTCACCACCGCTGAAAAGTACCACCGGAGCGCCAAACTCAGCGAGGTCTTCGAGCAGGGCGTAACCTTCGTCGGTGCTGAGTTCGTCGGGATAGTCGCGGTCGGCGCTTTGGGAATAGCAATGCACGCAGGAAAGGTTGCAGCGTCGGGTGGTGTTCCAGACGACGATGGGCTTTTTATCGTGGGAGAACTGGAGGAGGTGGCTGGGCAGGTCTTTGGCTTTGCGGCCGTAACGCAAGGGGTCCGATGCCTCAACTGAGCCGCAGTACAGCTTGGAAATGCCTATCATGGGGTCTCCTCATTAGTGCAGATCGCTTCGATGAGTTTGTCGATGGTGAATTCTTCGGCTTCGATGTCAACTTTCAGACCAAGTGTGTGGGCGGTCGCCGAGGTAACCGGGCCGATACTGGCGATTTTAGTTTTTGTGCCCGATAGCAGTCTGATGTCAATCTGGTCCGCAAAGTTGGTTACTGTTGAACTGCTGGTGAAGGTAATATAGTCAATTTCGTCAGTTCGCAGAGCTTCGACTATTTCGTCGCTAGGGGTATTGTCTGGTACGGTGCGATAAACGGATATGTCGTTTACTGCCGCGCCGAGGTTTTGTAACTGGTCGCGTAAATCGGTTCGAGCTATGTCGGCACGGGCCAGCAGAATTTTTTTGCCGGTCAGGTTGTCGACAGTCTTTAAGGATTCGACAATCGATTCAGCGATATATTGGGGCGGGACCAGGTCAGCCTTGATACCGTGTTCTGCCAGGCGGCCGGTGGTGGCTGGACCGATGGCGGCGACTTTCACGGTTGCTAAAGCGCGGGCATCGCGTCCCTTTTGCCCAAGAGCATTGAAAAAACTGTCTACGCCGTTGACGCTGGTGAAGATAAGCCAGTCATATTGAGCGAGTTTTTCGACCGCCTGATACAAAGGTTCCATCTCAGTTGGGGGTTCAATGCGGATGGTCGGAAATTCCAGCACATCGGCACCGAGTTGATGGAGTTGTTCCACTAAATCGCTGGCTTGAGCCCGGGCGCGGGTTACCACGATCTTTTTGCCAAACAAGGGACGATTCTCGAACCATTTCAATTTGTCACGCAGGGAGACAACGTTGCCGACGATAATCAGGGCCGGCGGTTTGATTTTCGCGTCTTTTGCCGCTTGGGGAAGCTGGGTGAGGTTTGCGGTTACGGTTTTTTGGGCGGGGGTGGTGCCCTGATGAATAATTGCTGAGGGGGTTTCAGGGGCCATGCCGTGGGCGATGAGTTTTTCGGTTATGAAGGGCAGGTTTTTGACACCCATATAAAAAGCCAGAGTGCCGCGCCATTTACCGAGACTGGGCCAGTCAATCTGTGAAGTTTCGGTACGCGACGCGTCTTCGTGACCGGTAATGAAGGCCAGGTCGCTGGCGAAATCGCGATGAGTCACCGGAATGCCCGCATAAGCCGGGACTGCCACACCGGCTGTTACACCGGGCACGACCTCAAAACGAATACCGGCATCTGAAAGTGCCACCGCCTCCTCACCACCACGGCCAAAGACATAAGGGTCGCCGCCTTTGAGACGGACGACTATCGGAGCGTTTCGGGCCTTGTCAATCAGCAGTTGGTTGATTTGGTCTTGCGGCAGAGAGTGGCTGCCGACTTTTTTGCCGACGTAAATTTTTTCAGCATCGGCCTGTGCGTAATTTAACAACTCCCTTGAGGCCAAGTTGTCGTAGATAATCACATCGGCACGGCCCAGCAGGTCGCGACCGCGAACGGTAATCAGGCCGACATCGCCGGGCCCGGCTCCAACCAGATAGACGCAATTTTTGTTTATCTTTTCAGGCATTAATTTTTCCCAGTGCTTATCTCATGTTAGGACCGCTCTTGTTGTTTGTCAACCTCGGCCTGGGAGCTGATGGAATTGATTTTTTTCCTGGCCAGACAGTCATCGGTCTGGATTATGTCCTGCACGGTTTTTATCGCTTCATCTGTCCCCTGTTCTTTAGCCATTTGGTAGATGCCGCTTATCAGGCGATGCAGCAGCTTGTTGACAATGCGGTTGGAGGCCATTTCCAGTTTTAGTCGCTGAGCGGCATCGAGTTCTTTCTCCGAATGCAGGAATTCGAGCAGTTCGGCACGGCTGATGTCATGAAATTTTTCTCTCAGTTTACCAATCATCGGCCCGACATCCATTATGCCGAACCAATCCATAAAACTTTCCAGGTTATCCGCGATAATCTTCTGGGCTTCACGCCGGTCTTCTTCGCGTATCGCGATGTTTTGCTGTACAACCGCGGCTAGATCATCGACACTGTAAAGGTAAACATCGTCCAGGTCGTTTACGCCGGGGTCAAAATTCCGCGGTACAGCAATATCAATAATCAGCAGCGGACCTGCCTGACGTTTTTTAAGAAAAGATTTATCGAACAGGTAGTTCTGGGTTGTCGCCGCGGCGATGATAATGTCATTTTGCCCTATCGTATTCGAAAGCTCGTCCCAGCGGCGAGATTGGATTTGATATTTACCTGCCATTTTCTCGGCCCGCTCGAAGGTGCGATTGTAGACGGTAATATCGCGGCTGTTCAGGTCGAGCAGATGGCGAATCAGCAGTTCGCCCATATCGCCGGCTCCGATCACGGCAACTTTGGCCTGGGAAATTTTTTCGATGAGCTGACACGCCAGTTCGATAGCAACGCCGGCAATGCTGACCCGCCGCTGAGCGATAGAGGTCGCGGTGTAGATTTCCTTGCCCGTCGTGAACGCACAGTGGAAAAGGCGATTGAGTACCTTATTGGTGCATTTACTCTTCGAGGCCAGAGCGTAGCTTTCCTTTACCTGAGCGAGAATCTGACCTTCGCCGATGACCATACTGTCGAGGCTGGCAGCGACTTTGAGCAGGTGTTCGACCGCTTTTTGCTCCTGATAAAAATACATATAGCGAGCGAATTCGCTGATTTGTATATCACAAAAGCGCGAGAGAAAATGAATTAGTTCTGTCTGGTCGAAGTTGCTTTGCGGTTCCTGAGAATAATAAATCTCAGTGCGGTTACAGGTAGAGAGCATCACAAAACCAGCGTCGGAATAGAGGCTTTTAAGTTCGCTCAGGGCAGCGGTGGTTCTCTCCGGGGACAAGGCCAGCCGCTCGCGAATTGCGACCGGTGCGGTTTTGTGGTTCAGGCCTGTAACAGAAATATTCATCAAATAAAATCTTACTCCCGCGTATCGATTTGTACTGGTTTACTATTGTCCGGGAAATTGTGAGAAGACTTACATAATACCGCTGAGCCGACGAAGCTGAACAATATGAAAAACAGACTTACCAGAGAAATCCAGGCGATTTGTCTTTCGCGAATAAGTTTCAGATGTCGGGCCGCTAAAATGACTGCTGATAAAATCCATACAATGCCGACAGCTACTGTTTTGGCATCGAAAAGTAATTCACGCAGAGGTATGTTCAGGGTCTTTGATGAAATGAACGCTCCGCTTATGCCGCTGGCCAGACCCAGACTCACCAGAACGAATGCCGCTCGCAGGGCGAATAAATTGCATCTTTGAAGTCTTTGTAAACTGGGAAAAACTCCCACAACCTTTGTGATTTGCCTTTTTTTCAGCCGGTTTCCGGCCATTAGATAGAGCAAGCCCGAAACCGCTGCCAGCACCACCATCGCCGCCCCCAGAATCATGGCCAGACCGTGACTCAGGGCCCAGAATCTGGTGGCTTCTTCTGCCGGTCGGGCGGCCGGTCGGGCCACAATAGTCGTCAGCAGTATCATGCCCAGCAGAATCCAGGTTATCGCCGAGCTGAACCATATCTGTTTGACGGCGAAGCTCAGAATAAGGTAACTCAGGTTGAATACAAGGGTTAGCAGGAGCATAGACTCGAACAGGCTGGTCAGCGGAAAGGCTTTGATGCTCAGGCCGCGTGAGGTAAGCAGGGCGGTTTCGAGGATGATTGGCAGGATTAGAACGTGTCTGAGCAGGGCGGGGGCGTTTTTTTTTGGGGTTTGGTGAGCTGGTAGGAACTCAGGTAAACCGTTGCGGCATAGGAGATTATTACCGCAGTCAGCAAAACTATTTCTCGACCTGGCAAGCTCAACATCTTTAATTACCTGGAGTTAAAGTTTGTTCGCTATTTTAACTTTTGGCTCATTATAGCCTGTTTTGACGGGAAAATCTTATAAATATATTAGTTATAGAGCCTTTTTTCGCGTTTTTTTTGATTTTTGGCGAGGTGGAACTATACTATATCACCTTTTTTTGGCAAATTTTCTCAAAAAAGTACTATATAGTACAGTTTCGTGAAATAGGGTTTGGGTTGGGGGATTTTTCTATTGACATTATGGGGTCGGGATTGTTAGAATGCACCTGTTAAATCGATTTTACTAGTCAAAAACACGGTTTTTGGCCGAAAGAAGTAATGTTGATGATGTCAAAAAAAATTGCGGCAGGTGAAAATGATTGTAACTCTCAAAGATATTGCCCGGCGAGCGGAGGTTTCTCCTTCTACGGTTTCTCTGGTTTTGAGCGATAAGGCGGGGCAGTATCGTTTTGCCCCGGAAACCGTAGCGAATGTGAGGCGTATAGCTGATGAGATGGGCTATCGTCCGAATCGGACGGCGACGGTTTTGCGTCATCAGAAGACTCATCTGATAGGTTTTATGGCGGGCGGTTATCGAATGCAGACTCAGGGTCAGCTTCTGGAGGGTCTTCATGACGTTTTTCAGAATGATTATGGTTTGTTGTCGGCTTTGCACAATTTTGATATTGATGGTGAGCGTGACAGTCTGAATTATTTTATTGATAGTCGGGTCAGTGGGGTTGTGTCTTTCTGGTCGGGTGTGCCGGAGAATATACAGATATATCAGGAGATGGTGACAAAATACAAGATACCTTTGATTGTGATGGATCGTCCTATCCCCGATGTCAAGTCGCTGCTGTTTTTGCCTGATGACCATGAGATGTCATCTATGGCGACACAGGCTGTTATTGATATGGGGCACAAAGAGATTATTTATGTGCCTTACAGTTCCCAGGGTACTTCGGGGCGTAAGTTTCAGGTTCAGGGTTATATGGATGCCATGAAGGATAATTCTCTGGGTGACAAAATTGATTGTATGAGTCTGGAGTATCCGGTGCCGGTTTTGTACAGCAAGGAATATGAAAAGCATATCAAAACGTATACCAGGGAAATAGTTTCTTATTGTCTGGGTCGCTCGGTTCGCCCGACGGCGTTGGTTGTCCAGGATGACCTGCTGGCCTACGAGGTTTTGTTTCAATTGCGCGAGTCGGGTATTCGGGTTCCGGAAGACATGTCAGTTATCGGCATGGGTAATCGTCAGCCCAGTGCTTATTCGATGATAAATCTGAGCAGTGTTGGTTCACAGTCTTTTGTGGAGAATGGTCGGATAATCGCCCGGCTGCTGCTGGATATGATTAACGGTGAGGAAGTAGATTCTCTTTATTACCGTCCTTTGGGCTTGTTTTTGCGGGGTACTACTAAAGAGTTGAAATCGTAAAGTTGTAATTTTTTTTGTTACTGGAGTTTTGGAAAGGAGTAGACATGATGAAGAAGACATTTCTATTGATTAGTGTTCTCTTGTTGGCAGGGAGGGGCTGGGCGGATTTGCCGGTCACTCAGGATTTAATTTTGCATCTGGCCGGTGATGTGGTGACCAGCAGCGGCGGTGTGGTGACGGCCTGGCCTGACCAGTCGGGTTTGGGTAATGACGCGTTGCCCAAGGATTCGAGCTACAACCCGGCTTTGGAGGCTGGTGTAGCCAACGGCTATGACGCGGTTGATTTTGCTGGTGGCAAGGCTTTGGCGGTTGCGTCTTCGTCGGATTTTGACAGTTCGGCGTTGACGTTTTTGGTAGTTTATAAACTGCCGGACAATCCCAATACGACCAGTTTGCTGCCGATTTTGTGTGGTTCACACGATATGGGCTACAACAGTGGTGAGTTTAACCATTCAGGTGTGCGGATGACGTGGGGTCTGACAACTACAGATGGCAAGCTGAAGGCTCATTGCCTAACGGAAGATGGTGTCTGGGCGGGC
>CAXXMR010000021.1:0-21580 GCA_963663805.2 Sedimentisphaerales bacterium
TACAAGTGTCGGCATTGTATATGTTGGTGGGTTGGTGGGGCTCGCCGTGGGTAATATCAGTGAATGCTATACCACTGGTGATGTTGACAGCGGGACCGGAGACCGTGCCGGTGGTTTAGTGGCTCAGGCAAGTGGGCTGGTGACAGACTGCTACGCGACCGGTAATGTCAGCGGTACCAATATTGTTGGTGGTTTGGTGGGGATTACCGGCGACAGTGATGTGCAAGTCAATAACTGCTATGCGACAGGTACGGTAACGGGTGCTTCGTATGTCGGTGCCGTGGTTGGCTGGCGTTATCGAGGGGCGATCAATACCTGTTTTTGGGATAGTGAAACAAGTGGTACAAGCGTAGGTGTTGGCAGCGGTGGGGGGGATGCCACTGGCAAAACAAACGCTGAGATGAAAACAGAGTCAACTTTTACCGGTGCAGGATGGGATTTCACTGATGTATGGTATATGTCCTCGCCGTCGAGCGATTTTGCCGGTTATCCCGCCCTGGAGATGGAATACGTCCTTTGGGGCGCTCTTGAGAAGGGCGATTTGTTGTGGAGTGAGGAACTGGGTCTGTGGAGTACGGTTGTTGGCGACACTCGCAAACATTCAAGTTGGTTTACGACATCGACCCTGCTGCTGGCGGGCCGATATGGTATCCTGAATGATTCCAGAGTTGAATCTGTTCTTCAGGGGCTGTATGAAATGCAAAACTCTAATGGGGCGATCAAATCCTATTACGAAGATCCCGGCATTGCGGACTATAACATGTCATTCTTTGTCTGCCGCGGATTGCTGTTGCTGCGTCATGCTTATGCTTCAGAGTTGGGTGTGGATGCTTTAGCGAAGCTGGACCAGGTTCTTAATAAGTTTTACGGTCATTTATATTACCTGGCGATGCTTTACAATGTTCGTTATCCAAACGCGTATCTGGGCCAGATGATTTGCACAAAACTCATCCAGGAATTGTACGCGATGACAGGCCCTGAAGTTGCCGATATTGAGTTGAAGATGCTTGAAGCCGCTCAGTACTGGCGGGATAACGAATGGGGCTGGGGTGAGCATCTGAGCGATACTTACGCGGGCGTCTCGGTCGATTTTATTTCGGAATATCTATTGTTCACTAATGATGACAGCCAGAGCCAGATATACTCGGAATACGAAGACTTGATGGCAGAGCTTCTGTTTATCGAAGATAGTGTCGGGACGGGCCCGCGTGTGCCCGCGATACGCAGTTATGCTTTCAGCGGCAGAAGTATCAGGATCAACTACCGCGATACGGTTGTTCCCTGGCGAGACTCTATGGCCTTGACGTTGAACCACTTTTACCGCGAAAGCTATTTGATGCATGCCCTGTATTATGAAAAAGGCTGGACCGATATTCAACCGCCGGTCAGTCCGGTTGCGACAAATATGAGTGTCGCCTGTTTTGATGGGGCGGTAGCGACAGGCTATATAGAGGACAATATTCGTCTGGGTTCAATGTCTAATTATCCTATCATGGATGGTATTGAACACCTTACCTGGGGCCTGTCGTGGCAATGTTACCCCGTGACTTTATGGAAACCGCAGGGCGACTGGGCGTTTCTACAGTGGCAAACCGTTGAGGACGGCCAGGTCAGAGCTCATCCCGCCAATTATAATGGCGGTCCGGTGGCTTTGACATTGTCAGTAGATCCTCCATATGTTGGTGAAACATATAGTTATCAAAATGGCGGTAATGTTCTGGTGGTAAGAATTATGCCGCAAATTGCCGGCTCCTGGCAAAGTGTCTCAGACCTGTTTAAACTCACTAACCGTACGGCTTCGGTGGAGTCTTGTCCGCTTGGTGCAGGTTTCGAACAGCTCCTGCTGAAATATGCCGATCGTACGGTTAGTGTCGGTATGATCCCGATTACAGGTCAGCCATTTCCGCGGATGTGGTATGAGGATAACACGCTGTATTGGGGAACGTTTTGTTCCGGTACCGAGTTGGCCGCTCAGGAAACTCATGCCGTTATCAATCTTTGGGGCATTTCTCTTGACGGCGAAATAACGCGAGGTCCGCACATTGAAGTTGTTGAGCCGATTGACCCGTCAAGAACAGAGGCTATGCAGAAAAGGAATATCAAATGGGCTTGGCCTAATGGTGAAGTTTGGTGTGTTCAGATTGACCCTCTGTCAGAAGATGTTATCGATGTATATGATATTTTCCCGTTGAATCAGGCAGATTTTAATGTTGACGGCAGTGTCGATATTCTCGATTTGACAAGATTTGTAAGTGAATGGCTTCAATGATTATGCAATCATATTGTAATTGGGCCCAATAGCAATTTGGCGGCATAGGATTTGTAGTAATGTTTTTGGAGACGTAACCTTATAGAAGTAAGGTGAGTTGTATTTGGAACCATTTTTTGGAAAGGATGGAACAATGAGAAATGTATTGAGTTTTGTTTTAGTGCTAACAATGAGCGGGCTGGTTTTCGGCTTTGCTGGTGGCGACGGTTCATCTAGCGCTCCCTATCAAGTGTCAACCGTGGCGGATATTGATGCCATCGATGCCGAGCCCGATGCAAGCTATATCATGATTAACGATATTGATCTTGTGGGTATAACTTATGACAAGGCACCGATCGGCGCGTTGATGTTTGACGAAGAAAGTGAACCTATCGGTACTGCGTTTGAAGGAACCTTTGATGGTGCCGGTTATGTTATCAAGAATCTCTCGGTTACGGATACTGAAGCCCGGGCGGCGGGTCTTTTTGGTACGGTTTCGTCGAGTGCGGTTGTGCAAAATCTCGGAATTGAAGGTGCCAGTGTAAGTGCCAATTCTAATGCCGGTTCGCTTGTAGGAAACACTACTGGTAGCATATTCAATTGCTATCTGTCATATACCCCTGGCGATCCTAATAACAGTGTTGTTGGTACTGTATGTGTCGGTGGTTTAATTGGCGTTGCTTCTACAGGTGCAAACGTAACGGACTGCTGGGCCGAGACGGACGTAACAGGAGAAAGTCAGGTGGGTGGTTTGATTGGCCAAAGTCGCGAATCAATTACAAATTGTTACGCAATTAGCCGAGTTAAGGCGACCATAGGGACAGATGCGTATGCCGGTGGATTAATTGGTCTTCAATTTTCCGGAACGGTCAGCGATTGCTATGCCACCGGTAAAGTTACCGCGACTGGTATTCGGATTGGTGGCTTGGTAGGCCAGTTGGGATACACCAGCACAACCGGAAGCACAATTGATAATTGTTATGCGACCGGCGATGTAAAGTATACCGGCATAACTACCGGCATTTCATATGTTGGCGGTTTGGTTGGTCTTGCAGGTCTGGGTGATATTAGTGATTGCTACGCAACTGGTGATGTCGATGGCGGTACCGGACAGCGTGCTGGCGGTTTAGTGGCCCAAACAAATAAGTTGGTGGAAAACTGTTATGCAACCGGTAGTGTTAGCGGTTTGAATACGATTGGCGGTGTTGTGGCTATAACTGGCGATACTCCTGCCAAAGTCAAGAATTGCTATGCGACCGGTACGGTGACAGGTGACGCGACCGTAGGTGGTGTGGCCGGCCTTCGCTATAGAGGTGGCATTTATGAATGTTTTTGGGATACCGAAACAAGCGGTACGACTGTAGGTGTCGGTAGTGGCGGCGGTGAGGCAACAGGTAAAACTACCGCGGAGATGAAAACTAAATCAACCTTCACCGATGCCGGCTGGCCTTTTGATTTTAATAATCCCTGGCTGATGCCGCAAATTACTCCGGAGTTTGAAGGTTACCCTGTGCTTGCGTGGCAAGTTGGTTTAAGCATGTGTGATTTTAATCAGGATGGTATTGTTGATATGGCTGACTTTGTTGTGTTTTCTGGCGAGTGGTTGTCTGAGGCATACTAAGTCGCGAAGTAAGTTGTATCAAGTGTAGATTGGATTAAGTAACAGCATAACATCGTTGACTGCTCATGTTGGCGATGTTATGCTTTTTATAAGCTATTTAGGTAGGGTATTATTTTTTCAAGCGACCTCGGCAAATATAATAAGGTATTTTGGATGTTTGGACTTGATATTGCGGACATAATAGTTATTGCGGCATACTTTGTTGGTATCATATATATTGGCTTTCGGTCGATGGTTCGGATTAAGGACCAGGAGGATTACTTCCTGGCGGGTCGGCGTCTTGGAAAACTGATTCAAACTTTCGCGGCGTTTGGTCAGGCGACCAGTACCGATTCCGCGGTTGCTATCGCGACCACGACTTTCCGGGATGGTGCCGGGGGGATTTCAGCCGGGCTGTTAATGATTTTTGCGACACCGATTTATTGGATAATTTCGCCCTGGTACCGTCGTATGCGACTATTGACGCTGGGTGATTTTTTTCAGGAGAGGTTCGGTTCCGCGGCGATGTCGGCAGCCTACGCGTTGATCTGGTCGCTTGGGCTTATGCTTTTTCTTTCCGTGGGTTTTAACGCGATTGGCAAAACCACCATGGCCCTGACGCCCAAAGAGCAGACCCAGTTTACAATAGAGCAGCAGCAGGAATATGCCCGGGCGGTCGAACTGGAACAGCTTGAGCAGGAAGACTATTCCCTTCTGAGTGAACAGCAAAAAATCCCGTTTTGGAAAACCTTGCGTCAGGAAAAAGCCCGGCAAAGTGTTCAGCCACCTCAGCAAAACCATGCTGATTCTGATCATCTCCATTGTGGTTGTGATTTATGCTGTCGCGGGTGGTCTTGAGGCCGCTTACCTGACTGATTACAATTCAGGGGATAGGCAATTATATTGCTTTTCGGTTATTCTGATACCTTTTGTACTCATAAAAAACGAATCAGGTGTATGGCGGCAGCGGGTTTGCTTGGACCGTTTGAAAATACTGCATGATAAAACTACCCGAATCATTCTTCGAAGTGTTCGGTTCGCCGTCAAACATACAGTTTACCTGGTATTATCTGTTAGCTATCATGGTAATGTGTACGATTAACGTTGCGGTCCAGCCTAATCAGCTAACCGCCAATGCCTCTGCCAAGGATGAAAAATACCGCTCGTTCTGGTTTTCACGATAGGCTTATATCTCAAGCGTTTTTTGTACGGTTTTTATGGGGAATCGTCGCATTATTCGCGATACTGCTTTATTCGCGATTCCGTCCGTGACCCTGATCTGGTTTGGGGGTACACATCTTATAAGTTGCTGGGTGGGACTGGGAGTTGGTCTGGTCGGACTCATGCTCGCGTGCCTGGTTTGCTGCCTTGATGTCAACGGCTGATGCCCTCATGATTACGGCTTCGGGATTGCTGACGCATAATTTTTTATCGGCAGGTTGTGCCGAATCGCTCCGAAGGCCATTATGTTTTTGTGGGCAGAATATTTGGCTCTGTAGTAATTCTGGGTGGTGCTTTGCTGGCATTAAACTTCCAAAGCCTTCTTCAGCAGATAAAATTAAGCTGGGAAATGGGGATTGTTTTCGCTGCTCCTTTCTGGTTCGGAGTCCTTTGGCGCAGAGCGAATAAAAAAAATCCGCCTGGGCCTCGATAATCATTTCTTTAGTGGTTTTTTTTGTGGTGCCGGTAGGCCTGCCTATGGTCAATTCTGGTTTAAGAACAAGTCCGTATCTGCTCAGGCAGACCGATCCTGAGCCGGTTGAAAGGCAGTATACCGCCCGTGAAATGGATGTACAAATCAGAGATGAAAAAATAACTCAATGGGACAAACTTACTCTGGAGGGCAAATCGTCCGGCAAAAGGCCTGAACCGATTGAGGTCGGCCAGATATTTACCAAAGTCTATCAGCAGCCCCGAAAGTCTATTTTCTGGACCGAAGATATCCAGGTCGATAAAAATGGCCAGGCTCGCGGTCAGGGCATGTTGAATATTACTCTGATTCTGTACGAAAAGCTGGGAGCGGACCTGTCTAAAATGTCTTACGCGATGAACGAGACCCTGCGACTGCTGAGCAGAATTATCCTTCCGTTTTTGGTAATGATCGTGGTAAGTTATTTCTCTAAAGAAGATAACAAAGAGGCCCTGGACCGATTCTTTGTCAAGATGAAAACCAAAGTAAAGGCCGACAGGGCGGCGGACCAGCAGCAATTGCAGCTTTCGTATGATAACCCTCACCGCTTTGATCACCTGAAGATGTTCCCGAACACAAAATGGGAATTCTGCCAATGGGACCGTGAGGATATAGTTGGATTTTCCGTATCTTTCGTCATAGCTTTTGCGATCATTGGATTTTTGTATGTATTAGTAAATCTGGGCGGCTAGCGTAAAAAGGTTTGTTTTGTGGATAAATTAAAAGTTGTTAGCATAGGCGGTTTTGGTCATTCCGGTTTTGTGTTTGATGATATGATGGATATGTCGGAAGCGGAGCTTTGTGCGCTTGCCCCTGCATACGATGGGGAAGACATTAGCGCATTCTGCAACCATCCGATTTGTCAAAATAAGGCTGTATTTGCTAATTACAGTGAAATGCTGGAAAAGGTCAAGCCCAATGTCGCTGTTATAAGTACAAGACTGGATTTGATTGCGGATATCGCGATTCAGACGGCCCGGTCAGGCTGCCACCTTATTTGCGAAAAACCTCTGGCATTAAATCCAGACAAACTCCAGCAGCTTTTCGAAGTTGTTCAGGAAACTAAAGTAAAGCTCGCGGCCATGCTTTCAATGCGTATGGAACCTCAATTTGTCGCCGCTCATAATGTATATCAAATCGGCACTATCGGCGAAGCCGTGATGGTCAACGGCAGAAAAAGCTATAAATGGGGTTCACGTCCCGAATGGTTTGGCGACATGAAAAAGTACGGCGGCACCATCGGCTGGATAGGTATTCACGCGTTCGATTTTATTAATTACATCACCGGCCTGGAATTTACTTCTGTTTCAGCGATAGGAGGCAATTCCAATCATCCAGAAAGGAAGGCCTGTGATGATAATTGCGGTATTATTGCCGAGATGAGTAACGGTGGGCATGGAACAATAAGCGTCGACCTTTTTAGGCCCGAAGCTGCTGAAACCTGGGGCGATGACTGGATAAGAATTGTCGGCACAAAAGGTATTATCGAAGCTAGGGGCTCGGACTTTACTTGTAAATTACATAGCGATGGCAAAGAGCCGGTAAATATCGAACTGTCCTCGAAACCCAGAATATTTAGCGATTTTCTGCTGAGTTTGCAGGATAACAGAAAAACAGCACTTGGAATGTATGAGTCATTCATGCTCACGCACACCTGCCATTGTGCCCAGATAGCTTTAGAACGAAAAACAACGATTGATGTAGATAACAGCAAATGGAATTTTAGTATATAGAGGATGTAATGGTAAAATTAGCGATGATAGGAGCCGGCGGTTACGCCTTTGAGCTTATAAGACGAATCTGGCAAATTCCGGAAAAGATCGAGTTGGTTGGTGTCTCCAGCAATCCCGCTCGTCAAAGTGTTGGTCGCGACGCATGCCTGGACCGGAATATTCCGGTTTATGACAGTGTTGACCAGCTTCTGGAGAATGTTGCCGGTAAAGCGGATGTGGTATTTGTGCCGACTCCCATTCAGACTCATTTTAGTCTGACGAAAAAATGTCTGGAAGTAGGTTTTGATGTTTGGCTCGAAAAACCTCCCGTCGCCACCATACAGGAGCTTGACAAACTTATTGAATTGGCTCAGCAGCACGGCAAGAAAAAATACCGGTAGCCTTCCAGACGCTGTATACAACTATTATGACTCAGCTCAAAGAACGTATTGTGAGCGGAGAGTTCGGAAAAGTAATACAGGTGAAAGGAATGGCCGGTTGGCCAAGATATGATTCATATTATAGTCGAAGCGGATGGGCCGGCAAGCTCAAGGCTGACGACACCTGGGTATTGGACGGTACAATCAATAACCCTCTGGCCCACATGCTAAGTAATGAACTGTATCTTGCCTCCATGAAGCCCGGCGTAATGGCCGAGCCGCTATCGGTTGAAGCGGAATTGTATCGTGGTCATGATATTGAAAGTGAAGACACCAGCAGTGTTAGAATTATAACTAAAGATGGCCCGGAAGTGCTTTTCAATGCTTCGTTATGTTCAAGCGCCGAAATTGACCCTATAACAACGATTAAATGTGAAAAGGCTGAGATTGAATATGTTAATTTCAATAATGTCCAAATTAAATTTAATGACGGTCGAACAGATGAAATTGTAGATGATAATGAACAGCGAATCTATATGCTTGAAAAACTGGCGGATGGTTTCGAGCAGGGTGGAAATTACGCTGCCACTGTCGAAACGTGTCGACCTTTTACCCTTGCGGTCAATGGCGCATTTGAGTCTTGTGGCCGACCTGTCGGTATCCCCGAACAGTATATTAGCCATGTTGAACAAGGAGATGATGTCAAGACGATCATAAAGAATCTTGACCATATCCTTGAACAAGCCCATCTTGAAGGCAGGCTTTTCTCGGAAATAAACGTTGAGTGGGCCGCAAAATCAAAAGTTTTTACTCTGGCAAACTATAAAGAATTCGCGATGAAGTGAGGCTTAACCTCAGCTCAGGAAAGGGATTAACGTAATGGGCAGGAGATTTATGAATAAAAGACGGTGATTTACGGTTGCAGAAGAACAGCCATCCTTGATAAGGGGTTACCATAAAAGTACAATGTAGGATTATGGCTAGAAAAAAAGTTGAAAGGTGGCTTTGAAATGAGGTTGATAAATCAGTTTTTAAATAATGTTAAAACCGAATTAGTTGCTGCTGACGCTACGCGAGTCGGCAGTTGGTGGAATTTCAAAAATCTTAACAGTCCCTTTTCAAGGTTATATCTTGTCACGGGCGGCCAGGGATATGTGACCCACCATGGAAAGACGCATGAGCTTTCCGCCGGCACGTTGCATCTGGTACCCAGGTTTACATTTCATAGTATTGAATGCGAAGATTATATGAATCACTTCTTTCTGCATTTTTTCTTTGAAATATCCAGCGGCATAGAAATTTTTAAAATGAATGCGTACGATTACAACATAAAGCTGGAAAATTACGATATGTATTTAGCGTTGTTCAAAAGGCTGATAGACCTCAATCCCGATCGTGGAATCATAGATTTGAACGATATGTACGCAAATTACTACCAGAGAATATACAACAGTGATTACAAAATTAAAGATGAAGAGTGCTTGGCAAATAGTATTGAAAGTGATGGCATAATCAAATTTCTGATTGCACCTATATTGCGTACCCAGAAAGAAACCGACAGTCATCTGGAGGATTTCGACAAAGCATTTGTTGAGATATTTGAATACATTGACAAAAATATCGAACGCACAATTCATATTGATGAACTTGCTGAGATTATCTATTTGAATCCAACGTATTTTTCCGACCGGTTTCAGAAAGTGATGGGAATGCGACCCACACAGTACATTATGAAGAGAAGGGTCGAGATGGCTCAGATAATGCTGATGGATTCTGATAAGTCTCTGAGCGAAATAGCTTATGCGACCGGATTTTGCGATTTGCCGCATTTTTCCAAAACATTCACAAAAAGACTAGGGGTAACGCCTGCTAAATACAGGCAATATTTTTACCGGTAAATTTTTATAAGATATTTAAGGTGAGTTTGCATGTACAGATTGAGGTTTCGCCAGGTCCATTTGGATTTTCATACTTCTGAGGCGATCGACAATATTGGAAAAAACTTTGACAAAAAGCAGTTTCAGCAGGCTTTGAAAACCGGCCATGTTGACTCAATTACAATGTTTGCCAAATGCCATCATGGCTGGGCTTATTACGATTCTCAAGTCTGCCCCAAACATCCTGGTCTGAAATTTGACCTTCTCCGTCAACAGTTTGACGCCTGCAAAGAGATTGATGTCAACGTGCCTGTTTATCTTTCTGCTGGCTATGATGAAGCGGTGTGTTCTGAACACCCAGAATGGGTCACAGTATCTGCCGACCTTAAATCACGCCAGTTATCTGTTTCATCGAAGCCTGCTTATAAGAAATTGTGTTTCAATTCTCCTTATGTGGATTATCTTTGTGAGCAAATCGAGGAAGTTCTAAGGCTTTTTCCCGATTGCAACGGTATTTTTCTCGATATTATTCATCAAGACCAATGTGTTTGTGATTATTGCAAAAACTGGATGAAGCAAAACGGTATTAGCCCAGAAAATGAACAAGATAGAAAAAAAAGTGCCGAATATGCTCTTAATCGTTATTATGAAATGACAACCGAAGCAGTTCGGTCGATTGACCCCAATATGCCTGTCTTTCATAACTCTGGCAATATCCAGCACGGTAACTGGGATGTCTTAAAACACTTTAGCCACCTGGAACTGGAGTCTCTGCCGACCGGCGGCTGGGGATATGACCATTTTCCGCTTTCCGCCAAATACTGCAAAAATCTCCCTTACGATTTTCTCGGAATGACAGGGAAGTTTCATACAACCTGGGGCGAATTCGGCGGCTACAAACACCCTAACGCCTTGAAATATGAATGTGCTGCCATGCTGGCCTATGGCGCAAAATGCAGCGTGGGGGACCAGTTGCATCCGCTTGGCCAAATGAATTCTACCACCTATAACCTTATCGGTCGGGCCTTTGAATATGTTGAACAATGTGAATCTTTTTGCGATAACGTTAGAAATGTTGCTGAAATTGGTCTGTTGTCAGCAAAATCTTTTCCTTACGACCAGACCTGTGAAGACCCGGACATCGGTGCGATAAGGATTTTGCTGGAAGGGCATTTTTTGTTCGATGTCATTGACAGCCTTATGGATTTTGGCAAATATAAGGTGATCATTTTACCTGATAGTATTCAGGTCAATGAGAAGCTTAAGGCGAAACTGGATAAGTATCTCGTCGGAGGGGGTAATTTACTGTTGACCGGCCAAAGTGGACTAAACGCAAACGGAACCGATTTCCTTTTCGATATCGGTGCGACCTTCCACGGCACCAGCCAGTACTGTCCTGATTATATTTTACCTACCCAACATCTCCGGTCGGATTTTATCGATGACCCTGTCGTGATGTATATGAATTGCCAGAATATTAAAGCAGCGAAAGGTGATTCACTCGGCAAAGTAATTGAACCCTATTTTAATCGCAGTCTCGATAGATTTTGCAGCCATCAGCATACTCCATATAAGGGCGGGGCCGGTGAATACGATTGCGGTGTAATTCACAACAATATAATGTATCTAGCCCATCCCGTGTTCAGTATTTATCGAAGTGTTGGGGCCGTGGCATATAAGGATTATGTCATAAAAGCAATCAGGCAATTACTCGGCCCAACAAGTATCCAAAGCAATCTGCCTTCAACCGCACGATTGACTCTGATGAACCAACAAGAAAATAGTCGTATGATATTGCATTTGCTTTACGCTAATATTATCAATCGGGGGGGACCTATGCTGCTCGACGGCGGCACCTCAAACCCACAATTCAAAGGTTTTGAGGTGATTGAAGAGCTCAATCCTTTGCATGATATTGATATAAATCTGAAAACCAAAAAAAAAATATCGAGTGTAAAATTACAACCGCAGAATCAGGAAATAAAATATAATCAAAAAGACGGCTACATAAATTTCCAGATTGAATTGCTATGCTGCCATCAGATGGTAGTTTTGGACTATAATTGAAAGGTAAAAATGAATAGCAGAGCAAGAGTCGAAGCCGTTCTGAGTGGGCAGGCTCCCGATAGAACCCCTGTC
Source organism: Sedimentisphaerales bacterium (assembly GCA_963663805.2). Taxonomy (GTDB): domain Bacteria; phylum Planctomycetota; class Phycisphaerae; order Sedimentisphaerales; family SM23-30. Next base: position 11,647 of record CAXXMR010000021.1, read on the forward strand.
GGTTTTTTTGCGATAGATTCGGACATTGCCGAGAAAGTGCTTGGCCGTCCTACATATTGGCGTGCGAAAGCCAAATCCCAGATCGCTTTTTGGCAGAGCCGTCGCGATGAAGTAGTACAAAGCTGGATCGAAGACGGCATAGAGCTTTATAAAAAACTGGACTTTATCGATATCATCCCGGTTTGTTGTAGCGCTGCCGGTCTATGTCCCGCTAAAAATTATCAGCCCGACCCGCCCGAGCAAATTGATGAAACCACCTGGAAAGACAAAAACGGCCAGGTGTATCGCTATTCGCCCGCGACCAAAGATATTTCTGTCATCGAAAATCCCAATACGTGGACCATGGAATTTGATGCCGATAAAATTATCGAACAATTAAAACCGTCAGAACCTGATGATTCGATTTTTGAAGTGGTGGATGCTTTTCTGGCGGCTTTCGGCAGCGACCGGTTCGTGCTCGGCCCCAGTGCCGATGAAATGGGATGGTATCTGGTGGGTGGTTACGAGAGAGGTTTTCTTGAGTTAGCCACCCGGCCCGAACAGGTCCAGCGAGTCTATGACGCAATGGTCCAAAAAGCCTGCGAGGAAGATAAATTCTATGTAAGAGAAAATCAGGCCGGCGTTCTCTGGGGCGCAGACTACTCAGATAATAAAGGACCAATGATAAGCCCTGAGATGTTTAAGGATGTGTTTTTTGCCGGCAACAAAAAACGCATAAGCTCCATCAAGTCTCTGGGCCAGCGCGTTATGAAGCACATGTGCGGCAACAACTGGAAACTTCTGGATATAATGGCCGAGATCGGTATTGATTGCTATCAGTCCGTCCAGGGTTCTGCCGGCATGGATATTCTCGAAGTTTATGACAAATACAGCGACAAATTTGCTGTTTGGGGCGGAACGCAGGTGGAAAATCTTATTGACGGCGATGAGCAATCTGTAAGAAATGATGTAAAACGCGTAATGAGCAAGCTACACAACCGTCCTAAATATATTTTTGGCACCAGCCACTCCGTCGCGGTCGGCACAAAATACGATAATTTTATGGCAATGCTGGACGAGTTCCATAAATTCTGCTGCTGAAGACAATTTCTATAAGGACAATATCATGATTAAAAAAAGCCCGAAAGCAATATGGTATCTATGCGTTCTGTTCTTTCTAGCCACTAATAACGGCTCTCAGGCAACCTTAAAAAATGATGATTTAATTTCCCCGACGGCATCCCTGCCCACTGCCATGCCCTGGGATCTGAAGGCCTTGAGTCTGCCGCCGCAATATCAATGGTCTGACAAAGAAAGTCCAGTGTGGTCACTTTATTACAAAGGTGAAAAATATAAAGGTAAGCAGACTCGGATTTTCGCCTACTATGCCGACCCTGACACATTGAATCCCGAAAACGCAGAAGGGAAAACTTTTCCCGCGGTCGTACTGGTACATGGCGGCGGCGGACGAGCTTTTAAGCAGTGGGCGGAATTATGGGCCCAACGCGGCTACGCAGCCATCGCTATGGACCTTGCCGGTGCTGGTGCCGAGGGCAAAAAACTCCCCGACGGAGGCCCCGACCAGACCAGTCAGATGAGGTTCAGAGTCATTGACCAGCCCATAGAGGACCAATGGCCTTATCATGCCGTGGCTAATGTCATTTTAGCTCATTCGCTGATACGCAGCTTCCCGAAGGTTGACGCGAGTCGTACCGCTGTCACTGGTATCAGTTGGGGCGGTTATCTTACCTGTATTGTAGCAGGTCTGGACAATCGTTTCAGTGCTGCCGTACCGGTATATGGTTGTGGTTTTCTGTGGGAAAACAGCGCCTGGCTGAACGAATTTGAAAAAATGACACCTCAGCAAAAAGACAAATGGGTTAAATTATGGGATCCCTCGATGTATATCGGCTCCGCGACAATGCCGATGTTTTTTGTTAATGGTACGAATGACGCTTTCTACCCGCTCGACAGTTACGCCAAAACCTATCAACTGGTAAAAAGCGATTGCAATTTTCGCATTACAACCGACATGACCCACGGCCACGACGTTGGCTGGTCGCCCCAGGAAATAGGACTTTTTGTTGACCAGTATTTAATAAATGGCATTCCGTTGCCGGTAATTATGGAGCCGAAGTTGATTAACGGTAAAATTTCTGCAAAGGTTATAGGTGATGTCCCGCTTACTTCTGCGAATCTCCATTATACAACAGGAACCGCACCTATCAACAAGCTGGAATGGAAGACTACACCTGCCGACATTGACGCTGATATTATTTCACTGAAGCTGCCCGATGATATGAACCTCGTTTTTTTTACTGTCACCGACAACAGAGGAGTCATCATATCAAGTAAGCTGGTTTTTTCGACAGAAATTTCTATGTAGTGTATACCAAATGAAGTCATACTATTACTCCGGCAATTAAACATATGAATCAACTCGCTTTTGCGTATTGCACTTTTTCGTGATTGAAAAACTTTTTTACCTTCTTAGGCTTTCGTTGCAGGCTCCGCATATAAGAACTCAGATTATCCTGCAATTGTTCTTGTGACCTTGGCGCGGGCTTCTTCTTGAGTTGTTGTTTGATGTCCTGGTTGACATATTCATCGGGGTTATGTTCCGGGCTGTAAGGCGGCAGAAAGAACAGCTCGATTTTCTTTTTATGTTTAGTTGCCCACCGTTGAACCTTCTTGGCATGGTGAACTCTAAGATTATCGACAATCAAAAATACTTTTCGTTTAGCATCCTTAATGAGTCGTCGCAAAAATGTCAAAAATATATCCACCTTCAAGCCGCCTTCATAAATCATAAAACGCAATTGCCCTTTATTTGTCAGCGATGAAATCATACTTACCGAAAAACGCTGGGCTGGGCCGTAAACCGTCGGGGTTTGGCCTTTAGGAGCATAGCCCCGACCACGAGCGTCAGCACTGTTAAGCCCGGTTTCATCAGCCCATTGAATCTCAGCATCTTCCTTTTTAGCACGCTTTTCGATCTCTGGATAGGTCTCGCCCAGCCATTGCTGGACCTTTTCGGGCTGTTGCTCATAAGCTTTGCGAATCGGTTTTTGAGGTGTAAAACCCCAACGCTTAAGATATTCGCCAGCAGTGCGGATCGGCAACTTAATCGAAAATTTCTGTTCGATTAAATCCATTACCGCCTGACGATTCCACAAAGCAAATTTCAGTTTTAACTGTTCGGGATATTTGTCCCGAATCAAAACCTGAATCTCCTTTTCCTGCTCTAAAGTCAAAGTTCTGTTTTCGCCTTTTCTGCGACCTCGTTGGCCGGGCTTTAAGCCAGCCATTCCCTCAGACAAATATCGCTGCCACCATTGATTGACAGTTTGGTAAGCAATCTCAAGGATCGCCGCAACTTCCCTTTGCTTTTTGCCGGCTTTGAGCAACTTTATGCAGGTTCGCCTCAGTTCATACTGAGCTTGCTGGTTAAGTTTTCGGGCATCTCGTTTTTCCATTACAAAAGTATAGCAGAAAATTAATAATGTTCATCTATTTTATTGCCGGATTAATAATCCCGGCCTTTGATTATACTTGCGACAGAGTAAAGTATGGATTTTACTAGCAAACAAGATTGACTTTGATCTCCAGAGTAGTGTTAAAAACTACTTTACAAAATCATTTTTCCTACATGTTAGAGGGGGCTGCTTCTGATGCTTCTTGAACGCACGATAGAAAGAGGATAATTCCTCAAAGCCAATTTCAAAAGCAATTGCGGAGACGGGCATATCGGTTTCCTCCAGAAGGGTTCTGGCCCGGCTACATCTGTATGAATTAATGAACTGAAGGAAACTGCTACCGTTGATTTTTCGACAAAGGTTTGTAAACTGCCTTTGGGAAACATGAGCCATTCGTGCGGCCTCGGAAAGGGTGTGCTGTTCGTGATAATATGTTTTAATATAGTCAAGAGTTGATCGAACTCTTTCCAGGCTTTCCGTTTCGGACGGAACGGTCTCCTGCTGGCTTTGCAGTTTTGCCCGGTAAAGCTGCAAAATACTGTTTGCCATTACTTGGCGTATGCCAAGCCTATAGCCGGGCGGGTGATGACTTTGTTCATAAAGTATTTGTCTCAAATTTCGCTTGACCTGTTCCGCATAATAGAGCGGCAAAACAAACGGTTTATTGTCAGACATCAAAAAATCAAGAATATCCTGATCCATACCCTCGCGGCTGAAATACAATGAAAAAATCGTCATGCTTTTACGCGGCTGGTCGACAAGCTGGTGAATTTTCTTTTTTTTGAGAAAAATTACGCTGTTTGCCTGCAAATCATGTTGGTTATCCTTGATTATTACACGTCCTTGACCCGAAATAACATAAATTATACTGGGGCAGTTGTGCTGATGGCCGATCGTTTTGTAAACCGGTCTTTGGGTGCGACTTTCCAGCCATACTCCATGGTCTGGCAGGGGATTGTCCTGAGAATCATTCTTATTTTTTTTAAAATAAATATCAGTCATAACTACCCATTTTATCAGATATTACATTAGTAGTCAAGATGAATTGCCGGAAACGCAAATCCAGAATTGCCGGTAATGCCAAGACTTATGAGCAAGATTAAAATAAAATCGGGAATGTAATGAGGATGTGTTTTAAGGTAATTGCGAGCAGTTTCTTTTGCAGGGTTCTAAATGGCAGTTTCAAAGGCAAAAAAAACGTGGAAATTCAGACTTTCGGGAATCAAAGAGCTTCAATCTGATTGCCGTGAGCAAAATGTTCATATCGATGTAAGTGAAGATGTTTCCTGCCTGGGCAATCCGGTACAGGCGGGGCAATTGCTCATTCCCAATTCGCTTGCGGTTCATCCTATGGAAGGTGCCGACAGTGATGAGTTAGGCAGTCCGGGGCCGTTGACTTACCGGCGTTATAAACGTTTTGCCGGTGGCGGTGCGGGACTGTTTTGGGCCGAGGCGATTGCTGTCGCTCCCGAAGGACGAGCCAACCCGCGACAGTTATGGCTGCACGAAGGCAGTAAGGATGCGTTTGCCGAAATGGTAAGGCAGATGCGCCGGGCGGCTAAACAAAGTATGGGCGAAGATTTTGAGCCGGTAATCGTCGCTCAGCTGACTCATTCGGGCAGATACAGTAAGCCCGACGGCAAGGCCCGGCCTCTAGTGCCGCAACGTGACCCCTATCGCGATTCGCTGATACCTGAGCCCAAGCCAACCACTGAAAAAAACAGCAGAGTTGATGACAGTTATATCGTTACGGATGAATATCTGGATAATTTACAATTAGCTTGCGTTAAGGCTGCCCGGCTGGCTTATGAAGCAGGCTTTGACGCGGTTGACATCAAATCCTGTCATGGCTATCTGGTCAATGAAATTTTGGCAAGCCGAAACCGTCCGGGCAAATACGGCGGCTCTTTCGAAAACCGAACCCGCTTTGTTCTGGAAATCATCGATAAGATCAAAGAGGCTCTGGGCGACAAACTGGCTATTTGTCTGCGACTGGGTTTTTATGACGCGATTCCTTATCCTTATGGCTGGGGTGTTGATGAAAAGGATTACACCAAGCCGGATTTGACCGAGCCGAAAAAGTTTCTCAAATTACTGAGTGAAAAAGGTATCCGGCTGATAAATTTCACAATCGCTAATCCATATTACAATCCGCATGTGGGCAGGCCTTTTAATCAGGCCATCAAGGGAGCTTATAATGAGCCGGAACACCCGCTCAAAGGTGTGGAGCGGTTAATTAACCTCGCGGCGGAAATCCAAAAAGAGTTTCCGGAAGTCGCTCTGGTGGGAACAGGCTACAGTTGGCTGCGGCAATTAATGGGCAATGTCGCGGCGGCTTCGGTGGCACAGGGTAAAATAAAAATCGTCGGGGCGGGCAGAATGGCTTTTGCCTATCCGGATTTCGCCAGGGATTTATTGAACGCTGGCAAGCTGGATAAAAACAAAGTTTGTGTCGGATGCAGTGCCTGTACCCAATTGATGCGTGATGGGCAGCGGGCGGGTTGCGTGGTGCGTGACAACGAAGTGTACGGTCCGTTTTTTAGATATGGTCGCATGAGCGACAAAGTCAATCTCCAGCGGCTGAGCGAAAATTGTCTGCAATGCCAGGAACCGACCTGTCAGTTGGCGTGCCCGGCGGGGATTGATATTCCCGGTTTTATCGCAAAGTTTCTGGACGGTGATGAGCAAGGTGCTTATGAAATCATTAGACAATCGAATATTCTGCCGGAAACATGCGCTTGGTTATGTCCGGTCGAACAGCAGTGTCAGGGCGGCTGTCTCCAGAAATTTATCGGGGACGATGCCTTACCGATAGCGTACATTCAACGCTATTTGTCTGAGCAGGCCAACAAAAACGGCTGGTCGAAAATACGCTTACCCAAACAAAGCAGTGGCAAACACATAGCCGTCATCGGGGCGGGCCCGGCGGGTCTGGCGGCAACAGCGATTTTACTGGAAGCCGGACATAAAGTAACAATGTTTGATAAAAGCAAGTCCATGGGCGGTATGATAGATTCGGTAATTCCGCGGGACCGACAATCAAACGCACTGAAAAGCGAAATTGCGGCGATATTCAAAAATGTCCCCTCTGAGCGACTGGAACTGAAAATAGGTTTTGAGCTGAACGAGAATCAAAACCTGGACCAGATCATGGCCGCCAATTATGACGCGGTTTTTATCGGTATGGGCCTGCCCTGTGCTATTGCGGGTTCGGATAAAAAATTAACCGGGACATACGATGCCCTGGATTTTCTTGCCTTGGCCAAATCCGGCAATATTGATTTGGCAGGCAGACAGGTGGCGGTTATCGGGGGTGGCAATACGGCGTTAGACGCGGCAGTTAGCGCTAAGGATTGCGGGGCTGGTGATGTGTATGTGATTTACCGTCGCTCATTCGCGGAAATGCCGGCCTGGCCTTCCGATCGCAATGCTGCTGCGAAAAAGGGGATTCATTTTCAGATTCTGACCCAGCCGGTAGATTACATCGGTGAAGGAAATATCCTGAAAGCAATCGAAGTATGCCCCACCCGCTTGGCTGAACCGGACGCTTCGGGCCGGCGTAAACCAATACCTCTCCCGAACAGTGCCTACGAATTACCCATGGATGTGGCAATCGAAGCGATTGGTCAGACATCAGCCCAGGGGCTAAGCAAAATACTGCCCGGAGTTGAACTGGAATATGGGTTGATCAAAACCCACGGCGACAGTTACGAAACATCTCGCAAAGGTGTTTTTGCCGGCGGCGATATGGTTCGGGGCGCATCCACGGTTGTTGCGGCAATTGCCGACGGCATGAAAGCCGCCCGCAGTATGAACAAATTCCTGAAGGATTAAGCTGTGAACTCAAAAGAATTGCTGAAACTAAAATTGGCAGGCAAACCAACTGAAAGAAATTTATTCTGCCCCGCCATTTATGAACACAAGGCTCGACTTATCAACAGGAGCGTTTCCGAGGTTGCCGGCGATATTGAACTGCTCAAGCAGGCGATTTTTGCTGAATATGAGATATATCAGCCTGATATGCTGATGATTGGTATAGATATTTACAATGTCGAAGCTCAGGCTCTGGGTGCGGAGATTGTTTGGCCTGATGCTCAGGATATCGTCCCTCATATTAAGGAAAAAATCCTGTGTGATATTTCCGAAGTGGAAAATCTTAAAATGCCGGAAATCAGCCACGCTGGCAGGATCCCCATGTTCCTGGAGGCGGCCCAATATATAAACCATAAGCTCGAACGCTATATACCGGTCCGGGGTGTATTGAGCGGCCCTTGTTCGATTGCCGCGGAATTGATGGGGATCGAACCGCTGATAATGGCTATGATACTCGAACCCGAAAAAATTAACAAACTGCTGGACTTCACCACTTCTTTTGTGATTAACTACGGTAAGGAATTATATCAAACGGGGACTATCGGTGTGTTTGTTCGATTCTCAGGCCTCGCCGCCGCTACTGTCGCCTGATATGTTCAACACTTTCCTATTGCCCCGCCTGCGTCAAATCGCGCAGGAATTCAAAGCCGCTGGCTGTGAATTTACCGAGCTTGTCATCGGCGGCCAGACCGACCCGATTGCCGGTTACATGCTTGAGTCGGGTTTCGATATTGTCCTTTGCGATTATCCTTGTAATGTGAATGTATTTTTTGAAAATCGCCCCCAATCCGGGCCTTTGATTCGCAGGAACATCAATCCGGTTTTGATTGAGCAAGGTAATTTCGAGGCATTGCAGAAAAAAACTGCTGAGGTAAAGCAACTGGGCAATAAGTTTAACAATGTGATTTTCGGCACCGGCGTTTTGTCGTATAACGTATCGACGGAAAACATTCTCAAAGTCAAACAGATGTCTCTGGAATCTTGAAGGAGGAATGACATGTCAAATAAACCATTAGCGATTGTTACCGGGGCCAGCCGTGGTATCGGCAAAGCCGTCGCTGCCGAATTGTCGTCTCTGGGCTATAGTATTTTAATCAATTATTTTGATTTTAAGGACGGCCAGCCGGACGATACCGTCGCGCAAAACACTCAACAGGAAATAATTAAAGCTGGCGGTATCTGTGATGTCTTACGAGGAGATATAAGCAGTACGCAGGACCGCCAGGCCTTGCTCGAATACGCCAAAACAAATTTTGGCCGATGTGATATGCTGGTAAATAACGCCGGTGTTGCTCCGGCTCAGCGTATGGACATTCTCGAAGCGGCAGAAACTTCTTATGACCGGGTCATGAACATCAATCTCAAGGGCCCTTATTTCCTGACACAGCTTGCGGCCAACTGGATGATTGAGCAAAAGAAGCTGAACCCCGAACGAAATTACCGAATATGCAATACCTCCAGTATTTCGGCTTATACTTCCAGTCCGGGCCGCGGGGAATATTGCCTCAGTAAAGCGGGTGTCAGTATGATGACTATGCTATACGCTGACCGACTGGCGGAGTTCGGCATCGGGGTATTTGAAGTCCGGCCCGGTATTATTATGACTGACATGACCGATGTCGTTAAGGATAAATACGACAAGCTCATCGCTGAAGGACTTACCCCAACCAAACGCTGGGGCTATCCGCAGGATATTGCCCGGGCGGTAGGTGTGATCGCAGAAGGCCGACTGGATTTTTCGACCGGACAGGTAATTAACGTTGACGGTGGATTTCATTTAAGAAGATTATAAGGTTGTCATGGAAACAAAAATTATCGCGAATCAAAAAGTGTGTATTCATAAATATAACACGGTTATCATCGGCGCCGGTGCCGCGGGCATGAACTGTGCCAAAAAGCTCTATGAATATATGGAGCAAAAGGGCGTCACTAATCCGCAGGACAAAATCGCCGTTGTAACCGCCGGTGTGCCGCTGGGCGCATCGCGTATGAGCGGTTCAGACAAGCAGACCTATTACAAAATGGGCACCAGCCCCGATATTGCCGACAGTGCCGATAGTTTCGCTCAAAGTTTGACCGCCGGCGGATGCTGCCATAGCGACCTCGCTTTGGCAGAAGGAATTGGCTCGCTGCGGGGATTTTATAATCTCGTCGAAGCCGGTGTGCCGTTCCCTAATGATAAAATGGGCAGCTATATCGGTTATAAAACCGACCACGACCCTTACGAAAGAGCGACTTCGGCAGGGCCCAAGACTAGTAAGTTCATGAGCGAATGTCTGGAAAAAATCATACGCAAATACGGCGTTCATATCTACGACCATCACGAAGCGGTTGAGTTCATCACTAAAGGTGAAGGTGACAATAAACGTATTACCGGCTTGGTTACGGTCTGCAAGAAAGAGCTGACGGATGACAATCTGGCCCTAAATATTTTCCTTGCCGAAAATTTCGTCCTTGCCGCTGGCGGCCCCGGCGCCCTTTATAAAACTAGCGTTTACCCTCTAGGCCAGACCGGAATGCACGGCATAGCGTTCCAGGTGGGGCTGGCCGCCGAGAATATCACCGAATCTCAGTTCGGCCTGGCCAGCATCAAATTCCGCTGGAAT
>CAXXMR010000022.1:0-8101 GCA_963663805.2 Sedimentisphaerales bacterium
CATCAAAATTATAAATAGTCGAAAATTTCCGCAGCAAAAAGCGGCTCAACCGCGGTGTGTCCAAAGTACGACTGATACGGAAGATGCCGGCAGGACAGCGGCGCAGGCCGGCATAAATAAAAATATGCTCACGGCCGCGGACTTCATCAACCACCGGAGAGCCCGGATGCATGCCGTCCTGGTAACCTTTGGCGGAAATATCGTTTCTTTCGAGCAGGGTGCCTTCGAACCGCCACCGGGAGCTGCCGGCCAGCAGCTCGTCGGGGTCGATACTCCAGAGGTTAAGCGAATTTTTACGGTATAGTTCATTGTCGCCGGTATCGCCCAGCCCCCCGCCGTAGCGGTGGCTGTGCAGCAACTCAATGCGATTGGTCACCGGATTAAAAGAAAGCCCTGCCGTTTCATTGGTGCCCAACGTGCCGTAAAGATTGCCGCGGACGTTGGTTCGCTGAGACACGAACTGATTGATGTCAACCGCGGTATTGCCCGGCTGATGTTTGTAAACGTGCTGAGAGTGCATGTAATAGCGACCGTCACTGGCACCGACAGAGGTATCGTATTCGCGGGAGATAAGCAGGATATGGCCGTCGCCAAAGACCAGCGATTCCGGCTCCACCGGTCGACCGGGCACACTGGGCCAGAAGAAATCGGCAAACGTCCTGCCGCCGTCCAGCGACCGGCGCATGGGGGCGTATTGAATGGCGGGGTCGGTATCTTCGCCGTTAAACAGGAGCATGCCGAAATCTGGATGCCGGCACATGCTCGGCCCAAAATGAGCATGATCGTTGGTCAATCCCAGCATGGCGTTTACGAAATGCGTCCAGGTTCTGCCCTTGTCGGCGGAGATAAGCGTGCCGACATTTTTGATAACGAACTCACGGTCGGCGTTGACCCCGATGGAGTGCATACCGCCTTTAGACGGACCCAGCGAATCGCCCAGCCAACCGTCGGTGGGCATCAGAGGCACCAGCCAGAGCATTTCCGACCAGCTTATCCCGACATCATCGGAATAGATAAAACACGCACCGCTGTAGTCACCACTGCCGCCATGACCAGGCTCACGGGTATAGAATAACCCGATGGTATCATCAATCATCTCCGCCACCGGCCAGCCAAAATGCTCGTTCTCGCCGACTAGGTTATCCCCTTCGGGCAGAATGACATCGTCATAGCTGATTAGACCGGCGTTCTGGGCATGCCGCATGACAGACAGAGGCTTGGGGTCAACATAGAGATAGTTTTCGAGCAGGTGGGCCGTCAGCTCGCCCGCGGGATAATCCGCGACATTGAAGCTCCAGACCGACCCTCTTACAATCTCCGGGCCATAGCAAGCGTCCACCCGCCAGTAGTAGGTGGTATCATTCTGCAGCTTGCCCGGCTTAAAGCTGGGGGACTGCATAACACCCATCCCCGGAGCGGTTTCGGGGTCCGCGGCATTATTGACGGCACTGTAATCGGTACCGAAATACAAATGGTGACAGTCTGCGTTTTCGCCCGGCCGCCATTTCAGCGTAGGCATCCGCTGCACATAAACAGCGTTGTCGGCTGGTTCGGGAATGCGGGCGAAGATGTCGGAATTGAGATAATCCCGCACAGACATGTTAGAATTATAAATCGCCTGTATCGTAGTTGTATCAAGTGGCGCGTCGAATACGGCAAAATCGTCTATCGCCCCGAGCAGAGGCCGGTCGGGAATAGTCGCGTCCCGCTGCCTGCCGCCCAGCATCATGCCCGGAGTGCTGAATGCCGCCCAGGAGCCGATACCCACCGAAGCAGCCAATTGCCCATTGATATAAACCGCTGAGGGAGCTTTAAGAGCATCCGAAAAAACCGCCGCGACATGGAAAAACTCATCGAGCGGCAGGGAAGAGCCGTCCACCTGATAGCCGTTTTTTATGTTATCAGGCGGCATACGCAGCCCGACAGAGACCTGTTGCCCCGAGGTAACCCCGACAGTCCATTCAATATCATTGAGCTTGCAGGCAGCGATAACAGCATCTTGCCAGGCAGGGATTTTGACCCAAAACATGACGGTAAAATCACTGCCCGTGCCTTGTACACCCGGCAGAGTCACGAACAAGGAGGTATCGATCAGGGCATAATGGGTCGTACCATTAAAGGTTAGTGCCCCGCCATGTCGGCCAGGGACCGACCCGCTGTCAAAACTTAGCCCGTTATAGAGCGTGGCGTTATGATTATTATATGGACCGTTGTCCTCTGCGAAGGTGCCGGCGGTTTCGTTCAGCGGTAAGAGGCAGGCCAAATCGGCGGAAACCGGAAGTATTAAACTAATGATCAATAATGTCAGTATCAGGGCAAAATTGTTCATTTTTTCTTAATTTCGGCTTTTAGTTAACGCAAGTAAGATTGGGGGTTTATGCTTTTAGGCAGTAATCGAAGAATTTTGTTTGTTTCAATTTTTTAGTCAGAGTGTCCATAGTGTTTCCGTTTCGGGATGCCAGCGGTATCCGGCACGGTCCCATTTCGAGGCCGGTCAGGCCCATAAACGCTTTGCCGCCCACGATTCCGCCGCCATACTCGATTAATATGTCGATAATCTTGATAATATCCTGCTGCAATGCCTTGGCCTGGTCGTTTTTGTCTGCTTCATAGAGCTCGATGATGTCCAGGTAGGCTTTGGGCATATAGTTGTAAGTACTTCCTACTGCGCCTTTTGCGCCTAGCGTTAGTCCCAACAGCAGTATTTCGTCACGTCCGAAGAGCATGTCATATTTACCATTGAATGCCTCGATACACTTTTGGAAGTCCATCAAATCCTCATAGGTGAACTTGATTCCTGCCAGATTAGGTATTTTGCCGTCTGCTTCGGCCAAAAAATCCGCCATCGGTGTATAAATACCACTCATGGAGGGCATGTGATAATAGTAGAAGGGGATTTCCTCGGCGGCCTGAGCAACCAGTCGGCAATATTCTACTAACTCTTTGGTTGAAGGCGGTTTAAAGAAGCAAGGCCCCTGGCATCCAACCGCTGCGCAGCCGATTTTTTGGGCGTGTTGGGCGAGTTTGGCGGCTTCGGCGTAGCTGGTGTGGCCGACGTGAACAATGATTTTAAAATCTGGCCTGGCCTGTTTTTGCCAGGTTTCGGCTACCTTCATGCGTTCTTCGCTGCTCAGGGACATTCCTTCGCCGGTGGTGCCGCAGATAAAGGCTCCGCTCACGCCGCTGTTAGCCAGAAGGTTGGCGTAAGGTTTTATTGTATCGTACTTTATATTTCCGCTTTTTTTCATAGGGGTATAGGGTGCAGCGACTAGTCCTGTCAACTTATCGAACTTCAACATGGTACTTCCTTTAAGCAAGCAACTTTAATTATTAATCCATCTACCGTAATAATACTACAAACAGGCCAAAAATTGTATAGCAAAAATAGATTTTTTTTTAGGTTTTTCCCAAGTGTGTGCAGGGCAGAGAGTTAAAGCTGCTAAAAAAAGCTATACATGATGTATAATTACCATTGACATATTTGTCGATAATGTGTATAGTTAAATATGTTGAAGTTGGCCCGAACAAGAATACAAAGTGCGGTGATTACTCAAGGGCAAAGGCTTTGTGTTCAGCGCAGACATGCCTGATATGCCGGGTTTTTGTGAAAAAATTGAAGAATAATCACGTTTTTAGTCAAAAAAAGGTTTTTTTTGCGAAATTTTGTAAAAGTGAGCCACAATGTCCTTAACCAGTAATTCGACACGTCGTACTTTGCGTAAGTACCAGCAGGCCAAAGGTTATATAATCGAAATGGTCAATAGCGGCAGGCTTATGCGGGGTCAGCCTCTTCCTTCGGAAGTTCAGATGTCTGAAACTGTGGGGATTGCCCGAAACACTCTTCGTCAGGCGATAGGTGAGCTTGTTGATGAAGGTGTTTTGCAGAAAGTTCCGGGGAAAGGTGCTTTTGTGTCACTGAAAGATGAAGAGCAGGAGTTGGGTCATTCCATAAGTTCCGACCAGTTTGCCCTGATAACCCCTGAAGTTGAGCGGAATATTTACCCCAGTATCATTAAAGGTTTTGTGCGGGGCGGCAAAAGTCACGGTCATCGTGCTACGGTATGTGATGCCCATTATGATTTGGGTCGTCAGGCTGACGCGATTCTGGAGATTCTGGTTCGCCATGCCGCGGGTGTTGCGATGGTTCCGGTGATTCCGATGGTTACTCCGGCTTATCATGTTGAGGTTTTGCAGAACAGCGGGATTCCGGTGGTTTGCTGCATTCGCCCGGTACCGAATGTTCAGGTTCCTTTGGTAAGCTGGGACTTTGGCAAGCGTATGGCCCGTGCCTGTCAGATACTTCTAGAGCGAGGTCATCGTCGATTTGGTTACTTTGCCAGTTTCAAATATTCTCTTCCGGAACACCATGTCAGGATTATCCGAGAGACTATTTCGGGCAGTGGTGCGGAATTGCTGGATCATAACATTAATTATGGTTCTCGTCTTGGTGTTCTTGAGGAAGCCGACAAGCTGGCCTCTCTTAAGCGAATTTTACGGGCGAAGGATCGTCCGACGGGGATAATTTGCAACGACGCAACCGAGGCTGAACTTGTTTATGTTCTGGCGGGCCAGCTTGGTTTTGAGATACCGGCAGAGCTGTCGATTGTGGGTCTGGGGGGGATTTATGACCAGGGGATAATTCGGGAACGGATGACCTCTGTCAATGTTGATTCTCTTGGTATAGGCGAGATTGCCACGGAGATACTGAACGATATGCGCAAAGGCAAACTCCCGGTCAAAAACTCTCAAAAGATATTGTTGGAATGTCAGGTATATGAAGGCCGTACGGTATCTTCGCCGGCCTGTTAAAGATTAAATGTAAATGCAAAAAGTTGTTAATGGTCAATAGAGAATAATTGAGATTGGTCAGGAATGGAGGTTGTTATGAAACAGACTGAGGTTTGGCTGTAACGGTTACAGTACAGACCTGCATAGTTTATGTGTGTTTACGGTTTTAGGCCGTATGATTAATGGTGTTTCTTGTGTAAAGAGAGGTGCATTGTGAGAAATTTCTTTATCGTAATGATGGTTGCTGCGCTGGCAGCGGCTGGTAGTGTTCAGGGGGATGTAGTCTGGTGTTACGACTTTGATGAAACCAGCGGCACTACCGTTCATGACTTGGCGGGAGTGGGAGTTCCAGCATTTGACGGGACAATTCCGGATGGTTCTGGTTTTGATGAGAACTCGGTCGCTGGTGTACATGGGACTGCTTTAAACTTTCCCGGCAATTACTACTTAACAGTGGATATGACGGATGCCGCGGCCCTGCCGGGTGTTGGCGACAGTTTTACGGTTTCTCTCTGGCTGAAAACCAGTAACTGGGGCCAAAGCGGAGTAGCGTTTGCTTATGTGGAAAACGGTTTATACTTAACCATCGGTTTTGGAGTCACTGGCACAACTCCGGAAATTAGAATTTATTCCAGAGACGCGGCTTCGGGCAATATTCTCAACCGGGTACAGTGTCCGGTCGGTGGTATTGACACCAATGAATGGCATCATGTTGCCGTAGTTGTTACGCCGCTTATTGGCGGCGGACTGGACCCGGTTATTTATCTGGACGGTGTTCGTCGCAGCCTGAACCACGGGACCGCGGCCTGGACATCCAACAGCACCCGTATCGGTGCCCGTGACTATTCTTCTAAAAGATTTTACATCGGTGCTATGGATGATTTCGCGGTGATTGACAGTGCCTTAACCACCTCGGAGGTAATGGCTATTTATACTTCTGCGCAGCCGGTTCTGGAAACCAGACAGCAGTTGAGCTATGTTGCCAGCGTTATCGAATCCGGTTTGGACACTATGGTCATGGAAGGCGGCTTCAGTGATACCATCGATGTGGTACTGGATTCGGCTCCTTTGGCTAATGTTACGGTAACCCTGGACCCGAATTCAGAGTTGAATCTCGGTTTGGGTAGCGGAGTATCCAAGGATCTGACCTTCACCAGCAGCAACTGGAATGTTCCACAGACGGTAACGATCAACGCAGTTGATGATAGTGAAGTCTCGATGTTGTCTCGCGAAGGTGCAGAATATGTAGTCCTGAAAAGGAACAAGAGCATTGAGTTTGTAATCTCCAGCAGTGACCCCGCGTTTAACGGCGGGATGATGGCTCCTACCATGTTCCCGGTTATGATTGTTGATAACGATTCTCCCGGCGTTCTGATTCAAGAGTCTGACGGTTCCACTGAAGTGAGCGAACAGGGTACGACCTCTGACACTTATACCGTCCTGCTGACCTATGCCCCGAGCGCGGATGTAGTCGTTACCCCGGCGGATGGCGCTGACCCAGCTCAGGTGTCGATTTCCCCTGCGTCTTTGACTTTCAGCTCCGCCAACTATGGTACCGCTCAGACCGTTACTGTTACCGCTATTGATGACACGACCCTGGAAATGGACGGTTCGGCAACTGTTAGCCACACGATGGCTTCGGATGATGTTGATTACGCCGCTTATATACCGGATAGCGTCAGAGTTACCATTTATGATAATGAGTGCGGCGCGTGGGCTTACGATTCTATCGATGTCAATGAAGACTGCTATGTCAACCTGGCAGATTTTGCGATTCTGACAGCCGAATGGATGAATTGTTCCGACCCCGCAGGCGACTGCGAGAGGTATAACTAAGTTAAGGCTTATATCCGAAGTAGTTTTGGCAAAACGTCCAAACTCATTCGAAAGGTTGTATTTATGATTAACAATGATTTTTATTACGGAGGATTTTCAAAAATGGATAAGAAATGCTTAGTAATTCTGGCATTAATAGCAGCGTTGACGTTTGCGGGTTCTCTGCAGGCGGCCAATGTGGTAGGTCAATGGTCAATGGATGAGAATAGCGGCCAGGTGGTTGGTGATTCCAGTAGTAACGGTTTTGATGGCCAACTGGGTACTACCAGCGGCATAGACGTGAAAGACCCGGTGTGGGTGACGTCTTATACCGATGGCTGGGATGTAACCCGGGGGGCCGCGTTGGAGTTGTCCGGTACCTATGCAGGTCGGACGTACGTGACGCTCGATCCCCATGTGAGTAGTTTTACCGCTTTAACCAAGGGAACTATATCCTGTTTTTTCAAGCAAGATACCCTGGCGGAGTCAGATCCGGCTCCGTCCAGCGTCACCAATCGCCAGACGATATTCAGTGTTTCGGACAGCACCGAGGGGTCTGTGGAGTATAACCTATTTTGCAATTTTGGGGTATTGAAGGCTATCTCTCGTGGTGGAACCGGCAATGTGTCATTGGCTTCCGGTCCTGATATGTCCGGCGAGGATGTAGGCATCACCGACGGCAAGTGGCATCATGCCGCCCTGACGGTGGATGAGACCGGTCAGGCGATTCTCTATCTTGACGGTGTCGCGGTAGATTCCGCTACCGGTGCCAATTTTTTGAACAATGTTCCTACTTCAAATACCATGAGCCTAGGTGTCAACAAGGACAATTCGTCCGCGGACCAATGGGGTTTTGACGGCCTGCTCGATGAAGTGCGGATTTATGATGACGCCCTGACCGCGGCAGAGATCAAAGCTCTCATTCCGCAGGTTGGTGAATTCACAGAAACGCTGGATTCGACCATGGTGGTAGAAAACGGTGCTACTGACACAATTGATGTGGTTCTGAACGCTGCCCCCTTGGCCAATGTCATAGTTACCCTGGACCCGAATTCGCAATTGGACCTCGGTCTGGGAGCGGGTGTCGCCAAGGATCTGACCTTTACCAGCAGCAACTGGGCTACTGCCCAAACGGTGACTATCACCGCGGTTGATGATTCTGACCCGGAAGGTGAGGAGATCGTTTCGATTAAGTTCTCGACTTCGAGTACTGATTCTGCTTTTGATGGCGGCTGGATGAATCCCCGGATTCTAATGGTTACGGTGGTTGATAATGATGGTGCCGGCGTACTGTTGATTCAATCCGGCAATACCACCAAGGTCAATGAACAGGGTCCGACCTCGGACACTTACACCATGAGACTTACCACTGCCCCTTCATCTGATGTGGTCATTACTCCTGCCAATAGCGTAGACCCGGCCCAGGTGAGTATCAGTCCCGCTTCGGTGACATTCAACTCGGGCAACTATAATGTAGCCCAGACGATAACCGTTACGG
>CAXXMR010000023.1:0-54267 GCA_963663805.2 Sedimentisphaerales bacterium
CCGCTCATGTCCCTGCCGGGCCCGCTCTATCATATCGCCCAGTTTATGCAGCATCCCCGGCGCACAAACCACATCAACCTCAGAATAATCATCCAGCAGCTTTTGCCCCAACCGCTCAGCCATACAACCCACCACCGCCAAGACCACACCCTGACCGCGAAACTGACCAATCTTACTGATTACCTTATCTTCAGCATGTTGACGAACCGAACAGGTATTATAAATCACCACCCCCGCCCCCTCGGCACCGCTCAACTGCTCATAACCCAAACGATTCAACTGCCCGACAATAAGCTCCGAATCAAGCTTATTCATCTGACAGCCCATAGTCTCAATATAAAAAGTCTTGCTATTCATCCGCCCATTATAACCACCCCGCCCTAAAAAGCAATCACACCATAAAACTACCCCCCACTATTACTAACCGCTTCCTCAAAGGGGTCGCCAGAACGCAGAAGCCGAGCGGCGTAAGCCGCCGGACCCGAACACTCTCACTCTACCTTTACCTACAAACCAATTTAAAAATAAAAACAAACCCTGCCGAAGGAAGGCGTCTGGCCGTTAATTGTTTCAACCCTCGGCCAAAGCCGAAACCAAGCCGTTCACTTTTGCCTTCTGCCTCTTGCCTCATGCCTGCCGTTAATATACTTCCAGCCAATGTTCCGCGAACACTTCCATATCCGCCAGATTAATCACAGCATCCGCCAGCGTACTAATATCACAATCGGAATTATAATCCGTCTGCCCCTCACTCAATAACCACGTATGAGCCAGCGTCGCTAAATCCACCAGATTCACCACGCAACTGTCATCAAAATCACCCACCAGAGGCTCAGCCCAAACCGTACCGGTCAGCTTGATGTTCGGAACCGAACCAGCACCCCAGATTTGACCAGTATCACCAAGCTCCCAGCCCTGCGGTTCACCGTGTGTGCCGGTCTCAGACAACAAAAACAACGAACGAGTCGCCGTTTTAACAGAAATCCGAACCCCTATAGCACTCGCCGCCGCCGTACTGTTATTAAAACTGAAATCGACCATCAAATTATTAACACCATCATAAATAAAAGGTGTCTCAAGTTCAAACCAGCGCCATCCCAGCGGAGCCGCCAAAAACATTCTCACTACAAACTTCCGTCCACCCTTCATTCATCCAGAACGCGCTGGCACTAACCACCTCATCCTGTTCCGTATGCTGCATCCGAATCGTAAAATCTGTTAAATCCTGGCCCGGTCCCCGTCACAAACTCCAGCCCCAAACCCGTTACCACCATCACGCCCGGCAGCTCATCTGCCCGATAAAACCGACTGAGTACGCATCGCGTAATTCTGCGTGTCCAGCGGATAACCCGGACTATAATAAGACGTATCCACATCATGCAAATAATCAATCGTATCATCAAGTGTAACAGTCACAGCTGCCGAATCCGATAGTCCGCCTTCCGGCGCAACCCCGCCGTCATCTGCCACGAAACTGAAACTGTCCGCACCGATAAAATAGGGACATGACAAATACTCCACCACTCGCCCGCTCAACTCAAACGGCACCGACGTAATCTCGCCATAGCTCGGGTCAAACAACCAGCCGTGCCCCGGCATCTGCGTAACAAAATATGTCAGCGCCCCCGGAGGGTCTGGTTCACCTTCATCAATCGCCGTCAATGTAATCAAAAGACTGTCACCCGAAATAGCGTTCAAATCCTGCCCCTCAGCCCCAGGAGGTGTCGCCAGCACCGACGCGAAATCCACACCCCATACATTACCGGCTACTTCCGACCAGTCAGTCGATTCACCGGTAGTAACTTCCTGAGCAACAAACAAATGCCCCGTCATTTCCGCGTTTACGATAAAAGCCGTATCGCTGGCCAGTCCCGCCAAAGCATAAATACCATTACTGTCAGAATAAGCCGACCCCGCCAAAGTGCCGTCATCCCACGCCCGCACCAAAACACCCGCCAAGGGATTGCCACCCATATCAACCACCCGACCACTGACAATCTCACCCGCCCCGCTCATATAGATATTATACCCACAGCCATCCACCACTGGATAGGTATAGTACGTCGCGTCAACCAGCGGCAAAGCGTACCAAACATTATCGAGCCCCCTGCCAGCCCATATTCAAATGATGATACAGCGTACCCCCCGTCATAACCGTAACCATCTGCCAGAACCGCATGACCACCCCCCAGTCGCTCCAACGAAAGCATTACCGGCATCCCCGCATCCAGATTCGGATTTATCATATCTACCAGCCCCACTCCAATTTCACCGCCGCCGTTAGCACCATAAACACCCGAACCATAACCAAAACGAGAAACCAACTCGTTCTTGGCCACATAACTGCTGGCACCACTAACCGACTCCGTAAAATCCATCTCCACCGAAACCGCGGCATCATAACACAAAGCCCCTATCGCCTGCCGCTGAGTATCCCCCGTAGAATTATCCGGGTCCAGAGTCATATTTGCCCAGTCATAAACTCCACCATAACCATCCCCGCCCCCGCGTCCACGCCTGCCTCATCAACCCCGTCAACCGTAATCGTATATTCCCAGCTGCCAATCCCATAATCAGGATATTCATAATAACGCATCAACTGAGCCATAGCGGTAGCCACACAACCGCTCGGCCAATTGTTCGGCGTAAAATAATTATAACACAGATTCCCGCTCTCACTTGACTGCCCCCACGCACTGCCCACCAGAGGAGCCACCCAAACATCACTCACCGACGCAATCCCGCCCGACGGCATCGGCACTACCTCAAGTGTCCCCCAATACCATCAGCCGCTGCCACTTCGTCGCCGACTCAGAACCATCAGCCACCTGACTATTAACAGAAATTTCTTCCGCCGCGAAATTCAACCGCCCCGCCAAATCATTTTTCAGTATTTCTTCCAGCCCCTCACCAAGCTGACCCGCCGACGTAAATGCCACAATCGGCTCGACCGAATCGTCAGCCGAAACTACCACCAACCCCGCCGGCACCAGCCGAACAGCATAATACAGAACCCGACCCGTATCATCCGTAAACGACTCAACCCCGCCGACCTCAACCCCCAGCATCTCGCCCAGCCGCTGCGGACTCTCGCCCAGCCAACCCCAAACCGCCAATTCCGCCTGAACCGCACCCATCGGGACCGCCCAAAGACCACCGACCAGACACAAAAAACACCGCCAGAAACAGTAAAACCCATAGTTTACTCTGGACATAACGCCCTCCTGAGACTTTCATAAATCCCATATTTACAACATATTAACGAGTTTTCCCTGCCGCGCTGTCCACTCACGCAACCTAATCATTATACCAAAAACCCCCTCCATTTCCAATAGAACTGCCCGAAATTTATTTTTTTGCCAACTAACTCAGTATGATTTATAATACCGCAGTGTCAGTGGCATATCGAAATTTTTGAGAACCTTTTAAGGAGAAAAACATGAAAGCCCTCAAAATCACTCTCATTCTCGCCATCCTGCTGCTCGTCGCAGTTGGCAGCACCTTCGCCAATAAAGCAAATGCCGGCGCAGGAATCAACATTACTATAACCCCCAAAACCCTCATACTAAGCAAAGACTTAGGCAGCGTTTTCTGTACACAGTAACCTGCCTCTTTCGCTAGTAGTCGCCGACTCCGTCCAGCTTGAGGGCATAACCCCCTACCTCGTCAAAGCTGACGACCTCGGCCACCTCGTCGCCAAGTTCAACGACACCGAAATCAAAGAAATTCTCCAGCCAGGCAGCCAAACCATGACCCTGACAGGCCTGCTCAAAGACGGAACATCCTTCGCCGCCTCAGACACCGTAACCACCAAGTAAATAGCAAAACCGGTTAGCCCCGCCCCGCAGTTGAAAGCCGCCAGGCTTTCAACTATTGGCGGGGTTCGACCGCCAACAACATACTATCCCAACACCCCCCAAAATAAAACAACCCTGTCGAAGACAGGCACCTCGCCGTACCACCCATGTCTCTTGCCTCATGCCTTCTCCCGCATCTAACTCAACAGAGAAAAGCTAGGGCTTTCCCTACAAAGGCCAGTTACTCAACGGACAAATATCCAGCCACAAATGAGACTGTAGCATAGATACCGGCATTTTTAATGAGATTTTCGCAAATTAGCCGATAAAAACTCCTGGAAGAACAGACCAGTGGAATTTTTCCAGGAGAGACGATTATGGCTGGGCCAGGCGAATACGTATCCGATATAACCGAAGGTATTACTGGTGTTTGAAGATTTACCGAAAGCAAAAATCAAACGGCGTTCACGCACCTACAAAAAGCGTCCTTGCCCCCCATTGCGGCCACTCGTCGTATCGAGACAAAGTCTTCAGGCGAAAACTGCATGACCTCGGAGACCTGGCTGCCAACCGTCCCCATCGAGATTTGGGTCAGCTATTCACAGCATCGTTGTTCAAAATGCAAACGATACTTCAATGCCGACCTCACTGATCTTGCGGACCCCCGGCTGTCACTATACCCGTCGGGTTTGTTTCACCTGGCCGTGCGTTTGGTTGTGGAGGACGGGCCTGCCGTACCGCCCGGCATCATGGCACTTGTGGCGAGACCACAGAGTTTTTTGTCCCTTGGGCTACAATTCAAAACTGGGTTGAGGCGACGGGGAAAAAAAGCTGAGCAACGAATTACAACTGAGTACCTTGATGGTGTTCTGGCTGATTTCTCCGGCTATATTGCAGCGGACGAATTATATGATGGGCCATTCTGCGTCTTATCCATAGTGGATAACCACACCTTCAAACGGCTCATCTACGAGGTTCTTGACCATAATCCCACTCATGAAGATATAACAAACTTTTCCTTTCGGTTTCGGACCGAACTGGTACAAAGAACGCTGACATTACGGGGTGTTACGACCGACGGCTCGCCTTTATATCCGGAGCCATTGGCGCTGATATTTCCCTGACGCTGCTCATCAGGTGTGCGAATTTCATGTCCTCAAGGAGATCAACAGAGAAATACTCAAAGCTGTTACGAAAGTACGACGAGAGCTCAAGGCAAAGTTGCCCAAGCTGAAACGTGGCCGTCCATCGTCTTCTTCCGCGAAGAAAGCGGCATCACGCAAGAAGAAACAGGAAAAGAAAAATTGCCGATCTGTTTGAGCACAGATATTTATTTGTACAACATTCATTGAGTTCGAAGGATAAGAAGAAGTTTTTGCATATAACCAGAGGCTTGCCAAACCTGAGAAATTTACGCTCGATCATGGATCAGGTTTATCGTCTTTTTGACCGTCGTTGTCGAACGGAAACGGCATTGGAAAAGTTGGCTGTGTTACGCCGGCGAATTGGGCGATTCAAAACCTTGCGACAGACTCTTAAGAAATTGTTCACCCCCAATATCGAAAAGGCGTTGACCTTCCTTGATGATTCACAACTGCCGTCAACGTCCAACGCGGTTGAACGGGGCTATCGCCGCCATCGAAAAATGCAGAAGAGTGTCTATCGAGTGCGAACTCAAACCAATATCAGCCAGCGGGTGGCTATTGATATGCAGCGTGACGAGCAGTCCCAAGGCCGTTTACGAACTACAACAACACTTCATGAAGAAAGGACTGGAATGCTATGTTGCCGGTAAAGATGCTACAGAGTCCCACAAATCACATATGAATGACATACAACTTTCACAACATTATGACCAAGAGTTCTTTGAAATCAAGGAACAGAAACTTTTAACTTGGTATCCATGGGTCGGCGATGATTATTTACAGTCTCCTGACAATGCCAAATTATTGGTCGTCGGTGAATCACATTACAACAACAAATCAAATCAAGACAGTAACATCAATAGTACCAATGAATGCTTTACACGAAAAGTAATCAAAAAGTATGTTTTTAGCGATAATGATTCAAACAGAACTTTTGATACCCTTAAAAAAAACCTGTGCAAAAACCCGCAAATATCCGCGAAAAATTTATGGCCTAAAATAGCTTTTTACAATTTCATCCAGGATCAAATGCATGGCTTAAAGAAAAGACCACAAGCCTACCAGTTCTTGTCCAGCTGGAAAACATTTGCAAAAATTGTTAATATCCTCAAACCAAGTGCCTGCCTTTTTATCGGAGTTACAGCCTGTAACTATTTGCGACAAGCTAATATCGGCGATCACACCATCATTAAACCACAAGAAAAAATCAATAGAACTTACCCCAGAAATATTTCTCTCAAAATTCAAAACGAAGAATCACCAACAAAAATTATCCTTATTAAGCATTGCGCCAAATATTTTTCACCCGAACTTTGGCACAGCTATCTCAAAAAAAACATGCCGAACGAAATAGAGTATCTAATATCATAATCACACCAACCGCCTACAAAATCATTGTTATTATATTTATTCCCCAATTCCCTATAAGGGCCAGTTACTCAGCGGACAAATATCCAGCCACACTCCCGTCAGAATTATCAAATCATCCATATCGACCTGATTATCGCCGTTAAGGTCCGCCGCTGGATTACCGCCCACTATCAGCCATTCCGCCGCGAAATTCGCCCAGTCTTCCATATCCACAAAACACCCACTCGGGGCCGTCCAGTAACCACCCGTCACATCATAAAGCAAACTCCCATGAGGACCACCGGCGTCAAACTGACCAACCGTCCCCGACAATGTATATGTCCCCCCGCTCATATCACCCCCACCACCATTGATCGTCCACCAACTTACCTCATAAGCCTGCACGACGGACGCACCCGAAAAAACCAACGCCGCAACCGTTATAAATAAAATCAGTCTACCATTAAACATCATAACCTCCCTGCTCAATAACCACGTGATATATCAGACAAAGCGTCCCGAATAACCTCATGCTGCTCCTTGCCCAACCGCACGCCCATCACCAGATAATCAAAACTCACCCCACTCTTGCCACCCTGACATTCCCGCACCATAAGTTGGCCCGGTTCGACATTCTCAACGTAAAGCCCCATGCAGTCCCCCCTAGCCGTAACCTGAGCCGTCAAACCATCACTAGACGCTACCAATCCAAAATGCTCCGGCAGCGTAATCTCCACCACCCCATCGCTCAACTGGCCACTGCCCCGTACATAGACACCGTTCTCGCCGCCTTCCAGACAAACATATACTATCTGCCTGGTTTCATCTTTGGGATGCGCCTGAACAAAACTCTTACTACCCGTTACGGTCAAATCACCGCTAATCGAAACACTGCCGTCAAACCCGCCCGCTGTAATACAAGGATAATTCGCCTTGGCATAAAGTGCCACACCGCCGGCTCCTCCGCACTCCGCCTGAACACCCGCACCACCAAAATAACATGACATGTTACGCCCCAACACACCAACGCCGGCAGATGAAGCAGCCTCGAACTGACCACCGTAACTTTTTTTACCAATTGCACCGGCATAAGCCATCGCCAACCCCCGCACCGCGACCCCCCTCAAAGCCGTTTGCGACAAAGTACCCACCGTACTTCTGCTCTTCCTCCTCGCCCAATGCTTCGCCATAGACCCCGTAACTGTGGCCAATAAAATATCCGCCATAGCTAACAGCATCTTTATTTTCACTGGTCGCTTCGCCATAAACGCCCTTGCCATAATAGCTATGCGTCGTACCCCTTACCCCGCAACCATCATAGCTATTAGATTCGCCATGCACGCCACAAGTACCGTTACCAGTCGCCGTACCATAAACACCCGTACCACCCGCAACCGCCTGACCATATACACCATAAGCGTTATCGCCGTCATCAGCATAACCTTTTACACCACAGCCGTCCTTACTGTAAGTCTCGCCATAAACCCCCGCACAATTACCCGAACCACTGCTCGTAGTACCATAAACGCCATACCCCTCCTCACCGCTGGACCTGCCGTAAACCCCGCGACCGTCCTTGCCATACGCCCGGAAATATCCACCGTAATGAATCCCATCCAGCGTCGATGATGCCTCACCCTCAACCGCCTTACCCGTCGGACAGGGCGTCGTACCACGTACCGCCGCCGAATTGTTACTGTAAATTTTAACCTCAAAACTTCCCGCCGGTCCCTGCCCGTAAGTCTCAGCCAGCACCGCTTCGGAACTACTGCTGAAGCTAGCCACATTAAAATAACCAGCATTACCTCCGTCACCAGATGTATATCCCTGCAAAGCATGACCCGTACCGTTAGTCGATGCCACCAAAGCCTTGCCGCTGCTCGCGGCGTTATCAATCTCAAAACGACCCGCCGAACCAGAACCGCTGCCCGTATTGGTTATCTGTAAAGCGTGTAAATTCGTATCAACCGTCAAATCCTGCGGCAAAGTAAACCCACCCGAACTCGCCGCAAAAATCGAATAAGGACTACTGCTCATGGTCTGTCGCGGCACTAGCGTCGTATAAGCACCCGTACTGGCCCCTTCCCGAACCCCAATCTCCAAAAACAAATCCTGACCATCAAATACACTCGCGTCAAAATCCAGCCCCACCGTAAATAAACCGTTCACCACATCAACATTACCACGAGAAAGCGGACCTTCAACCAGACTGCCCAAACTATAAGCATCCCAAAGCGTAAACTCAAAATCATACTCACCCGTAACCGGCGCCCCTACATCGTCCAGCCGCCCCTGATAAGTAAAAGTCTCAATATTAGGCGGACCCGCCCAAACCGGCAGACAAACCACCATTAACACCGCCGACAATACCTGAAAATTAACCGAATTTCTCATCAGACAACCTCCTGAAAAATATCCCTAAACTACCTAACAGCCTCGGAATAATGACCTTACATTAAATCTAAAACTCGGAGACTCAACCAGAACCATTCGCACCAAACCCGTATTCTATCAAAATCCCACCATAAATGCAACTACTCATCCTCTTTATTCTCTGGACGCTGCCAACCCCATCCGCTAGCCTGTTCCCTTTATTTGAACGTAGAATGGCAAACACATAATACATACCGCAAACATAGAAATTGGTACCCATGAAAAGTTATCTCGACTGCATCCCCTGCTTCCTCCGTCAGGCACTCGAAGCCGCCCGGTTCGCAACCTCAAATCCCACGGACCAGGAAACCATACTCCGCGAAGTATTAGCCTTCTCCGCAAAAATGAACCTCAACGATTCCCCACCCAGGGTAGGCCAGATGATTCATCGCCGCCTCCGCGAACTTACCGGCAATGAAGACCCTTATCTACAGGTTAAACAAAAATTCAACAACCTCGCCCTGACCATGCTCGAAGACCTCAGAGGCAAAATCAAAAAAGCCCCCGACAGCCTCGAACTCGCTCTCAGACTCGCCATAACCGGCAATGTAATCGACTTCGGAATTAGCGCAAACCTAACCGAAGAACAAGCCCGACAGGAAGTCGAAAAAACTCTCCAGACCCCACTCAATGCCAACATCAAACAATTCAAACAATCTGTCAACCACTCGAAAAAAATCCTCTACCTCGCCGACAACGCCGGCGAAATCGTCTTCGACCGCCTCCTCATCGAACAACTGCCCACCAAAAAAATAACCCTCGCCGTACGTGGCAACCCCGTCATCAACGACGCCACCATCGCCGACGCCCAGACCGCAGGCCTCGACCTGCTCGTTGAGATAATCGAAAACGGCAACGACGCACCCGGCACCATCATTGAAGATTGCAGCCCCCAATTCCAACAGAAATTCCACCAGGCCGATATGATAATCTCAAAAGGCCAGGGAAACTTCGAGACCCTCAGCGATTCAGACCACCAAAACATCTTCTTCCTCTTCAAAGTAAAATGCCCCGTAGTAGCCCGCCACATCAACGCCCCCCTCGGCTCACTCCAACTCTATCACAATAAGGAACACTCCTGAGAATCCCATCAGCTAACAGTACCTCCAGGTCACAAACCGCCACCACGCCATTAACCTACTGCACCCAAAGAATACCGGTTAGTCCCGCCACGCAGATGAAATCCGCTAGGATTTCAACTATTGGCGGGGTTCAAAAACCAATCAGCAAATGAACCCCAACCAGCAACAAAAGCCGAGCCGCGTAAGCGGCCGGATCGAATACCAAAACCCTTATTCATGCAAAAGCAAGATCCTGGTCTTCGCCGTCGACAAAATAATCAACCATTGCCGCTCACTTCTGCCTTATACCTACCGTTAAATAAAAACTCTCGGCCAAAGACCAACACCTGCCGCCGAAAAAAACATTTGACATTTACAATTTTATCACCGAAATTGAGGCCCATGAACAGGTCCAGCCGCGGAATATCACAGCAAAATCACACACCACGCTGTAAATTCACCGTCGACCGTCTGGAATCTAACCTTTGTCAGGGACAATTTAAAAACAGGGAGTTACAAATGTACCCATCCCAAAAAAGCTGTTGTCTGATTTTTACATTAGCAATCATTTTCGCCATCACCTCACTCGCACCCGCCGAACTCTGGCTCCCCTCCATTTTCAGCAGTAACATGGTAATCCAGCAAAAACAACCCTGCAAAATCTGGGGCCGAACCGAAAATAACGCCCCCGTAACCATAACCCCCAGTTGGCTAAGCACGCCCCAAAAAACCACCGCCGACGCTACCGGCCAATGGCAAAATCACCATCGCCCCCCCCACCATCGGCGGCCCTTACCAGCTAACCATCACCGCCGGCCCTGATACCGTCACCCTCGACAACATCCTCTGCGGCGAAGTATGGCTCTGCTCCGGCCAGTCAAACATGGAATGGTCCCTGCAAAACTCCACCAACTTTGAAGAAGAAATGAAAACCGCTGAATTCCCCCCCAAATTCGCGAATTCCACACCCAACGAAAAGCAACCCTCACTTCTCAGGACGACACCGAAGCTGCCTGGAAACCATTCACCTATTCCACCAACTCCGGTTCGATGAACTATCTCTCTGCCGTCGGCTATTATTTCGCCAAAGAACTGCATCAAAAACTAAATGTCCCCATCGGCCTAATCGAATCCGCCTGGGGCGGCTCCAGTATTAATCCCTGGATACCAATCGAAGGATACGCCCAGGTCCCCGCCCTCAAAGACCTTTACAACAAAATTATCGTCGGCACCCCCGGCACCATCCAATACAAAAAAGCCCACCTCGATTCACTCAACAAAATCCAGACCTGGCTCACCCAGGGACTCATTGATGTCAACAACGACAAGCAGCTCGCCGACATGCCCACTCTGCCTACCCAACTTTCCGTAGGCCATCACGGCGACGTCGGACTATATAATGGTATGATTAACCCCGTCGTCGGATACGCACTCAAAGGGTTCATCTGGTATCAGGGAGAAACCAACCGCTATGACCACATGCTCTACGTCGAAAAAACCCGCGCCCAGGTCGAAGGCTGGCGCCAGGTCTGGAACAACCCCAACATGCCCTACTACTATGTCCAGATCGCACCCTACAAGTACGGCGACGAAAGCCCCTATGTCCTCGCCGAGTTCTGGGAAGCACAAACCCAAATCATGAAAGAAGTAGCCCAAACTGGCATGGTCGTCGTTTCTGACTACACTACCCTTGATAACATCCACCCGCCGCACAAAGAACCTGTCGGTAAACGCCTGGCCGCCTGGGCCCTGGCCAAAGATTACAATATGCCCGGCATCTGCTATTCCGGCCCTATCTTCAAATCAATCAAAATCGAAGCCGATAAAATCCGCGTCCTTTTCGATTATACCTGCGGCGGCCTCCAAAGTCGGGACGGTAAAGAACTCAACCATTTCGAAATTGCCAGCGCAGATGAAAATTACCTGCCCGCCCAGGCCGAAATTCAAGGCGATACCGTCGTAGTAGCCAGCCCCGAAATCAAAGAACCTAAATTCGTACGATTCGCCTGGCACAAACTCGCCGTCCCCCAACCTCCAAAACGCCGCCGGCGACCTGCCCGCCAGTGCCTTCCGCTCAAATTTCCTGGACTACATGCCCCCCCAAACTCCCAACCTCGCCCTCGGCAAAAAAGTCACCTGTAACGACGAAAACACCCACGGCTGGGCCAAAGGTCAGCTAACCGACGGCTCCTGGGAACTTAACGGCTCGCACTGCTACGCCACCAATGCCGGCGATAACTTCCCCAAACACGTAACCCTCGACCTCGACAAAGTTGTCGAGCTCGACAAAATCATCTTCGGAGTCCCCAATTTCGGCTCTACCAAAACCATCGAAGTCTATATTAGTACCGACAACCAGAATTTTCAAAAAATCGCCGAGCGAACCTTCAATCTCAAAGAGGACAAAAAAAATCCAGCTCGCCCCCAAAGACAAATCCGCCCGCTACATCCGCCTGACCTACCCCTGACCACTACGACGAAAAAGTAAGCTACGACCCCCAAATTCGTCTTCACTACCGAACTGGAAGTCTACGGAAAATAAACTAATCTCGTCAGCAAACCAGAATGCCGACCCTCCTCACCCTCCGGGAGGTCGGCCTTTTTTTATCCCAACACGCTACCAGAACACTGATTACCCCCTGACCCGCCAAAGGCTTCCCCTCCAAACCGCCCTGCCCTATCAAACCACCTACAGAGAAATTAAATGTCGGACACATTTTCATCCTGCACTGTGCCCGCCAAATCTGTATCACTTCATATCGGCCAGCTCTAACAGCGTAGAAAACAAGATGGTCGCCAGTTGGATTAACGCGCAAAAAAAGACCTGCCGGAATTAACCAACAGGTCTTTAATATCAAGAAACAGTTGAAAGTTACAAAAGAATGTGCTGACACTACAATCATCAACCCTTGCGGGTGACGAAGGTCTAGTAGTATCCCTAGAAAGGAGGTGATCCAGCCGCAGGTTCCCCTACGGCTACCTTGTTACGACTTAGCCCCAGTTACCGAACTCACCATCGGCAGACGCCTCTTAAAAAGTTAGCTATCCGACTTCAGGTGCTCCCAGCTTCCGTGACTTGACGGGCGGTGTGTACAAGGCTCAGGAACATATTCACCGCGGCATGCTGATCCGCGATTACTAGCGATTCCAACTTCATACAGGCGAATTGCAGCCTGTAATCCGAACTGAGGCGACGTTTTTCCGATTTGCTCCACCTCGCGGTCTCGCGTCGGTCTGTCGCCGCCATTGTAGCACGTGTGCAGCCCTGGGCATAAAGGCCATGAGGACTTGACGTCATCCCCACCTTCCTCCGGTTTAACACCGGCAGTCTCGCTAGAGTTCCCGCCATTACGCGCTGGCAACTAACGATAAGGGTTTCGCTCGTTAAGGGACTTAACCCAACATCTCACGACACGAGCTGACGACAGCCATGCAGCACCTGTGCAAGTTTCACCCGAAGGCAGCCTACTCCCTTTCGGGATGGGCATCCATGCATGTCAAACCCAGGATAAGGTTCTTCGCGTTGCTTCGAATTAAGCCACATGCTCCACCGCTTGTGTGAGCCCCCGTCAATTCCTTTGAGTTTTAGCCTTGCGACCGTACTCCCCAGGCGGTATACTTAACACTTTTGCTCCGGCCGCGACAGCGTCAGAACTCCCGCGACCTAGTATACATCGTTTACGGCGTGGACTACCGGGGTATCTAATCCCGTTCGCTACCCACGCTTTCGCATCTCAGCGTCAGAACAAGCCCAGTGCACCGTTTTCACCACCGGCGTTCCTCTAGATATCTACGCATTTCACCGCTCCACCTAGAGTTCCGTGCACCCCTACTTGCCTCAAGATAGCCAGTATGCCGAGCAGTTCCCCGGTTAAGCCGGGGGATTTCACAAGACACTTAACTATCCGCCTACATGCGCTTTAAGCCCAGTGATTCCGAACAACGCTTGGACCCTTCGTATTACCGCGGCTGCTGGCACGAAGTTAGCCGGTCCTTCCTTTGATATCGATCAAGCTTTCGCCTTTCTTCAATCTGACAGTAGTTTACACTCCGAGGAGCTTCATCCTACACACGGCGTTGCTGCGTCAGACTTTCGTCCATTGCGCAATATTCGTTACTGCAGCCCCCCGTGGGGGTCTGGGCAGTGTCTCAGTCCCAATGTGGCGGATCAACCTCTCAGTCCCGCTACGCGTCGAAGCCTTGGTAAGCCATTACCTCACCAACTAGCTGATACGACATAGACCGCTCCCAAACCAGCGAACCTTTGGTCCTTATGTCATACGACAAGAGGACATTATTCGGTATTATCTGCACTTTCGCAAAGGGCCGAAGCCCGCAGCTATCCCGATGATTGGGGTACGTTATCTATGCATTACTCACCCTTTCGCCACTAACCGACCTCTTGATTACTCAATTGGTAAGTTCGTGCGACTTGCATGTCTTAGCCACGCCGTCAGCGTTCGTTCTGAGCCAGGATCAAACTCTTCAGTTTGTATCGTTTGCCGTGAACCGAAGTTCACGTTTGCATTCGATTTTGGACTCAACACTCACGTCTGTACAACGAGAATGTCGATTGCTCGGCATTGCCGAGCGGATCTTGAATCGAAAACCGAAGTCTTCGATTTAACCCAAAAATGATTCTGTACAGTCACATCTTCGGGCCACATTCTCAATGTAGCTATTCAACTGTTCACTTGTAAAAGAGCCGCAAACCCGTTTTTCAGGCCTGCCCTGCGTTAAAGTTCTCTCCAACGCAGACTTACTATTCTAGTCGATTCATTTCCGCTGTCAACCGTAAAAAAAAGTTTTTTTGACTTTTTTTCCAGCCTTCTTTTCGACAGCGCCTTTTCGTCGGCCAGGTGCAGGAATTTAGCGAAACATCACTGAACCGTCAACCGCAAAAAAAACAAATTTTTAATATTTCTGCCACAAAACAGCAATGGTCGCCACAACCATATCAATACCAAGCATTTACGCAAAGCATCTTTCCAACAACATTTTAGTATTCTCTGCTGATTCACGCCAGACTATCGCCACAAAAACATCTTTACCCTTTTCGGTAACAGAAGTTAAGCTGCTCCTGCCGTGAATTGTTTCCACAAAATACCGCTGCCCCGCCAGAGTTATATAACCTTTCAGACGCAGTAATTTATCGCCCAGCTCCGCCAGAGCCCGCTCAAACACTCCCCTATCGCCCGGGCCGGGGCATTCCACCGTAACCGCACAAATCTCCGGCGGAGGCGATGCATCCGCCTCGCGACGAAACCGCTCATGCGTCAGCCCCGCCAGATACCCCTCATCGACCACAGCATGGGCTGTAGTGACATATCTGGCCCGCCCGTTTGTCTGTAACAGAATATCCATCAGCGCCCGCAAATCGCTCTCACGCAGCAAATCCGACTTGTTTATCACAATTCCGTCCGCTGCCGCGATTTGTTGATACGCCGCCGACAGATTAGCCGCGACTTTGACATAATTCAGCGCGTCCGCCACGCAAATATTAGCCCGTATCGCGAACTTACCTGCCAGCGTCGGCGTATCCAGCACCGCCTCAATATCGCATGGCGTAGCTATTCCGGTAACTTCAACCAGTACCATCTCAACTTTTTCATCCGCGGCAATCTCTGCCAGCGTATTCATAAGAGTCAGCTTCGTGCAGGCACAAAACAGACTGCCCTTGTTGATTTCATATTTACGGTAATCGCCCGGCCGAACCAACTGCCCGTCAATACCCACACTGCCGAACTCATTAATAATCAACGCCAGATGCTTTTGCTTTATCCCCGGCATCTGCAGCAGATGATTAACCAGCGTAGTCTTGCCCGCCCCCAGATAACCCGTAATCAAATAAACTGGAACATCACACCGTTCACTCATACCTCATACCTTCTGCCTTCTGCCTAATTTACACTTCCAGGTCTTTAATCCATTCTTTCATAATCGCGGTATCCGGCACGGTCTTCGATGATTTTAGCTTATATGTAGCTGCCATAACCGCCGGAGCCTGAATCGGGTCAACACCGTACGAACGCATCGTCTTTTCATCATGTATCACCGCAATCCCGACATCAGAAGCCAGCTCGCCAGCTGCCCGTTCCAGATTTTCTTTAATAGTGGCGGTTTGTGCATTATCCGGGCCAAACACATAGAAGGCCCCGCTCCGCCGCTGAATCTTCATACGGAATTTTTCATTTATCCGCTTCTGAATCGCCGCGATAAGCTCATCACGGGGCGGAATACGCGAAACAAAGGTGATCGTCCCGTCAATACAAATCGTCGGCACATTACGCACCATCAGGCTCGTCATAAACACCAGAGACTCGCGATATTTAATCTTATGCTCCCGCCATTCCACAAGCCCCTCAAACTCAGGAGCGACCTTCCGGACCGCGTCCACCATATACTGACAAGGTGCACAAGCCTCACTGTCCAGAGTCACAATATCCACCACAACCTTGCTGAACTGGCCGTACTCCCGCATATCCATCTTATCCGCCGGGTCATGATCGCTGCTCAAAGTCTTGACCACATCACGCTGATAAGGGTCTTCCACTACCTTGATAATCGCTTCCAGATTCTCCACCGGGGTCGCGTAAGGCAAATCACAACCCGGCGCCAGAATAAACCCCGTCTCTCCCGCCAGATCCAGACACGCCACCGCGTTTTGCTGCGACTCAACTGGCGTCCCCAATAAAAGCACGCTGGTAAGCTGCAAATTCCCGCCAAAACTAATCTTCCGTTTGATACAAATATCCCGCACATATTCCAACGAAATATTTTCGTCGATAGATATATTGTCACAACGACAATCGCACATCACCGGTATATTCTGTTCCGCATGCCCGCATACAAAAAACGAGCCAAAAACACCCTTTTCGCGAATAAAATCAAATACCGGCGTAATATAAGGCTGCACATATTGCTTAAACTGGTCCGGCCCAATCTGACTGGTCATCGGGTCAACCACCGCGATAATATCACAGCCCGCCTCAATGTAATATTCCGATAACGCACAGCATACGTCCTCACAGAATTTCAAAAGCTCACACACACCCTCACGGTCATCGAACATCTTCATAAAAATGTCCGTCCCCAATAAATGCAGTGCCAGCGTAAACGGCCCCGTAATCAAACCATAAAGAGCAATATCAGGATGAGCCTCACGAATTCGCCGCGTCGCTTCCAAAACCACCGCTATCCGACCATCCGTCGGCTTCGGTATCGACAAATCACTCAACTTAGTACCGTTGGCCAGAGGATGACTCGTCACGGCCGGCGGATTATCATCCGCCCACGCCAAATCGCAACCCAAAATCTCGGCCTCAATCTGCAAATCAAACGTCACCGGAATCCCATCCGGCCGATAACGCCTAACCGACTCAGCCGCACCTTCAACTATCAAATCCGCTGACTTGAAATATTCCGTAGCTGTCTTGCCCAAAAGGGAAGCCGCGTGACTGCCCACAAAAGGAACCCACGGAACCCGGTCAACTTCTTCGCATTTTATAGCCTTAATTACTCGTTCTTTAGAACTCATCACTGTTGCCGACTGCATAAAAACTCCTGCATATTTCAATGTTGGATTTAACCACCCTCGCTTCTACTTATAAAAAATCTGGAACGCCCAGATTCGCACTGCACAGGCAGATATTAACCACAACTCTCCCAAAAGATAGTGATGTAAATCACAATGAATCAGGAATACCCCTTTCGTCTCGACAATAGTAGCAATTAGCCGTTTAATATTGTCGAAATTTTGCTATCCTGCTATAAACAATCGAAACTGGAACTCATAAACGATTAGACTATATGAAAAAACAACTTATCATCGGAACCAGAGCCAGCAAACTCGCCCTTGCCCAGACCGAATCGGTCCGTGATGCCCTGCGAGAATTTTACCCCAACCTTGACATCCAGCTAAAAACTATCCAGACCAAGGGAGACAAAATCCTCGACACCGCCCTGTCTAAAATCGGCGACAAAGGACTGTTTACCAAGGAGATAGAGAACCAACTCCTCGCCGGTAAAATCGACCTCGCTGTCCATTCTCTAAAGGACCTGCCCACACAATTGCCCGAAGGACTGACCATCGCCGCCCTGCCGCCCCGCCGGGATTGCTCTGATGCCTTCGTCAGTTTTCAATACCAATCAATACAATCACTACCCCCCGCCGCCCTGATTTTTACCGGCTCACTCCGCCGCCGAGCCCAAATGCTCGCCCTTAGAAATGACCTAGACATCCAGGACATCCGTGGCAATATCCACACCCGCCTCCAAAAACTCAAAGATTCCCAGGCCGATGGCATGATAATGGCCGCCGCCGGACTAGTACGAAGCCAACTCGAAAAACATATCACCGAACAGCTCAATCCCACCGCCTTTCTACCCGCACCGGGCCAAGGAGCATTAGCAATCGAAATCCGCCAAAACGACACCCAAACCGCTCAAATGCTCGAACCACTCAACCATCTGCCCACCCAAATCACCACTACCGCCGAACGAGTTTTTCTGGCAACGCTTGAAGGCGGCTGCCAAATCCCCATCGCAGCCCATGCCGTAATAAATGGACAAACCCTCACTCTCCACGGCCTGATCGCCAACCTCGACGGAACTCAAATCATCCGGGACCATATCACCGGCCCCATCGACAATCCCGCTCAACTAGGTCAAACGCTCGCCCAGACACTGCTCAACAAAGGTGCCCGCGAAATACTCGACTCTATAATAGTTAAAAACAAAACCCTCCTTTACCCGGAGCCCTGATATGAATCGTATCAAAAAATTGCTCATCTTGTTCTGTATCTGTCTGACCCTGTTGGCCTTTCCTGTTTTCGCACAGGAACAACCCGCACCATCTCAGTCTCTCGAAAAGGAACTGCCCACTACTGAACAGACCGACCTTGCCATCAGCCAGACAAAATCAAGACTTGCTGAACTCAGCAAGGAAGACCCCCAGTCTCAGGAGTTGGATAAACTCGTCGGGATCTACGAACAAATCAAAACCAAACTCCAGGAACTCCAGAAATACCAGCCCGCCCTCGATGAATTCCAGAAAGCCCGCACCGAAGCCCCCCAACGCCTCAAGGAAGTTAAAGACCAAATTACCCAAACTCCCACTCAGGCTGAACTACCCTCGGAAATGGCCGCTGAATCGGTCTCAGAGCTGGAACAACACGCAAGCCTGCTCGAAGCAGACCTCGCCCAGGCCCGTAAAAATCTCGCCGACCGAGACAATGAAGTTAAAAGACGCGCCACCCGCCGTAGCGAAATCCCCAACTCCACCACCGAAGCCAAAAACGACCTTAAAGCTATAGAGGAACAACTCGCCGCCCTGACCGACGACCCCCAAAAACCAGAACTCAGTCAGGCCCAGCGGAATCTCCTGCGTATCCGTCGCCTCACCCGCCAGAAAGAACTTGAACTTTACGAACAGGAAATCCTCAGCTACGATGCTCGCGGCGAACTGCTGCCCGCCCGACGCGAACTTGCTCTGGTACAGGCAAATTTCCTGGAACAGAAAGTCAAAAAAGCCCAGGAACTGCTCGCCCAGAAAAAAAGTCTACAGGCCCGTCAGATTCTGGAACAAACCCAGAAAGCACAGCAGGAAGCCCTTGATGCTCACCCCGTCATCCGCGACCTGACCGAAACCAATACCAAACTTGCCGAACTGAGCTCAGGCCCCCACGGGCTCGTCGCCGCCAATTCCCTTCACGTTGCCACCCTGGAAAAAATTAAAACCAATCTGGCCCTGCTCGAAAAGGATTTCAAGAGCGTCAAAGAAAAAGTTCAAACCGTCGGCCTAACCGATGTAATAGGCGTTATCCTGCTCAAAAGGCGTGACAGTCTGCCTGACATCAGACCCCACCTCCACAATATCAAAAGCCGCAAAGACGAAATTTCCAATGCCCGCTTCGAATGGCTCAAATACGATGACCAATACCTCGAACTAGCCAACCTCGAACTAGCCGTCCAAAATTTAGCCGCCGAGTACAGCCTCACCACTGAACAGCTGCAGGATATGGACAACCAGATACGCCAGGCGATTACCGCCCAAAGAGATCTCCTGCAATCGCTTACATCTAACTACGAAACCTTTTTCACCACCCTGTCCGAACTCGATGCCGGCGAAAGACAGTACGTCAATGTAATCGGCCAATACTCCGAATTTATCAACGAAAACATCCTCTGGACTAAAAATACCAACGTTATCAATCTGCAAACCCTGATAACCGCGTCAAAAACTTTCCTGAAAATATGCAGTCCGCGCGGCTGGTGGGGTATCTGCCAGACTTTCTGGAAAGACCTACACAACCATCCCATCGTTTATATTTTGTACCTGATTATGTTCAGCCTGTTCGCACTGCTAAAGAAAAAACTCACGCGACGCATGAAACTAATCGCCCTCCGTATCGAAAAAAAATACGCCGACCGATTCTGGTATTCACCTCAGGCCCTGCTTTATACCATTATCAAAGCACTTTTCCTGCCCGCCATCGTCTTTATCATTTCCTGGCAAATCAATCACTCACCCCACAAAACCGATTTCGCCGAAACCGTCGCTCTGGGACTGATGAACCTTGCCGGGGCGATTCTCCTGTTCGAGTTCTTCCGCTTCAGCCTCGCACCCAACGGCCTGCTCATCAAACATTTCAACCTGCCCGAAAAAGCCGCAACATTCCTCTATAGACATCTGTTTTGGCTGGCAATGGCGATGCTGCCTCTGATTTTCATCATCTTTATCGTCGAACAACAGGGGGTAATTCATGACCGCGAGTCACTCGGACGCCTCGCTCTAATGGCACGACTGATTCTGCTCACCATATTTTTCGCAATTGTCCTACGCCCATCCGGCCCCCTCATGAAGGTGATACTCGAACATTATCCGCTCGGCTGGCTCGAACGCCTCCGCTACATCTGGTACTCTCTGGTAATCTTCCTGCCCCCCATACTGACATTAACCGCCACGCTGGGCTATCAATACGCCGCCCAACAGCTCTCCCAGTGCCTGCTTAACACCATACTGCTGATTCTGGTTATTTCATTCGTCGTTGCCTTCCTGCTACGCTGGGTATCAGTCGCCCAGAAAAAACTTACCTACAAAAAAGCACTCCACAACCGCGAACAAGTCGAAGAAACAAAGGAAGACTATCATCAGGACATCGGCCATATCAGCCGCCAGACCAGAAATTACATCAATATCATGGCAATTCTCGCCACCTTCGTCGGCCTCTGGTTCATCTGGAGCGACAACCTGCCCGCATTGGGAATATTCAACAAGATTGAACTCTGGCAAACAACCATGAACCAGAAACCGGTATCAATCACCATCACCGACTTGTGTACCGCTGTTTTCATCCTGTTCATCACCTTCATCACCACCCGCAACGTACTGAGCATCCTCGAAATCGGTGTACTCCAGCGTCTGCCCCTGGATTCCGGCATGAGATTTGCAATCGTAACTCTCACCCGCTACCTCATCGTCATCACCGGTGTCGTAATGGCCTTCACCGCCATCGGCATCGGCTGGGCAAAGGTCCAGTGGCTCGTCGCCGCCATGACTGTCGGCCTCGGCTTCGGCCTCCAGGAAATCTTCGCCAACTTCATCTCAGGCTTAATCATACTTTTCGAACAGCCCATGAGAATCGGCGACACCGTAACCGTCGGAGACATCAGCGGAACCGTAACCAGAATCAAAATCCGCGCCACTACCATCCTCGGCTGGGACCGAAAGGAGCTGGTCGTGCCCAATAAAGAATTCATCACCGGCCGATTGATAAACTGGAGCCTTTCCGACAATGTCCTCCGCCTGGTTTTCCCCGTCGGTATCGCCTACGGTTCCGACACCGCTCTAACCGAAAAAACACTTTATGAAGTAGCCCGCAAACACTCCGGAGTACTTAAAGACCCCGAACCAGTAGTAATTTTCAAAGGTTTCGGCAGCAGTTCCCTTGATTTCGAGCTGCGCGTTTATATCCCCGACATCAACAGCTACCTCAACGTCTGGCACGAAATCAACCTCGCCATAGACAACGCCTTCCGCAAAGAAAAAATCGAAATAGCCTTCCCTCAGCAAGACCTCCACGTCCGCTCATTCCAGCCACCCGTCCCCGTCAACCTCCAAACCCAAAAACCAGAATAAAACCCACCAGATTCAACCACGCCGTCAATCTCACCGCGTCTGCCAACCTCCAAAATCTAATCTCGCGAAACCAAAGCGATGATCTTCGCCGCCAGCCGTGCCGCCAGAAATTCCGTCGTAATCTGCTTACCACCTAGCGGCATAGTCTCCACCACATCCGCCCCAACTACATTCTTCCGCTCAATCACCGCCCCCAAAATATCAACAACCTCAAACCAGTTCAGCCCGCCCGGCTCCGGCGTACCTACCCCCGGCGCGTATGCCGGGTCAAACGCGTCCATATCAAACGTCACATAAACATTATCCGTCAGACGCTCCAAAATCGCCGCTATTGCCCCTTTAGCATCATCCCGCACCATCCGCGGCGTAATAATCTTCGCTATCTGCGCCGGACATTCTGCCGCTTCTTCACCCGAAAAACTCCGAATCCCCACCTGCACAATATCCGGCGTAATCTCCAGCACCCGCCGCATCACCGAGGCATGAGAAAACTTCCCGCCCGTATACTCATCCCGCAAATCCGCATGAGCATCAAACTGTAACACGCTCAGATTATTATGCCGCTGAGCCGCCGCCCGCACCGCACCGAAACTGATACTATGCTCCCCCCCCAACAGCAGCGGAAACTTACCCTTATCAAACCATCCCCCCACCCGCTCATAAACCGCCTCGACAACCCGCCCCACCTCGCCGTCAACATCAATAGCTTCATCGGTGGCGATACCCGCCTCGACAAACTCCCGCCGCGTATCTTCGTCAAACCATTCCATCTGCGGCGAAACATCTATTATCGCCCGCGGCCCCAAAGACGTACCACCCTGAAAACATACCGTCCCTTCATAAGGCACCGGCACAATCACAAAACGTGCCCGCGCCACAACAAAAAGCTCTGCCGGCAGCCCCAAAAAAACATCAGGAGTATAATCTTCCATAAACAAAATTCTTAGGACAACCGCCCTTTGAAATCCTCATAACCAAACTCACGAATAATCTTAACATCACCGCCGGGCTTTTCCGAATCGCAGCTGGCAATCGCCGGCAACTGAATCCCGTTAAACATCGTATTCTTAACCAATGTATATTGCGACATATCACAAAACACCAGCTTGTCACCAACACTAATGTCTTTATCAAAACCATATTCGCCGATAATATCACCCGACAAACACGTCTTGCCGCCCACAATATATTTATTCTCAAACTCATCCAGCGGCATGTCCATCGAGGTATCACTAATAATCGAAGCTCCCTTCAACTCCGGCGTATAAGGCATCTCCAGAATATCCGGCATATGAGCCGACGCCGAAGAATCAACAATCAGAATATCACTAGAATGAGGATTCTCCAGAATATCCAGCACCTTCGTAACCATAAACCCGGTATTCATCACATGCGCCTCACCCGGTTCCAGGTAAACATGCAAACCAGTACGCTGCTTGAAACCATCGATAATCTCGCAAAGCCAGTCCACATCATATCCCTCACGAGTAAT
Organism: Sedimentisphaerales bacterium; assembly: GCA_963663805.2. Lineage (GTDB taxonomy): Bacteria > Planctomycetota > Phycisphaerae > Sedimentisphaerales > SM23-30. The sequence continues at coordinate 23,418 of CAXXMR010000023.1, forward strand.
ATGGTGACCGCCCCCAAAATTAATCCACTTCAACCCCGAAAAATATTTCCCAAAATACTTCTCCACATTTTCCAATGTCCTCTCCAACACATCCGGCCCCTGCTGACACATCGTATGAAAATGCAGCCCCTCAATCCCATCCATACTCTTGCCGTCAAACAGAACCTGGCGAACCCCAAATCGCGAACGAATCGTACACGGATTATATATCTCCGCGTGAACCTCCGAATACTCAGGATTGATACGCAAGCCCGGCGAAATATTCCGACCCGAACCTTCTATCACAGACCGAAAAGTTTCCCATTGCTTAAAAGAATTGAAAACCACATGGTCCGCCAGTTTAACCGCTTCGGTCATTTCCTCAGCCGTATAAGCCGGTGAATAAACATGTACCTGACCCATATCACATTCTTTTGCTAATCGCGCTTCGTATATACTGGACGCCGTCGCGCCCGCGATACTGCCCTTCATCTCATCAAAAACGCCCCACGTGGCAAATGCCTTTAACGCCAGCAATATCTCAGCACCGGTCCGTTCCTGCACAATCTTAAGTGTCCGCATATTGCGACGAAGCAAAGCCCGGTCAATCAAAAAACAGGGCGTAGGCACATTTAACGAAGCGTAATCAAAAGAATTTTCCAATATAGTATCCTTTCCGCAAACCAACGTCCGCAAACGTCAAAAAACAGATAAAGAGTTGTCTCCCGGCTCCATAATACTCCGGGAAATGTTTATTTATTCCTGAAACAAATCGTCCGTCGGAAACGTCTCTTCCCACGGCAAACCCCAGCTCATCAGATCTGCCATGAAGGGATCCGGATCCAGTTGTTCCATATTGAATACCCCCTGACCAGACCATTGACCCGTAAGCATCAGCTTGGCGCCAATCGCCGCCGGTACACCGGTTGTATAACTCACCGCCTGCGAACCCACCTCACGATAACATTCCTGATGGTCGCAGATGTTGTAAACATAGTAATTTTTCCGCTGGCCGTCTTTTTCCCCACGCGCCCAGATGCCGATACAGGTCTTGCCCTTCGTACGCGGACCCAACGAACCAGGGTCCGGCAGCAGCGCTTTCAAAAACTTCAGCGGAATAATCTCCGTGTCCCCATATTTCACCGGGTCAATCCGCGTCATCCCCACATTTTCCAGCACCTGCAAATGCGTCAGATACGACTGGCCGAAAGTCATCCAGAACCGCATCCGTTTGATACCCGAAAAATGCTTCGTCAGCGACTCCATCTCCTCATGATAAAGAAGATACATATCTTTGGGACCAATCCCATCCGGAAAATCAAAAACCCGTTTGAACTCCATTGGCCGAGTCTCAATCCATTTACCATCCTGATAATATCTGCCTGGGGCCGACACCTCACGAATATTGATTTCCGGATTGAAGTTCGTCGCGAACGGATAACCGTGGTCACCGGCATTGCAGTCGATAATATCCACCGTCTCGATAGAATCGAAATGATGCTTCATCGCGTAAGCCGTATAAACATTAGTCACCCCCGGGTCAAACCCGCTGCCCAAAAGGGCCATCAAACCCGCGGACTTAAAACGCTCGTGGTAAGCCCATTGCGGGCCGTACTCGAACTTAGCCAAATCAGGATGCTCATAATTAGCCGTATCCAGATAAGGCACACCCGTCTCCAGACAGGCATCCATGATCGTAAGGTCTTGATAAGGCAAAGCCACATGAACCAGAAGGTCAGGCCGAAAATCCCTGATAAGGGCGACCAGCTCGTTTTTGTTATCAGCGTCAACCTGAGCGGTTTCCACCAGCGAAGGGCACGACTCAGCGATTTCATCGCATTTAGACTTGGTACGGGAAGCCAGAACTATCTCGGAAAATATCTCCCGATGCTGCGCACATTTATGAGCTACAACTCGACCTACACCACCTGCGCCAACCACCAGGACTTTTCCCATAGCTAACTCTCCAAAATATACGCTCCGTACCAAGGGTTATGCCCGCGCTCACCGTCTGCCGCTTTTGCAAGCGGGGATTTGTACCATATCCGCCCGGCCTTATCAACCATTTATGTCGCATAATCTTATTCTTAAACTAAAACCCAAACCAAACACTAACATTTACTCTTTTGTTTATAAACCCTTACGTTTTGAGAAAAAAAACTTGCCCTGCTCCGCCCAAAGCGATTTAATCCCCCAAAAGCGAAAATCGACCCGGAGAATTACCATGACTCTGAATCATTATGACACCACAAAACTCAAATGGACCCTGACAGGTTATAACCCCTACGAATGGCAACTGGGCGTCTGCCGAGAAGTCGGCGTCTCTGCCAAACCCGATATTCCGCCCCTGCCAGTCCAGGTCCCCGGCTCAGCCCAGAAAGCACTGCTCCAGGCGGGCCAAATCCCCGACTGGAACATAGGACTTAACAGCAGAGAAATAGAATGGGTCGAAAACAGGCACTGGCTCTACCAAACTAATCTCCCCCAAAAGTGGTTTCAACCCGGCAAACGCTACAGACTGCACGCCCGCGGACTGGACCATAAAGGCCAGATATATCTCAATGGCCGGGAAATATACCGGTTCGACAACTGCCATATCGAACACATTGTGGAAATCACCGACACACTCAACAACCACGATAACCTGCTCCAAATCCTGTTTGAATGCCCACCCCGCTGGCTCGGCCAAATCTATCGCTCCTCAAAAATCCGCGACTGGAAACCAAGATTCTACTATACCTGGGACTGGACCTGCCGAATGGTGCAAATCGGCATCTGGGACAATATCATCATCGAGCAAATCTGCGAACATGCCATCGAAAATATCAATGTCCAGACCGACTATAACCCCCAAACCCATCAAGGCAGCATCTCCCTGCAAGGACAAATCACCGGCCCGGACGACCTGAACCTGAACATAAAAATTTCCGACGATAGCCAAACCATAGTATCAGAGTCAGTCCCCCTGCACTCTTTCCGCACCAAAGGCTATAAAGCCGACACTCTTGAAATCGCCCCCTGGTGGCCTAACAATCTGGGCGAACAATCGCTCTATAATCTCGAAATCACCCTCACCGACCAGCAAAACCACCTGCTCGACCAATTCACCCGTAAGATAGGTTTCAAGAATATCCAATGGCACCAATGTCAAGATGCCCCCGAAAATGCCACCCCCTGGCTGTGTAACATTAACGGCCGAGACATTTTCATTCAGGGAGTCAACTGGACACCCATCAGAACAAACTTCGCCGACCTTACCGAAGACAACTACCGTAAACTGCTCGAACAATATCATTCGATAGGCCTGAACACCCTCCGCGTCTGGGGCGGTGCGACTCTGGAAAAAAACTGTTTTTACGACCTCTGCGACGAGTACGGCCTGCTCGTCTGGCAGGAATTCCCACTCAGCTCATCAGGCCTGGATAACTACCCGCCCGACGACGAGGAAATGACCCGCCAATACGTCGAGATCGTGGATTCCTATATCGACCGTCTGCACCATCACCCCAGCCTGCTCCTCTGGAGCGGCGGCAATGAACTAACCAGCCTTGAAGGTGTCCCGCTTGGCCTCGAACACCCCATGTTCAAACAAGCCCACAAACTAATCGCCCAAAAGGACAGCCAACATAGATTTATACCCACCTCCCCGTCAGGCCCATCATTCTGCGCCTCAGAAGATAATTACGGTAAAGGCCTGCACTGGGACGTACACGGCCCCTGGCTCGTTGAAGGCAGCCTCGACGAAAAATGGCAAGCCTACTGGCAAAACGATGATTCACTCTTCCGCTCCGAGCTGGGCGCACCCGGCCCCGCCGACGCCGATTTAATCCGTCAATACGCCGGAACCTGCGACCTTACCCCCTCACCCGAAAACCCCCTCTGGAGCCGAACCGGCTGGTGGCTCGAACTCAACCAGTACATCAAAGAAAAAGGCACCCAACCTAAAACCCTCGAAGAATACGTCCAATGGGGCCAGCAAAGACAAACCGAAATACTGACCTTCGCCATCAGCTCATGCAAAAAACGCTTCCCCCGCTGCGGCGGAGTAATTATCTGGATGGGCCACGACTCCTTCCCCTGCACCGCAAACACCTCCATCATAGACTTCAACGCCAACCTCAAACCCGCCGCCAAAGCACTGGCAAAAATCTTCCTGGCCTCGCCGTTATAGAGCAAGTTAAGAATTTTTAGTATGATTCAGCTTTCCGCCCGCCAAAAGCAACTCGCGGTCCCGCTCGGACAGTTCCAGATTACATTTGAAACTAAAATCACGCGTAACATTCTTAATCTCAATAGTTTCCGATTTACCGGCAATCGCCTGACGCAAGCCCGGACAAACCAGCTCATCGCCCTGCTGAATTTTATCATAATCAGCGGCATCCACAAAATTCGCCGGCACAATTCCAAAATTCACCAGATTCGCCCGATGAATCCGCTCGATAGTCTTGGCAATTACCAGCTTGATACCCAGATACATCGGACACAACGCCGCGTGCTCCCGGCTGGAGCCCTGACCGTAACTATCGCCGGCAACAATAATTCCGTGTTTACCAGCACCCTTGGCGGCCAGACTGCGTTCGGCGAAACTGGGCTTGCCTTCCTCGGTGAAGCAGTTGAATACGTATTTCGCGTATTCCGGAACGTTGGAACGGTATTTCAAAAACGTACCAGCCGGCATGATATGGTCGGTGGTGATTTTATCGCCGCAATGGAGTAAAACTTCGCCTTTGAGTTTTTCCGGCGGTGCTTCGGCGGCGGGAGGCGTGACGATACTGGCGGATTTGATTACCTTGACCTCAGCGGCTTCTTCGGGTGAAGCGGGTTTTTCAATCATGGAATCATCAATCTTGATTGTCTCAAGTTCTTCAATTTCGGGATATTGCAATCCCAGCAGGCCGGTCATCAGTCGAGGGTCGGTAATCTGGCCGGTAAGTGCCGCAGCCGCAGCGGTTTCCGGACTGGCAAGGTAAACAAGGTCGTCTTTGGTGCCGGTCCTGCCCTTGAAGTTACGATTGAAGGTACGGACACTTACAGTACCGTCAGCGGGCGACTGGCCCTGGCCGATGCAGGGGCCGCAGGAGGATTCCAGGATACGAGCGCCAGCCTGTACGAGGTCGTTGAGGGCTCCGTTTTCCGCCAAAAGGCCGATTACCTGACGGGAACCGGGTGCGATGCCTAATTCAACGGCAGGATGCACCGTACGACCTTTGAGCATGGAAGCGACAGTCATCAGGTCACGATAACTGCTGTTAGTACAAGAACCTATAAGAACCTGACTAACCGCGGTGCCTTTGAGCTCAGCGACGGTTTTGATATTGTCGGGACTGGAAGGAGCAGCGGTCAGCGGTTCAAGCAGGGTAAGGTCGATTTCGATTATCCGGTCATATTCAGCACCTTCATCAGCAGCGAGCGGACGGTAATCCTTTTGTCTGCCCTGACTTGCGAGGAACTTAGCGGTAATATCATCAGAGGGAAAAACACTGGTGGTCACGCCGAGTTCGGCACCCATATTAGTGATGGTAGCCCGGGCGGGAACTGACAATGAAGCGACGCCGGGACCGAAATATTCAGCCACGCAACCGACATTACCGCGGGTGGAAAGGATGCTTAACACCTTGATAATAACGTCTTTAGCGGAAACCCAGGCCGAGAGACGACCGGTGAGTTTGATGCCAATCACCTTGGGAGTGGTCAGATAAAAAGGTCCGCCGCCCATAGCGACAGCGACATCCAGCCCACCGGCACCGATCGCTAAACTACTTATTCCACCGGCAGTTGGAGTGTGGGAGTCGCTGCCGAGCTGAGTGGCACCGGGTTTGGCGAAGCGTTCGAGGTGGACTTGGTGGCAGATACCGTTGCCGGGGCGGGAATGGTATACACCTACTTTTTTGGCGATTGACTGGAGATAGAGGTGGTCGTTGTGGTTTTCGGGGCCGAACTGGGCCATATTGTGGTCAACGTAACTTACTGATAGTTCAGTTCTTACGCGGTCGATGCCCATTGATTCAAAAAGGAGCATAGCGGTTGTGCCGGTGGCATCCTGCGTTATGGTCTGGTCGATTCTGATGCCGATTTCCTGGCCGACCGTCAGTTGGCCGGTGACGAGGTGGTTTCTCAGAATTTTGTAAGTTAAGGTTTCTTGCATAGTTACGGCTCCTTTTAGCTGGGAGGTAAACCTCTTGCCCTGGTTGTTAGCCCTTCAATTATAAGGAAAGCGGCATAAAGTGAAAGTTTATTTAGACTATAGTCGTAAGTGCTTGTTTTGTGTGGGAGTGATGGTTGTAAGTCTTTATTTTTGTGAGCGCGAGGGTGACTTCGTAGTCGCGATTGGGGCTTAAAACGGGTTTTTCTGGTGGGGGGGTCTCCTTAATGCGCAATTTGAAGGGGGCGAAATCATCGCGATTGGGGATTTGGGGGGGGTAAAAAGAGTGTTTGGGGCAGGGAGGGGGTGAGTTTGGGTGTGAATATGCCTGTTTGGGGCGTTACTGCGGTGGTAAAGTTGTGTTTGCGGTGGGGGTTTTCGGCGCGGTTTGGACTGGGACGACCGATTTTTGATGATTTTTTTGATTTTTCGAGCGTTTTTTTTGATTTTTGGGTTGGTTTTTGAGTGTTTTTTTGGGTGATTTTGAGATTTAGAAAGGCAGGAGGGATGAGACATTTAAGAAGGCAAGAGGCATTAGGCATGAGGCAGAAGTGAACGGCTAGGTTTCGACCTGCGGTCGAGGGCTGAATGATTAACGGCGAGGTGCTGCCTTGGGCAGGGGGTGTTTTTATTTTCAAACAAGGAAAAAAGAGATTTGACCCCTTTTTTTTAAGAAGGCAAGAGGGATGAGGGATGAGGCAAGAGTGAACGGCGGGAAAAATTAATTGTACCGGACACCGTTTCTTCGTTCCGGACACCGTTTCTTCGTTCCCGGCCCTATGTCCAGCGAACAGCAAGATTGAATGGTCGCGTATTTGGTTGTCAAAGAGCCGGTTTGCCAGCGTGCAAAATGCACTCTTGCGTTTACCCAGGTCGATTGCTGCAATAGTTTCCCTGGCCAGATGCCCCTTAATCCTTGTGATGAATAAAGCGGTAATGCCCCAGCGGCAACCACGCCGGGACGATTATAACATAATTCGTCCCGGAGCATCTGGCTTTCATAGTTTCTTAATTCACCCGGACACCTCCTATGAAGCCAGATGTGTCAAGGTTGATTTTAGTTTTTTTTGATTTTCTTTTTTTTCACTTTACGTACCTTTTCTGCAGCTCGGTTATGATCGGTCGTCTCATGCTCCTATTCAGGTTGCCGCGGGATTATTTTGATTTCGCGGGCCTATTAAACTTATGCGGCAGTCGGCCTATTCTTAAGTACGGGCTCAAATGGCCCAAGGTGTCCGTCAGGCTCGACTGTATTCGATCTCGATCACTAAAGAGCTTCAATCATGTCAATTTTGTTTTTCTTATGGTCGTTAGGTTCTGGTTAATCTGGTTATTGTAAACGGTTCTTTATATTCGGCGTCAGCCGGGGGGAAGCCGGCGAGGATGCGACCTGAGCCGGATTCATTTTTTATTGAACGCACCTCTGAGGTGTTGGGGTCAGTCGATTTCTCCTTGTGTTAACTGATACCTTTTGTATTTTATACTTCCAGGGTTTATGGTCGCGCAGCATGGCCCAGCAGCGAATAAGCAAATGTCGGGCAACGGCGATTATGGCTATTTTACGTCGTTTAGCGCTGCCTCGGCTGACGCGTAAGTATATCTCTCGGGCCCAATCGTATCGCAAAGCGGCCCAACTGGCCTGAACTAATAACGCCCTCAAAAGAGGATTGCCGCGTTTGCTGATACGGCCGGTACGGTCCATTTGGCCGGACTGATAGCGGCGGGGAGTAAAACCGACATAACTGCTAACCTGGCGGCTGTTTTTAAAACGGTGAGGGTCATCAATAACCGCGACTATTGCCTCAGCGGTTCGGGGACCTACTCCTACGGCGGTTTGTAACAACTTTACCTTTTCCGATTTGTCATTGAGTTGGTTGAGTTTTTCGCTGGTCTGGTCGAGACATTTTTTTAGCGCCTCCAGTTGTTTCAGTTCCAGATCCAGTTGGCCACGCCAGAGTTCTTCGGGGTTATCTATTTCAGCGAAGGGCTGAGCCAATGTTTCTATTTGCTTGAGATGTTTTTTTGTCCAGCAGCTTTTGCCATCAGGCAGGTCTATGGCCATGATAGTCATCAGGGCCCGGATGCTGTTTTTGACCTGCGTCTGGCGATTGACAAGCTTTTGGCGATAATAGATGAGACTGCGTTTTTGACGAACCGGTTTATTGGGGACATGAACTTCAGGAAAGAAGCCGTGATGATACATCATAGCCAGGCGGTGAGCATCATCTTTGTCAGACTTGTTGGGATTGTTGGTCCATTTCCAGGCGGGATGATTGACGTTGGCAACCTTGAATTGCAGGCCCAACGCCGTGAGCATGTCCGCCAGCCAGCCGGCCTGAGAACCGACCTCGAAAAGTACGATGGAATTTTCAGGGTCCAGCTGCGCGAAAATATCGTGGAACTCCTGTGGGGAAGTTCTGACGGTCGCGTATTTGGTTGTCAAAGAGCCGGTCTCCAGCTTGCAAAATGCACTCTTGCGTTTACCTAGGTCGATTGCTACAATAGTTTCCATGGTCAGATGCTCCTTAATCCTTGTGAAGAATAAAGTTGTGGTGCCCCAGCGGCAACCACGCCGGGACGATTATAACATAATTCGTCCCGGAGCATCTGGCTTTCATAGTTTCTTATTTTTCTCCCGCTCAGCCTTTAGTTTAATATGGTTTTCGGGCGTGTCCTATTACTCTGGGTGGAACCATGATAGAGTAGACGTTGATTTCGTTGAGTTTTTCGAAGAATACTTCGCGGAAGGCCTGTGGGCTGTATCTGTAGTAGTCGCCGGGGCTGGCGTGGACTCTGAAGACGAGTGTTGAATGGCCGAGTATCTTGATTATGGGGATGTGTTTAGTGATTTTTCTCCAGAATCCATGTTCCCACGGCAGTTTGGTATATCCGGGGTTGCAGATGACCAGCAGGCCTCCGGGGGTTAGTACTCTTTTCATTTCATGGATTGATTTCCAGAAGAATTTGTCGTGTTCGAGTACGGCGTTGCAGAGTACGAGTTCAAAGGATGCATCTTCAAACATGTTCATATTGTTGGCGTTGCCCTTGATGATGGCGAAATCATCGTATTCGAGGGGGTCGAGAATATTAAGGCCGATTTTTTTTTTGGCGTTTTTTAGGGCAGGCAGTTTTAACAAGGTGTTGGGCCGTGGCACTGCTCCGATTTCGAGGGCTCGGCCTTTGAATTCGGGTGCCTGTTGGGAGACTATACGGTTGAATTCCTGAAATACCCTTTGTTTCATAGTGCAAACCTGTTTCCTTATAAAAGTTTAGAGAATCAATATCATAAGGTCTTGGCTCTTTCCAGTTATTTTTATAGACTGCATTAACATTACCGGGATGGTGGCAAAGTTTAACGTTAGTAATGCTTGACGGTTTAGGTTGGTGCGTTTAGAATGGTTGTTGACCTGGGACGACATCTTGTTGGCCCGGCTCCTGTGTTACAGGAGGAGTTCCTTTCACATGCGGGTAAGAGGGCCGCGTGTCAGCGAATGGTATTGAATTTAAGTTGTTGTGCTTAATGGATTAAGATAGAATTTTCATCGGCTGGAGCTGATATTAGCTGTGCCTAATTTACAGATATTGCAGGGGCCGGACAAGGGAGCTTCATTCTCTATCGATGATTCTCCGATTATTATCGGTCGTAACAGCCCCGATTTGCCGCTGACGGATAATACCATTTCGCGGCGTCACAGCGAGCTGACCTGTGTTGATAATACTTGGTATATCAGTGACTTACAATCAGCGAACGGCACTTATGTCAACGGTGTTAAGGTTTTGGAGCCTATGGCTTTGAAGCAGGGTGACCAGGTTCGCTGCGGAACAACGATTATTGTTTTTGGGGGAAAGCGGAGCGCGACGGTTACGGGTCTGACTTCGGGGCTGAAGATCGATGAAAACGGCAATCTGGTAGAAGCGGCAATCGTGGCGACGATGCCGTCGATGGATGACTCGATTATTCTGGCAGGTCCTGAGTCGTCGGCGGCGGTGAATAATCTGCGTCTTTTGTATCAGTTGAGTACGGCGATAAGTTCGATTTTTGACACCCGGCAATTGCTGGAGCAGGTTATGGATATGATATTCGATAATCTGCCGGCAGACCGTGGTTTTATTCTGATAAACGAAAGCGGGGACGAATCGAATATGGCCCCGGCGGTGGTTCGCTATCGCAGCCCGGAACATTCGGGGGAAATTACGGTTAGCAATACGATAGTCTCTCATGTGGTGTCGCATAAGGAAGGGGTGATGTGCTCCAATGCGATGCGTGACCCGCGTTTTACGATGGGCCAGAGCGTGCATGATTTGGGGGTTCGGTCGGCACTGTGTGTGCCGATTATGGTTCGGAATCATATTATCGGGGCGATTTACATTGATACAACGGTGGCGACGCATACTTACGCGAATGACCAGCTGCAACTGCTGACGGCGATTGGGATGCAGACCGGGATGGCTTTGGAACATGCCCGGTTGTATCAGACGGGGGTTCAGGCGGAACGTCTGGCGGCGACGGGCGAGACGGTGGCTTATATTTCGCACGGCATTAAAAATATTCTGCAAAGTCTGCAATCGGCGGCTGACACAGTTGAGCTGGGGCTTGGTCGTGACAAGATCGATGTAGCGCGCAAGGGCTGGTCGATTTTACAGAGGAATCTGACCCGGATTCAGAATCTGGTGTTGAATATGCTGGCGTTCAGTAAGGAACGTCGGCCTCAACTGGTGATGACGCAAGTTAATCAGATTGTGTCGGAGACGGTTGAAACTTTGGCGGGCCAGGCTTTGGATAAGCAGGTGGCGTTATTTGGGGACACTGACCCGGAACTACCAGCAATCGCTATCGACGGCAGCGGGCTGGAGCAGGCGTTGCTGAATTTGATATTGAACGCTCTGGACGCGGTTCGGCCGGGCGAGGGTGTGATTACGGTCAAGACGGCCTACGATGAAGAAAGCCAGGAAGTGCTGGTTTCGGTGGGGGATAACGGTACGGGAATCGCTCCGGAGGCACAAGAGAAGATATTCGAGGCTTTTCATTCTCATAAGGGCCAGGGCGGTACGGGGCTGGGGCTGGCGGTGGTGAGGAAAATCATGGAGGAGCATAAAGGCTCGGTCGAGGTCAGCAGCGAGGCAGGGCAAGGCACGATGTTTACGATGCGGTTCCCGTGCAGTACTGAGGAAACCTCTGACAGCGGGTCGACGGCTGGGCCTTGATTTTTTTCAAGACTTCAGGAATCAGATTTCAGGGTTCAGCCAAGTAACGGAAAACAGAAATATTAAACCGCGGATTACACGGGTTTCGCGGATTTTTAGCGGCAACTAATTTTCTTTCTCCCCTTTTGGAGTTTGTGTGGTTTATACCGGTACTGGCGTTTTGGGGTTTTGTTTGGGCAACAGGGGTATAATTTATAAAGCAGATACACAAAAGCCCCACGACTTTTATCGCGGGGCTTTTTTTGAATTTGCGGCTGAACCTGATTATTATTTTCTGCGGCGCAGCATTGCCAGGGCGCCAAGGGTTAGAAGGCTCAGGGCAGCCGGTTCGGGGATGCACCAGTCGACGAATTCGTAATCGAGGGAGAATCCGTAGCCGTAGAAGGAGAGGCTGACCCATTCGGGGTTCCAGTCGTAATAGCGTGTGCCATCATAAGGGGGGAGCATTAAATCAAAAATATCGTTGGGGTTAGAGGCCCATTGCATCACCGGTGAAACCGGGGCAAGGGGGTTATTGCCGGGATAGCCGACGACCTCCCAGGTGGGCGGCATCAAACCCCCAGTGCCGCCGATAAAGATGTTCCAGTAGGCTTCGCAAATCAACATTGGTTCGGCGGGGTTTTCAAGCCAAGCGGGGTTAGTGGAAGAAAAATCGAGGTGAAAATCCATCGCGGCACCGTTGTCGCTATAGACGATATTGGTGAGCCTATAGAGAAATTCTTTCCAGCGGTTGAGGTCGAACTCATTCTGGACGACAATGGTGTAATCGAAGGGAGTATCGGAAGTGTAGGCCATAGCGTCGATGGAGCCGGAAGTATAGTTGGTATATTCAGGGTTGGGCGGTACGGGCAGGTAGATGATTTCGTCGGGGTCGTACATGGAGCCAGAAATCGGGTAGGCATTAACGGCGAAAGCAAGGAACATCGTGAGCAGTAGAGTGAATAAAAAAGTTTTCTTCATGGCACTTCCTCCTGTTAAAAGGTTGAAAAATAGAAGCACACCTTCGGGTGAGCTTTGTGTTCAACAATCAGTTTCTTCCGCATCTTTGTGGTCTTTTCAAAAACAAAAAGCGTGAACAGCTATAATTACTCTAACAACTTTGCAGACAGCAACTTAGATTCAATATCAGGCTGCGTATCGAGAACGACGCAAACGCACCAAGTACATAAATAATACTCTATTTTGCGGAAATGTCAAAAAAAGTGCGAAAATTATCCGCTGAGTGGTGGGCCCTTACGGGGAATCGGGGGTTTTATTCTGATTTTTGGCTGTACTGGGTGAGCGGCGTTTTCGTCGTTGTTTTTGTTTTCGGATTTTTTCTCTTTTGATTGCGGCGGGGCTTTGGTCGCCGAGCGTTTTATCCTCGAGCAGTTCGCACATGCGCAGGCGGGCATAATAGCGGTTGAGCCGCTGCTGTCGTGACTTCTGCATTTTGACGGCTAGGCCCGTGGGGCGATGTTTGAGCAGGGCGCAGCTGGAAGTTTTGTTGACTCGTTGGCCGCCGGGCCCTTGTGAGCGAACGAAGGTTTCTTCGAGGTCTTTTTCGGTCAGGCCGCAATTTTTCATGCGTTCCTGGAGCTGAAGAATCTTTTTTTCGGTAACACCAAAATCTATCATATTTTTTTCGCTAAGGTCAGTTATCAATGGAGTTTTGCAAAAGGTCAGTTATTAGTTTTCTGGGATTCGCTGAGCAACAAGGAGCGGACCTGAGAGCGAATCTGGGGAAAAGGCACAATTGCGGTGCGGGGCAATTCGAGTGTGCCATCGAGACGAACGGAGGCTATAGTTTTCTGGATGGAATCGAGAAGTTTTTCAAGTTCGGCGGCGCCGGGCAGGAAAGAATCTTTGAGAGGGCGGCTGGTGCCGATGACGAACCCGCTGATTTGACTTTTGGGTCCGAGGTAAAAATCGGTTAGCTGGCCTTTGCCGCGAATGTCTATGCCGCGATTGAAGTAGGTAAAACTGGGCACGAGGATATTTTTGCCTTCGAGTCGGAGATTGATTTTGCCTTTTCCGGTGACCGATTTTTTAGAGAAGTCGAGCTTGAGAGTATTGTAAACGGCAGAAATCGCGGGGTTAGAGGCGAGATCGGAATCGATGAGGTTTAGCTGGGCGATACCACTGATTCTGGAAAGCTGCTGGGAAAGCACCAAGTCGATCTGGCCTGAAGTTCGGGCGATTAACGGCTGGGCGTGGGGGTCGAGGATATGGACAAGCTGGTTGAGATCGATTTTATCGAGCTGGAGCGAGCTTTGGCCTGTCCATTCCTGCGGTCGGCGGGTCAGGGTGGTTCGGATACCGACTGCTCCATCCAGAATTTGCAATTTACCCTCGTTCATGATGAACCGTTGAGGGCCGAGAAAACCCGCGAGGCTGACGCTATCGATTTTTGCTTTTCGGTAGCTGCCATTTTGGATATGAGCGTTTAATTTCCAGGCGTAAGGCTCGAGCGGTTTGTCATTTTGAGCGTGGGCGACTTGGAAATTCCCGGAGGCCAGTCCGGTGAAGTCATCAAGGGCGAAACCTAGGTCGGCAGTTTTGCTCAAATCGAGATTGGTAAAGTCAAAATTGAAATCGGCGGTGACTTTTTCATTAACGACGAGGCGGCCTGTGCCGTCGATAGTACCATTGAGGATTTGGGCATGGAGCGAATCAAAGGATATAAGAGTTTTATTGATTTTGCCCTGAGCGCTAAAATATTCGGGGACATCCAGATTAAAATTACATATACCGGCCCGGCCGTATTTGCTTGTCAAGGTAACTTTGCCCAGAGTTTGTTTCTTACGGACATTATCAAAATAACAAATGGCCAGGTCTTGAGCATGTACACGGGGCCAATTAAAAATGGTGTTTCCAGAAGTATCGTAAGGGGTTCTATCGAGGTGTTCCTGAATGATATTAATCAAATACTGGAGATTCCAGGTGCCCTGATGGTCTTTGCGGATGAGGTATTCTCCCTGGTCAAGCGAAATCCAGTCAAGCTGAAGTTTTCTGGTAAAGAGCATCTTCAGGAGACTGCTGTGGCTGATTTCCAGAGCTGGGGCGGTAAAGAAATATTCTTTTGAGTCGGGCAGAGCCAAAGTGATATTTTCGAGACGGGTTTTTCCGGTCCAGCTTATATTTACTTTTTTGATTTGGATTTTAACTTCGAGATTTTCGCGGGCATATTTCAGAATAGTTTTTCGGGGCAGATCGGTAGACAAAATTACCTGAACGGTTACAGCCAAGGCGACCAGCAAAACAACCAGGGCAGCAAGAATCATCAGGATGCGTTTTTTTCTGGTACTGGTTTTATTCATGCTGCAACTACTCTACTTCCCGGTCAACAGTTACGATCGTGCCGGTAGTTGAGGGGCCGATGCCGAGAAACCAATAATCCTGCCGAAAGGTTTTTCCCAGCGAAGGCCCGCCACTGGCAACGACCTGACCGTCATTGGCCCAATAGGCGACATAGGCGACAGAGGCATAACCAACCTCACGAATGGTTTTGCTGAGGGCAAGTTCGGGAGTAATGATACTGGCCATGGGCACTTCCGAGGCAACAGAGGTCATGCTGGATGGTGCCATCAGCGAAGGGATACCGACGAGATTTTCGTAATGGTCGATGCCGACGCCGCCGGAGCGGACTTCCATGATGATTTCGGCCTGTTCTTTGCTGGGAACCAGCAGCACGCCCGAATTGAGCAGTTTGGCCCGAAACTCAGCGAGTACAAACTCCCGTGCGGCGGGGGCAAAATAGTTATTATCGATGAAAACTTTTCGGCCATACAAAGGTTCGAAGGTCATGGATTCGACGGCTTCGACGGCAGCCTGCGAGATGAGGAACTGCTCGGTGGCGGTATTGGCGGGATGGGTCACTCTGACATTGGCACATCCGGAAAGGGAAATCGCAGCTATGGTTAATAGTATAATCGCGAAAATTTTTCGGGTCTGGGTCTGGTTCATTAGTTGTTTCTCCGGGGTAAGGTAATGTAAAAGACCGAGCCCTGGCCGGGTTCGGATTGTACGATTATGGTCGCGTTAAGCTGGTCGAGTATTCTTTTGACGATAGTCAGGCCCAGTCCTTCGCCGGGTTTGTCGGGGTCGAGCTGATGGAACATTTCGAAGATTTTTTTCTGGAACTCCCAATGGATGCCGATGCCGTTGTCATGAACGGTATATTTAATGACCTTTTCATTTTTGGTTCCGGAGATGACGATTTCGAGCTTTCTCTGGGGGTCACGATATTTGAGGGCATTGGCGATGAGGTTGGTGAATACCTGAGTTAATTTGGCACGGTCGGAATGACAGTCGGGGAGATTTTCGACCTTTAGTTCGGCCTTTACTTCTTCGATTTGATAGCGGAGGGAATCGGCAACCGTTTTCACCAAGCTATTCATGTCGAGTTCTTCGCATTTGACCGGTTCGTAACCGAGCCGACAGACTTTGAGCAGTCCCTTCTGGAGCATGTCGAGTTTTTCGACGCCGGACAGGATAAAATTTATTGATTCGCCTATTTCGCGTTGAATGAGTCCGAGATTTTGGCTGCGTTGCTGTTCGGTCAAATCATTTTCGAGCAGTGCGGTGAGTTTTTGAATATTTTCGGAAAGCTGTTCGCTAAAGCCCTGGATATTGATAAGCGGCGAGCGCAGGTCGTGGGAGCTGACATATATGATGCTTTCGAGTTCCTCGTTCTGGATCTGAAGTTGTTTAAGCAATCGGCCTTTTTCTTCTTCGGCTTTTTTGAGTTCGGTAATGTCCTGCGAAGTACCCACCAGTCCAATACGGTCTGTTCCGTCAATGCTTTGGGCGTTAGCCCGGCAGAGAATAATTCTCTTTTGGCCGTCAGCTCTGATAATCCTCAGCTCGATTTCATATCCGGCCTGTTTGTTGATCGCTTCGCTCATTAGCTCGTTGAGTCTGGGCCAATCGCCGCTATCGACATACTGCCCCAATTGTTCCACCGAGACCGATTCACGGTACGGTAAACCAAAGATACGGTACAATTCACTGGTTCCGTATACCTTCTGATTATCCACATCAATAACCCAACTTCCAATCCGGGCGATTTTCTGGGCCTGATTGAGCAGGTTTTGATTATCCCGCAGAGCCTTTTCCATTTGTTTTCGAGCAGTAATGTCAGTAAAGGTTGTCATGGTCATATAAGGCTGGTCTTCGCCGGGCAGGAAACGGGGGACGGAGTTAATGATAATCCAGTTGTATCGTTCTTCGGCGGGGATATATACTCCGCAAATAACTCCGATAACCGGTTGGCCGGTGGCCAGAGCGATGTTGGAAGGCATTTTCTCCGGGGTAAGCGTTGAGCCGTCTTCGTGGACAAGCTTCCAATGGGGATCGTACGCGGTTTTTCCCAGGAGCTGGTCCTGAGACAGTCCTAGAATAGAAGCAGCGGCGTGATTGGCCTCGATAATTCGGCTTTGGCGGTCCTGCACAGTTACCCCCTGGGCCATGGTATCAAAAAGGAATTTGAATTTTTCCTCACTTTCGCGAAGTGCCTCCTCGGTGTTTCTGCGTTCGGTAATGTCCATACCGAAAGAGATAGTACCGACGACTTCATCCCGTTCGATAATGACATTATTTCGCCAGACGATATATCTTTCTTGTCCGTCTTTGGTAAGAATAGGATTTTCGAATTCTCGGGGCAATCCCCCTTCCATCAGCCGGTTAAATTCTTCCCAGACCTGCGGGTAGCGGTCGCGTGGAACGAGAGCCTCAAACCAATTCTGGCCACAGAGTTCTTCCGGGGCATATCCGGTGATTTCCTGAGCCATCTGATTGAAAGTTATTAAATTACCTTTGACGTCCAGCCTGACAATCATGGTATTGGCGGTTTTGATAAGATTGTCGGCGAAATTTCTGACGATGGCGATTTCGTTTTCCTGACGTTTTCTCTCTTCAGTGTTACGGCAGCTGGCCAGAACAAAAACTCCTTCCGCTCGGTCGAGCCTGGTAAGCATAACATCGGCGGGGAACTGGGTAGCGTTTTTTCGATGAAGTTCGACCTCGAAATTAACAGATTTTTCTCTGGGCAGTTTTTCCCAGAACCATTTTTCGTTTTCCCTATGTTTGAACTGATGGTCGATAAGGTCGATATTCATGTTAGTGAGTTCATCGTTGGTATATCCCAGTTCTTTGGCAGTAGAAGGGCTGAATTCGAGGATATTTCCCCTCCGGTCGAGTACAAAAAGCAAATCAGCGGACTGTTCAAAAAGGGCTCTGAGGCTGTTTTCGCTGGCCTGAAGTGCGATCTGTGTTTTTTGACGCCGGTATTGTCCGGCAAGAAGTATTCCCAAAAACACGGTCACCAGAGGATAGATGGTCAACACGGGCGGAGTGATTTTTCGGAAAGTATCGAACGCAATGTCATGGGGCAGGAAAACACAACAGGCGAGCATAGCTAAATGCACAATGACACCGAACAGATAGAAATCAAGATAAGTGATCTGGCCGAGCTTATTTTTTAGTCTGCAGTGCCAGAGCCCTCCCAGCAGGGCCGCTGAGGCGATGGTAGCCACGCCCATGTAAATACCTGAGCCGCCCTGAGAGGCCCTAAAGACGGCAGCGATAACAAAAGCGATTATGGTTGGGACATAACCAAAGAAAAGCCCGACCAGACTGACCAGTACGGTGCGGGTATCGAAAATAAGACCGGGAGCAAATTTCATGGGATTGAGCATCAGGGCGATAGCAACCAGCCCGACGATTGTGCCCAGCAGGATTTTATGCCAAATCCGAAATATTCCCTTTTTCGGCATAAGGACATCATAGAGCACCCCCAATGCTAAAAGCAGTGCGGCATTATTGACCAGCGCGATTACAGCCTGACTATTCATAAAACTAACTCCTGATAATTTTCAGAGTTGTGCATTCAATATTTTACGACCTGTGCCGCCAAAACATCTATCAGCACCGAGAGTTTATCGTTAGTGGCTCGTGTTTTTTATTGCAGCCTGCGGCGTAGCTCCCACCAGGAGAAATTTTTACCGGGACAAAGCGTTTGGGCACCATCGGCGTCGCGATGTCCGATGACTTTGTTCATGGGAATGTTGTATTCATTCTGCAGGAAGCAGACCAGATTGGCCAGGGAATCATATTGAGCTTGGGTGGGTCGGTTTTTTTCGAAATTTCCGACCAGAGATATTCCGATGGTATGTTCATTCCAGTAATTATCGTAGCATTTTTTGGGTCGGCAATGAGCGCCTGTCAACTGTTGGCGCCAGCGATAGCCGACCTCGACTTTGCCGTCAGTCTGCCCACGTCCATTGTTGATAACGAAATCATAGCCCAGGCCGTCCCAGCCGTTGCCGTTTTTATGAATGCCGTCGAGCCAATCCGCCGAACCGCTGTCGGTGGCGGTATGATGGATGACGATTCCCTGCCAGCGACCGGGCTGCACGAGAGCTTTGGGCGGAATCCAAAGCGTGGGCACCGACTGATTAACAAGGTCATCAGTGAAGCACTGAGTTAATTTCGGATAATATTTCTGGGTTGGACGTTTATATTTATCGTAGGCTGATTTGACTGTCGGAGCCCCGGCCGTGCGGTTATTGCTGTTGCAGCCGGCCGCAATAAATCCAATGGACAAATCCGCTAATAATAAACAAAACTCCCTGCGGCCTAACTCCTTCATGAAATCCCTTCCTTGACAAACGACATCGCTCCATCTAACGATTCACAGATTACAAACAAACGGTTCAACTGAGTAGTAGCCAGGACTTTTTCGACATCCCCCTGAGCGCCGCAGATTACAAAGATTCCGTCGTGCTGCTCGGATAATCTTTCGGCTCGGATAAGGGCACTCAGGGCCATACTGGAAAGAAAAGCTAATTCGGCGAGGTCGAGAATAAGTTTATTTTTGCCAGCCTTGATAAGGTCTTCCAGCTCGCTGCCCAGCCGGGCGACTTCAGACATATCGGCAGAGCCGGACAGTCTCACAACCGCGACTCCTTGTTCGGTACGCGTTCTGATACCCAAACCATCCATCGGCTCACCGCCTCGCATAATCCACCCTTACTTTTGTCTGACCATATATACTTCGTTACCGTCTTTGTTGTACTGCACTTTGTCCATATACGCCTTCATGAGCATAATGCCGCGACCACTGGGCCGGGCGATATTTTCTGCCGCGGTTGGGTCGGGTACATCTTCGGGCCTGAAACCACCACCTTCGTCGGTGACACTGACCTCTATAGCTTCATTATCGACGCAATATTTAATCTGGATTTTCTTTTTAACGTCCCGATTGTTGCCGTGGCGAATAGCATTGGTGAGAGCCTCTTCGAGACTCAGACGCAGAGCGAACAAGGCTTCATCATCGTAGCCCAGGTTCTCAGCCTCGGTGACGATAGAATCCTCGACCTGTTTGGCTTCAGAAAAAACGCTGGTAATGATAACTTCGCGGTACTGTTTATCCGGCATAAGAGAAAGACCCGGTTATTGTTTTCCTCAAGAGACTAAAAACTTTTCATAGCGGTCAAACGGTCGTCAAAAATATCGAAAAGTTTATTGAGCTTGGTAATAACAAAAATTTCCTGAAGCTGGGGCTTGATTTCACAAAGGTTTAACTGGCCGTCCTGCTCCTCGACTCTTTTGTTGAGACGGATAAGCGTACCCAAAGCGCTGGAGCTGAGATGATTGACTTTGTTGAAACAGAGGACCATCCGAATCAGGGGATTCTCCTCAACAAGCCGAAACAGGGCTTCGGCCAACTCGTTAATGGTGGTTTCCTCCAGAATCTCCTGGTCATTCAACTCTACAACGGTAATACGTCCTTCGATTTTGACGCTAAGGTGTTTTCCATAGTTCAGCATTTTTAAGGTCTTTCACTTAAATAAAATAATATCTTCATTCGACCGGGCCGGGGGCCAAACAGCTTCGCCCGGCATTCTAGCCCATAATCCCCAATATCTCAAGTGAAGGGCAAATATAATTCCGGGATTTATCTGCCCAAGTTGTCCTGGTCGACAACAAAAAGAATTTTTCTGAGCAGCATATAATTCTGCCCTTTGTATTTGGTAATCTGTCCGGATATGCGAAATCTGGGAGCGTAGCTCATGCGCATCTCCGCCGAGGCCATCACCTCCAGCAATTGGCAGGGGTGCAACAGCACAGGCGGCTCAGCCATCGACTGATTATCAGCGTCGAAAGTGAAAAGCCAGCAGCTTTCTACGTTGTCATAAAGTACTCTGCCGACACGATCTACGACCATTTCGCCTTCGAGCCAGCCTTCGTCGGGCTTACTGCCGAGGGTCAGTCTTTCACGCCTTTGTCGGTCAGCTTCGGTGTCTTGCTCGCGAAGTTCGGAATCGGAAGGCCCCAGCAATTCCAGGGGCGAGACCGGTTTTATCCTTAGCAGGGCCTGGCGGAATTTTTCGGGCAGTTTATCAGGAGCGCTGTCCTGACCTGCCGGGGCGGGCACGGGGTTGGTTTCGTTATCCCCTTGTCCAAAAAGACTTACAGTTGCCACATAGGTGGGCAAAATGAAATTCCGACGGTTAAAAGTGGTAATTTCGCCCCAGATTCTAAACTTGATGGACAGGTCAATCTGATTCTCGGTGACCCGATTCATGGCGGTAAGCCACTTGCCGGGCAGTACCTCGATGGGCACAGCCAGCGGGTCGGGGGCGGTCGTCTGGGGGGCTTGTTCTTCGGGTTCAAAAACAGCAAACCAACGCTGGTCTTCGGGATGGCGAACAAGCTGGGCCACTCGACCGGAGACCATAAAGCCCTCTTTAAGAAGGATTTGCGTCTGATTTGGATCCAGAACCAGATTGTCTGGGATAGCCCAGAGCGACGGTATGACCACCAGCATAAAGGCTAGAAAACCCCCTGGTAGCATCCCATAACGTTTGGGTTCAGCGAGGCAGTTTCTGTTTGAGCATAAGTAATGTTTCATCAATATTATCCGCAAAACAAATACATTCGGCAGCTTTGGGCCCAGCGGTCGTTACGGCATTCACAGCAGGCCGCCAATAGCCACCCAGACATATTATCGGCCTGTGGACCAGAAAGTGTTTATTGTAGCTGGACAAAAGGAATGAGGCAAGAAATTAGAGAATTGTGACATTGCTTGACAGGCGGAATTGAGCGGTTACCATGTTTTTTGAAAATAAAAGTTAAGTTAATAATAGAGGTTAAAATGAAAGTTTCGGTGTTGATACCGGCAGCGGGCCAGAGTGTTCGGTTTGGCAGCAAAAAGAAGAAGCAGTTCGCCGAAGTTGACGGCAGAGCGGTTTTTCTACGTTCGGTAGAGGCGTTCGCGGACCGGGACGATGTGCTGGAAGTGATTCTGGCAATCGCTGAAGATGACGAAGAGCTGTTCAACATTAAATATGGGGCCAGTATCGGTTTTTATGGCGTCAAGGTCGTCAAGGGCGGTGCGGAACGACATGATACGGTGGCGAAAATGCTGGAGGCGGTAAGCGGAGAGGCGGATTTAATTGC
Organism: Sedimentisphaerales bacterium; assembly: GCA_963663805.2. Lineage (GTDB taxonomy): Bacteria > Planctomycetota > Phycisphaerae > Sedimentisphaerales > SM23-30. Next base: position 45,187 of record CAXXMR010000023.1, read on the forward strand.
ACTGCATGACGCGGTCCGGCCCTGCGTTACGCCCAAAATGATTGATGATGTTTTCGCGGAAGCAGCCCAAAGCGGGGCAGCGATTCTGGCGGCACCGCTGGTGGGAACGGTTAAAAAAGTGAATGTCGATAAGAAAATTGTGGAAACAATTGACCGGAGTGAACTATGGGAAGCACAAACCCCGCAGGTCTTCAAACCGGAAATCCTGAAAAAGGCCTATGCCAATAAAAACGCTCTCACCGAAAAGATAACCGACTGTGCCCAGTTGGTTGAGGCCCTGGGGATACCGGTCAGTATTGTCGAATCGGACCATTCCAATATTAAAATCACCAATGGCACCGACGCCGCGATTGCCGGGGCGATAATAAAATCCCGGCCTAAACCCAAAGCCAGCGGCCCGACAGGTCCCTGGGCGGCGGAGCAGATGTGGTAATCAGGAAAACGGACAGGAACCGCCCGAACAGCCGGTACCCGTAGCATCAGGACAGCAGCCGCCGGAATCACAGGGCTTCTTGCTCCCGCCAGAATGAGCGGAAAAAGTGCTGAGCTGTTTTTTTGCCAGCCCGGCACATTGAGGACAGGTGCGGTCAGCATCGTCGGACATGCTGGAGACGAGCTGCTCAAATTTATGACCGCAGGCTGAACAAAGAAATTCGTATATAGGCATTTTTTTTACTCCATGTCGGTCTGTCACACAGGGTATGTGACAAACAAGCTGAAATTTTAAAAACAAATAGTAATAATTCCCTTATAGTTACAGTATATTTTATCGGTTATGGTATTGTACGGTGATGAATACCGCGGGGCAAGAAATGGAGTTGGCCAACGAGAATTATTAGCGTAACTTTTTTTCGCAAAAGAAGTTAAGCTGGGCAGCTTTTCATGTTACATCTGCGATTCTGTTTGACAACCGACTCTGAACTCCGTAATGTATATAAAAAAGGCCCGATAACCGATATGAAAGCCTTGATTATCGGGCCAAATGGGTTATACTATAGTGAAAGTCTTCTTGCTTTCGAGACGTTGGCATGTCTGGGAGTATGCGTAGTACCATGCGGTTTTTGCTTTTTGCCGTAACGTATGTCTGGACATAAGCCACAATGAGTGGAGTTTTACAAAAGTTTAGTAATGATAAATGAGTTGGCCTAACTACCTGGTAACCGGAGGTCGCTATGAACGATATGAATTACACAGCAGATCAGCCCCAAGTCCCGCTGCATCGCAAAATCGCGGAGAACCTGAGCAGTCAGGTCATCAACGGCAAGCTGAAACCGGGCGAGAAGCTGCCCTCAGAACGTCAGATAGCCGGTCAGTATCACGCCTCTCGGGCCACGGTTCGGACGGCGCTGCAGCATCTGGAGCAGGAAGGTTTGATTTCCCGTCGGGAACGACGCAGCGCGGTGGTGGCGATTCGCAAGAATATGGCGCCGCACCTGCGCATCGCCTGCACAAATACCCGCCTGATGCGTCTGATGACCAAATTGACGGAAATGCAGCTTATGCCCCCCCGCTGCCAGTTCCAGCTGCTGGACCCGGACCAGCCGGGTGTGGTAAGTCAACTCACCTCCCAGCCAGCGACAGCAGCGGATTTGGTAATTACCGACCTGGAAATGCTTTACTGCCTGCGTGAACCAAATACCAAGGCTCTGGCTATCCCCGACGCCCTGATAAACGAAGCTCAGATACCGACGGCCATCGAGCGGATGTGTACACATAACGGCAAGTTTCTGGCGGTTCCGCTGGGGCTCTCGCCGATGGTAATGTATTTCAACCGGAGCATATTCGCGGAATCCGGACGGGGACTGCCGCATTTCGACTGGCAGTGGCATGACCTGGAACAAATCGCCCGTGACCTGACGTACAATAATCGCTACGGGTTGCAGTTCAAGCCGAGTTTTTCACATCTGGCAACGATTATGGCCAGCAGAGGTTCGGAATATTATCAGGCGGACGGTCGCCTGGCGATTAACAGCTCCAGCGAGTTTGAGCCGACCCTGCGTTTCATCTACGATTTACTGCATCACGCCAAAGCATGTCCGATTCTGCCGAAATCCGGCCCGATTGATTTGTTCGCCCAAAGGCGGGCAGCGATGGCGCTGGGCAGTTTTGAGGATTTTCGCAACTATAAACGGGCATTGGGAGATGATTTGGAAGTCGGGATTATGCCCGGCCCGGTCGGTCTGCGGCCCTTGACCAGCGGACTGGCGGCGGTGGTGCTGACGGACCAGGACAGCTTCCAGCCGGTAGAAGACCTGATGCGGTCGCTGTTGTCGCATAATACGCAGATGCTGGTCGCCGAAGCCGCCAATATGATGCCGGTCCGCAACGAACTGCTCAACAGCGGAACCCTGCAATCGATGGATATTTCCGAATCAGCCGCCCAGGTATTCCTCCAGAAGCTCAACACCGCTCAAGCCTGTCATCTGCCCCAGAGCCCCGAATACAAACATAAAGTCGAGACTCTAATGACGGAAATGTGGCTGGGCCTGGACAACATCGACAGTATCTGCCACCGCATGAAAGAGTTGGGATAATTACCCGCTCGATTAAGCGGTTTTTACACAGAGATATAACCAGCACCCGTCGACAACACGTTTGTTGACGGGTGTTTGCTTTGTCGATTCGATACTATTATTGACAGAGGGGATTATTCATCTATAATGCGTGTTTATACTGTTCGGGCCGGGCAAGACCCGGAAACGCCGAGCAGAGAAGAGGTTAGCCAGCGCATTGCACCAACCTATGGCGAAAGGAATATCCCGAATGCAGATTTCTGTAACCAGCAGAACAATCATGGTTTTATGGTTGTGCCTGACCATGACCATAAGCCCCCTGGCCCGACCGGTTCTGGCTCAGAGTGATAACGAGGAAAAACTCATACCCGCAGAAGATGCCTGGAAAGTACTTAGCCGGGTTGATATGCCGCTGCTGAAAGATGAAGACCGCCAGAGAGCCAAACTTACCCTTCAGGAATGCATCCACCGGGCTCTACAGTTCAGCCATGATATTCAGGCGGCAACTTACAGCCCGGCGGTGGCGATGACTGATATTGTCGAAGCCGAAGCTGCCTTCGACGCGGTTTTATTCGGAAGTGCCTCCTATGACAACACCGACTCGGCGAATCGGTTGAGTACTTTCACAACCAAAACCAACGTGAGCAATCCGGACACCCCCCAATCCGAACGCATTCCGACCGACCCCTATAATCGCACGCATGAATACGCCTACTCGCTAGGTCTGCAAAAACGTCTGCCCACCGGGGCTAGTATTGAACTTTCGGAGAACCTTACGCGTTATCGTGATTTGATAGAAGATTCGTATTATCTCAATCCATATTATGAATATGAGCTGGACTTGCAGTTCCGCCAGCCTTTACTGCGAGATTTTGGCCTGGACCTCAATCTGGCCGGCATCAACGCCGCGCGGAACAGATACAAAATCAGTCAGCAGCAATTTCAGCTTCAGGTTGTGCAACTGGTGGCAAATGTGGAAAGCGGCTTTTGGTCGCTGGTCATGGCTCGCCAGCAGATGCGGATTTACGGAGACCTCGTAACCCGCTCGGAACAAACCCTGGACCGCCTGTTAGCACGCGAAACCTTTGATGCCGGCAGCAGTATCATCGCCCGTAACCAGGGACTGATAGCACGGGCACGGGCCAATCTGTTATCGGCACGAAATACGGTTCTGTCACGACAGGATGATTTATTGAGTCTGCTGAATGACCCCGCCCTGCCCATCGAGGGCGACTGGGAAATAATTCCCATGGACCCGCCTCTAACGTCGGCGTATCACGTGGACCGTCAGGAGGCCTTGACAGTGGCAATGTCCTATCGGCCGGAAATTATCGCCCAACGTTTGCAGCTGGATACCGCCCAACTGGCCGTTGGTGTCGCCGACAATCAGCGTTTGCCCCGGCTGGACCTGGTGGCACGTCAACGCACTCTGGGAGCCGGTTACGATTATGATGATGCTCTGGACCGTCAGGGCGAAATGGACACTTTGAGTTATGGCCTGGGTTTGAGTTTTGAAATCCCGCTGGGCAATAACCGGGGCGCTCAGGCAGGCTATACGCGGGCCCGTCATCAATTGCGTCAGCAGGAACTCGGTCTGCAAAGCGTAATCGAACAGGTTCAGGCCGACGTGAGCAGCTCGGTGAATAATCTGGAAAATGTTTACAAGGAAATCAGCGTTCGGAAACAGTCCGCAGGTTCCGAATATCATACGCTCCAGGCATACCTTGCCGAAGAAAACTCGGACGTCAAGATAACCGCGGATTTCCTGAACCGCAAATTAGACGCTCAGGAACGTCTGGCCAGCGCTTATCTGGTAACGGCCCAGACCGTCCTGCGTTACGTATTGTCCATCGCGGATGTGCATCGTGCCCAGGGTACGCTGCTGCGTTACAACAATGTCAAACTGGCGGAAATGCCCTAAGACAATTTATCGGGGGTGATAATGAATGTTTGCAGAGGTATCATGAAGAAGTATCTATTCATATCAGCGTTATTGGTTCTGGCTTCCGCTCTGGTCGGTTCTTTGCACGCCGAGGACGACCCCAACCTGACCCGCTCGGTGGTGGTAATCGAAACCAATTACGGCGACATCACCGTCGAGCTTTACGCCGACCTGACACCCATAACGGTAACCAACTTCCTGAGCTACGTTGACAAAAACTTCTACGATGGGCTGATCTTCCATCGGGTTATCGAAGATTTCATGATTCAGGCGGGCACTTACGACACTGATTTATATAATGCCAACCCCGACAACGACCCGAACTATTTCGAAAGCTCAGACTGGACGCACGATGGGCTTTTCTGGCACGAACCAGACGACCCCATTGTGAACGAAGCCAACGAAGACCTGGAAAATCTCCGCGGTACTATTTCTATGGCCCGGACCAGCGACCCGGATTCCGCCACCAGTCAGTTTTTCATCAACCACGATGACAACGCCAGTCTGGACAAAGCCACCGGAAATGACGGATACGCGGTTTTCGGTAAGGTTCTCGCTGGCATGGATGTGGTCGATAATATCGCCGCGGAACCAACCATGACGATTGGCGGCGACTCCGATTACGCAATAGACGACGTTCCGGCTGAACCGGTGGTGATTTATACCGTAACCCGGCTTTTCGCTTTCGACGCTAACAGCGCCATACTGGACGAGGTCGAGTTCCTTTATGCCGACCAGGACACCCGACGCACGCTCGTCGGCCAGAAAGGCCTGCTCGCTCAGAACATTGTACGAACATTTACTCAGGAAACCTTCCTCGGCATCGAAGCCCTGCGTATCGAACAGGATGCTTCAAAGACCAACAGCGTCGATGATTTCAGTGTGCTGCTGGCCAAGGACACAGACGGCAAAGTCTGGGTACTGGAATATACAGAAGCCGATGAAACCATTTTCACTGCCGAAACGCTGCTGGAAAAAGTTGACCCCGCCGAAGTCGATAATATCTGGGTGAAACTCATCGGCGGTGCCGCCGCGGTGGGCGATTCATTCAACAAAACCATCGCTCAGGATGACATAGACATTCAGCGAATCGAACAAATTATCAGTCTCCGACGCCGCCCTGCCGAAATATCCGGAATTCGGTAACGAGTTCGCTCTGGTCAAAGGCGTCCAGGGGCCCAACGAAGTTTATCTGCGGCACGACTGGGTGTACTATCACCCATCAGTCGGACTGGTGCTGGAATTGTGGAACGCAATTGATGATCCCAACCTGATTAACACGGACCTGTTCGACCCGAATGTGACCAGCCCGGATTTGACAGCCGCGGGGATGCTGGACGATAGCCTGCTCGACCAAACCCGCATCGACTTGACCGAAGACGGCTGGCGACTTGCCTGGTTCGGCACTACTGCCCCCACCTTCGACCCCAATCACAGTTTTGATTTTTCTGACGTCCCCTATTTGCACGCCGAGCCTAACGATGTACGCTATTATCGAGGCCAGGGCGAACTGCTCTATAGCGGCTATGTCATGTCGTTCAGCGCCGAAGAGGTTCTGGATACGCAATGTTTGCGGATAAGTGAAAGCGCGGTCCCGGAGGCGTCAATGGTCAGTCAGGACCGCTGGCTGGCGGCTGACCCCGACGGAAACGGCTACCTGTTCCGCATAGACCAGGACGGCGATACCGTCTTTCTCGCTGAGCATGTCGATGAGATTCTCCCCTTCACCGAACTGCCCAATATCCACTATCGCATGATGGCCAACGATTTCGACACCAACACCGTAATCGAAATTGTCGACGGCGAACGGGAAAGCATCTCGGAAATGGACTCTGATTCGGTTGTGGTCAGATACGACCATGACGAGGATGTCAACTGGCTGTTCTACGAAGAACCCGTCGGACTCGTACTGGATTTGTGGGGCGACGCTAACGACCTGGAAAGCACCGGCTTCTATCTGCTCGACCCGAACGATATGGAAGATGTTCATATCAAACTAAAGGCCGGCAAGTACAGCACCGACCAAAAAGACAGCTTCAAAGTATGGGGGCAACTGTCCCGATTTAACATTAAACGCGTTCGCCGACAGCACCGATGAACTGATTATAAGCGTTGGTCCCTGGCGCAGCGGAATTCCTGTAGCAGAGCTTGACTATAGCGTAAGAAAAAACGTTTATAAGTATAAAGGCTATCCCGAAGCAGGTCAGGGCGGCAAGGTCGATATCGAAATAGACCTGGACGAAGGAACCTTTGAGTTCTCCGTCACAAAAATTGACCTGACCGGTCTGGACACTCCTATCGTCGCTGAATTAGCGGTGGGTGACTATCACGGCCTGGGAATCGCCCAGACCCCAAATGATGAACCCGTAAACGCCCGATTCCTCATGGGCGTACGAGATTATGTCCGCGCTACCAAGTTCAACATGACCACCTTCCAGCCCGACGACAGCTATAAAGACTCCATAAAGGTCAGCGGCCAAATCGCCTTCGCCAACTATCCCGTCGATTTGACCGGCATCAAAGTCACCTACAAATGGGGTAGCCGCAGTTTCAGTGTCCCCGCAGGTGACAATGGCTTCTACGACTCCAACGGCAAGGGCAAATACGTCTTCAAAGGATATTCCGGCTATTCCGGTTATATTAAAAGCGCATATATCGATGTCGAAAGAGGCACGTTTCTTATCTACATAAGAAACACATATTCGCTTTCAACACCGCCCCAGGATTTCACCATTTCCTTCACCGATGAAGACGATAATGATTTCAGCGAAGTCCTCGAAGACCTCCGCGACCCCCTGCCCAAATATTAACCAATCCCGAAACGAATAATAATAATAAACCCCGCAAGCCAAAAACTCGCGGGGTTTATTTTTTCCACAAACCGTATCGTCAAGCCTGCTTTTGCAGCAGCCCGATATTGCCATAATAAATAGCACCGACCGCCTGAGCGAACTGGGCAACCGTAAAATGCTCATCAGCCTGAAGCTGCTTCATCAGCGAAGTATTAGCAATCCCGCCGTCAGCGACATCCATCTGTAAATCATCAATACGGCGTTTGGCACCTTCGCACATCAAAATCAAAACAACTGCTGCGCTTGACCAGCCGACCAAAAAGCGTCCGGGCCGAAGAAGTAGGCTTGAGAATCCGCTGCGTCTCAAACCACGTAATCGCCAGAAATTCACCCACCTGCCGAAAAATCTCCTGAGCAGGACCATCCGGTTCACGCTCCACCAGCTCCATCATGTGTTCCAGGAAGGCCTTACGCATGTCCTTCGGCTTAGTGGGGACCGTCAGCATCTTCACGCCACCGACTTCCGCTTCGATAACCAAACCTTTATCGAACAATTCCTGATAAAGCTCAGGCCGCTGCTCCGGAAAATATTTCATCCCCAGCCGGAAAACGCCGCTCTGACTGGTATAACGCTGAAGCGTGCCAGCCAGATTGGTATTGAAATTGTTGATACTGCGCACATCGTCCGCCGGAAATTCCTTCTCCGGAAAACTGCCCAAATCTATAATAAAATTATAAACCTCCAGCGGTATCTCCGGGATATGCCCGTGACTATCGACCCAACCTGTCCCCAATTCCGTCCCCAGCGTATGAGCGAAAACACCGTCCTTGATTTTAACCGCCTGGTCCGAAACAGCCATCTCCACCGCCGCCGTAAACGAAGCCATCGGCCCGTCATTGGTATCCTTAACCACCCCGCCGTCCTTGCACAAAGCCCGCAAATCATTATCCAGAGCCGTTATCTTGGCAAACTCATCTTCGTAATCAGTCTGCGGATTATCCCGCATCCCGCGCGTCTTGGTAACCTCGCCCCCCACCACTTTATCCTTAACAACCACATCCGGGAAACAAAGCCCAACCGCGTCAATCTCAATCAACTGACCCGCTAAAGCAGCTTCAACCTTTTCTGTGGTCTTCAAAATCAGCTCATAGTCAGCGTCCTTGTCCATCGCCGCGACCATTTCTTTTTGCAAACCCAACTTCTGCCCCGCTTCCAAATCGGCATTGTCCAGCGAAACCTCAGCCCGCATCAGCCGAACCAGAATACAAATCGGGTCAATTAGCTCACGCGCCCAACTGTATTTCTCCGGAAACCAGTCGTATTCCTTCAGGCTCGCCAGTTTGCCATCAACCGCCAGCGCACCTTTAATGTCAGTACCGCCAATATCGAGCCCGCAAATAACCTTACCCGAAATCTCCTCGGAAACCCGCCGGAAGATCTCACTGCCGCCCCCGGTATCAGACTTTTCCTCAATCGCCGGCAGCTTGGCAATATCACAAACCTCAAACCGAAACTTAGGCTCATGCGGACAAATCGCCTTTATCATCCGGTCAATCACATTAACACACCGCCCGTACCCCCGCCTCTCCGCCAGCGACTTGTCAATATCGAACCGCTGATTGAGACCCTCAGCCAATCCCACCAGTTTCTCATCGGAACTATCAACATAAACCGTCATCTTCCGACCGCCCAGACACGACAGAATATTGTATACTTCCGCCCAAAGATAAGATTGAACAAACTCAGCTTGTTCCGAAGTTAGTCCCCCATAGCTCGGTATCTGAATCTCAAAAAGACGATACTCACCACCCGATACCAGCTCCAGCACACATG
>CAXXMR010000024.1:0-37882 GCA_963663805.2 Sedimentisphaerales bacterium
CGGGGACGTCTGATTGGCGAAAGAAGACTGAGCGGTCGGGGTCGATACCGACGGCGAGGTAGCCACGGGCGACTTCGGCGGTGTATTGGCGTAGTGCCTGGGGTTCGGTGACGGAGGTCATGGAATGGTAGTTGGCGATGAAATAGTAGCACTGGTGGCCCTGGGCCTGTAGTTTAAGGTACTGTTTCATGGCACCGAAGTAGTTGCCAATATGTAACTTACCGGAAGGCTGGATTCCGGAGAGTACTCTTTTCTGGGTCATTAGCTTTTGTTCCTGCTGTTAAAAATCCACACTATAAATGAAACGACGTTAGCTTACTTGGGGGCGGGGGGGTTGTCAATCAATTGTCACATTCGAGGGCGTTCCAATCAGGTTTTGGGGCGAAATTGCGCGGCCTGGATAGCTGTATAATCGCGGCGAAATTGGTCTGTAAGTGCTTGTTTTGCGTGGAGGTGATTGTTGTAAGTCTTTATTTTTGTAGGCGCGAAGGTGACTTCATAGTCGCGATTGTGACTTAAAACGGTTTTTGGGGGTGTGGCTTTCGCCTTAATGCGCAATTTGCAGGGGGCAAAATCAGCGCGATTGGGGATTTTGGGGGGTAAAAAAGAGTGTTTGGGGCAAGGGGGCGGGGGATTTGGGGGTGTGAATATGCCTGTTTGGGGCGTTATTGCGGTGGTAAAGTTGTGTTTGCGGTGGGGGTTTTCGGCGCGGTTTGGACTGGGATGACCGTTTTTTGACGATTTTTTTTTGGTTTTTTTGAATTTTGGATGAATTTTTCCAGAAAAATTCCTGTTTTTAGTAGGTTTTTTCTGGGCGAGGTGGACAAAACTGGATGGGCTGGACTTGCTGGACAGGTTTTTGGGGGGGTTTGACAGTTTGGGGGGTGGGGGGTAGTATGGTGGGTTCGGCAGGCTTGATGGCCTGTGAATTAGTATGAGAAAGGTTTGATTATGAAAATATCGTTGGAATGGCTGAAACAGTACGTTGACTATAATGACAGTGTTGAGCGGCTGGCGGATATATTTACGGAGGCGGGGTTTCCGGTTGAGGAGATTCGGCAGGTTGGTTCTGATGTTATGCTGGATGTTGAGATAACTTCTAACCGGTCGGATTGTCTGGGTCATGTGGGGCTGGCCCGTGAGGTGGCGGCGGTAACGGGTTGTGCTTTTAGTCTGCCGGTGGTGGAATATGCTGAAGGGGCTAAGGCGGTCGGGGACTGGACCAGTGTGGTTGATGAGGCGGCTGAGCTTTGCAATCGCTATACGGCGCGGGTGATTGACGGAGTGACGATTGGGCCCAGCCCGGAATGGATGGTTAAGCGGCTGGCGACGGTGGGGGTGCGGTCGATAAATAATGTGGTTGATATTACAAATTATGTAATGATGGAGGTAGGTCAGCCGCTGCACAGCTTTGATTATGCCCGTCTAGGCGAGGGTCGGATTGTGGTGCGTCGGGCGGCGTTGGGCGAGCAGATGGAGATGATTGACCACAGTAAGATTGAGCTTAACCCGGAGATGCTGGTTATCGCGGACGCGAATCGTCCGGTTGCTTTGGCGGGGGGTGATGGGCGGTCTTGACAGTGAAGTAAGTGGGTATACCCAAACGATTCTTTTGGAGAGCGCTCATTTTGCTCCGCTGAGTGTGCGGAGTACGGCCCGGTCTTTGAGTATGGGCAGTGAAGCATCTTATCGTTTTGAGCGTGATGTCGATGTGGAGATGTGCGATTGGGCGTCGCGGCGGGCTACGGGCTTGCTGGTGGAGCTGGCGGGCGGCCAGGCGGCGGGCGGGGTGGTTGATGTCTGGCCTGTAAAGCGGGACGGATGTGAAATCAGGATGCGGATGTCCCGATTAAAGGCATTGCTGGGGGTGGAGGTTGACAAGGAATATATCATGGGGGTTTTTGAGCGGTTGGGTTTTCGGCCTGACGCTGAAGGTGATTGTGTGGTATGTCAGCAGCCGAGCTGGCGGCGGGATGTTTATCGGGAAGTGGACCTGATTGAGGAAGTGATTCGGGTTAAGGGGTATGGCTGTATTCCGACGGAGAAGCGGATTCATATCGAGGTAGCGACGCGTGACAAGGTGCAGCGGACGCGTGACAATATAACGGGGACACTTAGTGGGTGCGGGTATTATGAGACGGTTAATGTAGGGTTTTTGGAAGATAAGCATCTGGAGTTATTTTCGGAAGCAGGGTATGAGCCGGTGCGGGTGAAGGATTTTACGCGTAAGAGTAATAACGCTTTGCGGCATACCTTGCTGGCGTCATTACTGGCGGTTCGGCAGCGGAATCAGGCGGCGGGTAACGGTCGTTGTGATATGTATGAGCTGGCGGCTACGCATCGTCCGGGCGGTGAGGCGGGGGCTTTGCCGGCGGAGACGATTATGCTTAGTTTGATGACTGATGGTGATTTTCGGGAGTTGCGCGGGGTGATAGAAAATGTAGCGGCGGGGCTTGACCAGCAGGCGAAGGTTGGTTGTCGGGCGGCGGAGGTGTTCTGGGCGGGGACAGGCAAGGGTGCGGAAGTGCTGGTTGATGATAAGGTGGTTGGGGTGATGGGTCAGCTCGACGAGAAAATCAGGGGACGCATTTGGCCTGGTGAACGATGTTTGTCTGGCGGAGATACGTTTTGAGGAATTGACGGCATTGGAAGGGCGGGTGCCGCAATTGCAGGGGCTGTTGCATTTTCCGCCGGTCAATCGTGATTTGTCGCTGGTGCTGGCTGACGAGGTGGCGTGGGAGAAAATTGAAGGTGTGATTTGGGCTCAGCAGTTAGCGGATATGCGGAAGCTGGAGTTTGTGGATATTTATCGCGGCAAGGGTGTGGCGGCAGGTAAGAAGAGTTTGACGCTGACGATGGAGTTTCGGCGGGCGGAAGAAACTTTGACGCATGAAAAAGTTGATGAGTATCAGGGGTCAGATACTGGATGCATTGAAGAAGGAGTTTGGGGCGGAGTTGCGGGCCTGAAAAAGATTTCAGAAATCAGATCTCAGTAATCAGATTAATGACATGGCGACTGCTTTGGGCAGATATTTTTTAGGCTTTTGTGGGTTGTGCGGGTTGTAGGGGTTGGGGATTTGTGGGATTTTGGTTCGAGAAATAATTGAAGTTAAAGGAATTGCATTCCGATAATAAAGATGGTATAGTTAGGTTTGTCAGAGATGCCTACAGGCCTCTGCCATGTACGCGACGATCGGTTGTATTTGAAGAACCGATGACCATGTATCGGGAAGCCGGAAAAACTTTAACGCCGGATGTGCCTGCCAGCCAGGATTTCTGGGATAAGCGACGGCTGCCCACTTCGATATAATGGGTTCTTCCAATTGCCCTTCGGGCGGCATTGCGGTGGAGGCTTTTTGATATTGCGAAGTCTGTCCAGTTTTGGGCGGACTTTTTTTTTGTGCGTATCGGTGCGTATCGCACTGATGGATCGCCGCGGTCGTTTGGGGGTTTTGGCGCTTCCGTTGGTCGCTTGCATGGTTGGCAAGAATCTGCGGCGGACAGGTTAGAAGAAGGCTGGTGCGTATCGCACTGATGGATCGCCGCGGTCGTTTGGAGGTTTTGGCGCTTCCGTTGGTCGCTTGCATGGTTGGCTGCAGAAGAAGGCAAGAGGCATGAGGGATGAGGGATGAGGCATGAGGCATAAAAGACAAGAGGCAGAAGTGAACGGCTGGGTTTCGGCCTTGGTCCTAGAGTTGGCTAATTAACAGCGTGATACCTGCCTTGGGCAGGGTTTATTTTATTATCCGGCTGCTTACGCAACCCGGCTTCTGTTGGTGGGGATTTTTTTGCAATTTTTGGGGGTATTAATGCCGATAATGACATTGATATAGTGGTTTTGCGCGCGGGGGAATGGAGTTTTGAACGATGGCTGATGGTCGGTATGGGTTGGTGATATTTGAAGATTCGGGTTGGCGTGATTTTCTGCCGCTGGTTTACTGGCGGGGGGTTAGTCAGCTTCGTTGCGGTTATTATAGTTTGGCGGAGCGGATATGTCGGGTTCAGGATAGTGAAAAGGCGGTTCTTTTTGTTCGCAAGGAGCTGCGGGCTTTTCTGGGTGAGCAGTTTGGGGACTTGGTTTGTGAGCGGACGGCAGGTCGTACGCTGTTTGTGAATGGTCGACTTTTGCTGGAGGCGGCGATTGGTGCGGCGGCTGGGAATGTGGCTGGTGAACTGGGCGGCCAGGTTGCCTGGGTTTGGGCGGACGATAATCTGGCGAAGAAATTAACGGCTGATGTCTTTCTGGACGCGGGGCGGTTGGCGGAGGAGTTGGAGGGATTCGAGAAGGTTGAAGCATCTGGGAAACTGATGCGGTACGGCTGGGATTTGGTGGGTGAGAATGGCCGACTTTTGGCAAGTGATTTTATTGAGGGCGGAGTGGAAGGCAAGGTTTATGAGGGGGCTCATCTGGTCAATCGAGAGCGGATATGGATTGGCGAAGGGGCGGTGGTCAAGCCGGGTGCGGTGATCGATGCTGAGGACGGGCCAGTTTATGTTGGGGCGGGGACGATGATAGGCCCTAATTGTACGATTCAGGGGCCCAGCTATTTTGGGGCGAATTGTCTGGTTCAGCCGAACGCGGTGATTCGGGAAGGATGTAACTTTGGGGCTGTGTGTAAGCTGGGCGGGGAAATTGAAGAAACAATTATTCAGGGCTATTCGAATAAGCAGCATAATGGTTTTTTTGGGGCATAGTTATCTGGGCAGTTGGATAAACCTGGGGGCTGAGACTGTAAATAGTGATTTGAAGAACACTTACGGTTATGTGAGTGTTGATTTGAATGGTTTACGGATTGATACGGGTCGGACTTTTGTGGGGCTGACGATGGGTGATTTCGGCAAGAGCGGGATAAATACGGCATTTGGTACGGGTGCGGTTGTGGGTTTTGGGTCGATTTTAGTACGTTCGGGGATTATAAGTGGGTTTGTGCCGTCTTTCCGGTGGTATAGCGATGACGGTATGGCGGCGGGCGAAGTTGAGAAACTTCTGGCGGTGGCGGAGAAGGTGATGGCTCGTCGTAAGGTTGTGATGACCGAAGCGATGAAGTCACTGTTCCGGTGGGTTGGTGCTGAGGCAAGTCGGCTGGAAGAAGGCTAGTGATGCGTATCGCACTGATAGCTCGCCTCAAGTGTCAGGGTTAAATGTTGAGTCAACGGCGGTGCTTGTTGGCGTCGATGGACAGATATTTTGGTTAGGAAATAATTTCACCTTAGATGACAAGGAGATGATTGTGAAGAAGGTTTCTTTAATATTGACGCTGGTTTTGGTTTGCGGTGCTTTGGTTTTGAGTTCTGGTTGTGCGGGGGCAGGGGCGGCTGGAGAGCAAGTTTTCTCAGATTAAGGTATCGGAGACGGATTCTACGGGTGTTCTGACTTTGCTGCCGGAGCCGGGGGATGATGCATACAGCGGACTCTTTGAGTCTGATTGTGAAGAAGGGCTGGACGAAAGAGATTGGGGTGGTTCGGTTCAACGCTGAGGATTCGCTGGTACGTCGCAAGACCTATTTGCAGCATCGCAGTCGTATCAAATATCCGCCTTTTGTGACGGAGCAGTTGTACCTTTATGTGCAGAGTCGTTTGCCGGGCGAAGTGCTGGAAGAACCTTATGAAAGTGAGCTGAGCAAGAGCACAGCGATACTTCGTTATTGCCATGAGGCGATAGTCGAGGATAGTCGGGCATTTAATGATGACCAGGACACGGTTCGTCTTATCGGACTGGCCCGGACGGGTTTGGGGGGTGGCGATTCAGCAGTTGATAACCCGGCCTCGCGAGGCTGACGAAATAACCAATGGGGCGGGGTTCTTTTATACTCATCCGACGCTGGGTAAATGCCGAATTTACTTAACGCAGGAAAGTGAAGATGTCTTCACGGTCACTATCAAGGGTTCGGATTTGGTTGACCCCTTTGAAACGTGGTAGTTAAAGCGGCAGATATTTGGCTTTAGAGTTCGGATATCAAATTAACGGCAGTGCTTAGAGACTGAATTTTGGTCCTATAAGCGACGGCTTGGGTAAAATGTTATCAGGAAGGCGTGAGAGAAGTTCGGGGTTCACGTTTATCGAGTTGATGATAGGCGTAGCTTTGTTCTCTGCTGCTGGTGGTAGTTATCGGGCGAGCGACGTGGGATTCTCGGCGTAAGGCTGACACGACTCGTGAGGTTTTGTCGGCTCGCCTGACCGAGAACGATATTATCAGAAAGATTGCCCGTCGTTTGCGTTGGGCGACGACTCTGAATTCTCTGGGGTATTACAGTTTTTCGTTTGAGGTTCCGGTCGCTGACGGCGCGGCGGGCGAGACGGAGACTATCAGTTATTACTGGGACAGTGCTACGCGCAAAATAATGGAAAGCGATTCTGGGGGTTCGGATAAAGTTTTCGCCAGTGATGTTTATGTCTTTCAGATCGAGCAGATGGAAGGCAATTACGTCAGCGGTTATTACATTTCTCTGTTGAATTTTAAGGTTCAGGTTGGGCCTGACAGTTCTGATATGGTTATCCTGCCGATTTCGCTGGCTAATAAGCCGGTTTATACGGGTGGGTAGTTTTTACTGTGACATATTTGTATATGATTTTATTTGGCAGAAGACAAACCGGGCGGGGGATGACGATGGCGGAGCTGATGACCGCGGTGGTTGTTATCGGGATTCTGGCGTCGGTGGCGGTTGTTTCGGTGGGCAATGCGATGGAGGCGGCTCGGCTTCGTCAGGCGGGGTGACAAGCTGGTGGCGGATTTGCGGGCGGCACGTCAGTCGGCTATCGAGACGCAGAAGGCGTATTCGGTTTTTGTGTTTGAGAATCGTATCAGTTATCTGATTCGGGAAGGCAATAGCGTGGCGGGTTTGCTTTCGAGTAATCCCTCTGACAATGATTTTGAATTGATGGAAAATGAGGTTGGGCTTTATTTTGAGCCGTATCGGTTAGAGAGCGTTGATTTGTCGGCTGACAAGGTATTGACTAATCAGCGGTTCAAGTTTGATAAAGATGGGCATTGTACAGCGGGGATACAGATTACGCTGACGTTGGGCAAAAGGAAGATTGTTATTAAGATAACTACCGGTGGTGAGATTACGCGGGTGGA
Organism: Sedimentisphaerales bacterium; assembly: GCA_963663805.2. Classification (GTDB taxonomy): domain Bacteria; phylum Planctomycetota; class Phycisphaerae; order Sedimentisphaerales; family SM23-30. Next base: position 7,081 of record CAXXMR010000024.1, read on the forward strand.
TGGATAAGGTTATGCGGAACAGGAGCGGTTTTACATATTCCGAGGTTATGGTGTCGGTGGTGATAATATCGGTGCTGCTGATAGCGGGGGTTCGATTGTTTGGTGGTTTGGGGCGAGGGATGCAGAGTAATCTTGACACGGACGCGGCTGAGACCCTGACGCTGGAGATGATACATGAGATAATGGGCAAGCATTATTCCGAGCCGGTTGACGAGGCGGTTTTTTGGTCGGGAGTCGGGAGAGTCGGTTAGCAGTCGTTATGCTTATGATGACGTAGATGATTTTAACGGCTGGAGCATGAGTCCGCCGATTGACCGGACGGGTGACAGTCGGAACAGGTATGATGGTTTGACTCGTTCGGTTGCGGTTGAGTATGTTGAGTCGAATGACTTCGACCAGACAACCAATAGCGACGAAGGGTTCAAGAAAGTTACCATCCAGATTTCGCGGGGGAACAAGGTTGTTCTGGAGCGGAGTTACATTTTGCCGGCGGTTCCGGTGACGATGGCGGATAATGAATTTGTGTCAGGGTTCTAAAGTGCGTAAAGGTTCGATATATATCATAGCTTTGGTCTCGGCAGTGGTGCTGGTTTCGATGGCGTTGGGGCTGTCGTATCTGGGTAATGCAGTTTCGCTCGAGTTCGCGCAGTAATGCCAGGATTGACCAGGCTTATGTCTACGCGGAGCTGGGCGTGCGACACGCAATATGTTTAACTCATCAGGCGGATTCATGGCGGAGTTTGGTTAGTAATGGTACGTGGTTGTCTGATGTTGCGGTTGATGGGGCGGTGTATAGTGTAGCCGGGATTGACCCGGATGACGGTGATATTGGCGATGATGATTACAGTCATGTGATTTTGACGTGTACATCGGAGCTGGACGGGGTATCGCGGGTGGTTCAGGTTGAGGCGGCCCCGGAGCCTCTGGAGATTATGGGGGCGGCAGTGGCGTCGAAGGGTAATTTCTATTTGTATAACTATGCGATAATCGAAGGTGATGTTTTGAGTGACAGCAACGTGATTCGCTATTCGAGTAAATATATTTCCGGTAATGTGACATCGCGGCAGAATATCTGGGGATTTACGACTGTCAATGGCACGATAAGTTCTTATGACCATACGATAGATTTTCCGACGCGGACGGCGATACTGAATTTTTTTATTGCGCGAGGAACGGTTATACCTTATCAGCGGACTTTGTATAATCGTGTTTTGAGTACGACGAGCAATCCTTTCGGGCAGGCGAATCCGGAAGGGGTTTATGTAATGTACTGCAATAATCGGCGGACGGATATTGAGAAGTGCCGAATAACGGGGACGCTGGTGATTATAGAGGCCAGCGATGGCGAGATTGAGGACTGGAACGTTATAAAGGCTGCGCATCCGAATTATCCGTCTTTGGTTTTGGACACTTATTCCAATTATGAAATAATTCTGGATGACGATGATGGGTCATATATAAATGACGGGATAATTTGTACGAATGAGCTTTATTTGAAGGATGAATGCGCGATTCAGGGGCCGGTGATTTCGCTGGGAAATTTGATTATTGAGGAATATTCGGTAGTTACTGCCGACCCGGAGCGGCCGGCGAATCCTTATCCGTATTGTGTGGAGCCTCATTTGCTGCCGGTGGCAAATACGTGGCGGGAAGTTGTTTCGGAGTAGTAATCAACTGCCGACAGCGTCGAGGACGTGTTCAGCGACGAAGATGGGGGTCAGGTTGACGATGCCCAGGGCGATGGCGTCGCTGGGTCGGGAATCGACTTCGATGGTTTGGTTGTTCTGGGCGATGAGGAGTGTAGCGTAGAAGACATCTTCGCGGAGGTCGTTGATGATGACCTGAGTCAGGTTTCCGCCGAGCTGTTCGATTACTCGGTGGAGGAGTTCGTGTGTTAGGGGTCTGGGCGTGGGGATACCTTTCAGGCGGCGGTCGATGGCGATGGCTTCGTTGATGCCGATGGCGATGGGGAAGCCGCGGTCGCCATTTTTTTCCTGAAGGTAGATTAGCTGGTGGTCGGAGTTTTCCTGAATGAGTATGCGGGAGAGTTCCATTTCCACGTTCATTTTTCCGAACTCCAGTTATTTAAGTGCGGCGAGGTTCTGGTTTACGGTGTTTAGTTGCTCCTGGAGTTGGGCGAGGAGGTCTCGTTCGCGTTGGACGATTTCGGGTTTGGCTCGGCTGACGAAGTTTTCGTTGGCGAGTTTGTTCTGGCTGTTGGTGATGAATTTTTCGACTTCGGCTTTCTGCTGAAGCAGTTTTGCTTTTTCAGATTCGGCGTCGATGACATCGTGGATGTAGATTTCCCAGCCGGCGGCGACGGCGACGGCGGCGTTTTCGGGTTTGGCACAGTCGGTTGCGGCAATGAGCGAGGAAAGGTTGGTTTCGTCGGAAATTAATCTGCCGTGTTCTTTGATTAGTTGGCAGCGTTGGGTGTCGGCTTTGATAGAGACATCAAGCTGCTGACGCGGGGCGACCTGATAGCGGGCGCGTACTTCACGGATGAGTTTGATGGCTTCCTGGATTTGGCTGAGGCTTTCCTCGGCGGCAGAATCGACAATCGCGTTATCAAAGCTGGGCCAGGGGGCGGTGATGAGGCAGGGTGAAGGGCCGAGCTGAGCGAAGCCGGTGAGGTCACGTTGGGGGCAGATTTGGTTAAGCTGCTGATAGATTCCTTCGGTGATGAAAGGCATGATGGGGTGGAACAGCCTGAGTGTGGCATCGAGCACGAAAGCGAGTACACGCTGGGCGGTTGGTTTTAATTGCGGGTCGCGCATGCGTGGTTTGATAAGTTCGAGGTACCAGTCGCAAAGCTCGTTCCAGAAGAATTTATAGAGACTGTTGGCCGGCTCGCTGAATTTGAATTCGTCGAGCTGCTGGGTGACTTCTTTGGTGGTCGCTGCCAGTCGGGAGAGTATCCAGCGGTCTTCGAGTTTGAGTTGGTTGGGGTCGAAGGGGCCGGTGGGGGTTTCTTCGAGGTTGGTGAGCGCGAATCTTGAGGCGTTCCAGAGTTTGTTACAGAAGTTACGTCCGAGGTCGAATTTTGGTGAGGTGTTGACGATTCGTCCGTCGGGCAGTTCGAGCGGCTCGACGGGCATACGTACATCCTGAGTCTGGGTGGTCATGCCGGCAAGGGTGAAACGCATAGCGTCGGCGCCGTGGCTGTCGATGGCGATGAGTGGGTCGATGCCGTTGCCGAGGCTCTTGGACATTTTGCGGCCCTGGCCATCCTGTATCATGGCGTGGATGAATACATCAGCGAAAGGAATATCGCCGAGGCAATATTGGCCCATCATGACCATACGGGAGACCCAAAGGGTGATGATTTCGCGGGCGGTGCAGAGGACGTGGCCGGGATAGTAGCGGTCGAGCGCTTCGTTGGTTTCGGGCCAGCCAAGCGTGCTGAAAGGCCAGAGGGCGGAGCTGAACCAGGTATCGAGTACGTCGGGGTCGCGGGCCCAGCCTTCTTTGTTGATTGCTTCTTCGAGTTCTTCGAAGCCGGGTTTGACACACAAGAAGGTGACGGGTCCGTCTTCGCCGGGGAAGATTTGGCTGACGGTGCCGTATTCGCAGCGGTTGGGATGCTCGCCGGGTTTGGACCAGACGGGTATTTGGTGTCCCCACCATAGTTGTCGGGAGATGGGCCAGTCGCGGAGGTTTTCGAGCCAGGTTTGGTAATTTTTTTCGTAGCGTTCGGGCGTAATGCGGAGTTTTTTGTCGAGCAGGGGTTTGAGGGCCAGACCGGCCAGAGAATTAACCGGGACATCCGTATCGGGAATAAGGCCTGTGCCGAATTTTTCGGCGAGGTGCGGGATTTCTTTTTTGACGGCGATGTACCACTGGTCGGAGAGATAGGGTTCGATGGGGACATGGCTGCGGTAGCTGTGGCCTACTTCGTGGGCGTGGGGACGAACATCCTCGAGCAGTTTTTCCTGGCGAAACCATTCTATAATCGCTTCACGTGCTTCAAAGCGGTCCATACCGAGCATTTGTTCGGCATCAGTTCCGCGGACGTCGCACCAGCCGTACTGGTCGCTGATGGAGCCGTCGGGTGCCATGATGTTAATGACGTCGAGTTTGTGGCGGATTCCGATTTCCCAGTCGTTGGGGTCGTGGGCGGGTGTCACTTTGAGGAAGCCGGTAGAGAAGCGGGCTTTTTCGTCCGGGCTTTCGGGGTCGGGCAAGACAACATGTTCATCGGCGACAAGCGGAATCTCGCGTCCTACGATGGGTAGTCTGACCATCTTGCCGACGAGTGAATTGGCACGCGGGTCGCGCGGGTTCATGGCGACGGCGGTATCGCCGAGCATGGTTTCCGGGCGAGTGGTGGCGACGGTAATGAACTCGACAAGTTTGCCCTCAATCATAACCGGTTCGACGAGCGGGTATTGCAGGTACCAGAAGCTGCCCTGTACCATTTCGTGTTCGACTTCGTCGTCGGCGAGTACGGTTTGGGTGGCGGGGTCCCAGTTGACCAGTCTTTTTCCGCGGTAGATGAGTCCGTCGCTGAAAAGTTTGAAGAAGGTTTCGCGAACGGCACGGGCACAAGTTTCGTCCATGGTGAAACGGGTACGCTGCCAGTCGCAGGAACAGCCCATGGCCTGGAGCTGGCTGATGATCTGGGCTTCGTATTGGTCTTTCCATTCCTGGACGCGGCCAATAAATTCTTCACGCTGGAAATCGGTGCGGCGTTTGCCCTCCTCAGCGAGAATACGTTTTTCGACCACGGTTTGAGTGGCGATACCGGCATGGTCAGTGCCGGGCATCCAGAGGGTGTTGCGGCTTTGCATGCGGCGGAAGCGGATGAGTATGTCCTGAAGCGTGTTATTGAGTGCATGGCCGAGATGTAGAGCGGCGGTTACGTTCGGCGGGGGAATGACAATGGCATAGGAGTCGCCGGGTGCCTGGGGGTCGGCGTGGAAGGCTTGGGAGTCGTTCCAGATTTGGCGGGCGGCTTGCTCAACCTGCTGCGGTTCGTAGATTTTGGCCATTTCACTCATTTGTAAATATATTTCCTGTAGTCAGTTATGTCGTTTTGGCGACAGATGGGTTTGTTTGTATAACGCCTTTATATTCAAGATGTTACTATAAAGCGACAGTGGGAGGCTGTCAAGAAGAACGGGCAGAGGTAATCGGGATTGTTATGTTAAAATGGGTAAGGTGTGATAGTTGTAATTGGTGCAAATTGCAAAGTCAGGTTTGCAATTTACGCTTAAAAAACGATTATTTTCAAACTGGATTGTTCCATGTGAAAAGCTAGGGGTAAACGGTGGCGTATAGGTAAAAAAGTATCATGTGGGTAATTGCGGCTAGGGTTGGTTGAGGATATAATTTCGGCTTATGCTCCTGCAAGTAAGGGGGCGATGGATGTTATTCATTAATATTGGAGGCGTTATGGTTAAGCGGATTTTATGGTCGATGCTGGTGTTTGTTCTGGGTATTTCAGCGTGCGGGTTTGGGGCGGCGGCGTTTGATTCTACGGTCTTGAATGATACCACCTGGTATGTCTGGGCCAAAGGGTCGAGTTCCTGGAGTGATGAGGACGGCAGGGGCAAGGATCCTATCGCGGATTTGATTTTCCTGCAGTTAAACGCGGACGGCACTTACGAAGTGACGGAAATCGAAGATGATTCCGGCACGGCGCTTTTTGTCGGGACGTGGGATTGTGATTCCAAGGGCAAGATTACCATGACGGTTAACAATGAGTCGCTGGAGGAATGGTTTGTCCGTGATAATATCGAAGAAGATGAAGGCGATGTGCTGAATGAGTCATCGCTGGCGTCTGAGGGGAGCTTCTCGGGCACGGTTAAGAGGAAAGGCGAGGTCTTGACGCTGAAAATCAAAGGTCAGCTGGAAGTGTCCGCGACCTATGAAGCGGTCAGCTGGGATTATGATGAACAGAGCGGTCAATGGCAGGATAGCCAGATTACGGTAAACGGCTGGTCGAAAGACAAGTTCAGTATGACGGGGCTGTACGATCTGGCTGATTCTAATCTGACGGAACGCACCTATCGTTTTACGGAAATACCGCTGGCCGAGAAAATCGACAAGCAAAGCTCGAAGAGTGCGCTCAGTTGTGATGTTACACTGGAGCCGGAAAATACCTGTTTTGGCCAGTTTACCATGGAGGTAGCTGACGGTTCTTATGGCGGGATTCTGACGGGTTCTTATACAACACTGGGAAAAAAGCTGATGCTGCAGATGGGTGAGTTGACGGGCGAGGAAATGGTCAAGGAATCCGGCATGAATTATCTCCAGAACGAAATAGGCGAAGAAATTGATATGGATAATTACGATGACGACTGGGATGTTGACAGTGAAGGACGGGGTATGGTGTTGACGGAGAATACCAAAAAGCAAAACGCCAAACTGGTCGGCAAGCTTGATTTTTATGTTTCCTGCTGGCTGGAGGGCGACCTGGAAGAAGAAGGCAAGATAGTCTTTTCAGGTACAGGTGATTTGATCGACTGATTCCGACGGAGGCATCCCCCGCGGGCTTTAGGCTTGCGGGGGAACCTTCTTAATGCGGGGAAGCGGGGAGCAATTTTCTTAAGGTTTTTTCTGCTGGAAGAGCCATTCCCAGAATTTGGGGTTTTGGTAGGTTTGGGTCCAGCTGTCATGGCCGACGCCGGGGTAGATGGTGAGTTTGGCATGGCCGCCGCGCTGGTTGATGGAATCGACCATTAGCTTGCTTTCTTCGGGCAGGACGACATCATCGGCGCCGCCGTGAAACGCCCAGATGGGCAGGTCGGTCATCTGTCGGGTGAGGATTTTCATTCCGCCGCCGCAAATAGGGGCTAGAGCCGCGAAGCGTTCGGGGTAAGTGCCGCCTAACTGCCAGGTTCCGTATCCGCCCATGCTCAGGCCGGTGAGATAGACGCGGTTTTCGTCGATATTATATTTCGCGATGATGCTGTCGAGCAGGGCGTTGAGGACATCAGGTGACCAGAATTCATCGTCGGGGCATTGGGGGCAGACGATAACAGCGGGGAAGTTTTGGCCCTGTTCGATGAGCTGGGCCGGGCCGTGGGCCTTGACCATGTTCAGGTCGCTGCCGCGTTCGCCGATGCCGTGAAGGAAAAGCACCAGCGGCCAGGGTGTGTCAAATGCTTCATAGTCCGGCGGCAGATAGAGCAGGTAACTGGACTCAATGTGTTTGGTTATGGTAGTGCTCAGTGACTGGGGCTGGAGCATGGCAGCTTCTCCGGAAGGGTTAGCGGTTGGGGTTTGAGGCTTCTGACAGCCGGGAATGAAAACGCTCAATACGATTAAAACCAGGATTATTTTAGGCATAGGGCACCTGCTGTTAAAAGTTGGTACGGGATTACGGCTCCATAATCGCACCGACTCATTATAAGGAGGTCAGATGGCGGGGCAATTAATTTTCGATATTCAGCAGGTTTAGACATTCGCTTGCCGGTTGGCCCTGGTGCGGTTAAAATAAGGTTTTATTGGAATAAACCGCATGGAGGCCGTCAGGATGGCTTGTCAGGATAAGAAAATACGGTTGGGTGTGCTGCTTTCGGGCGGAGGCAGGACCATGGTCAATCTGGCTGAGTGTATCGGGCGGGGCGAGCTGGATGCCGAGATTGTAGCGGTGGTGAGCAGTCGTTCGACCGTGGCCGGGGTCGAACGGGCGCGGAAGCTGGGCATCCAGCCGGAAGTCGTGCGGAAGATAGATTTCCCGGATGTGGATGAGTTCAGCGAGCAAATAGCGGCGATAATGGACACCGCCCGGGTCGATCTGGTGGTGCTGTGCGGGTATCTGTGCTTCTGGAAAGTGCCGAAGCGGTACGAAAATCGGGTGATGAATATTCATCCTTCGCTGCTGCCTTCGTTTGGCGGGCAGGGGATGTGGGGCCATCATGTCCATGAAGCCGTACTCGAAACGGGCTGCAAGGTGAGCGGGCCGACGGTGCATTTCGTTACGAATGAATACGACAGTGGGCCGATTATTATTCAGCGCTGCTGTCCGGTTTATGATACGGACAACGCGTCCAGTCTGGGCGAGCGAGTGTTCGAGCAGGAGTGCCTGGCGTATCCGGAGGCGATTAGATTGTTCGCGGCGGGGCAGTTGACGGTCCGGAACGGCGTAGTTTGCATTGACAAATAAAAAGTCAGAACTCAGAAATCAGATTAACGACGAGGTTTCGTCCGGGGCAAAGCCGGACCATACGGGCCGGAGGTTAGCACATGCCTGATATTGGAAAAACCGGCGACGCGAAGATTTATAAGGTCGGGGTGGTTAGTTTTTTTAATGCCCGGCCTTTGATATGGGGGCTGGCGGATGAGCAGCGGGTCGAGCTTTGTCCGGCGGTTCCTTCGGCTCTGGCGGCGGGGCTTGACAGCGGGGAATATGGGGCAGCTTTGGTGCCTTCGATAGATTATCAACGCAGCAGCAAACCCTGGCGGATTTTGCCGGAGGGGATTATCGGTTCACGCGGTGAGGTTCTGACAGTGCGGGTGTTTTCGCGAACGCCGCTGAAGGAGGTTGAGGAAGTAGCTTGTGATGTTGATTCGCATACTTCAGTGGCATTGCTGGAGGTGGTTTGGCGGCTTCGGTACAAGAAAGATATAAAAGTGATACCGTGTTCTGCTTCACCGGCCGGGTATGATACGGTAATGCTGATAGGCGATAAGGTGCTGTGTCATCTGGGCTGGTGGGATTATGAAATAGATTTAGGGCAGCTTTGGACGGAGCTGACCGGACTGCCGTTTGCTTACGCGTTCTGGGCGGTGCCGGACGGCGTGGATAATGATGAACTGGTGGGGATTCTGGCCGATGCTTATCGGCAGGGCTTAAAAAAACGTGATTTAATCGCCGATACTTACGGCGGGGAGCATGGTTTCACCAGCGAGCGGGGGCAGGAATATTTCCGGCGAAATATCTGTTATGATTTCGATGATGAGATGCGCCAGGGTTTAGCGCGGTTTTATGAGCTGGCCCACGAAATGGGGATAATACCACATAACCGGGAGATGCGCTTTTGGGGAGAGTCCATCTAATGGCACGTCTGACGGCGGAGCGGGGGCGGGAACTTTATGAGCGGGCCAGCTGGCCGACGCTGGCTGAGCGGGCGGGCGAACTTACTAATCAGCTGCACGGGGATAAGGTGCGAACTTATGTCATCGAGCGGAATATCAATTATACGAATGTTTGTCGGGCGCGGTGTTCGTTTTGCGCGTTTAGTGTTTCGCCGGGAACGGGACGGGGCTATGTTTTATCTGAGCAAACTATCGCCGATAAGATTCAGGAACTGCTCGCTATCGGCGGAACGCAGATTTTATTGCAGGGCGGATTGAATCCGGATTTAACCTTTGATTGGTACGAAAATGTGTTGGGTTTTATCCGAAGTGAGTTTCCGGGGCTGCATATCCACGCTTTTTCGCCGCCGGAAGTAATTTCATTGGCCGACCAGAGCGGGTTGACGGTCGCGATGGTTCTGGAGCGGCTGCGCCAAGCCGGGCTGGACAGTATCCCCGGCGGCGGAGCGGAAATTCTGGTTGAGAGGGTGCGTCGGGAAATCGCCCCCGGTAAATGCACCGCGGCCCAGTGGCTCTCGGTTATGCGTCAGGCCCATCGGCTGGGGATTTATAGTACCGCGACGATGATGTTCGGCCATGTGGAAAATCTCGCCGAGCGGATCGAGCATCTGGAGGCCCTGCGAAGTTTGCAGGATGAATCGCGGAAATATAAAGCCGACCATCCCGAAGCGGGCCTGTTCACGGCCTTTACCTGCTGGCCTTTCCAGTCGGGCCATACTTCCCTGGAACATAAAACCGGCAGCCGCGGCGGAGCGGCCGGGGCGGTCGAGCAATTGAAGATGACCGCCCTGGCGAGATTATATCTGGACAATATCGACAATATTCAGGCCTCCTGGGTCACGCAGGGCCCGGCAGTCGCCCAGGTTTCTCTTGCCGGCGGCTGTAACGATATCGGTTCACTGATGATGGAAGAAAACGTAGTCGCCGCCGCCGGAACGAGCTATCTGCTGGAGCTGGAGTCTCTAAAAGAAATAATCCGCCACGCAGGTTTCAAAGCCCGCCAGCGGGATTATTATTATAATGCTCTGTCGTAGGCGGAGAATGACAGTAAGTTTCAAAAAATGCACCGGACACTTCCTATGAAGCCAGATGTGTCAAGGTTGATTTTAGTTTTTTTTGATTTTCTTTTTTTTCACTTTACGTACCTTTTCTGCAGCTCGGTTATGATCGGTCGTCTCATGCTCCTATTCAGGTTGCCGCGGGATTATTTTGATTTCGCGGGCCTATTAAACTTATGCGGCAGTCGGCCTATTCTTAAGTACGGGCTCAAATGGCCCAAGGTGTCCGTCAGGCTCGACTGTATTCGATCTCGATCACTAAAGAGCTTCAATCATGTCAATTTTGTTTTTCTTATGGTCGTTAGGTTCTGGTTAATCTGGTTATTGTAAACGGTTCTTTATATTCGGCGTCAGCCGGGGGGAAGCCGGCGAGGATGCGACCTGAGCCGGATTCATTTTTTATTGAACGCACCTCTGAGGTGTTGGGGTCAGTCGATTTCTCCTTGTGTTAACTGATACCTTTTGTATTTTATACTTCCAGGGTTTATGGTCGCGCAGCATGGCCCAGCAGCGAATAAGCAAATGTCGGGCAACGGCGATTATGGCTATTTTACGTCGTTTAGCGCTGCCTCGGCTGACGCGTAAGTATATCTCTCGGGCCCAATCGTATCGCAAAGCGGCCCAACTGGCCTGAACTAATAACGCCCTCAAAAGAGGATTGCCGCGTTTGCTGATACGGCCGGTACGGTCCATTTGGCCGGACTGATAGCGGCGGGGAGTAAAACCGACATAACTGCTAACCTGGCGGCTGTTTTTAAAACGGTGAGGGTCATCAATAACCGCGACTATTGCCTCAGCGGTTCGGGGACCTACTCCTACGGCGGTTTGTAACAACTTTACCTTTTCCGATTTGTCATTGAGTTGGTTGAGTTTTTCGCTGGTCTGGTCGAGACATTTTTTTAGCGCCTCCAGTTGTTTCAGTTCCAGATCCAGTTGGCCACGCCAGAGTTCTTCGGGGTTATCTATTTCAGCGAAGGGCTGAGCCAATGTTTCTATTTGCTTGAGATGTTTTTTTGTCCAGCAGCTTTTGCCATCAGGCAGGTCTATGGCCATGATAGTCATCAGGGCCCGGATGCTGTTTTTGACCTGCGTCTGGCGATTGACAAGCTTTTGGCGATAATAGATGAGACTGCGTTTTTGACGAACCGGTTTATTGGGGACATGAACTTCAGGAAAGAAGCCGTGATGATACATCATAGCCAGGCGGTGAGCATCATCTTTGTCAGACTTGTTGGGATTGTTGGTCCATTTCCAGGCGGGATGATTGACGTTGGCAACCTTGAATTGCAGGCCCAACGCCGTGAGCATGTCCGCCAGCCAGCCGGCCTGAGAACCGACCTCGAAAAGTACGATGGAATTTTCAGGGTCCAGCTGCGCGAAAATATCGTGGAACTCCTGTGGGGAAGTTCTGACGGTCGCGTATTTGGTTGTCAAAGAGCCGGTCTCCAGCTTGCAAAATGCACTCTTGCGTTTACCTAGGTCGATTGCTACAATAGTTTCCATGGTCAGATGCTCCTTAATCCTTGTGAAGAATAAAGTTGTGGTGCCCCAGCGGCAACCACGCCGGGACGATTATAACATAATTCGTCCCGGAGCATCTGGCTTTCATAGTTTCTTAAATTTGCCCCCAGCCATAACAAAAACGGTATTGAAATACAAATGTATATGGCGATTATCGCTTGTATGCTGATCAGCTTATGGACCGGCAGAAAACCTACTCTTAGAACATACGAAATGGTCTGCTGGTATTTTAGCGGAATGGCCGACCTGGAAGAATTAGAAGCTCATATCGCTCGTCAAAAACTTCAGAAATAACCCCAAGGCCGATAGACGTCAAATCGCTGCCGCAGTTGATGCTGCGCAACAATAAACCCCAAGTCACATCCTGCATTACCATCCAATCACCAAGAGAACCCCAGGCATTTACAAAAGCAAAAAAGAGCAATCACCGTGCCGAACACTATTGTACCCGGTACATTTTCCCACTCCACTCCCCAACCGCCGCCCATCAGAGCCGCGTACGTAAGTAAGCGATTGCCGTTAAAATAAAAACCCTCGGCCAAAGGCCGAAACCTCGCCGTTCCCTCCTGCCTCTTGCCTCATCCCTCCTGCCTTTCTAAATCTCAAAATCACCCCAAAAAACACTCAAAAAAATAAAAAAATCGCTCGAAAAAACAAAAAAATCATCAAAAATCGGTCATCCCAGTCCAAACCGCGCCGAAAACCCCCACCGCAAACACGACTTTGCCACCGCAATGACGCCCCAAACAGGCATATTCACAACCCAAATCCCCCCTTCCATGTCCCCAAATACTCTTTTTACCCCCCCCAAAAATCCCCAATCGCGCTGATTTCGCCCCCTGCAAATTGCGCATTAAGGCGAAAGCTACACCCTAAAAAACCGTTTTAAGCCGCCCTCGCGCCTACAAAGTAACCCCCGCGCTCACAAAAATAAGGACTTACAACATAATCCTCTTGCCAATTTTTTTCTTTCAACCAGGGCCAAAATCGAGGATAATCCCAGCTTGGATTTTAGTTAATCTATTATCGGCAGGACATTTATGAACGAACAGCCGCACGACCAGGAACAAATCGAACAGACCGAACAGCCTACCCCCGAACCGGTAGAGCTTCAGCCGGAAGAACCGGAAGCTGAACAGCCCCAAACCATTTATACACAAGAAGTTAATGACACAAAGGACGAACCGGACACCCAATCGTCCGAACCCGACGAATCTGAACCACAGGCAAAAACCGACGAGCCAGAACAACCACAACTCGTTGAAATACAAGAAGATACAGAAATAAACCCCGACCTGGTCGTCGAGGCCGTCCTCTTTGCCACCGACGAACCCATCCCACCAGCCAAACTAGTCGAAATCGTCGGTACCGGCGACGTCCGCGAGATGCGAAAGATAATCGAAACTCTCAACGAAAAATACGAGCAAATGGGCACGGCTTTCCGGGTCGAAGAAATCGCCGGCGGCTACCAAATGCTTACTCTTCCTATATTTAACAACTGGCTAAAGAAACTCGTCAAGGTCCGAGCCGAGTCCAAACTATCACCGGCCGCCCTGGAAACATTGGCAATAATCGCATATAAACAACCCATTTTGCGAGTAGACGTTGAGGCCATCCGCGGGGTAGCCGCCGGCGAAATGATTCGTCAGTTGAGCGAAAAAGGACTGGTAAAAATCGTAGGCCGAGCCGAAGAACTCGGTCGGCCTTTGCTGTATGGAACGACCAAGAAGTTTTTACAAGTCTTTGGCCTGGCTAGTCTTAAAGACCTGCCCACCGCCAAGGATCTGCAAAAACCTGAATGAATGATGATAAGGAGTAAGGATAAATGGCCCAGGAACGAGTACTGGTGGTAGAACGCCAGACAGTTGAAAAAGTCGATGTCTTTCATGGTCTTAACTGCAATGTTGACAAATATTTAGAGTCAATCTTCGCCGATGGCGCCTTGCGTTTTATGGACCGGGAAGCTGCTGAGCAGGACCCTGCTTTCAAGCAGTTAATACCCTATGTGATAATGACTTACGATAATAAATACTGGAGCTATGTCCGCGGCAAACGCGCCGGCGAGTCCCGCCTCAAGGGCAACCGCTCCATCGGCATAGGTGGTCATATCAACCCGGTAGACCTGACTGAAGATGCCGCAAATACTGATTTTCGCAGGGTTTACAAAGCTGCCGTCCAACGTGAAGTTGAAGAGGAAGTCAACCTCCAGGCCGCCTACACCGACCGGGTCATGGGCCTATTAAACGACGACACCAACGAGGTTGGTCAGGTTCATCTGGGGATTGTTCATCTTTGGCAGCTGGATTCTGACCAGCTCAGCAAACGCGAACAAATGATTACCCAGACAGCATTTATGACATCTGATGAATTACAGCGGGAATGGGATTCGCTGGAAACCTGGTCGCAATTATGCTTACAGGGTCTGCGTGAAATGGAAGAATCGGGCCACCAGGGCCATTGCGTCAAAAAAATCTTCGGAATTTAAGCGCATAAGTGGCTCAAACGACCGATTTTTGCAAGTTTTTGACGATTTTTTGGCTTTTTTCAACCGTTTTTTAGCTTTTTTTCGAGTTTTGGAGACGTTTAATGCAACTAAATCTGGATGTTAGCACCGCCGTCTCCTATAAAAGCAAAAGTCAGAAAATACGAGTTATGACGGAAAGCTGGGTTAAGGAAACAATTTTTTGTGTAAATTGTGGAAATGGATTAGAGCAATGTAAAAACAATGCTCCGGTCAAAGATTTCCATTGTCAAAAATGTGGTGAAAATTATGAATTGAAAAGCAAGAAGAATACTTTGGGCAAAAAGATAGTCGATGGGGCTTATTCGACAATGATTGAAAGATTACAGAATTCTGATAATCCCAATTTTTTCTTTTTGAATTATCGTGATTTTCGAGTTAATAATTTCATGGTCGTTCCTAAACATTTTTTTATTCCGGCACACATTGAGAAACGACAAGCTTTGTCGGCCAGCGCAAGGAGGGCAGGTTGGACAGGTTGTAATATTTTGCTGCACGATATTCCTACCAGTGGGAAAATTTTTTACGTGAAAGACGGTGTGGTTGAAGATAGAAGAAAAGTTTTAGAAAAATGGCACAAAACAATGTTTCTCAGGAACACCGGAGGGGGAGAATTAAAAGGTTGGATATTGGATGTAATGAATTGCATTGACAAATTAGGTAAAGATACTTTCAGCTTAGATGAAATTTATCATTTTGAGGATATTCTTCAGAGTAAACATCCCAATAACAGCTGTATCAGGGAGAAGATTCGTCAGCAATTACAATTTCTAAGAGACAAGGGATATGTAGATTTTGTAAGTCGGGGCAACTATAGATTGATGCAAGATAATTAAGATTATATTCAATAATAATCAGAGAACTTAAATGAAAGAAACTATCAGGAAAGAGTTGCGGCGGTTGTTAAGTTATTTTAGTGCTGATCAGATTGCGGCTAAGAGTAGTGCGGCTTGTGGGAATCTTTGTGGGACTGAGGTTTTTCAGGGGGCTGAAGTTGTGATGTTGTTTCTTTCGTTGGCTCAGGAGATAGATACAACAGATGCCGTTCGGGAGGCTTTTGATTCTGGTAAGACTGTAGTTGTCCCCAAGGTTCAATGGCAGGAGAGGCGGCTGGTTCCGGTTCGGATGAGTTCTCTGGATTGCAAGCTGGTCAAAGATCATTATGGTCTGCGTTATCCGGCGGATGGTCTGGCTGTTCGGCAACATGAGATTGATTTGGTTGTAGTGCCGGGATTGGGTTTTGACGGGATGGGCAATCGGCTGGGTCGAGGGGGGGGTTTTTACGACCGGTTTTTGAGTGATGGTTTTGGGGGGATGAAATGCGGGTTTGGTTTTCACGAGCAACTTTTGGATATGGTTCCGGTGAATAGTCATGATGTGCCGCTGAATATGCTGGTGACTGACGCGACGGTACGGCGGTTTACGGATTGTCCGCTGGAACATAATCGCAAATGTGTATCTCAATGATTTAGTTAGAACTGGAGTTTTGCAAAATGACAATTTGGCATACTTTTGATCAGAAAAAAAACGCTACGCTGTTTTTTCTGAGTTTATACTTTTTATCGTAAGATTTTTACGTTTAAGAATTTAATGCAATTTGATTTGATTTCAAATTCGGGTTAAAAATCAAATTGCATTAAATTAGGTATGCCAAACTGTCATTTTGCAAAAGTTAGATTAGTTAGTTAGAAAAAGGATTTTTGAATGGCGCGAAGCAGTTACGGCAAGAAATCTTATCGGCAGCTTACTGGGGCGATAATAATCGTATTTCTGGCAGGGGCATTTCTGGGTTGGCGTTATTATGTCAATCAAACAAATGCTGAGCCGGAGATTACCTTGCCGGAGTTGATAGTTGATCCGGAAGTTACTGGGCCAGTTGAAGTTGAGGTGGTCGTTGAGCCAGAGGCAGTTGAACCGGTTGCGGTTTCAGAACCTGTGGTGGAGCCGGAGCCGGTCAGTGCGGGTAATGCTTTGCTTAGGGAAGGCGAGTCGGCGTTATCTAATGGTGATTATATCGGGGCACGTGATAAGTTGAGCGGGGCTGTCAAGGCGGGGCTTGACAAATCCGAGATGAAGCGGGCGCGGGCGTTAATAAACAGCGCGGCGGATGAATGGCTTTTCAGTAAAAAGATATTCGAGAAGGACACCCTTTGCAGTCGCTATAAAGTGAAGTCGGGTGATTTGCTGGTGAAAATCGGCAAGAGCCACAAGGTTCCTTATCAATTATTGATGAAGATAAACGGTATTGATAATCCTTCGCTTTTGGGGGCGGGCCAGACGATTAAGGTTGTGAATGGGCCTTTCCATCTGGTGGTGGACCGCAGTGACTTTACGATGTATGTTTATCTCAATGATGTGCTGGTGCGGACCTATCCGGTGGGGCTGGGCAAGTCGGGGCGGCAGACGCCGAGCGGTTTATGGGTTTCGACGCCGGGCAAGAAGCAGGTTAATCCCGGTTGGCCCGATGTGGAGACGGGGAAATATTATATGCCCAATGACCCGGAGAATCCGCTGGGTGAAAGATGGATTGGCTTGACGGGTAAGGAAGGTGACTGCGTAGGCCGGACGGGGTTCGGGATTCATGGGACGGTCAAGCCTCAGGAAATTGGCAAGGAGGCGTCGCGCGGTTGTATCCGGCTGCACAATGTTGATGTGGAGCAGCTCTATGATATGGTAACTGAAGGTGAGACTACGGTTGTTGTGAGGGATTAAAGAGATAAGAAATTAGATATAACTGGAGTTTTGCAAAAGTTAAGATATGAGATTAACAACACGGCAAAGGATATGAATAAAAAACAAGTAAAATCTGATTTCCAAAAAAAACTCCATGCGCTTTCAAAAACTCTGAATAAGCATGTGAATACCGAAGATAAGCAATGGACCATAAAAGGCTTTATTGATGTTTTCAGAAATGTCTATACGATTTCGGCGGACACCAAGGTTGTTTCTAAAATATTGGAAATACATTTATTTCCTCTTTTGCTAGAATTTGCTCATAGTCATGACTATCGGATTGTTTTGGCCGACCATCAGAATTATTACCCCGATCTTACATTTATATCCGCCAAAGACGAATCAATTAAATTTGCTGTAGATTTCAAGACGACATATCGTTTGCCCAATAAGCCTGGTTTTTGTAATGGTTTCACATTGGGTTCGCATGGCAGTTATTTTGTAAATCGAGACGGGCGGAAGAATATTCAGTTCCCCTATAATGAGTATTTGGGGCACTATTGTTTGGGGATTATTTATACCCGCACAGACTCTGAAAGCATTGACGAAACGCGTGTGTACCATGATACGCATCTCCAGTCCATTGTTTCGGTTATCAGGGATATAGAATTTTTTGTTTGCGAGAAGTGGGAAATTGCCAGTGATTCTCAAGGCAGTGGAAATACGGCAAACATAGGCAGTATTGTTTGCATCAAAGATATTTTGGCGGGAAATGGAGTATTCAAGAACCTAGGAGAAGAATGGTTTGACGATTACTGGATAAACTACGGAAAGATTACTATCAAGAGCAAATCCGGCAATCAGAAAAAAATTACAAAACTCACGGAATATTTAGAATTCAAAGGCCAAGATCCTCAAAAAGCTAATCCCTGTTTGCGATCTCCTAATAAAAAGCGGAGGGTGACCAAAGATGTCTAGAACACTTGTTCCGCCCATCAAATGTCAAGGCATTAAGACCAAGCTGGTGCCCTTAATTATTGCGAATGTTTCGCTTTCTGACTGTGGCACGTGGGTGGAGCCCTTTATGGGTTCGGGCGTTGTTGGGTTAAATGTACGTCCTTCCCAAGCAATATTCTCCGACATTAACCCTCACCTAGTCAATTTTTACAACGCCCTTAAATCCGGCGACATAACACCCGTTAGCGCCAGAGCTTTTTTGGAGCAAGAAGGAAAGACACTGGAATGCCAGGGAGAAAAACATTATTACTATGTGAGGGACCGCTTTAATCAGGATAAAAATCCCATAGATTTTCTTTTCTTGTCCCGAAGTTGTTTTAACGGCATGATTCGTTTCAATCGCAAGGGCGGATTTAATGTACCATTCTGCCGAAAGCCTCAGCGATTTGCTCGGGCTTATGTCACTAAGATCGTAAACCAGATTTCTGAATTTTGTGAATTATTAAGTACCTATGACTGGTCTTTTGTGCATCAGGATTTCGAAGAAACCATAGCTAAAGCTGGAAAGAATGATTTTATATATTGTGATCCTCCTTATCTGGGCAGACACGTAGACTATTTTAATTCCTGGCAAATAGAAGATGAAAATCGATTGTTACAAAGTTTATCAAAAACTCCTGCAAACTTTATACTCTCGACCTGGCATAGTAATAAATACCGGCAAAATGATTTTCTACACACTCACTGGTCCAAATTCAACGTCGTAACTAAAGAGCATTTTTATCACGTCGGGGCAAAGGAAGATAATCGCAACTCCATGTTAGAAGCACTCGTTATGAATTACACACCTAAGTGTGAATCCGTTGTGACAAGTCGCTCACTCCAATTATCCTTGTTTGACGGGACAGCTACTTAAACATTATACAATTTATGAAAAACTTTTGTTAGGTATATATGCCATAAAAGTTTTGGAAAGGGACGAAGTAATGCAGATTAGTTTTTTAGGTGCAGTACAGAATGTTACGGGTTCGCGTCATTTGCTGGAGGCTAATGGTTCGCGGATATTGATAGACTGCGGGCTTTATCAGGAGCGTCAGTTTGCGGAGCGCAACTGGGACAAATTTCCGGTAGAGCCGTCCTCGATAGACGCGGTTTTGCTGACTCATGCGCATCTGGACCATTGCGGTTGGCTGCCGAAACTTGCCAAGGATGGTTTTGGTGGGCCAATCTACGCGATCGATGCCACGGCAGAGCTGGCGCAGATTGTGCTGATGGATTCGGCATACCTGCAAGAAGAAGACGCGAAGTTCAAGCTGAAACGTCACGCGCGTGAGAAGCGCAAGAGCCCACACCCGGTGGCACCATTGTATACGCAGGAGGATGTCGAGGCTTGCTGTCCGCAATTTAAGAAGCTGGATTATGAAAAGACGGTTGAGGTTGCCAAGGGGATTCGGGCGACTTTTTATAATGCCGGTCATATTCTTGGTTCGTCGATGATTATGGTGGAGATTTCCGAAGGGGCAGAGAAGCGTAAGGTTCTGTTTTCGGGTGATGTGGGCCGGCTTAATCGGCCGATACTGGAAGACCCAACGCGGTTTAGTGATACGGATTATGTACTGTGCGAAAGTACTTATGGCAACCGCGTACATGAGGACCATGTGAGTATCAAGGATGCGTTGGCGAAGGCGATTAACGATACGGTCGAAGCGGGCGGGAACGTGATAATTCCCAGTTTCGCTATCGAACGTTCTCAAGAACTGCTTTATTATCTCAACGAGTTGCTGATGGAAAAGAAGATTCCTCGGCTGCCGACTTTTCTGGACAGTCCCATGGCGGTCAAAGCAACCGAAGTTTTCAAGAAACATCCGGAAATGTACGATGCCGAGATGGTTGACCATATGAACAATCATCATTCGCCTTTTGATTATCCGGGTTTGTCGATGTCGCGTACTTCGGATGAATCCAAGGCGATTAAGGAATTGAATGGTTCGGCGATTATCATCGCTGGTTCGGGTATGTGTACCGGCGGTCGCATCAAGCATCATCTGGTGAATAATATTTCGGATGCGAAGAACACGGTTTTATTTGTGGGTTATCAGGCCATCGGCACTTTGGGCCGCCGGATTGTTGAAGGCGAAAAAGAGATTCGGATTCACGGTGAAATTCGCAAAGTTAAAGCCCGCGTGGTGAAAATCCAAGGATTTTCCGGTCATGCCGACCGCGATGAACTGATTGGCTGGCTGAAGGGATTGAAAAAGGCCCCGCGCAAAGTATTTGTTGTTCACGGTGAATCTGACGGGTCCAAGGATTTTGCCCGCTATCTGCATGAGCAAACCGGCTGGTCGGTCGAAGTGCCGCAATTTGGTCAGAAGGAAAAACTTCGCTGAGAAAAATGTTAGCAATAGTTTTGAAAGGCTAATCCCGGCGTTCACGTTTGGGGCTTTTGTTTGAGCTATAGGCCCGTTAAAACGGCGAGCTGATTTATTGTCCGTGGCTGCGCAGCTGGCTTTCGGAGAAACCCAGGTAGTGTCCCAGTTCGTGGATGAGGGTTTTCTGGATTTGTTGGGTTAGAGCGGTTTTGTCTTTGCAGATACGCAGGATATTTTTGCGGTAGAGAAAAATCTGGCTGGGCGTGAATCCGGTGGTGACGCTGCGATGGTTAAGGGGTGTGCCGCGATACAAACCGAGCAGGCCGTTGGGGTTGGTACGGCCTAGCTGGCGACAGGCGACTTTATCGGGTAGTTCTTCTATAATGACGGGCACCTCGTCGAGATAGTCACGGAAACGCGAGTCCATTTCGGCGACGGCGTGCCGGACAATCTGGTCGAATTCTTGATTAGAAATTTCCATACGGCTCAGGCGTCTTTAATATCGGCTTTTTCTTTAGCGGCATCGACGAAATCTTCCAGAGCTTTTTGCCGAGCACGATTGATGAGTTCCTGCTGAATTTTGTCGCGGACATCATCAACTGGAATTAGTTCGGGAGTATTTCTTTCGATAACATAAACGATGTGGAATCCGAACTCGGTTTCAAAAACGTCCGTGTAGTGGCCGGGGTCGGTGTTGAAGGCCTGGTCCTCGAAGGCCTGAACCATCTGGCCGCGACCAAATGTGCCCAGGTCTCCGGCATTGTCGGGGCAGTCACTGTGCTGGCGGGCCAGGGTCTGGAAGTCGGCTCCCTGACGGAGTTTGCCCAAGAGCCGTTCCATTTCCTTAATGTTTTTTTTCTTATCCGGGCCAGGCTTATGGTGCTTGACTATATGAGCGGCGTGGA
This sequence comes from Sedimentisphaerales bacterium, assembly GCA_963663805.2. GTDB lineage: Bacteria > Planctomycetota > Phycisphaerae > Sedimentisphaerales > SM23-30. The sequence continues at coordinate 28,130 of CAXXMR010000024.1, forward strand.
TGGTTTCGGCTGACAGAAAATATTCCTGGTATTCGTTATAGAAGTCTAAAATTTCCTGTTCGGTGGGCTCGGCAACTTCAGCGGTTATTTCCGTCAGAAAACTTTCGACTTTGATGCGTTGTTCAATATCGTTCTTGACTTCACCGACACGGTCCTCGGTTAGCTGGAATCTTTCGAAGAATTTTTCCCGGCCGCCGTGCTGGTCGATGAGATACTGATATTCCTGCTCGACTCTCTGGGCCTCTACGGGCTTATCTTCGGCCAGGGCGGCCTGGCGGATGAGTTCGCGTTCGATGACATTTTCGCGGGACCATTGGCGCAGCTCTTTCTCGCGCTGTTCAGGTGATTTTTCGCGCATAATCTGCTCATATTGAGGCCTGAGCCGCTCAATTTCGTCGTTGATAACCTGTTCTTCGATGTTTATTCCGTTGATAAGAATCGCCATTTTTCACTCCGGCTGATAATTTCACGTAGATTTCCATATTATTACCGGAGTGAATTATAGCAGATTCTCTTTAAAACGACGAGAAGAATTTCTCACGAGGCGATGATACCATACTAGAGGTAAGGGCCTGCGGTGCGGTCTTATGGGGGCTTTCAGTATCGCCAAGCGTATATTTTTCGATAGCATCAATGAGTTCCGGGCCGGGCGGCTTGACGAAATAGTATGGGCAGCCAAGCTCGGCACAGCGTTTTTTGTTCTGGAGCGAATTGCTGGCTGAAAGCATTATCACCGGAATTGTCGCCAGGTGCGGTTGCTTTTTCATTTGTTCAAGCACGGTAATACCGTCGATTTTCGGCATACGAATATCCAACAGCAGCAGATAAATTTTATCAAGAATCGACTCGTTATTTCTGGCGGCTTCCTGAAGAAACTTCAAAGTTTCCTGCCCATCGAAAAGCTGGATGATGTTATTTGGGATACCGGCCCGGCGGATTATTCGTTTGGTGAGAATAAAATTTCCGGGATCGTCCTCGGCGATTAAAATGGTAAAATTTGATTTCATGACTCCCTCAGAAATTGAGTTTGACATGACTATTATAACTCAAAAAAAAGGAAATGGACAGGGAAAATTTGATTTTCAGAAAATATTTCAAAAGCCGTGTTGACACATCGACGGTCGCGGCAACTTATGAGCCAGAAAATCATCCAGCGGCAGAGCCAGATCGGCGAATTTATTAGTCGGGACATGCACGGTTTGCCAGCTTTGACTGCGGGTTCTCATCCAGCGTTGATAGGCGGCCAGGTCGGCGGCGATGAAAATATAGTTACGCTGATTGTAGACGTAAATTTTGATGTCTTGGTAAATTGGTGCAGCATCATAAAGCCAGTAAGCGAAGATAAAAACCGACTGATATTGGCTGCCGAAACTGTTCTGCCAGAGATTCAGGCCGATTACATCATCAATAGTTGCCCAGTTCTGGCCGTATCTGCCGCGAAGATACTGTTCGGTGGGAAGTTTGCGACCTTTGACATCGATAAGAAGTTTACGGCCATGACGAGGATAGAGAATAAAATCGAAACTCTTGACGGCCTGGTCAGCCAGTAATGCTTTACGGTTCTGGTCGATAGCAACAGACTTCAGGCGGCGAGTTTCCAGGAAACTTTGAAAGGCCTTTTCGTAATGTGTGACGGCAACTTTCATTTTGGACTCGAAACAAGTGACCAGATTACAGCCTATAGTACTTGTCGGGGATTCTCCAGCAATTTGTTTAGTAAAATTTGAGATTGTTTGCCCTGGGCCATGTCTTTTATGGTAACCATGTTTGATTCGATGGTTTCTGCTCCGAGTATGATTACGAATCTGGTATTGAGAGCCGAAGCCTGTTTAAGCTGTTTGCCAATACTGGTACGGCGGTAATCGAAGGCGGCGGTTAGTCCGGCCTGACGAAGTTGGGCGGTGACCTGGAGGAGTTGGTCGAACAATTTTGGTTCGGCATCTATCAGGAAAAAATCTACCTCGGCGGCTTTGGGTTTGAGCAGGTCTTTTTCGGTAAGCAAGATTTCCAGCACGACATCACCCATTCCAAAGCCGGTGCCGGAAGCCTGGGGTCCGCCGAAACCGGCGAGAAGATTATCGTAGCGTCCGCCGGCGGCGACGGCACGAAGGCGACTTTGACGGTCGAAAATCTCAAATACCGGTCCGGTATAATAGGCCAGCCCACGGACAATAGTTATATCAAACTGGCAATAATCAGCGATACCAAGCTGGTCGAGCTGGTCGAACAGCTCGGTAAGGCCAGCCAGGGCCGCCCGCGCCTGGTCGGTGTGGAGGAGTTCACCAACTTCTTTAAGGCTTTGCAGTGACTGGACTTGCATTAGTTTTTTTCGCTGGTCGGGGTTGGGAATCTGTTCAGCGGCAAGTTCGGCAAATGCTTCGGCGGAAAGTTTGGGGCGTTTGTCTAAAAGGACGTACACTTTTTCGAATTCGTCGGGATTGAATTTGAGGTCGGCTAGCAGGGCCGCTAACATTGCCCGACTGGAAAGCCGCACGACAATATCCGCGGCGGTCAGGCCAACCGAACGGAGATAATCGACGGCGGTGAAAATACATTCAGCGTCGGCGAGGGTTGAATCGGTGCCGACGATATCGCAGTTCCACTGGAAGAATTCGCGTAGTCTGCCCTTCTGGGGTTTTTCGGCGCGGCAGCAGCGGGGCATAGAGAACCATTTGATGGGTTTGGGCAGGGCGTTGAACTGCTGGTTGACCATGCGAGCGAGGGTGGGGGTCATTTCCGGGCGGATGGCCAAGTCTCGTCCGCCACGGTCGGTCAGCGAGAAAAGCTCCGAAGCGATTCCTTCACCGCTTTTCTGGGTGAAAAGCTGCAAATGTTCGAAAATTGGGCCGTCATATTCGAGAAAACCGTTACGCAATGAGATAGACTGCCAGCCGGAAAGTATCCAGTTACGCAGGGCCATTTTTTCGGGGTAGAAGTCGCGGGTGCCTTTTACGGGGGGTATTTTTGCCATTATCTTTTACCTTTGCCGCTTCAGGATGCTTTTGATTTTTTTTTGGTTTTGGATTTGGTTTTGGCCGGGCCAAATTTTTGGAGGATGTATTCGTCCACTTCCTCAATACTGGTGAAGTGTAACTCGTAGCCGTAGTCGCCGCTGTGGAAGTCGCATGAATCTTCAGTGTAACGACGGCAAATCTTGGGCCTGGTCTCATATATGCCGCAGCGATTGTCGCGATCGAGAAACCGGCAGCGGTTGGCGATATTGATATACCAATCGTCATCCTCAACAAAAACGCTGATGCCTTCATGGGCCAGATACCAGCGGATGTCATCAAAATCAGAGCGATCTTCCGGGGTTTCGATGGGCAAAGCAATATAGCGGCAACAGAGGCCAGCACATTTGATGCAGAGTGAATCGTCCAAAACTATCTCCTGTATAAAAAAACTAATTTTGGCTTATTATAGGGTGCGAAGGTTAGATGTACAAGATTCGTATCTAAATGGGCAAAATGGAGAGGTTGTACAAGTGATTTGCCTTGTCAGGACCTGCGGCAGCCGGGGATTGGGGTAACATAACTAATTATTTTGAAAAGAGTTATTTTCTTTTACGGGCTATTCTCAGGCGTGCTTTTACTACATTCAGGGCTTGTTTGGGGCGTAGGAAGGCCCGGTGGATGGTATTGGGCAGCCGTCTGATTTTTGCCGAGAGAGGCGGCTGGGGTCGTCTTGATTCTAGCAGGGCCTGGATGTCGAAATATAGCTGGTCGAAATCTTCGGTTTTGATGGCTAGGTCGTAGAGTCTGGGCCGCTGCGGGTGAGGCCGGGTCAATTGCCATAGGTCCCAGTTATTATCGTACGGCTGAACGATGTTGTGTTCCAGAGCGTATTGCCAGAATGGTGTGCCCGGCAGAGGGGTGGCGATGAAGGGCCAGATGTCGTCGGCGCCGGTGCGGTGCAGGCGGTCCAGAAAGTTTCGGGTGTCCTGCATCTGCTGCCAGGTTTCGCCGGGACTGCCCAGGATGACACTGCCCTGGACGGTAAATCCGTATTTTTTGCACATGCGGACAGCATTTTCGGCGATGTCCAGCGAGACGCCGGAACCCTTGAGCTGCCGGAGCATTTGGTCGTTGCCGCTTTCAAACCCGAAAGCGGTCAGAACGATTCCCATCTCCTTCATGAGTCGGCACATTTCGTCGTCGATAACATTCATCCGCGGCTGGACAGCAAAATTGACCTTTCCCAGAAGATTAGCCTCGCGCAGCCCCTGAGTAACTTCGCGTACACGTTTTTTGTTGATGGCAAAGAGGTCGTCTTCGATATGAATGAAGTTTGTCTTATATGTGCCGCAGACATACGCGATTTCCTCGACTACACGTTCGACCGAATGCAGGCGGACATTTTGCCAGAATCTCGGCGAGGAACAAAACGCGCAACGGTAGGGGCAGCCGCGGCCGGTGAAGATATTACCCAGCCCGACTCGTTTCCAATTCAGACAATACATGTTCGGGCGGGCGTTAATATACGCCGGGTGAATGAATGAGCGGTCCGGCACGGGGATACTGTCGAGAGGTTCAATCAGTTGGCGTGGTTCGGTTTTGCGAAGTTGGTCGGCTTCGTACCAAGCCAGGCCGGGGATTTGGGATAGTGAATCATGTTCCAACTGTCCCTTTTTTGCGTAGAGGTTCATAACTTCCAGTAAAGTCTGCTCGGCCTCACCGAGGAAAGCCAAATCGAAAATTTTATGGAGTGATTCCGGCACTACCGAGATGTGATGGCCACCCAGCATAAGTGTTGCTTCGGGATGAGCGGTGCGAATCTCACGGGCCAGAGCGACAGCTTCGGAATATAACGGGGTCAGTGCGGAGATACCCACAAGGTCCGGCTGAAAATCTTTTAGTTCCCGGATGACATTTTCATGTTTCACATCCAGTACACGGACATTCTGACAATCGCCGTACTTACGCAGATAGGTAGCGAGATAGGCAAGCTGCAAAGGTGGTGCCCAGCCGTCACTGAGGCAGGCGATAAGTGCGAGTTTGGGTTGGTTCATTTTCATATACTGCTTTGTAAATGAATCTTTGTATTCTGGTCAAAGTTATCAAAATAAGTTTCCAGCCAACGTTCCAGATTGATAACGCGCCAGAGCAGCCAGGCATGGTCGGCCTGACCGGAACAGTGCTGGTCGAAAATAGTACGTACCTTGTCCGGCTGGAAGATGTCCCGACTTTTTAGCGAATTACTGCTGATTATATCCTGTGCATAATCATGGATAGGGCCCTTGAGCCAAAGTGAAAACGGGGTGGGGTAGGCCTTCTTGTCAGGTCGGTCGGTTATCTGGTCCGGCAGGATACCGCGTAACGATTGACGCATGAGATATTTGGTGGTTGAGCCTTTAATCTTGAGATTGAAGGGCAGGGAGCAGAGATATTCCATCAGGCGGTAATCCAAAAAGGGCACGCGTGACTCTATGGAAAACGCCATCGAGGTTCGGTCGCCGTATTGCATTAGCATGGGGATATTGTCGCGCATGAGTTCCCAGTAGAGAATTTCGTTCAGGTCGTCCCTGAATTTTCTGGTGCGGGGTTGATAACCGGGCAGCGTTTGATTAAGTATCCGCGGATGAGCCAGTTCATAAATTGGTCCCTGCCTCAACAGTTTTTTTCGTAGCTGGAGACGCAGAGGTCGAACCATATCTCGCAAGGGTGCCGGTATGGTTCGGTTGGCAATGTGGGCTAGTGCTTCAAGGTTACTCTTTAAGGTTGATTGGCCGGTATGTCGGGCGATGGCTTTTTTGGCGTTGAGGTATTCGCTCAAGGTTGTGCTGCCCGGGCCGGTGGTAAAAGCTCGGGCGAGGATACTGGTCAGATAATAATTGAAGTAATGATGGTAGCCGCCCAGCAGTTCGTCAGCCCCCTGACCATCGAGTACGACCTTGACATGACGCGAGGCCAGCTCCATCACATGCCACTGCGAAAATGGGCCGGGGCCGGGACATGGTTCGTCGTGATAGAAACTGAACCGGTCGATAAAACTCAAGTATTGTTCGCCGGTGGGAGTGATGTAATGAGCGTCGGTGTTGAACGCCGAGGCGGCGGCGCGGGCGTAATGTCCTTCGGAAAACTGCTGCTCGTGATATTCCGTGGTAAAAGTACACAACCGGGCATTGAGGGCACTGGTAGCCAGAGCGACTATCGCCGAAGAGTCCAGCCCGCCCGACAGACACGTCCCTACCGGCACGTCGGCCCGAAAACGCAAACGGATAGCATCGGTGAGCAGTTCGCGAAAATGCTCGGTGGCTTCTGTTTCATCGGCATAGCCGCGATTGGCGGATTCGATAGAAGATTCCGGGATGTCCCAGTAACGATATGTTCGGCAGTGTCCCTGTTTGATTTCCATATTGTGGCCGGGCATTAACTGGCGGACATGCTCAAAGAGAGTATGTTCAGCGTCGTTGAGCAGACCGGTCAGAATAAATCGGGACAGATAAGGCTCATTTAGAGTATGCTGTTTTTGGGGCAAGGCCGCGAAAACGGCTTTAATCTCCGACGCAAAAATCAAGCGATCATTATCAAGATAATAATAGAATGGCTTAATGCCCACCCGATCGCGGCTGGCGAACAGTGTCTGCGTCGTGCAGTCCCAGAGAGCAAAGGCCCACATACCGTTAAATTTTCCCACGCAGGCCTGTCCCCATTGACGGTAGGCCTGGAGGATTACTTCGGTATCACAAGTTGACCGAAATTTATGGCCCATGCCCTCAAGCTGTTGGCGCAGCTCGATGTAATTGTAAATCTCACCGTTGTAAACAATCCACAATTGACCAGACACATCAGTCATAGGCTGAGAGCCGGTTTCCTGCAGGTCGATAATCGAAAGGCGACGATGGCCCAGAGCCAGCGGACCGGAGCGGTTCAGCTCACTTATTTTACGGCCGCGATAGATAGAATGTCCCTGATTATCAAAAAAGGCGTAGCCAAAGTCGTCCGGGCCGCGATGATGCTGAAGGCTGGTCATCAGCTCGATGGTTTGAGGCTCGACGGCCTGTTCGTTAAAATTGTATATTCCCGCGATACCACACATAATTACTTCTCAGGCCGTTTGAAATTTCATTTGGGGTTTAGTTTCGGTTAATTCCCAGCCGGCCAGTTTTGCTATCGCGTGAGCGAATTGTTTCTGCTGGATGGGCAGATGGAACTGGTTAATAAAATTCCAGTCCGGCTGAAGCGCAGGCAGGCCGGTAGTTTTGCGTCGGAACAAAACTAACAGTTGTCGGGCGATTTCGTTTATGTTGTCGGGCGGAGCGATCAAACCGGTGCCGGCCTGAGTGACCAGGTCTCTGGCTTCGCCGGGGGGCACCAGAGCGAGGATCGGTTTGCCGGAACCAAGATAAGCGTAAGTTTTACCGGGAACGCACCAGTGATAGTCGAGATTTTTGATGCCGTAAAGTGTCAACACTCTTACATCGGCAAAATGGGCCAGCTGCTGAGCGTATTGCGGAGTCACCGGGCCGAGCTGTTGAATATTTTCGGTAAGTTGATTCCGGCGAGCCCAGATGTCAATCGCGGGGAACTTTTCGCCGACAAAAATCAGACGTACTTTTTGGGCGAACTCTTTGTCTTCCTGCGCGGCCTGGGCTAGAGCAAAAACAAGATAATTGGGGGACATCCAGTCGAGACGAAGTTGTTCACAGAAATTGGCTCCCAATAGAATTCGGCGGGCAGTTCGTGAACATGACTTGGCGAGGTTAGTTAATTTTGAGGTCGAAGTAATATCAAGTCCACGCAGCTGGCCGGTATAGGTTATGGTAAATTTTTCCGAGTCGAGGTCAACCGAGCAGGATAGTTCATTGGTTTTTTCGAAGCTGTGTCGGATAGTAAGTGTTTTGGCGGCTATGTCGGGGCCGTAATGCTCGTCGAGAATTTTTTTCTGGTGGTCGGTCTCGGTAATTATCAACTGAGCAGAAGCGGTACAGCGGTCTTCCCACTTGCGGGCCCGGCGACGATGAAAAACCGAAGGGTAAGGCCAGTCCTTGCCGATGGTCCAGGCATCACGAAATTCCAGAGCGAGTTTGAGATGGTACTGTTGGGCCAGACGATGGGCTACAGCCATCAAACCGAAGGGTAATCCGGTGGCGAATAATACTTCCGGTTGATATTTCTGAATCAGGGCGTGAGCGGCCCGGTATAGTGCTTTGGAACATACCGGGTCGGGCGTTGGGCCGGGCAGGGGCTGCTGGCTGGGCCAGCGGGGAAGACTGCCCGATAGTTGCGTCGGTAACTGACCGGCAGAACTCACTCGACAGATGGTCAGCAATTCGGAAGGTTCCTCAATCTCCGGTTTTTCACCGACAGTCGCTAGTATTACTTTTATATTGTGGTCATTGAGGGCGGTTACGAAGCGATGGGCTCTTATGCCTGCGGCAACGGTGGTGGGCAGATAGTGGCGAGTCAAATATAAAACTGGGCGCAGTGATTTTTCCATATCAATATAGTTATCGGTAATAGTTCGGCTGGACGCTGAATAATCGCCCGGTTCCGCCAAGTGTGAATTTACTAAATTCAGGTTTTATTAGCTCGGTTTATCCAACGCTGCGGGTCTGTTTCGGGGGAAGAGGTGGTATCTTCGTCTACAATCAGATGGCCCTTGCGGCAGAGGAAGGCCAACACCTTACGCCGCAAATTGGTGAGAGGCCGGGCGACTTTTCGATGTAATTTTATCCAGGGATTGACTTTACGAGACTGGGCGATTCGCTCAGGGGTCATCAGGTCAGGCCTGAGACGGCGATTGTGCTTGTTAATATGGTATAGATCGGCCTGCTGGAGGCGATTCAATAGGGGCGAGAGAATGCCCGGCAGTTGGCAGGAGATTTGAAAATCTATAAGGGCCGGCTCGCCTTGGGGGGTAATCAGGATATTGCTGCGTTTATTTAAATCAACGTAGGCGACATGGCGTTTGTGAATTTTTTCGGTAAGCTGCCTGAGTTTTACGAAAAAATCATCGGGGATGATATCCGCCCGGTCGAGGGTTTGGCCGGGTATGAACTCATAGGCTACGGCATCATGAAAAGGCCTGGGCAGTAATTTGGGGATGCCGGGGAGGTTCTGGAGGGTTTTTAGTATGTTGTATTCGTGGTCGGCCAGTAGTTGGCCTAGCCAGGCTAGGGGGATACCCAATATATGGGAGCGTCTTGGTAATTTCAGGACTATTTGGTGGGCATTCGGGGAGTTATTATCGGACCTACCAACGCTGTAAAGCAAGGTGGCCGCGAAAAAATCGTGTTTAAAGACAGTTTTGAGGTGATATATCCGGGATTTAATTGTGATTTCCGGAGGGACTTTCTGGCTACCCAAGGCTCTTAACTGCTGTGCTATGGTTGATTTTGACATAGCGTTATTTTGACAATCCGGGTGCTGATTTCAAGTTATTATCCTGTCGACAACAATAATAAGTAGTATTGCTGAAAATGGACAGACCGATAATCAGTGGTTGATATTGTGTTAATTTATTTGTTTGCAGGACTTTACAAGACAATTAGCGACGTAGCTTGTTGCGTCGGGTCAACGGTAACAATTGTAAGAATAATAAGGGTTGGGGAAACATTGAGCAGGGCCGATATATAACTTTCTTACTTTAGGCAGTTTATAACAATATTAAAAAAAGGTATTTTTATGCTTGTAAAGGGCATGGTGTTTGCGTATAATCCACCGTAGACGATTGAGAGGGTCTTTACGGACCTGAGAGAGATCGAGTAAATCGGCTGAGGCAGGAGAGAGAGGCTCCTTCCTAAAGCTTCGA
>CAXXMR010000025.1:0-82946 GCA_963663805.2 Sedimentisphaerales bacterium
ATGGTATGCCGGTTCTGGGGCGTACGGAGCAGATAAAGGAAATCGCGAGTTCTCGGAATGTTGATGAGATAGTAATTCGCTATGCCTTCGGCGAACAATAAAGAGCTGCGTCGAGTGGTTTCGCTGTGTGAGGGTACGAATCTTCGTTTTCGGACGGTTCCGGATTTGGTTGACATAGCCTCGGGCAAGGTTCGTGTTTCTCAGATGCGTGATGTTGATATTAATGACGTGCTGGGCCGTGAGCCGGTGACGCTGGATATGGATATTATCAGTGATTTTATTCGTGACAAGGTGGTTCTAATTACGGGTGCGGGCGGGTCGATAGGTTCGGAGATGTGTCGTCAGGTGGGGAACTTCAGGCCGAAGATGCTGCATCTGGGTGGAGCAGTCGGAGAACTGTCTGTTTTTTATCGAGCGGGAGTTGCGGCGGAGTTTTCCGGATATGGCAGTTCGGGCGACGATTTGTGATATATATGATAAGAATCGTGTGGATTTCATTTTTGATGCTTATAAGCCGGATGTGGTGATTCACGCGGCGGCTCATAAGCATGTGCCTTTGATGGAAGAAAATCCGGGCGAGGCGGTTAAGAATAACATTTGTGGTACTCGAAATATCGCTTACTCAGCGCATCGGATAGGGGTGGGTTATTTTGTGATGATTTCGACGGATAAGGCGGTGAACCCGACGAGTATTATGGGTTCGAGCAAGCGTATCGCGGAGATGTCGATACAGTGTCTGGCCAAGCGTTCGAAGACTCATTTTGTAACGGTTCGTTTTGGTAATGTGCTGGGCAGTAATGGTTCGGTAATTCCGATTTTTCGTCAGCAGATTGCGGCGGGTGGGCCGGTGACGGTTACTCATCCGGAAATGCAGCGTTACTTTATGACGATTCCAGAAGCGTCACAGTTGGTTTTGCAGGCGGCGACGATGGGGCGGGGCGGTGAGATATTTGTGCTGGATATGGGCGAGCCGGTCAAGATTGTTGATTTGGCACGCGAACTGATAACGCTGAGCGGTTTTCGTCCGGGCGAGGATATCGAGGTTAAGTTTACGGGGATGCGTCCGGGCGAGAAGCTGTTTGAGGAACTAGCGATTACCGGAGAGAATATGCAGCCGACCCGTCATCCGAAGATAGGTATCTGGCAGAATATTCCGGGTGATGAGGCTGTTCTGGATGAGCAGGTTGCGGAGCTGTTGAAGCTGGCGGCGGAGCCTGACCATGATGAGATTGTGGCTGCCATCAAGAAGATTGTGCCGGAGTATGTGGGCGATGTCGACTGCATGAAACTGCATGAGGAACATGAATCGCGTCGGTCGACAAATGGGAATGGATTTAATGGGTCGGAATCTTCTGGTCCGGGGAAATAGGTGTTATGAAGAAGGCAAGAGGCATGAGGCATGAGTGAACGGCGAGGATTCGACCTGCGGTTGAGGGTTTTTTAAACGGCAACCGCTTACTTACGTGCGCGGCTCTGAAATGTGCGGGGGGTCTGGCAAATACCGCTTACTTACGTGCGCGGCTCTGATTTTTGCATGTTTGGCAATTGGTTATCGAGCCTTGATTTTCTGATCCGGTCGCTTAGGCGGCTCGGTTCCTGTTTGACACGAAAAAGGTCGGGTTAGAATAATCCAACCCGACCTTTCTGGTTTTATTCGCATCAGCATTTGATGCTTGCTTATAGTTTTTTGCTTGCTACAAGCATTTCATAACAATCGGTCCGGAGCTTATCGGCTCGGCTGAAAGCTCCGAGTTTAGCGCCAAAGATTTCTATTTCTCCCATGCCGAGGGTCTTTAGCATCCAGGTAATTTCGCTGGGTACATAATACCGTTCGTTACTGAGCATTTCCTTTTCCCGTCCGCTATCGTCAGTGATTTTGACCTTGCCAGACTCACGAAAAGTCATCAAGTCAAAGTTCTGCTCATCATAGCTGGAGTTAGGAACGCCCTGGGCTGCTTCGGCGGCAGCTTTGTCTATAAAATCCTTGACCGAATGGAACAGAGGAAACAATGCGTTCAGGCAGGTGAAAATAAATCTGCCTTCAGAGACAAGCGATTTGACGGCATTTTGGAGAATGGCGTAGTTCATCTGGTCAGTTTCCATCAGACTAAAGCCGCCTTCGCAAATCATAATCGCCAGGCCAAACTCAGCGGAAAAATCCAGATTGCGAGCATCTGCCTTAATAAACTCGACAGATACACCGGCTGATGCCGCTTTACTTCGGGCTTTTTTCAACTGACAGTCCGAGAGGTCTATACCAACGACATCATAACCACGTTTGGCTAACTCAATTGAATGTCTGCCTGTGCCGCAGCCGATGTCGAGTATTCGAACATTTTTGTTCGCGTCAATCTCACTTTCGATAAAGTCACATTCTCCCAGAGTACCCTGGGTAAAATGCTCGTTGTCATAACTCTCGGCGAAATTTTCAAACAATTCTTCATACCATTGTTTCATTTTTATTGTCCTTTATAAGCAGCCTGCAACATTACGCTGCGGCCATATTTAATACATAAAATACCTCCGAACATTAAATCTGTTTAGTGCGTACACCCGTGTGTACGCTAGAGTACATCCGCTTTCTTAATAAGTTTCAAAAAACACCTCTACTACTAGGAAATTAAAACAATTAACACATAATCCAATTTTCCGGTAACGGTTATTGTACAGTTAAGACGGCTTGGCCGCAACCTGGATTATTGGTATGGGAATTTATTCGCAAAAAGATTGAAGAAGGCAAGAGGGATGAGTGGACGGCGAGGATTCGACCTGCGGTTGAGGGTTTTTAAAACGGCAAATACCGCTTACTTACGTGCGCGGCTCTGATTTTTGCATGTTTGGCAATTGGTTATCGAGCCTTGATTTTCTGATCCGGTGGCTTAGGCGGCTCGGTTTTTGTTCTTTCGCGTGCTGGCGAAGCTTTTCTTATGCTGTTATAATTTCGCCGGGCTTTATGGGTGCGAAGAGCATTTTGGTTGTTCGGCCCAGTCGGGCACTGAGGGTTCGGGCTACCACTTCCATGATTTTGAGGGCTAGGGCGGGGTTCTGTTTGCGTATTACGGCGAATCCGATTTTGGAAATCTGGATGAGTGTAGTGTCGTTTACGGCTTGTACGGTGGCGGAGTGGGGCTGGTCGTTGACGAGGGTTGTTTCGCCGAAGACCTGTCCTGCGGAAACAACTCCCAGTTGGTGTGATGGCTCGGTTTTTTGTCCTTTGTAAATGTTGAGCAGGCCGTTCTGGACGATGAAGAGGCCCTGGAGGTCGTCGTTGGTTTGGCCCTGACGGAAGAGTATCTCTTTGCGGGACAGGTCTCGGAGTGTGATTATTTTGATTAGGGTATGGCAGTCCTGGTAGGTCAGTTCGGCAAAGAGGGGAAATTCGGAGATGAAGGCGAGGAGGTTTTCGGCGTTAGATTTTTCAAATTCCTGGATGAGCTGCTGGTTATCGGAGCTGAGATTTAGAAATCCGAGTCCTATGTACCAGGTGTTTTTGTGCTGGGCGGGTCGGCACCAGGCGACGCGGGCTTTGACCTGGAAGGATGCCAGTTCGTTGCTCAGTGTTATGGAGAGGATTAGCTCGTCGCCCTTTTCGAAGGGGTGGCTGATGTTAAGGCAGGAGCCGGTGATGCTTAGGTTGACGGGCTGGGGCGGGTGCGAACTCTCGCTGGTCCGGGCTTCGCCAGGTGATTTTGAAACGCGTCAGAATTCGGGGCATTAAACCTATTCCCATATTGCGTGTATCGGCATAATTTGGGATTGGATAAACAAGCAACGACAATATTTAGCCGCGGCTGGCGAAGAGCAGGATGAAGAAGGCATGAGGCAAGAGTGAACGGCGAGGTGCCGTCTTTGGCGGAGTTGTTGTGAAATATGGTTATCGGGCGTCCATCCAGTCTTGCCAGAGTCCCTTTTTGCGTAGTTCTTCGCGGTATTTTTCGCCCTGATAAACCTGTTGCCGGGTTTTTCCGGCGTGGTTTTTGATTCTTTCCTGGGCCAAGGCGAAAAGTTTGGCGGCCCGGGGTATGTCTATGGGCAGATGATTATTGCCGCGGGTTTTTAGTCTTGTTCGGAATACTTTTTTCCGGTCGGCGTAGCGTAGAATGTCATCTTTGAGTGAGAGGAAAAACTTGCAGTCGCCGGGGTCTCCTTGTCGACCGACACGTCCGATGAGCTGTTCGTCGAGTCGGCGAATGATCGAGCGGTCGGTTCCGATGAGACCTAGCCCGCCTTTGTCGGCGATGCCGGCGCCGAGTACGATGTCAACTCCGCGGCCAGCCATATTGGTGATGATGGTGATGCGTGAGGGCTGGCCCGCTTCGGCGATGATGGCGGCTTCGCGAGCGTGATTTTTGGCGTTCAGGACTTCGTGGGGCAGTTCCTTTTGCTGGAGCATGTTGCTGAGCTCTTCGGAAATCTGGACGGAGCCGGTTCCGATGAGTATGGGTCGGCCGGTCTGATGGATTTTTTCGATTTCATCCAATACGGCCTGGTATTTGGCTTGTTTGGTGCGGAATATCTGGTCGGGCCAGACTTTTCTCTGGGAAGGTTTGTTGGTGGGGATGGGTACAACGGCCAAGTCGTAAACGTTGGAAAATTCAAAGGCGTCCATTTCGGCGGTGCCTGTCATGCCAGCCCGTTTTTTGTATTTTCGGAAAAATGTCTGGTAGGTTGTCTGGTGGGTTCCTTTGAGTTCGGCGGTGGGGATGATGCCGTTTTGGATTTCGAGGGCCTGGTGGATGCCGTCGGGGAGTTGGCGGCCGGGCATGAGTCTACCGGTGTTTTCGTCAATGAGTACGATTTTATTGTCGCGGACAACATAGTGGTCATCTTTTTTGTAGATGTGTCGGGCGGCCAGGGCGCAGGTGATGTATCTTTCCCACTTTTGGCCGGGGGGGACCATTCTCAGGATTCCGCCGGCGAGTTTGCGGGCTTGGGCTTTGCCTTCGTCTTTGAGCTGGACCTGGCTGTCGTCGTACATGAGTCGGTAGTGACTGCCGCGATTGAGTTTGCCGGCGATGGTCGCTGCCTGGCGGTAGAGTTCCAGTTGGGTGGATGAGGCGGAGTCTGCACCTATGGCTATCGGGCTGCGGGCCTGGTCGATTAGCACACTGTCGATTTCGTCGATAATGACGAAGTCGTAGACTGGGTTCATGGTAAGCCCTTTTTGGGGGCGGAGGATGGCTTCGGCGGGCGACATCTTCTTTTTGCGGATAGGGTCGCGCAGGCTGTCAAAAACAATTTCTTTAGCGGCGGTGTATACGATATCTTTTTGGTATGCTTCGGCGCGGCTGGCAGTGTTTTGGCCGGGCACGATTAGTCCGACAGTCATCTGGAGGGCCTGGCAGAGAGGGAACATCCACTGGGCATCGCGGGCGGCGAGGTATTCGTTGGCGGTGGCGATGTGGGTGCAGCGGTCTATCCGTCCGAGTTTGTGGAGGAAGGCTGCCAGAGGTGCCATTAGAGTTTTGCCTTCGCCAGTGGCCATTTCGGCGATATGACCTTCGTAGAGAACGAGGGTGCCGATAAGCTGGACATCGTAGTGTCGCATTTTTAGGGTTCGCTGAGAAAATTCTCGTCCCAGCGCGAGGGCCTGGGGGATGATATCAGCCATGCGAGAGCGGTCCTGGGCGGCATTATGGAGGCGGCGGACCTCTTCGCTGAGCTGTTCGTTAGACAGCACGGTCAATCTGGGTTCAAGTTTGTTGGCCCGGGCGACGATGCTGCGGTAGCGGCGTAGTTGTTGTTTTTGCCAGAGACTTCTAAAAGTGAGGTACCAATAATTCATAGGGGGCCATATTGGAGTAAGGCGGCGGTTTTGTCAATAGTTATGATAACGACAGGCAAGGGGCATGAGTCAAAAGGCAGAAGTGAACGGCGAGGTTTCGTCCTTGGGCCGAGGAGTTTTTACGTCAAAAACAGTTTTGGGCGGTCCAATCCTTCGGGCGATTGTTGGTGGTTGTATCCGGTCGCTTACGCGGCTCGGTTTTTGTTTGGGCGGCACGCTCAGGAGTGAATAGCAAGGTGTTGTTTTGTAGTGGTTTATGTGGTTTTTGGGTAAAAAGGTTTTTTTCTGGGTTGACATGGTGGTGTTGATTCGCTAGACTTCTTGTGATGAGTTTCACGTTGTTACGTGAAAAACGTGAGTTGTTATAGAAAGATGGGAAATGGCACGAGCATCGGAAAAAACAATAGGCAGGTTGAGCCTCTATCGTCGAGTTCTGCATCAGCTTGGCATCGAGAAGGTAATCAATGTTTATTCACATGAGCTGGCGAGGCTGGCGGGGGTGACGGCAGCTCAGGTTCGTCGTGATATTATGGCTGTCGGGTATTCGGGCAGTCCATCTAAGGGTTACGATGTCGAGGAGCTGATGGAGAGCATCGGCCGGTTTTTGGACGGCCCGGAAGATGAAAAGGTGGCTTTGGTTGGGGTTGGTAATCTAGGTCGGGCGATTATGGCTTATTTTGGCGGTCGTCGTCCCAATCTGAGTATTGGTGCGGCGTTTGACATTGACCCGGAGAAGGCCCGGCGGGTGATTCACGGCTGTCGCTGTTACAGCATGGCGGATTTGGAAGATGTTGTAGCTAAGGAAGGTATACGGGTGGGTGTCATAACTGTTCCGGCAGTTGAAGCTCAGGCGGTATGTGACCGTTTGGTGCGGGCGGGCGTTTATGGGATATTGAATTTTGCTCCGGTTGCTTTGCGTGTGCCGGATGGTGTTTTTGTGGAATTGATAGATATGGCGATGTCATTAGAGAAAGTAACTTATTTTGCTCGTGAGGGGGCTTCGGAAAGGAATATGGCCAAGTGACAACCGTTACAACAGATTTAAGCGAGATACTAAATAAATATCCTCATGCCAAGCGTGATGCCCTGATTCCGATTATGCAGGAAGTCCAGGAGATGCAGGGTTATCTGTCGCGTGAGTCGGTGGTCGAGATCGGCAGGTATCTGGATTTGCCTACGAGTAAAATATACGGGGTGGCGACATTTTATAATCAGTTTCGTTTTCAGCCTTTGGGTAAGAATCATGTTCAGGTATGTCGGGGTACTGCCTGCCATGTAAAAGGTTCGGCGGCGATTCTGGAAGCGTTGCAGCGTGAACTGGAAATAACGGCGGGTCAGACGACTCGCGATGGTTTGTTCAGTCTGGAAGTAGTGGCCTGTATAGGCGCTTGCGGGCTGGCCCCGGTTATCAGCATCAATGGCGAGTTTTACGCCAGTCTGGAGCCGGATATGATAAAAGGCATTCTTGATTCGGTCCGTAAGGCCTCGAAATAGGAGAGACATCAAATGACTAATGACACTGGATGCACGACATGCTGCTGCGGTCAGGATACGCAGGAGTTGTTGAAGGGCTATATCGCCGGTCGGGAAGATGATACTAATCTGGCACTGGTCAAGGGTTTGCGTCGTGAGAGTCTGACGCGTCCGGCGATATTTTTGGGTACAGGCACATGCGGTTTGGGGGCCGGTGCGGGCAAGACCTTGACGGCATTGCGGGCATACCTGGCTGAAAAGGGTATTGCCGCGGATGTTATCGAAGTGGGTTGTATCGGATTGTGCGCGGTTGAGCCGATTATGGAAGTTCAGGTTCCGGGCAAGTCGCGGGTGGCGTTCGCTCATGTTAGCAAGGACGATGCCGCTGATATTTTGCAGGGTGTTCTTGACGGCAAGATTGATACTGAGCGGGTATTTGGTCAGCATCGTCACGATAGTGCTGAGAGCTGGATCGGTGTGCCGTTTATCGATGAGCATCCGTTTTTTGCTCCGCAGACCCGCTGGGTACTGGCGAATTGCGGGCTGATAGACCCGGCGAGCATTGAGGAATATATTTCGCACGGCGGCTATCGCGGTTTGGCGGCGGTTTTGCGTAAGACAACGCCGGCGGAATTTTGTGATGAAGTAGAAAATAGCGGTTTGCGTGGTCGCGGCGGCGGCGGGTTCCCGACAGGTCGGAAATGGAAATTCGCTCTGAATGCCGCAGGTGACCAGAAGTATCTGATTTGCAATGCTGACGAAGGCGATCCGGGTGCATTTATGGACCGGGCGGTTATCGAAGGTGATCCGCATCGTCTGCTGGAAGGCATGGCGTTGGCGGCTTATGGTATTGGTGCTACGAAGGCTTATGTTTATCTGCGGGCGGAATATCCGCTGGCGATCAAACGTTTCCAGGAAGCGATTCGTCAAGCGAAGGAATATGGTCTGCTGGGTGAGAACATTCTGGACAGTGGCTTCAAGCTGGAGATTGTAATTAAGCAGGGTGCGGGTGCTTTTGTCTGCGGCGAAGAGACGGCATTGATTAACAGTATTGAGGGCAAGCGTGGAATGCCGCGTCCGAGGCCGCCGTTCCCGGCGATCGCGGGTTTGTTTGGTAAACCTACGATTATCAATAATGTGGAGACCCTTTCTAATCTGCCTTTGATAGCCACGAATGGCGCGGGCTGGTTCAGTGGGGTGGGGACCGAGACCAGCAAGGGCACGAAGGTTTTCGCGCTTTCGGGTAAGGTAGAGCGGACCGGGTTGGTTGAAGTGGCGATGGGTACGACGGTGCGTGAGATTGTGTTTAATATTGGCGGGGGGATACCCAAGGGCAAGAAATACAAGGCTGTGCAAATTGGCGGTCCTTCGGGCGGCTGTATTCCTGAGCAGCATCTGGATATAGAAGTTGATTATGAGTCACTGAAGACGGTCGGAGCGATGATGGGTTCGGGCGGTCTGGTGGTGATGGATGAAGACACGTGCATGGTTGACGTGGCGAAGTTTTTTATGGATTTCATTCAGCGTGAGAGTTGCGGCAAGTGCATTCCGTGCCGTGAAGGTACGCGGCGGATGCTGGAGATTCTGGAACGCATAACGCACGGTCGCCGGGGCGAGAAGCCGATAGAGGCCCTGGAGCGTTTCAAGGGTGTGATGTACATGACTCGTCTGGGCGAGATTATCAAGGATACGAGTCTTTGCGGTTTGGGTCAGACGGCCCCGAATCCGGTTTTGAGTACTTTGCGTTGGTTCCGGGATGAATATGAAGCTCATGTTTATGAACGGAAATGTCCGGCGGGAGTCTGCAAGGATTTGCTGACATATACTATCGACGCTGAGAAGTGTACCGGTTGTACGCTTTGTGCGAAGAAGTGTCCGACGGACGCGATAATGGGTACGCCTAAGGCTCCGCATTATATAATTCCTGATAAGTGTATCGGTTGCGGGACATGTAAGGATGTATGCCGGTTCAAGGCTGTGCTGGTAGATTAACGCTTGAAGGGCTGAAATAAAAGGTATGAAACTATGATGAATATAGAAGTAAACGGTAAGACTATAGAAGCCAAAAAGGGTGAGACGATTCTGGAAGCGTTGACCCGTGCCGGTATTAAGGTACCGACTTTGTGCTATATGAAAGATTTGGCTCCGACGGGTGCGTGCCGGATTTGTGTAGTGGAAATCGAAGGTCGTCCGGGTTTGATACCGAGTTGTGCGTATCCGGTTGAGGAAGGCATGAAGATCAAGACTCATTCGCCGCGTGTGGTTCGGGCCCGCAAGACGATAGTGGAGTTACTGCTTTCGGACGCATCCTGATGACTGTTTGTATTGTGTACGTAACGGTAACTGTGAATTACAGGGTCTGGCTGAGGAATTGGGTGTGCGGGAACGTCGTTACACCGGTGCCAAGAACGAGCATAAGATTGACACATCGAGTTTGTCGATTGTGCGTGACCCGAACAAGTGCATTCTTTGCGGTCGCTGCGTGCGTGTTTGTGAAGAGATTCAGGGTGTTTCGGCTCTGGATTTTGTGCATCGCGGCAGTAAAGCGATTGTGGGTACGGCGTTCAATGAAGGTTTGAATATTTCGAGCTGCATCAATTGCGGTCAGTGTATTATGGTTTGCCCGACGGGTGCTTTGCGTGAGCAGGACATGGTCAAGGATGTGACCGACGCGCTGCATAATCCTGAGAAGCTGGTTGTGGTTCAGCACGCTCCGAGTGTTTCGGTTTCGATTGCTGAAGAGTTCGGCATGAAGCCTGGTACCGATGTAGCGGGGATGATGACGGCGGCTTTGCGTTCGATAGGTTTCGACAGAGTTTTTGATACGTCGTTTTCGGCGGATTTAACGATTATGGAAGAAGCGTCTGAGTTGGCCCATCGTATTGCTAACGGCGGGAAGCTGCCAATGATGACGAGCTGTTCGCCGGGCTGGATTAAGTTTGTGGAACAGTTTTATCCGGAATTTATGGAAAATCTTTCGACGTGCAAGAGTCCGCAGCAGATGCTGGGTGCGGTAATCAAGAGCTATTTCGCGCAGCGGGAAGGCATTGACCCTCATAATATTTACAGTGTGGCGGTTATGCCTTGTACGGCGAAGAAATTTGAATCGCAGCGTCCGGAGATGCTGGTTGAGGGTGTGCCGGATGTTGACGCGGTTATTACCACGCGTGAGCTGGCTCATATGATTCGTCGGCAGGGTTTGGATTTGGAGGCATTGGATCCGGAGGCGGCTGACAGTCCGTTTGGTCAGAGAAGTTCGGCGGGTAAACTGTTTGGTGCTTCTGGGGGCGTGATGGAGGCGGCGACTCGTACGGCTTATCACCTTTTGACCGGTGAGGAACTTCCGGAATTGAAGATTCAGAGCGTGCGTGGTCTGAAAGGCATTAAGGAAGCCCATGTCAAGATTGGTGATTTGGAAGTGGGCGTGGCGGTTGCCAGCGGTCTGGGTAATGCCCGGACGCTGCTGGAGCAGATAAAGGCTGGCCGCAGCGATATTCATTTTATTGAGATAATGACCTGTCCGGGCGGCTGTATCAATGGCGGCGGTCAGCCGCTGGGCGCGAACCCTGAAGCGATTAAGGCCCGTATGCAGGCTTTGTATAATATCGACCGCGACGAGACTTTGCGTTGCTCGCATCATAACAAAGAGATTCAGCGTTTGTACGAGGAATATCTGGGCCAGCCGCTGAGCGAGAAGAGCCATCATCTGCTACATACTCATTATTGCAAACGTGATGTGATGCGTTGATAGAAGGCAAGAGGCATTAGGCATGAGGCAAGAGTGAACGGCTCGGTTTCGGCCTTTGGCCGAGGAGTTTTATTTGACGGCTGGCAAGAGGCATTAGGCAAGAGGGAACGGCTCGGCCTTGAATTAATGGTTTTTAGGCTGAAGGGCGACAATGGTACCAGAACGAAAAACCGGGTTTATAATGACACTGAAGGAACGTTGCCGGGTATGTTATACCTGTGTGCGTGAGTGTCCGGCTAAATCCATTCGGATAACGGATGGCCAGGCTGAGGTTATGCCTGAACGGTGCATAAGCTGCGGGAATTGTGTTCGGGTATGTTCTCAGAATGCCAAGCAGGTGATAAGCTCTATAGGTGAGATAAACGCTTTGCTGGCGGGTGATGCTAAAGTAGCGGCTTGTGTGGCTCCTTCATTCCCGGCGGATTTTGATGAATATGACTACCAGACGTTTGTGGGCATGATTCGTTCGCTGGGTTTTGATTATGTTACCGAGGTTGGTTTTGGGGCGGATTTGGTGGCGCAGGAATATGCCCGGCTGCTGGAAGAATCGCCCAAGAAGAGGCGTTATATTTCGACTCCCTGTCCGGCAGTGATAACTTATGTCGAGAAATATCATTCGGAGCTGGTGGATTCGCTGGCCCCGATAGTCTCGCCGATGGTTGCCATGGCTCGGGTGATGCGGAAGATGTACGGTTCTGAGATCAAGATAGTTTTTATGGGCCCCTGCATCGCCAAGAAGTGTGAGGCTGAGAGTTTGAATGTGGCGGGTGATGTGGACGGGGTTCTGACGTTTGTCGAGCTTCGGGAGATGTTCAATGAGCGCAGTTTGAATCCGCAGCGAATCGTACAAACCGAGTTTGATGCTCCTCTGGCGAATCTGGGTGCTTTGTTTCCGATAGGGCGGGGGCTTTTGCAGGCGGCGGATATTGCCGAAGATTTGGTCGCTGGTGAGGTGGTAACCACCGACGGTAATAAGGAACTGGTTGAGGCAATCAAGGAATTTTCGACGGGCGATTTAGATGCTCGTTTTTTGGAGATACTCTGCTGTAACGGTTGTATAATGGGTGCGGGCATGTCTTCCAATGCTCCGTTGTTTACGCGGCGTAGCCGGGTGAGCCAGTATGTGCGGCAGCGGGTCGCGCATTTCGATGAGGACTTATGGCGTAAGCAAATCGAGGAGATGTCGGATTTGAATTTACGTCGGGGTTTCCAGGCGAATAATCAGCGTTTGCCGATGCCGCGAACAAAGGAAATTACCGAAGTTATGTCCCGGATGGGCAAGCTGAAACCGGAAGATGAGCTTAACTGCGGGGCTTGCGGTTATGATACGTGTGTTGAGCATGCGGTGGCGATTTTGAAAGGGCTGGCGGAATCGGAAATGTGTTTGCCGCATACGATTGACCAGCTGCGGACGATGATAAAGGAGCTGGCACACACTCAGGAAGCCCTGGTGCAGTCGGAGAAGCTGGCGAGTATGGGGCAGCTGGCGGCGGGTATCGCTCATGAGGTGAATAATCCACTGGGTGTGGTTTTGATGTACTCACATCTGCTGCTGGAAGAAGCGGAGAATAATCCGCAGATGCAGGATGATTTGAAGATGGTGGTGGAGCAGGCGGATCGCTGCAAGAAGATTGTGGCGGGGCTGCTGCACTTTGCCCGGCAGAACAAGGTTACTTTGCAGCCGACGGATATAAAGGAGATAATCGAGCGGAATATAGAAGTTTTGGCGGTGCCGGACAATGTTGTGGTTAATTTGGCGGTTGAGACCGATGATACCATGGCTGAGCTGGACGGTGACCAGATTGCTCAGGTGTTTACGAATCTGCTGGGCAACGCGGTTTCGGCGATGCCGGACGGTGGGGAACTGACCGTAAAAATAATGGGGACGGATGACATGCTTACGGTTCATGTGATCGATACGGGGACGGGGATTAGCGCGACTATTTTGCCGAAGATATTTGAGCCGTTCTTTACGACCAAGGAAATTGGGATGGGGACCGGACTGGGTCTGGCGGTTACTTATGGTATAATTAAGATGCATCGCGGTGATGTCAAGGTCAGCTCGAATGATAAACCGGAGGCAGGGCCTACGGGTACGACGTTTACGATTACCTTGCCGCGAAAGGGACAGCGGGATTGAAAATCAGAGGTCAGATTTCAGAAATCAGGTGCAAGCAGAATAACGGCGAGGTTTCGCCTTTGGCGATATGAAACAGGCAACTAACATGATTGGCGGGCTTATGGCGCCCATATACAGTAAAGGTAAGATTTATGGATAACAAAGATATTACGGTTTTGGTGGTTGATGACGATGCTGATTTTCTGGAGCAGCATAAGCTGATGCTGGAGTCGGTGGGTTATAATGTCATTACCGCTGACTCTCAGGCCCGGGCCGAGGAGATTCTCAAGGAAACCAAGCCGAATTTGGCGATTGTGGATTTGATGATGGAACATGCCGACGGCGGTTTCGCGTTGTGCTATCACATCAAGAAGCTGGACAGCAATATACCGGTTATACTGGTAACGGCGGTTGCCTCCGAGACTGGTTTGGAGTTTGACGCGGCTACAACAGAAGAGCGTTCGTGGGTCAAGGCTGACGCGTTTCTGGCAAAGCCGGTACGTTTTGAGCAGCTCCAGCACGAGATAAACACTCTGCTTAGGAAATAAAAATGGATACCCTGCGGGTTTTGATAGTTGATGACGAACCGGGTATGCGGATGGGCGCGGCCCGGGCTTTGCGTGATTTTCGGATAGAGATACCGGAAGTTCAGGCAGAGTTCATGATAGAAACGGCGATGGCGGAATCGGGCGAGCAGGCCCTGGAGATGATTGAGCAATCTATGCCCGACATTCTGCTGCTGGACCATAAACTGCCCGGTATGAGCGGGCTGGATGTGCTGGAGCAGATTCAGGACAAGACTGACCGTATGCTGACGGTTATGATAACGGCTTACGCGTCGCTGGAGACGGCGGTTACGGCTATCAAACGGGGTGCTTATGATTTTTTGGCTAAGCCGTTTACGCCGAAAGAGCTGAAGGCTACGGTGCGTCGGGCGGCTGAAAGTCTTATTATGGCGCGGCAGGCGTTGAAGCTGGCTCAGGAAAAACGTCAGGTACGTTTTCAGTTTATTTCGGTTTTGGCACACGAACTGAAGGCGCCGTTAGGAGCGATTCAGGGTTATTTGCAAATAGTTCGGGATAAGGGCGCCGGTGATAATCCGGCGACTTATGACCATATGCTGGACCGCAGTTTGATTCGGCTGGAGGGGATGCGTAAGATGATAATGGACCTGCTTGATTTGACGCGGATTGAGTCGGGTCAGAAGAAACGTGAGATAAGTGAGCTTAATATTCGGGAAATCGCTCTGACGGCGCAAGAGACATTTACGCCGGACGCTCAGGCACGTGATATTAAGATTAATTTGCAGTCGCCTGATGAGGTTGTGATGACGGGTGACCGGGGCGAAATCGAGATTATTTTCAATAACCTGGTTTCCAACGCGGTGAAATATAACCGGGACGGCGGCAGCGTGAATGTGAATATTACTCAGGATGATGATGCCATTACGGTTGCGGTTACGGATACCGGGATTGGGATGACCAAACAGGAGGCTGCGCAGTTGTTCGGCGATTTTGTCCGTATCAAGAACGAAAAGACGCGGAAGATTCTGGGCAGCGGTCTGGGCCTGGCGATTCTGAAGAAGATTAGCGCACTTTATGACGGACATATACGCGTTGACAGCGAACCGGATGTGGGCAGTACCTTTACGGTTACTCTGAGCAAACACGCCGACCCGGACAAGAACGAGCGGGAGAGTGGTCCGCAGGAACAAGGGTAGGAGCGTAAGGTTTTGTCAGATGCAAGCGATAGACAGGCGGAATGTTTATGCCTCTTGATTACGAGGAAATACTTAGCTGGCTTCGAGAGGAAGACCCGGCACGACTAGAAGAGCTTTGGGCCTGTGCGGATAAGGTTCGGGTTGAAAATGTGGGGGATGAAGTACATTTGCGGGGGCTCATCGAGATTTCGAATCATTGTCGGCGGCGGTGCGGGTATTGCGGACTGAACGCCGAGAATCTTAAAGTAACACGCTATCGCATGACGGCTGAGGAAATTCTGGGCTGTGCCGTCAAAGCGGCTGATTATGGTTATGGTACGGTTGTGATGCAGTCTGGGGAGGATTTGGCTCTGTCGGGAGAATTTATTGCGGAGGTTGTAAGTCGGATAAAGTCTGAGACTGATTTGGCGATTACGCTTAGTCTGGGCGAGCGGACGGACGACGAATTGCGGTTGTGGCGAGAGGCGGGGGCGGACAGATATTTGCTGCGATTTGAAACTTCCAATCGAGCGGTCTATGATAAGATACACCCGCCGGTTGGTTCGACAGTGTCGGACCGGTTTTCGCTATTGCGTCGGTTGGGTGAGCTGGGTTATGAGGTCGGCAGTGGTGTGATGATTGGCATACCGGGTACGACTTATGAGGATTTGGCTTGTGATATAATGAAGTTTGCGGAGCTGGACCTCGATATGATAGGTGTCGGGCCTTTTATTTCCCATCCTGATACGCCGCTGGGCAGTGCGGCGGGTGTTGAGGGGCAGGTGCCCAATACGGAAAAGATGACTTATAAGGTGGTGGCGTTGACACGATTGGTTTGTCCGCTGACGAATATACCCAGCACGACGGCTTTGGCGACTCTGAATATAGCTGAGGGACGTGAGTTGGGTTTGCAGCGGGGTGCGAATGTGGTTATGCCGAATATGACGCCGGTGGAATATCGGTCTCTGTATAAGATTTATCCAGCCAAGGCTTGCATTAAGGAAACTTCGGAAGAGTGTCTGGCTTGTATGGCTGGTCGGATTCGTTCGCTGGGCAGGAGGCCGGGACTGGGGCGGGGTGATTCGGCTAACAAGCTGCGGCGGTTAAAACAGGAAACGGAATTACGATAGATGAATAATCGACAACTTAGTAAAAACGCGTTTGATTTTATTGATGAGGTTCAGCTGGAAGATTTGCTGAAGGCGGATAAGCCTGATTCCGATGAGGTTGCGGCTATTGTGGCCAAGGCGTTGGATAAGCAGCCTTTGAGTGTTGAGGAAACCTCGCGTTTGCTTCTGGCTGATGATGCCGAGCAGGTTGAGCGGATTTTCGCGGCGGCCCGTGAGTTAAAGCGGAATGTTTACGGCAATCGTATTGTGCTGTTCGCACCGTTGTATATTGGTAATAAATGTGTGAACGATTGTTTGTATTGCGGGTTCAGGTGTTCGAATAAAGATGCCAAGCGGCGGACTTTGAGTGGTGAGGATATTACCGCTCAGGTCGAGGCTTTGGAAAATGTTGGTCATAAGCGGCTGATACTAGTTTTTGGTGAACATCGTGATTATGGCGCGGATTTTATCGCTGAGAGTGTGCGGCAGGCATATAAGGTGAAGGTTGGTCATGGCGAGATTCGGCGTGTGAATATCAATGCGGCTCCTCTGGATGTCGCAGGGTATCGCAAGGTGAAAGAGGCCGGTATAGGTACTTATCAGATTTTTCAGGAGACTTATCATCACGACACCTACGCGAAGGTTCATCCGGCGGGGACGCTCAAGAATGATTATCTTTATCGGCTGGACGGGCTGAACCGGGCGATGGAGGCTGGGGTGGATGATGTCGGTATCGGGGTGCTGTATGGTTTGTATGACTGGCGGTTTGAAACGCTGGGGCTGGTGAATCACGCTTTGTTTTTGCAGGAGCGTTATGGTGTAGGGCCGCACACTATCAGTTTTCCTCGTTTGCGTCCGGCGTTGGGCGTGGAGATGGATACGCAGTATATGGTTGATGACGACCAGTTCAAGCGGCTGGTGGCGATATTGCGTTTGGCGGTTCCTTATACCGGTTTGATTCTTACCGCTCGGGAAAATCCGGCGGTGCGTCGTGAGCTGATGAGCTTTGGCGTGTCGCAGATTGATGCTGGCTCGCGGATTGAGATTGGTGGTTATACCGAGGCCGGCGACGCTCAGGTGCTGGATGAGGAGCAGTTTGAATTGGGTGACATTCGCAGTCTGGATGAGGTAATGCGTGATTTGCTGGCCGATGGTTATATACCGAGCTTTTGCACTTCCTGCTATCGTCTGGGCCGAACGGGTGAGCATTTTATGGAGTTTGCGATACCGGGTTTTATCAAACGCTTCTGTTCGCCTAACGCTATGACGACTCTGATGGAGTATCTGGTGGATTACGCTTCGCCGGAAACGCAGGCGGTAGGGCGGCAGCTTATCGATAGGGAACTAGCTGAGATGGAAGATTCGGAGATGAAACAGCAGCTTGTCGAGCGGCTGGATAAGATACAGACTACGGACCAGCGGGATTTATATTTTTGACAGATTCTATGGAAAAACGCATCGAAAAAGATTTACTGGGTGAACTGGCCGTGCCTGCCGAGGCGTTGTATGGTATACATACGGTGCGGGCGTTGGATAATTTTCCGCTGGCGCATCGGTCGGTCAACCGGACCCTGATTCATGCTTTCGGCGTGGTTAAACTGGCATGTGTGCGTACCAATCAGCGGATTAAATCCTGGGATGACGATGTTTTTTCGGCATTGGAAAGAGCTTGTCTGGAATTGTCCGATGGTAAACTCGATGAGCATATTGTTGTTGACGCTTTGCAGGGCGGGGCGGGTACTTCGACAAATATGAATGTTAATGAGGTTATCGCGAACCGGGCTTTGCAGTTATTGGGGCGGGAGTTGGGCGATTATGATTTTATTCATCCGCTGGACGATGTGAACAAACACCAATCAACTAACGATACCTATCCGACCGCGCTGAAGGTGGCGGCAATAGGGCAGTTGCGGCATCTGGAACGTAAAGTGGTTTTGCTGCTGGAGGCGTTTCAGGCGAAGGAAAAGGAATTTGCCGATGTTGTCAAGGTTGCTCGTACGCAGATGCAGGATGCGGTTTTGACGACGTTGGGTCGGGAGATGT
This sequence comes from Sedimentisphaerales bacterium, assembly GCA_963663805.2. GTDB lineage: Bacteria > Planctomycetota > Phycisphaerae > Sedimentisphaerales > SM23-30. The sequence goes on from CAXXMR010000025.1 coordinate 17,977, forward strand.
CAGCCTATGCTGAGGCCTTGGGACGGGATCGCTGGCGGATTTATAAATGTGAGGAACGTTTGCGGGTGGTTAATCTGGGTGGTACAGCCATTGGTACGGGGCTGGGGGCACCGCGGGAATTTATTTTTCAGGCGACCGAACAGTTACGCGAGATTACCGCTCTGGGTTTGGCACGTGCGGAAAATCTGGTTGAGGCAACGCAGAATACGGACGCTTTTGTTGAGGTGAGCGGGATACTGAAGTCGCTGGCTTCTAATTTACTGAAGGTCGCTACGGATTTGCGTTTTATGTCGTCCGGCCCGGCGGCGGGTATCGGCGAGATTGCCCTGCCGGCACGTCAGGCGGGTTCGTCGATTATGCCCGGCAAGGTCAACCCGGTTATTCCCGAAGCGGTTAGTCAGGCCGCCCTGGCGGTGATGGCAAATGACCAGTCTCTTACCATGGCTTGCTCGCTGGGTAATCTTGAGCTTAACGCGTTTATGCCGCTTATCGCTGAGAGTCTGTTGGGCAGTCTGGATTTACTGGCGAACGCGGCAGATATTTTTCGCAGGCATTGTGTCGAGGGAATACAAGCTAATCGGCAGCGTTGTCGACAGCAGGTGGCAAACGCGACCGCGGCGGTAACGGTTTTGGTTGGGTTTCTGGGTTATGAAAAAGCGACCGAGTTGGCAGAAGCGATGCGGGAACAAGGCAAGTCATTACGGAAATTGGTTATTGAGCAGAAATTACTGACCGGTGAGCAGTTTGACGAACTTATTTCTCCGGAAGCGGTGATGCGTTTGGGTTCACCGAAAGGGGAGGCCGATAATGGATAAGACACCGAAGGGCTTGCGGCTTCATATCGGGATTTTTGGGCGGCGTAATGTGGGTAAATCATCACTGCTGAACGCCATGACCCGACAGAATGTGTCCCTGGTATCCGGGGTGGCCGGAACCACGACCGACCCGGTGGAAAAACCTATGGAGCTTTTACCGCTGGGCCCGGTTTTATTTATTGATACCGCTGGTATCGATGATGTCGGTGATTTGGGGCAGATGCGGGTACAGCGCAGTCGGGAGATTTTCGACCGGACCGATGTCGCGATAATAGTCACGGAATCTGGTGTTTGGGGCGATTTTGAGGAACAACTGCTTGCCGAACTGAAAGGGCGGGAGCTGCCGGTTATTGTGGTGTTCAACAAAACCGATTTGGCTGAACCGGATGAGGCTTTAATATCGCGTTTGCAGGCTGATAAAAACCTTTCGGTACGGGCTTGTGCCGCTAAAGGTGAAGGCATTCTTGATTTACGGGAAGCCCTGATACGGACAGCGCCGGAAGATTTTATCAATACTCCGGCATTGGTGGGTGACCTCGTGCCCGCTGGTGAACTGGTAATGCTGGTGGTGCCGATTGATTTGGAGGCACCGAAGGGGCGTTTGATTTTACCGCAGGTGCAGGCTATTCGGGACATTCTCGATAATGACGCTTATTGCATGGTTGTCAAGGAACGTGAATTGCGGGACGCTCTGGACCGTTTGAAGCGTCCGCCGCGGCTGGTCGTGACGGATTCGCAGGCGTTTTTGAAGGTTGGTGCTGATACGCCGGACGATATTCTGCTGACCAGTTTTTCTATTCTGTTCGCACGGGCCAAGGGTGATTTAGCTGAGTTTGCCCGCGGTGCCCAAGCCATAGAAAATCTCAGGCCGGGCGGCAAAGTTCTCATTGCCGAAGCTTGTTCACATCATCCGGTGGGTGAGGATATTGGCCGAATCAAGATTCCCCGCTGGCTGAGCCAGTATGTCGGCGGCAAGCTGGAATTCGTAACGGTACAGGGCCATGATTTCCCGGATGACCCTTCGGGTTACGACCTGATAGTCCATTGCGGAGCGTGTATGTGGAACCGTCGTGAGGTGCTGACCCGCATATTGCGGTGCCGTCGAGCGGGCGTGCCGATTACCAATTACGGTATGGCAATTTCTTACAGCCTGGGCATCTTTGAACGGGCCTTAAAACCGTTTCCCGCGGCATTGCAGGCGGCAGGACTGGCTTAGCATAAACAAATATAGCTCGAACGAACACTGCTAAGCTATCCGTTCGAGCTTCAATATTTAAACGATTAGCGTTTTCTGCGAATCAACCCGACAAAGCCCGCCGCGAGAAGCCCGATTGTCGCGGGTTCCGGGATAACTCTGGTGTAGGTATCTTCGCCGCTGACAAAGGTGGATATAATCAAATCTTTACTGCCGCTGTCGCCCACGATTTGGCCGGCCTGTTCATAAGCCTGAACAACCGAAACCTGATCGCCTGCTAAAATCATTTCGCCATCGGTGATATTGATAACCGCGTTAGTGCCCAATTCGTTTAGCAGGGCGATTTGCAGTGTGCCGCCCATGACATTGACTGTCGCGGTGCCGCTGGTAACGCCCGCGCCAGGATCGCTGCTGAAATATGCACCGGTACCCGCTACGCTGCCATTGATGTCCAGCAGGCCGTCAATAATGTTAATCGTACCGACATAACCAGTACCGGGTGCGACAATCAAATCGCGGGTATGAATTGTGCCGCCGTCAACATTTAGAATACCTTCGCCACCATTTTCACGCCCCATATACCAGTAGCTGGTATTGGTCAGCTCGCCCTTTACGGTCAGGGTGACGGTGCCTGCGGCGTTTTCGCAGGGACCGATGACTTTACGCGGAGCGACTGAGTCACCGGCATCGATGAGGATACTGGCGTCTGCCACGTCCAGAAAAACCCGGTCGCCATTGGCGGGTACCGCATCGCCGACCCAGTTTTCGGGGGTAAGCCAGTTGTCATCCGCGCCGCCTGCGTCCCAGGATACATCGGTAGCGTACAGACTGCCGCAAATCGCCAAAACCGCTAGAATTGTAAGAATACGAGACATTTTACTTCCTCCAATTAAGAAAACATTTACCTATCCAGCACACACAATACATATTTATAGTAACAATCACAGCAGCCGGGAAACATCCCACTTTACGACAAAATACAATCATTTTACGAACAGGTGGTAGAATCCCGCTTTGACAATTTGAAATACTTTATTTGCATAAGCCAGTTTGGATTGTTATTATCATAGTTGACAGGAGGTTGTATCGGCTATGAATATCATCGAAATATTTACGTCTATTCAAGGTGAGGGGATATACGCCGGGCAACCCAGTGTTTTTGTTCGGTTGGCAGGCTGTGACCGCAAATGTTTATGGTGTGATACCGCTTTCGCTCAGGATTCGCGGAGCGGTCGTGAGGTTTCGGTTGAGCGGCTTTTTACTGAGCTTTTGGAGAAGGACGTACCGAATATTGTAGTTACCGGCGGTGAACCGCTTTTGAATGGGGAATTGCCGGAACTGCTCGCTAAACTTTGTGAAGCGAAAAAACGTGTTACACTGGAGACCAGTTGTCCGTTTTATGTTGAACTGCCGCAGGTGCTGGTTAGTATGAGCCCCAAGCTTTCCGGTTCGCGGGCTGATGGTTCACCGATTGCCATGAAGGAACTGGATGCGATAGGTCGCTATGTGGAATCTTACGAATACCAGATTAAGTTTGTGGTAGGGGAGTATAAGGATGTCCAGGAGGCTGAGGAGGTTCTGGAGCATTTGGGCAGGGGGGTAGACCGCGCACGGGTATTGCTTATGCCGCAGGCTCGCAAACGCGAGGAATATCTTGCGTTGGCACCACAGATAGCAGAATGGGCCATTGAGACTGGTTTAAGATTTGGTCCGCGGCTGCACGTTGAATTATGGTCCGACGAGCGAGGTCGATAAAAATAGCCCCCGGCCAATGGTTCGACCTGGGGGCTTGTGCGGACAAAACTGTTCGGTCAGATTTAGGGGATGACCGTATTGAGCGGATAGGTGAAAATGCCGGACGCTCCGATCTTGCGGAGTTTGGGCATGAGATCGCGGGCAACCCGTTCTTCAACGATAACCTCGATAGCGACGAATTTTTCGTCGGCCAAGTGATTGACCGTGGGGGATTTTTCCGAGGGAAGTATTTCGGTTGCTTCTTTGAGTTTGTCAGCGGGCAGATTCAGTTTAAGGCCGACCTTGGCCCGGCCTGCCATAGCACCCCGCAGCAGCATGGCGACCGCTTCGATTTTTTCACGTTTGAAGGGGTCTTCCCAGGCCTGTTTGTTGGCAATCAGACGAGTAGTGCTGGACAGTATTTCGTGGATGATACGCAGATTATTCGCTTTCAGACTCGAACCGGTTTCGGTTACTTCGACGATACCATCGAGCAAGCGAGCCTTGACTTCAGTGGCGCCCCAGGAGAACTCAACCTTTACATTAATGCCTTCTTCAGCGAAATATTTGCGGGTTACGTTTACAAGCTCGGTAGCGACAATGCCGCCTTCGAGGTCTTTGGGAGTTTTTGTCGAACTTTCGTTCGGAACCGCCAATACCCAGCGAGCGGGGCGGGAGGTTGCTTTGGAATATACCAGTTCGCAAACCTCTACCACATCAGATTCGTTTTCGAGAATCCAGTCCTTGCCGGTCAGCCCCATATCAATCACGCCATCTTCGACGTAGCGGCTCATTTCCTGGGCGCGAAACATAACACCTTCGATTTCAGGGTCGTCAATCGAGGGGAAATAACTGCGGGAAGAGACCTGGACTTCATATCCCGCCCGGCGGAACAAATCAAAGGTCGCATCAGCCAGCGAGCCCTTGGGGAAACCGATTTTTAGTACCTTTGCCAATGTAAATCTCCTGTTACCTTATCAGATTCATATTTGGTGTTTTATTTAATTCTGCGGGGTTGATGAATCAGGAAGTTTTCTTTTTAGTCGTAGTTTTTTTCTTGGTAGTAGTTTTCTTCTTGGTTGTTTTTTTAGTAGTAGTTTTCTTGGTGGTAGTTTTGGTAGTGGTTTTCGTAGTTTTTTTGGTGGTGATAGTTTTCCCGCTATCAGCGTGCTTCCGCAGCAGAGCATAAGTTTCGCGTACATCATTGGCGGAAATCTGCCGTTCCAGGAACCCTTGCACATCGGCAGCGTCTGACTTTTCGTCTACGACTTCTTCGTTGCGGAGCATAGTGAGCATTCTTTCGCACACCGGGAAAGCGTGCCCTTCGAGGCTGTTGAGCATTATTCTTGCGACGGTGTAAGGGGAAATATCCTTTAGACCTTCCAGATACGCCTTGGCTTCGCGTTTGCCCATTTCCTTCAGATTGCTCAAGTCCATTTTGTCGCGTTTATCAAAAACACGTTTCAAGATCGTCAGGAGTTCGCGGGTAATCTCCATTGCCCTGGGGAAATCCTTGCCCAGAGTGTTGACCACCTCGTTAACCTGGCAGATACGAAGTTCGTTGTAATCCACATAGGTTGAGGTGAGCTTGTTGAGAGCGGTTTTGGCCTTGCTTTCGGTAGTTTGGGCGGAAAGACACGCCATTATCAGTTCTTCAACCGGGTCGGTTGGTTCGGCAATCTTGATATCGCCCAGTTGCTTTTTGAGGGCAGCACATAGTTTTTTTAGTTTTGCCCCATATTGACTGCTATCTTTCATCTTCAGAATCCCTTAGTTCATCTGTTTCCTGAGTATCGTGCTGACGCCGGAGATTTTCCTCGGCGATCATGCCAAAAAGCTGGTCCATCTGGGCCCCTTTTTTCAAAGAGTTGTCCAGATGAAAACGCAAGGCCGGGCAAACTTTGGTCTGGAGGGCATCTCCCAGTTTGCCCTGAATAAACCCGTGAGCGTGCTGAACTGCCCGAAGGCTGAGTTCCTGCTTGTTTTCAGGGACGCCCAGAACGCTCAAATATACCTGGGCGTTACGCATGTCGGGGGTTACCTCCACACGCGTGACACTGACCAGGCCTTCGATACGTGGGTCCGAAAGATCCCGCTGAATCACGGTGCTGACCGTGTTTCTTATAACATGCGAAATTTTTTCTATACGTCGCGAGGCCATTTCACCAAAACTCTATTGTATAATCCACCAAAGACAATTGCGGCACACGCCGCACAAAATCAACTACCTTGCTCAATACTTCTTCGGCAAACGGTTTTTCGTTGGTCACAACCGCTACTCCCAAAAGGGCACTGCGCATGACATCATTATAATCAACCTCGGCAATCGAGACGTTAAAACTATTCCTTACGCGGTCCTTGAGGCTTTTTATTACCCGTCGTTTGTCTTTCAATGACCGGGCTTCATAAATACTCAGCCTCAGTTCCAGTACCCCGATAATCATTTTCAGGTAAATTCCTGCCGGTGGCTTAACGGGTTAAAATTTTTAATCCAGTTTGCGGGTAATCTCGATCATTTCGTAAGCCTCGATAATATCACCCACCTTAATGTCATCAAATCGGGCTAGTTTGATACCGCATTCCAAACCGCTGCGAACTTCGGAGGCGTCGTTCTTTTCACGCTTAAGGGATTCTATACGCAACTCATCATTTACAACAATGTTGTCACGAATCAATCTGACTTTGGCAGAACGCGGGATAGCACCTTCGGTGACATAACAGCCAGCGATAACGCCAATGCGGGAAATCTTGAAGGTGTCTCTAACCTCAACCCGTCCCAGTTGTTTTTCTTCAATGCGGGGCTTGAGCATACCTTCCAGAGCGAGTTTGACATCATCGACCAGATTGTAAATTACCCGGTAGAGACGAACTTCCACGCCGCTTTGTTCAGCGAGCTGGCGGGCATGTTCGTCGGCGACTACCTGGAAACCGACAACAATAGCGTTGGAGGCTTCAGCCAGTACGATGTCACTTTCGGAAATTCCGCCTACGGCCGCGTGCAGGACGCGAACCGCCACTTCATCGGTGTTGAGCTCCTGAGCGGTATTTACCAGCACATCAACCGAACCCTGCACGTCGGCCTTGATAATCATATTCAGTTCGCGAACTTCGCCAGCGGCGATTTCGGTGAACAGGTTTTCCAGAGTGATCTGACGACGTTTGCCGAGTTTTTCCTCACGCCGGCTGACACGCTGTTCTTCGGCGATAGCAACAGCCTTGGTTATGTCGTCGAGAATGAAGAAACGGTCGCCGGCGTTGGGCATTTCATCGAGCCCGGAGATTTCCACCGGCATACTCGGCCCGGCAAATTCCAGTTCATTGCCCAGTGGGTCACGCAAAGTACGTACGCGACCCTGACTCTTGCCGGAAACTATAATATCGCCTGTTTTCAACTTTCCGGCTTTGACAAGCAAACGGGCGACGACACCCTGGCCGATAGACATTTCTGATTCGACAATCCAGCCGGTTGCGGCCCCTTCCGAGCGAGCCCGGAGGTTGTTCAGTTCGGCGATATATTCAAGGTGTTCGACCAGGTCCTGAATACCTTCGCCGGTTGCGGCGGAAGTCTGGACCACTTCGGTCGTTCCACCCCATTCCGAGGGGGTAAGGTCGTGTTCAGCCAACTGTCCCAGTACACGATTAACGTTAGCGTTGGGCAAATCAATCTTGTTCAGGGCAACGACAATCGGCGCCCCGGCAGCCTTGGCGTGATTGATAGCTTCTTCGGTCTGGGGCATAATCCCGTCGTCTGCGGCAACGACCAGTACGAGAATATCGGTCATGTTCGCACCGCGTGCCCGCATTTCGGTAAAGGCTTTATGGCCCGGCGTATCGAGGAAAGTCACACGATTCTTGCCGTCGTCGTAAAGGTGACTGCCGATATGCTGGGTAATACCGCCGGCCTCACCGTCAGCGACCGAAGCCTTGCGGATGCGGTCCAGCAATGAAGTTTTGCCATGGTCAACGTGACCCAGAAAAGCTACTACCGGCGGCCTGGGTGAAAGTTTGTCTTCATCGACCTCCGCCGAATCAAATTCATTTTGCAGTTCGTCAAGGAGCAGTTTTTTCTTTTCGATTACTAATTCGATACCAAACTCCATTGCCACCATTGATGCGGCGTCAGAATCAAGAACCTGATTGATGGAGGCCATTATGCCCATCCCCATTAATTTGCCGATAATGATATTTCCACGTACGCCAATGGCAGAGGAAAGATCTTTTACGGTAATAGGTTCTTTTACCTTTGCCGACTCGATGGCTTGGGGAGCTGCCATACCACCGGGGTGTCCATCTTCGGACATGCGTCTCTGGCGACCGTGAAGTTTCTTGCCGGAAGCCAAAGCCAGACGCTCCTGACGTTCCTGAAGGTCGCGGTCTCCCCATTGATGTACCTGGGCTGGATCGTGGCCGCGACCATGCCGCCGGCCTCTGGCAGTGCGTTTCTTTTCGCCTTCCCAATCGGCTTCCCCCGCAGATTTTTTACCTTTCTTGGGCCTTTTACCTACGCCGGAGTCGGGCACAACATTAGGCTCGACGGGTAACGAGGCACTGCGCGGTGCGGCCGGGCGTTTGGGCCCGCGCGGCGGGATATGTACGGTATCAGCCCGTTCGACCCGGATGACCTTCGGACCTTGCAGTACCGCCGGGGTGGGCACAAATTCTTCCTGCGGCTTGACCGGTTCCTTAGGGGCAGCCGAAGGTTTCATCATGCCCGGTGCCATGCGAGGTTCCGGTGGTGTTTCTTCTTGAGCCTGAGCAGCCGGGGCCTGTTCGGTTTCCTCAGATGCGTCGGAATCTTCTTCCTGGACAGCCGCGGCGGATTCTTCGGTCAAATCTTCCTGGTGTTCTTCAGCAATTTCCTTGGGACTCAAACGCTTGGGACGTGCAGCCCTGGGGCCATCCAGACCGTCAGATCCAGAAGGTTCAGCCGGGGAGACTTTTTCGTCCGAATCAACTTCGGGCTGCTCTGTTTCGTGGGCATCGGTCTCTTCGGGAGATTCAACTGTATCTTCGGAAGGGGACTCATCTGTTTTGATGGGTTTGCGCTTCCGGGATTTCTTGACTTTGACCTTCTCCAGGTCGACTTTTTCGGTCAGCTCAACGGTGGTGGTATGGGCACCCGCCGAAAACCATTCACGAATAGTCGCTTCCAGACCTACCGAAACAGTACTCATATGGTTCTTGATAGGCAGACCCTCGGCCTGGCACTTGTCCACGATGGCAGTGCTCTTGACATTCAGTTCTTTCGCTAAATTGTGGACTCGAATTGTCGCCACGCAATAACCTCCAAAGGCAGGTTATGATTCTGTTGCTTTGTTGTCAGCTTCGTCGGAATCAGATTCATCGTTTGTGTCGCCTGCTCCAGCTTCTGCGACATCTTGTTCTTCGCTATTTATTTCAGACTCGGTTTCAAAGTTGCCGAAAATGTCTGTTTCGTCTTCTTCGTTATCGGAGTCGTCAATGTCTTCCTTACCTGCCAGTACCGCCTGGGCCGCAGTGGTCAGTTCTTTGTTGGCCAGTTGTTTTTTCGCTTCTTCGGTAGCTTCATCGACAATGCGGTCGGCCAGATCTTCATCGAGGTCCAGAGATTCAACCAGCGGCTCGGGTCCGACTTCTTCCAGGTCCAATACCGAGACAATACCCAGAGCTACGATTTTGTCAATCAGCGTGTCGTCCACACCATCAACGCGGTGCAGCGTGGAAATCATTGTTTCCACACCTTGGCGGTACTCCTTGGGGGTCAGAATATCAATATCCCAGTTGGTCAACCGGGCCGCCAATCTTACATTCTGGCCGCGTTTGCCTATCGCCAGAGATAACTGGTCATCGCCCACAACCACAATGGCCCGATTCAACTCAAAACACAGAGCAATCTCCTGGGCCTCAGCAGGCCTCAGAGCATTGCCGATAAGAATCTGAGATGATTCATTCCAGCGGACAATATCAATTTTTTCGCCGCCGAGTTCATCGACGATATTTTTAATCCGACTGCCGCGTACGCCAACGCACGCGCCCACGGCGTCAACTTTACTGTCGATGCTCTGGACCGCAACTTTGGTACGATAACCGGCCTCGCGACTAAGACCGCGAATTTCGATAATGCGCTCAGCTACTTCCGGCACTTCCTGTTCAAACAGCCGGCGAATAAACTCTGGATGAGTACGCGAAAGAATAATTTTGACCTGGTTGGGCGCTTCCTTGACTTCAAAGATGATGCCCCGAACCCGTTCACCTTGATGATAGGATTCACCCGGAATCTGCTCACTGCGGGGCAGGATTGCTTCGGTACGGCCCAGACTGACAATGGTCGCCCCGCCTTCATAGCGGGCTACCGTGCCGGTAATAACTTCGCCGATACGCTCCTTGAATTCCGAGAATATACTGCCCCGTTCATCCTCACGAAGCTTTTGAATCATAACCTGTTTGGCGGTCTGGGCCGGTATACGCCCCAGCTTTTTTATATTGATTTGTTCGTCGCCGACGAACGCAACCATTTCTCCAGTCTCGCGGTTAATTTGAACGATTACATCTTCGGTGCCGCCAAAATGCTTGCGGGCCGCCGAAGCCATAGCTGCTTCGATATCTGCGAAGATACTTTCCGGTTCAATATTCTTGTCGCGGGCAATGCTGTCCACTATCCGTATCAGTTCCTGGTTCATAGCTTCGTTTCCTGATATTACTTTTTAATATAAAAAAAGTGGGCCGTCGTTAGCAGCCCACATAAAATCATGCCCAAAAGGCATACCGGCACAGGTACCAAAACCGCTAAGTGATTTCCGACTTTCGTTTATGAAGTCGCACACTCAGCAGTGATAGCCTGCCTCGGCGGCTGCTGCGATTGCTGCTCAGAACATGGAATAATAATCCATGCCCGGCCCGCTCGACGCCCCTAAGCGCCAACACCGTTGCTGTTCCCATTCAAAGTAACATTCATGCCCAGTTCACCCGTTTCAAAAACATGCGTGCGTTCCAGGTCGATTTTCACCAATGTATCACCGCCGTGGGGCACCCGCACATGAGCGTCGCACCGCATAATGACACGCTGGCCGTCGGGACCATGGTTCAGGTAAACGTCCCGAACTCCGCCCAGCGGCTCAGATACAATAACTTTCATGCCCACCGTTTCGCCGGGGGCGGCATGTTCGGCATCCACCGGCTTGATATTTTCCGGCCGGGCACCCAACACCATTTTCTGGTCAACACAGTCGGCCAGACAGGGGAAATATCTCTCCGGCAGGTCCAAGAGCGTGCCGGAAAGGTCAAACTTGAATTTGCCATCAGTACGCCTGATATAACCTTCCAGGAAGTTCATCGGCGGCGTACCTACGAAACCCGCAACAAATCTGTCTGCCGGTCGGTCGTACACATCCAGCGGCGCTCCCACCTGCCGGATAATCCCGCCGTGCATGACCACAATAAGGTCCCCCAGACTCATGGCTTCTTCCTGGTCGTGGGTCACGTAAATAGTTGTGGTTTTTAGTCTTGCGTGGAGTTCTTTTAGCTCCGCCCGCATAACGCCGCGAAGCTTTGCATCCAGATTGCTTAATGGTTCATCAAACAAAAATGCCTTCGGGTCACGGACAATCGCCCGACCTACGGCAACCCGCTGACGCTGGCCACCCGAAAGTGCTTTGGGTTTGCGTTCCAGTAAGTGCTGTATATCAAGGAGCTTAGCGGCTTTTTGGACCCGCTGGTCAATCTGGTCTTTTTTCATCTTACGCATCTTTAGGCCGAAAGCCATGTTTTTGTAAACCGACATATGCGGATACAAAGCGTAATTCTGGAAAACCATGGCAATGTCGCGGTCTTTGGGGGCAACATCGTTAATCACGCGTTCACCGATATTTATGGTTCCCTGAGTGATGTCCTCAAGTCCCGCGACCATACGCAGCGTGGTGGTCTTGCCGCAACCGGAAGGGCCTACCAGAACCACGAATTCGCCGTCCCGAATGTCAAGATTGGCAGAATCAACCGCCTTGACATCGCCGGGATACACTTTCGTAACGTTATTTAACAAAACTTCAGCCATACAAACTCCATCACGGTTATTTTAACCGTATATACTCCAAGACACACATTATATATCTACTCAACCTCTTGTCAAATATAATAATAAAGTGAATCCCAGTACACGCCGGTGCCCGGATATTGTGTCGAGAGGCAAGATGCAGGAGCGGACAGCGATACTCCGCCTGCAAACATGAATGAGGACGCTGGGACTCGAACCCAGGACCCACGGCTTAAAAGGCCGTTGCTCTACCAACTGAGCTACATCCCCAAATATTTACTTTTTAATAACTTACGTTCTTGGCGGCCTTTTGTTTGGTTGGCTCGGCCAAATCCAAGACTCGCGAATATATAACGACAATTGCTAATCGTCAAGAGTTGGAATTATTTTTTTTGCTATTCCATAATCGTTAGTTTGGCAATCAGCAGCATTATCAAAGCGGCCAGGATTAAAAAGCCCACGATTGTCAGGAAAAGCAGCAATACTTCGCGGATAAAATGGCGGGTTTCTATCGACTCCAGTTTGACGGCTTTATAACACCACGGCGATACTCAGGCTTATGGGCAATGCCCACAGTAGCCCGGCAGGTAGTGGTAGGGGTACTTCCAGGGGAGTCTGTAAAAAGGCCGGCAAGTAGGTTGAATATGAAAATCATGCTTACTATTCCCTGCCTTTCTTCTGGGTGAGCATCAGGGCATCCAGAATGCAGACCAGATTCAGCAATCCCGCGACTCCGGCGTAGACTTGGGCGAGGCTGACGCCTCGGTTTGGTACGAATTCAATTCCTGGGGCCGGGTCTGGCAATAATGCGCTTATCAGTGCGGGGAATCCGGAGAATACCTCTGCCAGGAACCACCACTGGTCGGTTTTGGGGTTTACCAGCTCGATACTGCCCAGCATCAGGGGCCAACAGGAAGGTCAGGCAGATGGTGACGCAAATGATGATTCCCCGTTTCTTTCGGCCCAGGAAATAATGGCCCGCTCCGGGTATGAGCCAGGCTAATATTGGTATGAAAAAAGGGGCACCTTCTGGTATTCTAGTTTTTGCTGAGGCCATCGGTCATTCCCAACTGCTTATCATTTCTTAACTAATCGGTATAGAGGATACCCTTGCCGGAAAGATTCGTCAAGAATTGAAAAAAGGGAAGCTGCCGCCCCCCCTGAAGCAACAGCCTCCCCGGAATTTTCTGACAGCACCATTATGTTCTCATTCTACCTTACATATCGACATTTTAGATGGGTGAACCGGGCGGGTCGTGACAACATTATGTCACTGCACAACAAGTTTTTTTGAGAATTTCTGGTTTTGGCTGATGTAAGTGCTTATTTTTCATCGGCAGAAGTGCGTCGATGGGACGCCACCGAAATGCGGTGGTGGTTGCGTTAAGATGGGTATTCTGTAGGGATTATGCGGTTTGGGTAAGGCGCTTTTTGGTGTTTTTTTTCGATTTTTGACGTTTTTTGAGGGTTTTTTGATTTTTTAGACTAAAACTGTACTATCTGGCACTTTTTTTGAGAGAAATCCTCGAAAAAAGGTCATAATGAAAAAGAGGGATGAAGGAACGGAAGAAGGCATGAGGCATCAGGCGCTCAAGAGGCAAGAGTGAACGGCGTGGTTTCGGCCTTTGGCCGAGATTTGAATAAATAACGGCGAGGTGCCGCCTTCGGCGGGGTTTGTTTTTATTTTTAAATCCAAGCTAATCCACCGGCTCTGCCGGTGAGAATTTATAAGGCTCTGCCGTTAAGTGCGTTACAATGGTCCTCCTTGAGGAAGGCTCCTTGGCGGTCAAGGAGGACACTATGAAAGACTGGCAGAGTCAGGCCCATGTAAAATGGGACTGTAAGTATCATGTTGTTATTGTACCCAAATATCGTCGCCAAAGCAATATTTGGTAAGTTGCGAAAGGAAATATAGGTGCGATATTGCGAGAATTGTGCCGCCAATATGGGATAGAGCTTATAGAAGGTAACGCCATGGCAGACCATATTCATATGCTCCTGAGCGTTCCGCCCAAGTACAGCATCGCTATGACCATCGGTTATCTCAAAGGTAAAAGTGCCATCCGGATTTCTCGTGATCTGATGCGTACCAAAGGCACTCTCTTTGGCCGCAGTTTTTGGTCTCGCGGTTATTGTGTAAGTACCGTTGGTCTTGATGAAGCCCATATTCGTAAGTACATTCAAGATCAGGACAAGCATGAGCAAAATATTGAAAAAGGATTAGACTAACTGTAATGGCCCCTTTTAGGGGCCTTTCCTCATACCACCGGCTCTGCCGGTGGTCATTGATTATGTTTTGGTGGGGGTAAATATGATGGCTGGTGGTTGTATCTGGTGGCTTGACCGGTTGGTGGTTTTGGGGTAGGCTTAGGGGGTGTGGGCTTGGGCTGGTATAAAATATTGGGAAATAAGTGATTATATGGGTGACTGGCAAGAGCAATCAGTATTGGAGCCTGACCAGCATGGTCGTTTTATGGTTGAGGCTATCAAGGAAGCGGCGGCTGCGGCAGATGAGGACGAGGTTCCTATCGGGGCGGTGATAGTTTATGAGGGCAAGATAATCGCGCGGGCCCATAATCAGCGTGAGGCGCTTTCGGATCCGACGGCGCATGCGGAGATGATTGCATTGACGCAGGCTGCGGAATATGTGGGAAACTGGCGGCTGCACGGGTGTACGATGTATGTTACGCTGGAGCCCTGCCCGATGTGCGCCGGGGCGTTGGTTCTGGCGCGGGTTGACCGTCTGGTTTATGGTCCTGCAGATGCCAAGGCAGGGGCCTGTGAGTCGCTTTATAATATCGTGGAAGATGAGCGGCTGAACCATCGGATTGAAGTTATTAGAGATTTATGAGCGAACCTTGTCGGCTGCTCTTGCAGGAATTTTTCGCTAGCAGAAGGCGGAAGAGGAAGGCAATAGGGACAACGGCGAGGCATAAGGCAGAAGTGAACGGCTTGGTTTCGGCTTTGGCGGCGGTTTTTATGGATATGATGGTTGGCGGTTGTATCCGGCTGCTTATGCGGCTCGGCTTTGTTGGTGATTTGTTTGTAAGGGACTGAAGCATTAAAGGATGGTAGTAGATAGATGATTAAATCACCTTTTCATGAACTTCATACGCGGGCGGGGGCGGTAATGGTTGAACGGGGCGGTTATCTGGTGCGGAGCATTATGGCGATGCTGAGGCGGAGTACCGGTGCGGGCAGGAAAGTATTGCGGTTTTTGACTGGAGTTTTTTGCCCGCGGGTTAGAGTTGGCGGCAAGGATGCCAGGAAATATTTATGTGAATTGACTAATCAGTCAGCTAAGAAGATTTATTCTGAGCAGCAGGGCGAGGTAGCGTTCGAGGTTTTCAAGGGGGGTGCTTTGGTGCAAAATCAGGGTAATAATTTTCTGTAATAGGCAAAGGGCTTAATGGGGGGGATTTGGGGGCGTTTCTTAAAGCGGGTGTGGGCGGTGCTAATGTTGACGTGCGGGATGAGACGGCGGTACGGCGATGATTTATCTGCATGGGCCTGGTGCGGTGAAGCTGCTGAAGAAAAAACTGCCGTTTGATATAAGCTGTCTGGAGGGCGCGATGTTTCGTGTATGAGCTATTTTTTTATGAGTGTTACGGTCGCGGTTCAGCCTAATGAGGTCGGAGCGAGCCTTATAATTCCAGCGAAGATGGCGGGGACGGCGTGGGATATGCTGGAGAAGTATGGGCAGGAGTACGGAATGAAACCGGCGGGAGTATTGGACGGCGGAGAAGTTGGGGGTTTTTAACGGCAGGCATTAGGCCTTGAAGAAGGCATTAGCATAGGCCAAGAGGCAAGAGTGAACGGCGTGGTGCCTGCCTTCGGCAGGTTTTTTTTATTTAACGGCGGGGCAGGGGTTTTTATAGTGGTCCAATCCCGGCGTTGGCACTTCGGCTATTGTTTGGGCAACAGGCCCAGGAGTGGTCTGAGGGGTGAGTTATTCTGGAGCTGTCGAGGTGGAGCCGCGTACGATTAGTTCGCAATCCATCTTTACGCGTTTTGGAGTTTCGTCTTTGAGTGTTCCTTCCAGTCGGTCTATCAGGATTCGGGCGGCCCGTTGTCCGATTTTTTCGGGTTCTGGCGAATTGTGGTTAGCGCGGCTGGATAAGCTGGTTGTATTCATGCGAATCGCTAAATCCCACCACCGATAAATCCTGAGGTACGCGGATGTTCATGTCGCGTGCGACTTTATAATCATATACGCACGGGTATCGCTGCACGCAAAAATCGCGGTGGGGCGATTTTCCAATGCCAACATCGCGTGGGCGGCTTCGGGGATGTCTTCTTTGTATACCGCCTCGATGCTCACCACCGAAGTGTCAGTGAATCCTCTGACCGCGTTTTCGAAGTACTGTTTACGCTGCTTAGCCCAGCCCCACTCTGGTCGCCGGCCAAGTGTCCGAAACGACGATGCCCCAGATTATACAAGTGCTGAGCAGTGACCTGTGCCCCCGGCTGTTCGTCGGTATCCACCGAGTCGGCAAATTCAAGCTCATGGTCGATAGTTACAACCGGTAAATCACGAGCCTCAAGCTCCTCCAGATGCTCCGAATACGCTTCGGTCACCGTAGGCCAGAGAATCACGCCATCAACCCGTCGGTCCAACAGACGATGAATCTGCTGGAGCATAAAGCTGCTGCTGTATCGTTTGACGCTGTCCTCGTCATACCAAAGGGTTAAGGCGCATAGTCTCCAGCAACCAGTTCGTCATGAACCCCCCGCAAAATCAGTGACCAGTAGCTGTTGTAGGGCGGGACCATGACACCTACCGTACGAGTCTTTCCGGTCTGAAAGCCGCCGGATAAGGAGGTTAGGTCGATAGCCCAGAGCTTCGGCGACCGCGATAATCCTGGTGCGGGCCTTCTCGAAACCTCGCTGCGGTCGTTGAGAGCCCGCGAAACCGTACTCACAGAGTAGTTGGTTTCCTCGGCAATCTTCTTTTAATGTGCCCAATCGACGTTGGAGGCATCGTAAATCCTCTATAATTAACAGCTAATTCGACATAGTAATCGCTATGAGTGGGGCGGTCAATTAAATATCTACTAAATCTTAGTAAGATGTAGGCATGAGGGATGAGAGGGCAAGAAAGGCAGAGAGTGAACGGCGTGGTGCCTGCCTTCGGCAGGGTTTTTTTATTTAACGGCAGTAGATATGATGGTTGGTGGTTGTATCCGGCGCTTACGCAGCTTGGCTTTTGTTGGTGTTTGGGTTTAGATATAGCGGTTGATGGTTGGAATTCGGGTGGGTTGGTCTTTGCGGCGAGATTGGGCCGGTGTAAGTATTTTGCTGCAAAATGGTTATGTCGGCAGGTTTTGCGGGGGGGATTATGATTCTCTTGACGGGCAGGGTTTAATCTGTGATAATGCTGAGATTGATAATGACGTAACGCGGGCGGGCAGGAGATATTATGAGTGCTGTAGTTGGGATAGACCCGCTGGAGACGGGTCGTGAGATACTGAGTCGTGAGGCTGAGGCAGTTGCTGTTCTGGCTGAAGTCTGAATGAGAATTTCAGTCGGGCGGTTGAGATGATATTCGCATGTGAAGGGGCGGTGGTATTGACGGGGATCGGCAAGGCGGGGATTGTGGGTCAGAAGATTTCGGCGACGCTGGCATCGACCGGTACGCCGAGCCATTATTCTGCACGCGGCAGAAGCGGTGCATGGTGATTTGGGGCGGCTGACCGATAAAGATTTGGTTATTGTTCTGAGTCACAGTGGTTCGAGCGAGGAAATCGTGCGTTCTGATAGCTTTAATAAAGCAGCGGGGATTGAGATGATTGGGATTGAAGGGGCAAGGTTGATTCGCCGTTGGGCAACATGCTCAGTAAGCGGTTTCTCTGGTTATCATCGAGGAGGTTTGTCCGCTGGGCCTGGCCCCGAGTACCTCGACGACGTGTATGCTGGCGTTGGGCGACGCGATTGCTTTGACGGTGATGCAGGATGCGTGATTTTGGGCCGGAAGATTACTGCGAGATTTCATCCGGCGGCGTGGCGATTGGGTGACGGTTATGGTGACGGTTGAGCAGGCGGCGTTGTTCTCGCGTGGTAAGCTTTGCGAAGGTGCAGGACAGTTTTACGGTGGGTCAGGCCTTGCAGGCAGTGTCGCTGATAACTCAGCAGCGTCATGGCTGTATCATGCTGGTAAATGACGCGGGCGAGTTGACCGGCTGTTGACCGATGGTGATTTGCGGCGTGGTATCGAAAAGCAGGGGGCGGCGTTTATGGATACTCCGGTTTGTGAGATAATGACGCATAATCGAAAACGGTTCGGCCTGATACACTGGCGGAAGTGAGGCGATGGCGATTTTTCATAAGCATCGTATCGACGAGATTCCGGTGGTTGATAGCGATAATCGTCGGTGGCGTTGATAGATGTTGCAGGATGTGGTGGCCTTGAAGGTATTGCAATAGCAGGGACGCGTCGTGAGTTTAGATATAAAAATGCTGGTGATGGATGTTGACGGCGTTCATTACGGACGGCGGGATATTGTCAATGAGGACGGTACGGAATCCAAGCGGTTCAATGTGCAGGACGGGGCTCGGATTCGCGTGGGGCCCGTGCTGATAAAAAGACGGCCATTATTACCGGCAGGTATTGCAAGGCGGTTGAGTATCGGTCCAGGGATTTGCAGATTGATTATGTTTATCAAAGTGCCCTGCGGAAGCTGGAAGCGTTGGATAAGCTGGTTGCGGAAAGTTCGGTTAGGCCGGAAGAGATGGCGTATATTGGTGATGACCTGATGGATATGCCGGTAATGCGTCGGGTGGGTTTCTCGGCAGCGCCGGCCAATGCCCAGGACTGAGGTCAAGGCGATAGCGGATTATGTGACGACGCGTCGGGCGGAGGCGGGTGCGGTGGCGGAGTTTGTTACGCTGCTGATGAAGAAGATGGAGATTTGGGATGAGGCGTTGGAAACGTTATCTCGTTTGACGGCGATGGCATTGCGGTAGTTTTTTTGATAAATTAAGCGTCGAGGGAGCGACCATGCAAAAACGAATCATATTGATAGCGGCGAGTCTTTTGGGATGCTTCTGCTGCTGCTGCTTTATCGGCAGGTTACTCCATGGTGACGAGCAACTCTATGGCCCACTGGGTGAATCGGCTGAGCAGACGGTTATCCAAAGCTCCTAAGCATTGAAGTGGAGAATCTCGACGCGGGCCGGTGTTGGTGGGGGCGATGAGTCAGGCTCATTTTGTGGGCAAAGACAAGACCGGTACGGGTTACGGTGCATGAGTTTGGTTTTCGCTGACCGTGGTTAGCAGTGCGGGCAATAATCTTGAGGTTAGTCAGCCGTGGTTTCGTTTGTATATGTAAGATGGCAGGCTGCTGGGAAGTGACGGCCCAAAAGGGCACAGTGCAAATGGACAGTCGGGCAGTCTGCCCAGCCGGGTGAGTTGTCGGGTGAGATTCAGTTGGCGATTTATCCTGACGCGACTCAGGATGAGCCGCAGCGGAAGAGACCGGCCGGAACTGACGGTTACTCTGAATAATATGTTTTGAAGGTGAGGTTTTCGCGGCTGGTTAGTAATGGCGTGGTGACGGTTTATTCGCAGCAGTTTTCGGTTAAGGGGCGGGAACTGACGCTGGAATATGACCAGTTTGGAACAGCGGCCGCAATATGCTGGAGATACGTCGTCTGGACTGGCTGAGGGTTCAGACTGATGATTTGAATCTGGCGGGCGAGAGGGCAAAAAAACGACAAAGGTTGCGTTGAAAGTGATAAGGCCCATGGCCAAAAAACCGGAAGTAATGGTAATCACACCTATCGCTTGAGTTTGCTGGAGCTGCGGTGAAAGTGAGTCAGGGTCAGAAGAGTTTCGGGCGGATTCGGTAGAGATTCTGGCCGAGCTTTGCCAGTGGAGTGCTGGAACAGATAAAAAAGCGGTGGGAATGAAAGCGTAATGAGGGCGGGAGTCAGAATCTCGGCAGGTGGAGGCAGCAGGGGTTGATTCGGGTAATTTTGCTACGATTACCTGTAACGGGCCTTTTCGGATAACGGCGGTTGAGGATATTCTGCCGGATTCGGAGGGGACGCGGCTGAGTTTATCGCCCGCGGCAGGCCAGCGTGTATCGATTCGCAGGTAATGCTCTGGCCCGGGCGGAGATAATCCGGTATAGCAATGCCGACCAGTTAGTAAGTCTGCAAGCGAGTACCGAGCCGGTGGCGTTTGCAGCTTTCGCCCTGAACAGTACGCTACCGCTGAGCGTGAGGTGGCGGATAAATCTGGCGGATAATCTGGCGACGTTTTTCGGGCCGGGGCAGGTAATGCTGTCTGAGGGTATAATGGGGACGGTTGCCGAGGTGTGACGGGCCGGACTTGGCGGTGGCGAGCAACCAACCGCCCGGATAGATTATCGTGATAGATTGACGGCGCGGATAGTTCCCGGCGCAGGAAATGCTTCGGCTCGGCTGGAATGGATTGAATTCGCAGGTCTGCTGACGGTCGGTACGCCCAGGGACAGGCCCGGGCGAATAAGGGCAAGCTGGAATTTATGTATGTGGCGGGTGAGGCTAATCCTCTACCGAAAACAATCGAGCTGTCGGGCGGGGTGAGGATGGACGTGGGGGCAGGATGGCGGGGCGGGACGTGAGTTTGCCTTGTGAACGGCTGGCGGCGTGTGTTTGAGTGCGGATTCGCAGGGCAAGTCAAAAATCAAGGAATTGCGTTCCTGGGTAATATCAAGGCGGATACGATGAGTTCGCTATCGAGGCCGCGGAAAGTATGGTGCTGAATTCGCGGGGATTTGGCCATCCGGGGCAGGAGCAGAAACACAGACGAAAGCAGCGGCTGGGGCAGATTCTCAGCAAGGCAGGACGTGAGTCGGGCGGTTATACAGGGGAAAAATGGTGTGTCAGACTGACCTCTAAAGTTGAGAATTTTGAGATAGTCGGTGATGTCGCTGAGATTGATAATTCCAGTCGGTTGTGTGTCGTTGAAGGTCAGCCGGCTCGAATTGTGGGGCTGGCGCAGCAGGGTGCTTTGAGCGGTTCGCAAATCAAAGCCGATTTGAACCGCAGGGTTTTTTGAGGTTGTCGGCAGCGGCCACCTGGAGCATTTGATAAGCTCTGACCTTGCGGGCCGGGAACTGGCGTACCTCTGCCAATTAAGATAGCGTGGCAGGAAAGCGCCAGTTACAGCGAACAGGGTAAGCGGATAACCTTGCGAAAGGTAAATGCCCAGGTGAACAGAAGAGCGATTCGGGCATCGGGTGACGGAAGTTGGCGTGTCCGGTTGTTGAGGTTAATCTTCAGGACGGTCAAAGCGGTGTTGAACAAAGCGGTGAGTCGGGTAATATTCTCACGCGGCAGAAGTTGAGCAGTCTTTACGCCAAGGGGCCGGCGGTTCGGATAGCGAGCAAGGAGTACGATCCGAAAAACGGCGAGCTTCTGGACTGCATGAATATGGAAGCCGCGGAATTATTTTACGATTATAACCTGGGACGGTTGACCGCTCAGGGGGCAGGCTGGCTGGATGCGACGGATTATCGTTTCGGCGGCTGAGCGTTCGGGGCAGGCTTCGGTTGACAGTCTGGCTGCCAGCAATCTAATGAATCGCGGGCCGAGCTATACTTATATTCGATTTGATAAGGAGATGGCTTATGACGGTCTGGCGCGGCGGCTGAGCTTTGAAGGGCCGGTGCGTTTTCATGGGACGCCTGTGGCCGAATCGATTCGGCAGGACACCGGAGACTATCCAGTATAGCAAGGAGCTGAGCAGTCTGTTCTGTAAGCGGCTGGACATAGAGTTTGTGGCACCCGCACAGAAAGTAAACGATTACAGTAATGAGGACAGTTTGCCCGAACCGCATAAGATAACGGCGTATGGCAAGGTATTTTCTTGAAACATACTTTGAAGGTCGTAAGCGCATACTGTCGGGTGAATCGTTTAGTTTTGATGTCACAGAAGGAGGAAATCAAGCATGGTTGGCCGGGCGGATATGCCCGGTGTTTGTGGACCAAATGCAGTTTCTGTCTTTGAAGTGGAATATCCCCCAGCCCGGCATTTCGAGGCGGTGCCTTTGAACCAGAGTTTGATCGCTTTGCCGTGAAAAATTGTTAAGATTTTTAGCGGCAAGGGTTTATCTGTTAAACCATTTTAATGAGGTCAAAAAATGGCTCTCTGGGGGTGTTTGAGAGTAAAAGGGGCTGATTTTTGCAATTTCCTAACTTGCTTTTTCGTGGATATGTTCAATAATATTAAGTGAGATAGGAAAAATGCTTGCGGTTGTGAGGTCGAGCATGATAGCCATCCTGGAATAAAAAATTTCCCCAGAACCGAAATCAGCATTGGGTAGACTGTGAATTTACGTAGTGACTTTTAAGGCCTGAAAGGTTATAATAAACACAGTTGTATTTTTGTGCTCCTTGGGCGAGAGAGCCAGAGACACTAAGGATGCTAAAGCCATGACTACCCAGAATGAAACCAGAGTCGAACCGGAAGTAATCAGCGGCACTGCCCCTTCTGGCAAGAAGTGCGAAAAATGCACCGAGGTTGAACGTTCAAAACGTCCCGATCTTTGGGACAAAGCTCTCTTTCTGCTGCTGGAGAGAGAAGAAGACCTGCCTGGGGGATATTCTCCGGGAATAGCTCAACGCTGGCCGAAGCGGCCTCCGAAGATGCTTACGAAATGGCTGAGCTGATAGACCGTGACGCCTAAGGTGCGTATCGCACTGACGAAGAAGGCATAAGGCAAGAGTGAACGGCTTGGTTTCGGCCTTGGGCTGAGGGTTTTTATTCAGCGGCAGGTGTGAGGGCGTGTTGCTCAAACGTTCAATCATATCGTAGAGGGCGAAGACCAGCCGCTTGTTACGCAAGAAGCTGCCGCCGGGACGGTGTTTTTTATGTACATAACGGTTTTGGTGGTCTTATCCGTCCGCTTATGCGGCTCGGCTTTTGTTGTCTGTTGGCGGCTGGATTCGGCGGGTTATCCTTCGAGCGTGCGTTTTTTTCGCAGGATGTGGTGATAGTGCTGGGCGAATCGGTGGGATTCGTCGCGTAGATATTGCAAAAGTCGCAGGGCCGGGTCATTTCTTTCCAGCCGAACCGGTTCGCTGCGGGCCTGGGTATAGATGAGTTCTTCTTTCTTGGCCAGTGATACCACCATGGGCGGCTGAACCGACATTTGCTGGAATGTTTCCAGAGCGGAATGAAGCTGTCCCAGGCCGCCGTCGATGAGAATCACATCGGGGTAAAGCTCTCCATGTTCCCCAGCCTTACGATAGCGGCGGCGGAGCACTTCTTTAATCATGGCATAATCGTCGATGCCCTGCACCTGTTTGATGCGGAAGCGTCGATAGCCAGGCTTGAACGGCCTGCCGTCAATGAAACAGACCAACGAGCCGACGGCTTCCTGGGCCCATAATGTGGGCGATGTCAACCGCTTCGAGAACGCGGACGGGTGTGGGTGTTTCGAGAATCTGGGCCAGTCGGTCCAGCCCCCTCGGCGGGGTCTACGGCGAACAGTTCGGGCTGAACGTGTTCATCGACATCACCGCGGTCGGCCAGTGAGTGCAGGGCCTTGATTTCGTCGCGGATGTGTGCTGCCTGTTCGTATTTTTTGTCGGCGGCCAACTGCTGCATTTCCTCAGTAAGCTGTTTGAGTACAACTGAACGTTTGGATTCCAAAAAGCGGCGGAAGCGTTTAAGGTCATCGCGGTATTCCTGACGGCTGATCTTGTCGCCACAGGGGCCGGTGCATTGCTGGATATTGTAGAGGATGCAGGGGCGGAAAAAGCGGCGGTTCTGGTTGTGCTGGTCAATTTCGAGGGTGCAGGTACGGAATTTGAATACCCGCTGGAGAACCTGGAGTACCCGGCGGAGTTCGGCAACGCTGGTGAACGGTCCGTAAAGTTTGCTGCCCTGCAAGCTGGGCTGACGGGTGATATAGACGCCGGGAAAATCCTCGCCGGTAGTGATTTCGAGGTAGGGGAAGGTCTTGTCGTCAGTTAGACGGGTGTTGTAAGGCGGCTGGATGTCCTTGATGAGTCGGGCTTCGTTGAGGATGGCATCTACTTCGGTGTCACATTCGAGGGAGGTGATATCCGACACTTTTGTCACTAATTCGGCGATTCGGGGTCCGCGTGACTGCATCAGGTCCGCCGAGGGCTGAAAATAGCTCCCGGCCCGGCCGCGGAGGTTTTTGGCCTTACCAATGTAAAGCACCCGCCCGTCAGCGTCTTTCATAAGGTAAACGCCGGGCGTAGTGGGGAATTCTTTAATAAGCTCCCTTAGGCGGGCAAAGTTGGGTTTGTCATTGTCAGTCATCTGCGGTATTATAGTTGCGATAGGCCGAATGGTCAATTTGACAGGTGGCTGGGCGTTTTACCGGCCCGACGAGCAAAAACGCGATAGGAGAGTTTTATGGCGACAGCGATTAAGGTGGCGATTGTAATGGGCAGCGACAGCGACTGGCCGGTAATGAAGGTTTGCGGCGAGACCCTGCGTGAGTTTGGCATAGATTATTATGCCACGATTTCCAGTGCCCACCGCAACCCGGATAATACCGTCGAAATCGCCCGCAGTGCGGTGGACAACTGTTTGCAGGTTATCATCGCGGCTGCGGGTATGGCAGCTCATCTGGCGGGCGTGCTGGCGGCTCATACCACTGTCCCGGTAATCGGTGTGCCGATGGCTTCGGGCAGTTTGCAGGGTATTGACGCTTTGCTTTCGACGGTACAGATGCCTCCGGGAGTGCCGGTAGCGACCGTGGGTATTGGTGCGGCAGGTGCCAAAAACGCGGCTATTCTGGCTTTGCAGATTTTGGCCCTTTCTGACCACAAATTGGCGAGCAAGCTCGTTAAGTACAAAAAGCAGCTGGCCGACGGCGTAGCTGAAAAGGACCGCAAACTCCAACAGGAAATTTAATCATGCCCGTCGAGACCATCAAATGGGTAGGCGATTATAACGGCTATGTCGATATGATTGACCAGACGTTGCTGCCGGTCAGTTATGAGCGGGTGGCGATTAAAGATGTCCCCGCCATGTATGACGCGATTAAGCGACTGGTCGTGCGGGGTGCCCCGGCTATCGGTATTGCCGCCGGTTATGGCGCGGTACTGGGTTTGCAGAAGGTGCCCGACGATGCCGAGGTATTTGAGGCCCGGGCCCAGCTGGAAAAAGACTGCGTCCATCTGGCCGAGAGCCGTCCCACAGCGGTGAACCTGAGCTGGGCCCTGAACCGTATGTTGTGGACGGCTGAACAATCTGAGGCCCTGACCACGCGTGAGCTTAAACAGCGGCTGCTGCGGGAAGCTCAGGCGATTTATGATGAGGACGCCGAGATGTGCCGGGCGATGGGGGCGTAACGGTGCCGGGCTGATTACCGAAGGTTCGACGGTGCTGACGCATTGCAATGCGGGCGGCCTGGCAACGGCGGATTATGGTACCGCTCTGGCCTTGATGTTCACTGCCCATGAGCAGGGCCGTAATTTTAGAGTTTATGCCGACGAGACCCGGCCGCTCTTGCAGGGGGCGAGACTGACGGCCTGGGAACTGCAAAAGGCCGGTATTGATGTGACGCTAATCTGTGATAACATGGCCGGTCACCTGATGAGTCTGGGCAAGATTGACCTGATTATTACCGGTGCCGACCGCATCGCTGCCAACGGTGATGCCGCCAATAAAATCGGGACGTACAGCCTGGCGGTATTGGCCCGGGTCCACGGTGTTCCGTTTTATATCGCTGCCCCTTCCAGTACGTTTGACCAGAGCATCCCCGACGGCAGTTGTATCCCCATTGAGCAGCGTGACGGGCGGGAGATAACCCACCCCGGCGGCTTACAGATCGCCCCCAAAAAACATCCAGACCTACAACCCGGCATTCGATGTGACCCCGCACGAATATATCGCCGCTTTGATAACCGAACGTGGAGTAATCAAAAAGCCCGATGCCCAAAAAGTCGCCGAGCATCTGCGATAATAAGTAATAGGATAAACCGCAAAAAAGCCTTGCAAAAGCTGGAGTTAGCGATAATATATCGCCATGCGCCCGTAGCTCAGCCCGGATAGAGCAACTGATTTCTAATCAGTAGGTCACAGGTCCAAATCCTGTCGGGCGTATTTTTTGATTTGGCCTTAGAATGCATTATATTGCACTCTAGGGCCTTTTTCGTGATATGCTGGTATCGATTATCGTCCCCAGTTAATTCTCCGCTGAGTTCCGCTGAATTACATTGTTTTGCGTCCAATTTGGCAGAAATTTGGCACGCGGCTTTCCCGTCAAAATCAGTGTCATCGGTCCCGGTCCGCTTTTAGGATTCCTGGGCGGGGTCGTGGAAGTCGGGCAAAGTATCAATAGCACTTTGCCTTTGCCTCAGCAAAGTATGGGTATATCGTGTTATTGTCAGGTTAATATCAGAATGTGTCTCATTAAATCCTGGGCTGCCTTGGGGTGAACACCCGCCGCCGCCAGCAAGGTTCCGAAGCTGTGTCGCAGAGCGTGGAAGTCGAGCTTGCCGCTGCCGTGGTCGGCGGGGGCAATATCCGCTTCGAGAAGGTCTTTTTTGAGCATCCGGGCCATGTTGTATTTACTGGGCAGGTCAAAGGCTGGGGCTTTGGGGAAGTTTGCTTTTGAGATAGTCCTGGATAAGCTCGGCGGTTTCCGCCTGTAGCCAGACCAAGGCGACGAATTGTCGTGGGGGTGGCAGTTATACACCTGCCGCCCCAGGTATGAGGCGTTCCGCAGACAATTCAGAGCCTTCTTATGCCTTTAAAAACCTCTTGCCGAAGGCAAGTTTAAGAGTTAATCGTGAAAGGATTTGTCCATTTCCAACTGAGGCAATACAGAAGTTCAATAAATTATCGCCGGGAGGCGCCTGTTAATTTTACCAAAAGTCAAACCCTTTAATCACGGCCAGACGACTTCTGTGAGCCATACAGCAAGTACTTCCTGTAAGTCGTCCAAGTCAACAACGCCATCTTCGTCAACATCAGCAGATGAATTAAGCGGAACAGTAATAGTTCCACTCACGCCGGCAAGATCCATAATTTCGGCATGCGAAAGGGCCACATCAAAAATCTTGAACTCATCAAGCCTGCCAATATGATAATCTGCCGTACCGAGGAAGTTGGAACCAAGATGAAAATCTGTCGTGCTACTGCTCATTAACACAGTAGCATTTTCGATTGACTGAACCAATTCGCCATTGCGGTAAATGCCCATAAAACCAGTATTGGCATCCTTAACAAAAGCATAATGCGTCCAGACGCCCTTGATATCGTCAGCATGTTCAGCCGTCCACCGAGTCCAATTACTGCCTTCACTGGTGGTGCCCCAGATAATATCACCATCACTCCAAGGCTGCGAAACCATAATCACCTGATCAGCACTTCCACTATTCATGTCAGCGGCATGGAGCAAACGACATGCGGCAGGCTGCGAGGCATCACCATTGGACCAGAAAGAAATCGTCACCTGGTCACTGATGGTATGCAAAGAATCCGGCGGAACGTCAAGTGCGACAAAACCATTAAAGTAAAAACAGCCATTAATATAACCAGAAGCATTCCAGTGAGTCGATTGACCATCACTGACAGTGCCATCATAATTGTTGCCAGAAGAGTCAGCAGCATTAGTCCCTGTAGTCTCATCAAAGGTATAATACAAAACCGGGACCGCAGAAGTTGGCGTAGAAGTTACCTGATAGCCCGTCTCCATCCAGTCGGCGGCCAAAACCGCAAAGTCATACATATCGCTAAAACAATCACCCAGAGCAATATCGCCGGGGAGCTTTGACGACAAACAACGTGGAACATACAGACGAATGTCATCGAAATAGACCTTGCCCGAACCACCAGCACCGGCACCATCGCCAAAACCAATGGTCATTTGCATAATATTGGCGGGATTAACATTCGCGAAATCGTCCAGGTCAATATCCCAGTTGGTCCATCCGCTTTGCCAGGCAAATTGCAGCAAATCAGACATCTCGCCATCATAATTCACCGAAGCACTATTAGTACCATCGGAAAGAGTAACATACATAGAAACTGGCTCGGTGTTCTGGTCACCTCTAAAGTTCAGCCTCAAGGCCTGAACCCCTTTAGCGGTCCAGTTCGAATCAGAGCCCGAAAAACTGCGGGAGGTTTCGGTCTTAAACGGGCTTGCAGAGGTATTATAACGTACTTCCATGACCTTATCGTCATCAATAGCGGTGTTCAGGTAAATTACCGAACTGCTCCATATGCCCCGTAAGGCTGAAGAACTGCCGTAGTCTTCAAAGTCTTCAATACCAAAGAAACTCTCAATAGACACACTCCAGACCGAACCAGTAGTAATACTGCTGTCACCATTAACTTCATCAATACGCCAGTAGTAAGTCTCACCTAGCTGGAGCGTATCAGGAACAACATACCGATTATTAGGATCTTCAAGCTGATTGCCGCGATAGATACCACTTAAATCAGTATTGTCCGCAGCAGCAACAGCATCAAAATCGTCACCAAAATACACGTCGTGCGAAACAGCATTGTCGCCCTTTTTCCAAAACAGCACCGGCGTTTCGGCTTCTAATACGGAAAACAAAGCCTTATTACCGGGCGTTGGCGACCAGGCCTTGGCCAAATCTAAAGGCTGAGTGTAAATGTGAGTCTCGGCGCCAACGTCTTCGACAATAATCTCACCTCGACCGCCATAAGCTGTAAAACGACCTTCACCAATTAAAGTCTCAAGAGAAGGCACCAATGACATACCGTTACGGAAAATAATTATTCCATCATTGCGAATATCCAACGTGCCGATATCTCCCATATCCATCTGGTCAACATTGATAATACCGCCGTCAAGCTGAATATGACCAAATTGCGGGGTCGCCCAGGCAACCGCCACAATTAGCCTCTGACCATCAGCCACATATAACGTCCCGCCATTCATCTGCAAAGTGCCAGCACCATTGTGACCTATAGCAACCCAGTATCTACTGTTGACATAACCGTTGTCGCTTATGGTGAGAGTTCCAGTCGAACCTGTCAACTGCCCCACCTGTACCACATCACCTTCGATATAAGCATCGCCGCCAACTTCTAGAATCCCCGTCCCGTTCTGACCAACAACAATCTGGCCAGCACCAGTCGCGATTATTTGCCCACCTGTCATCACAACCTTACCAGTTGCGGCGGCACCATTGGCGATAAAAACATGATTATTGTTAGTTCTTATATCTCCGCCGGAAACAACCTCCAGAGGATAGTCAGCGGAACCGGCACCGCCGCCCACTACCAGGTAAGATATCGTAGCCGCCTGGCTGCAAACCGGGTTATTGGTAGTAACCGGATCCAAAGTCGTATCAATCCAGGCAGAATCTACCCCGATCCCATTAGGATCATGAGGAACCTGATCTGTAACCCAGTTTTCCGGGGTATGCCAACTGTGGTCAACACCCAGGCCGTCCCAGGTTATGTCCGCCGCAAAAACTGACCCGGAAAAAGCAAGAACAAAACCCAACAAAAACGATAATGACAGTTTTTTTGTGTTCATAGTTCTTCTCCTCAAAACAAATGAACAGACATCATCAGACGACGCCCAACACCGGGAGCCAAATTATCACCAGAACAGATTCTATTAGAAAACCACTTACTACACAGCAAAAGTTATTGATGCCGGAGGCGACCCCAGCATCAATAACATCTATCACTAAAACCAATTAAGCTTTCTTGCGACGAATCAGAAACCCGCCCAGAGACAGCAGCATAAGACTTGCTGGTTCAGGCACAGCCGTCAAGACAGTGTTGGCCCCGTCAAAGCGGACCGTAGCATCCAACTGACCACTAAACAAATAATCTTCCATTTCGATAGTCCAGTCCGCGCCCTCAAGAATCATCATTCCGTCGCCGGTAATCTGCATGGTACCAACCGTATTTAGTACAAGTTCCGCAGCAGTAATTGTTCCACCGTCCAACTGGACATGACCAAAGTTGTCACCGCCAGCGACCGAAAATTCACCCGCCACATTAATCACACCGGCAGACATATTCAAAGTACCGCTGCCAAGACCGCCAACCAGAAAAGTGTCAGATGTAATAGTACCACCACTAATATTCGCAATACCGGTAGAGGCGGCAATATAATTACCGATATTGAGATTGCTGGCAACGTTCAAAACTGCATTCTCGCTAACATCCAAAGTCGCGTAGCCTTGTTGCCCAACGATGACCGAGCCGGTGCTGGTTACCGAATTCCCAGACAAGTCAAGTACACCAATCGTACCAACATTATTGCCAACAAAAAGACCTCCGGGAACATTAAGGCTACTGGAACCAGATGCGTAAACATTATTCTTGCAGTTAGGGAACTGTCCCATATCAATAAAACCATTCACGGTCAAGCTGGCCGAATCCCTCAGACGAATCTCACCAACAGCATCAATATTGCTACCATTACCCATATAGATGGGACCGCCAGCAACATTCAACGAAGATGTGTCGCGAATTTCCAGATCAGTCGTTCCGCTTTGACCTTGACCCACAACCATATAGGCAGCCACGGTTTCGGCTGAACCGCCACTAATAACTGCTGTACCAACGGTCGGAGAGATCAACCAAGCATCGGTGGTAGCCGGAGTCACACCGTCGGTCCAGTTATTAACACCATCGGCCCAATTGCCATTAGCAGCATTATTAACCCAGATGTTCACTGCCAAGGCAGGGCCTGCTGCTCCGAACAGCACCATCAAAAGGCACACACTCGTTAAAATACTTCTCACCATAACATTTCCTCCTCAAATAGGATGACATAATAGTAGGTTGTGGCACATCAAACGGCTACATCACCGATTATTCACAACCCAGAAAATTACAAAACACTCCATTAATATCTCGAAACTGACTTTGCGTTAGGCCGCCGAAAGACCCGTGGTCACCTTGCTGTATCTGACAAGTTAAATATTAGCAGTTTCCTAATCTTTGTCAACTATTTTTATTGACAAACTTTGAAAATTATGAATAATTAGCCTTGCCAAGCAAATAAAAGCCTATACAATTTGCAGTAAGTTAGTCGTAACACATTAAACCGCAAACTCTTAAGTAGAAAAAACCAAATGGTTGCCGGAAGAGAAAAAAAAGTAAAGCACGAACAAATCTACGAAACTATCTTCAATCGAATACTCTCACAGGAATATTCCCCCGGCGAAAAGATGCCGAATGAGCATCAATTAGCTGACAGTTTCAATGCTTCAAGACCCACCATCGGCAAAGCCCTTCAAAAACTAGAGAAAAATGGACTAATCCAGCGTAAGCCCGGCGCCGGCACCTTTGTTAAGCAAGCAGACCCCTCCCGCGGGCAAAAACTTGGGATTCTCGTACCAAGGCTTTCTGTCGAACCTGGTGATTTCCACCATTTCGTCAGCCTCTTTAGTGTAGTAGTATCCCAAATATCTCGAACAGCAAATCATTACGAACATATGTTACTAATGAACGATCTTCCCTCCGGAAACGACCAGGAAATTATTGACCACGCTTGGACTATTTGCCATCAGTTAATCGGTATTCAGGTCAAAGGCGTATTCTTCCTTCCCTTGGAACTGCCCCCAAAATACATGCATGTCAACGCCGAAATCGCGGAAACTCTGGATAATGCCGGAATTGCAGTTACTCTGCTTGACCGTGATATTCACGAAGGACCACAACGCAGTAAATTTGATTTGGTCGGAATTAACAATGAGCGCAGCGCTGACATCCTGACTCAACATCTAATTGATTCAGGCTGTCAAAAAATAGACTTTGTTTCAAGTCCTGCCCATGCTTCAGCGATTAACGACCGAATTCGCGGTTACCAAAATGCCCTGATTAGAAATGGTATCCCGCCAGAAAAAGAACGCGTCCACCATTTCGCGGTCAAGCCTTTGGACAGTCGCGACGTCAGTATTGACAAGGAAGCAGCTCGAAAACTAATGTCAGAAACCGATACCGAAGCCTTGGTTTGCGTTAATGACCGTATAGCGGGCCTTATTATGCGACAGGTGCTCGATATGGGCCTGAAGATACCTGAAAATATTCGCATCGTCGGTTTTGACGATGAGCCGCTTTGTTCTTATCTGCCGGTATCGCTAACAACCATGCGCCAGCCAGCACAGGCAATCGGTGCCGAAGCAGTACGAACAATGGTCAGCAGGATCAAAGAACCTGATATGCCTCCACGCGATATTATGCTTGGAACCGAACTGGTGATACGCAATAGTTGCGGCAGTAATCATAGTGCCCTAAAAAAGTAAAAAAGGGATTAAACTGGTAACACGGTCACCATTTCTTGATAGGCCGTTGGACCCGATGCCGCTACTTTTGTTTGTTTTACAAATGGAGATTCGTAATTTGTGGAGTAGTTTTTTGCATAGGAGCAACGTAATGATAATTAAAAAAAAGGCATTCACTCTCGTAGAGCTTCTCGTAGTAGTGGCCATCATAGCCCTGCTGGTATCAATACTCTTACCGGCACTGGGCCAGGCCCGCGGACAAGCAAAAAAAGTAGTCTGCGCCACGCGTATGCGGCAAATCATCATGGGGGCATTAGTGTTTGCCAATGGTCAAAAAAACGGCAAACTGCCCCAGGGCGGCATCCACGGCAAATGGGGAGGAACGGACTTTGATTACGACGATGCAATTTCTATGGCAGTCGAAGATTATTTCAACATCGGTTCTGGCTTAACAGACATCAGTGGAAACTATTCCGGAGAAGAGCCGCTAGACACCGACAAAGTAGACAGTATAGCAAAAGATTTACATGACGGTGCCCTAAGGCAATTATTCATTTGCCCGGAATCCGAAAACAAAGAAGGGCCATATAACGGAATCCTTTTACCCAGCTCTTCCGGATCAGAATACAAGCCATATATCCATGGCTGGAGCGTAACCCCGCAACGATGGACGGTGCGGTTGGGCTATGCCTACTGGGCTGGATTCGAAAACAAGCAATGGGAGTGGAACAACGTCAACCCCATCGCGGTAAAATATCTATCCCCTGATAACGTTAGCGATAAAGGCTCCCTGGTGATGATGAGCGATGCTGCTCGTTGGATACTGGATACAGGACAATTCAGTATGATGCATACTTCGTTCGGTTATAAGGCCGGAACGGTTGCCCAAGGTGCTCCAGCCGATGAATACCCCAGTGCCGGCTCCAATGTCGGCCATCTCGACGGTTCAGTTGAATTCAAACGCTTCAGTGAAATGTTGCCGCGACAACAGATAAAATATGGCGGCGGACAAGGAACTTTCACCAACCATTTTCTGTATTTCTAAAAAACGAACCATAAAAAACGGTTTCCTCTATTATAAGGACATCACGCGAGGCTTTATCGGTTGGCGACATTTCTCCTGGCAACTCGACGGCCAAAACAACGGAACCCTCTTTTGGGGCAACGCAAGCCGACACGAAGCACTAAGTTCAATAAACATATTTCAGGTCAGCGGCCCCTGGAACCAGACCACGGCAACTTTCTACCTCGACAATGTTCGCCTCCTCGCCCAAAACCCCGCAGACCTCAACAGCGACGATCTAATCAACCAAAGCGACCTCAAAATCTTCGTAACACTTTAGCCAAGTGAAGCAGAGAACTCCGCGAGTTTTGGTAATTTGCCGGTTTTGATGTATGTTCGCAGGGCTTTTTTGATGGTAGCAACCGGGTTTAGGCCGCGTTGTTTCAGGGTAGAAAACACGCTCATCATGATGGCGTTTCAAACGCTTAATCAACCGCTGAGCTTCCTTGTTCGACCACTCATCGGTTACGATCGGCTCAACCGCCTTGCGACAGTTCGGACACCAGTCGCGATGAATAACATGCTTTACCGTCTCAACGCGAACATCTTCCGGGATGTCTTCGATGATTCGTTCACGTGTGCCGGAACATTTTTTCAGTTCGCCGCCGCAGTCCGGACAACATGAAGCGCGATGTTCTTCGGTGCGGTCTATTTGGGTCGGCAGATTGCGGCGAGTACCTTGATGCCCTTTTTTACGGCCAAACTTTTTGCCGCGTTTTTTATCTGTTTTGTTCGGCTTGACAAAAACCGGCTTCTGACCTGAGGGACACGAAGGATCAGCCGGACTGCCGGCAACTAACGTACCTTGTGTTTTTTCCGCTGCCAGTTTCGACAGTCTCAGCAAAACAAAAACCACCGCCTCTTCACCCTGAGCAAAAATAGCTTTGGCCTGTTCCGCAGTCAATTCCTGCTCTAAGGCCAGGTCGGCGATAGTCTGTTCAGCATTCGGCTTCATCATGCCGATACTATAAACCATTACACACAATAGCGCAAATCGCCTATCTTAATATTTTGAAGTTTTTTTGTCTTTTTTTTGCACAAGCCAACCCGAAAGCTATAGAATTTGCTTCACTTGGCTAAAATGTTACGAAATGGTATTACGTTCGGTTGACAACTACATCGTTTCTTAATTTGTTCCAAACACGATTGTTGTAATCTCTTTTGGTTTTGCTTTTGTGTCGAGTTTGCCAGCGGTTATTTTCAGATTCAGTTCTTTTTTGAAATCAAGATCGCATTTAACTGCCGTCTGGAACCTCCTGACGAATTTCGGTTCGAGGAACTCGATCGATACCTGAGATTGCTCATCCGAGGGATTAAAACATCGCAATTCGCATTTGTCACCTATCATCGAAAAACTACTCATAACTGCGCCGGTCAAATTAATGATTCCCTGGCAGGGGGGCAGGCTGCCGGTCGGTTTTGCCACGGTAATATCCTGATTTCTCAGTTGGCAGGATTTGATTCCGGTGGCAAGTTTTAGGGCTTCGTTATAGATTTTGAGTCTGTCCGCTTTTCCTTCGATAGGCATAATATTGTATTTGAATGAAAGTGGCTTTAATAGTTGTCCGCCTGGTTCGCCGTTGGTCATAACCGTTCTGCGTGTCGAACGGAACAGGGTAAGTTTGATGGGTTTGGCGGGCTCGTCCGTGACCCCGCTTTCGTATTGGCCGGTGCTGACAATTGCCAAGCCTCGTTTATTATCTGAGATTGCGGTCCAACTGTATTGGGGTTTAGCGTCAGTATCAATTTCCTTTTTCTTATAATTATCAGGGGGCAAACTTACCGGCTGTTCAATCACATCGAACAGGCTGTCAGCCAGGTAGTTTTCGGTGTTGGCGGCTGTGGGAAATGAAACCCGCAGGCGATGATCGCAGACATTATTGTCAACTAATGTTTCGACTTCGAGTTTGTCCGCACCTTTACGAAGAGTGAGATAGCTGTTAATGGTAAATTCTACCGTCTTTGAGCTGCGTCGCATTACTGAGAAGTCAAATTTTCCGGGCAATTTAAGAGTGCTTTGTATTTTTAAGCGGCCCAGTTCCGGGCCATTGGCAATAACCGCTATCTGGCAGGGTGAGTGATAGGAATTATATATTTCATCGTTTACCGCGATGCCATAATACCAGCCATCGCCGATATCGGCATTATCCTCAAAGATCAGCAGGTCTTCATATATCTGGCCATTTCGCTTATCCAGAAGTTTTACGGTGCCACTGGCGCCCACGGTGATTTTGAGGTATTCATTCTCCAGGCAATTACCGCTATGGGCAATTTGAGAGCAATTTGAATGCCTTACCGGTTGTTTAGGTTGGGCTTTTTCGATTATCAGAGTGGTGTAGCCCAAAGCCGGGATGGTTAGTTCCAGGGCTATTTTTACTTCAGTAGTATCATAAAGATCAGGGGTTTTGGTGCGGAAGGTAACCAGGTTTTTATGATTGAGCTGCTGGGCAATCCTCTGGTATTCAATTATATTTCCTTTATGGTCTTTAATTAAAAAGGTTGGCTTGCTCTCGAACCCAAAAAACTCGTGGAAGCAAGGCCAATCTACAGGTATTTGCAAATCAAGCTCAACGACTTCGTCCATTCCCTGCGGCAGAGGATTGAAGACTACCACTTTCAGTTTATGGTCATCAATTTTGGTTTCGGTTTCCAGGGCAATGCTTTTTAATGCCTCCGTGGTAAGCCGATTGGCGATTTGCGAAGTCTGGCTGAAACGAAATTCCATGTCCTTGTGGACCTGGTCAATGCTACAACCGCAAATGGAATCATGGGGATGATTTTTTATGAGCCATTTCCAGGCGACATTCAAAAAGCCGGTGGGGTAGCGTTTATCTGTTAAGAGATTCGCCAGCAACGAAAACGGTTCAGCCCAGTGGCACAAACTGTTTTGGCAAACCGTATTATCCTGCTTTAGATCGACCCGACTGGAAGCTACCCCGGTAATCAGCCATTCGTTAGTGGTGTAATCCTCGGCAACTTTACGTAATTGACCTTTGACAACATTTTTGACGGCGGAAAACTCCGTCAACATAGTATTCGCATATTCATCCAGGCTGGTATGTCGAAGCTCAAAACGTTCATCCTTTTCGAGCAGTTTGAATAATTCCTGGTAAGCCCGACGGTCCCAGCACTGATGGTCCAGGCCATCAAAAAGCAGGATGGGTAGAATCGCGTTTCTTTCTGATTCCAACTGTAAATACTCTTCCAGCAATTTAGCGAAATCCTTCGGAGAGAAATCAAGATACTGGTCCTGAGCAGCCTTTCGGGTAATAATCGCAAAATCACCATAGCCATCATTGCCAAAAACATGTGAATAAACACGGCTGCCGTCGGCGCCTTCCCAAATAATGTTACGATTTTTGAAATTGAGCCCGCGCCAGATAAAAGCGTTGTTAATGCCAAAGCCCTTTAATATCTGGGGCATCTGGCTGATATGTCCGAACATATCGCAGAGGAAACCGGTTCGAGACGGTTCGCCGCCCAATTCACGTACTGTGTCAAACCCCATCCTTAGGTTGCGAATCATGGCTTCGCCGGAAACCAGAAATTCGTCAGGCAGAACATACCAAGGGCCGGCTGCGATTTGGCGATTATTTATACATGCGGACACTTCATCCCTTCGGTGCGGATTTACTTCGAGATAATCTTCAATCAGGCAGACCTGGCCATCGTTATAGAATGGCCCTTTAAGCTCACCGGTAGATATGCCGTCAAGCACATCGTCCATGAGGTCAACAAGGCGATAGCGATAATTCTGGAAAGTCTGATACCATTCCCGATCCCAGTGGGTACTCAAAACATAATATAAAGGTCTTTTTTTCATAGTCTTTCAGTTTAGTCAAAGGTTAATAATTATCTTTAGGCAGATTTCTATACCAGACAAGGTAGAGGCCCATCAGGGCGATACAGAAGATTACGAAGGTTATCCCGCAGGCCTGCCATGATTTTATAAGTATCAGCATGGGCAGCAGGAACAGTGACACCTGCCAGGTCAGGGCAAAAGGCAGGGCCAGAAGGTCACAACGGTGTTCTTTACGCATTTCCTGTCGTTTTTTTGAATCAAGCAGCTCAGGCAGTTTGCCCCAAAAACCGAACGGTCGTGTAATTTTATAGAAATTTTCTATTACTTCCGGTTTAGTCGGTTTAGTTAGAAAAGTGCCCAAAATCGCACCGACCAGACCGATTGCAGCCATCACCACAAACTGTACACGTTCATCCATTTCCGGCCAGAATAGACGCTGTACCACCGCGGCGACCAGGCCACACAAAGTGCCAATCGCAAAACCTCCACCATTGAAACGCCACCAGTAAAGACGAAGAATACCTGGAATCATCAAGCCGGTGCCAAAGCCCATGACAATCCAGCCCCAAATATCATTAATATTTTTGATGGTATGAGCAAAAAGAAAACTTACCGCCACCACAAACAAGATAAATAACCAACTGGCGGTGATAAGCTCACGATTTTGGGCCCGGGGTCGAAAATACCTCTGGTAAAGATCTCTGGTGAAAAAACCGGTGGTCATATTAACGGTAGTATCAAAAGTTGACATGCTCGCGGCGATGAGGGCCACCAGAATCATGCCGCGCATTCCCATGGGAATTTCACTGAGTACAACCGCGGGCAAAATTCTTTCGGGATTGATGGTTCCATGGAAACCGATAAGATAAAGTTTGTTCACCCAGTCCTCGCCGAGCATTTGTTTGATAGATTCGACCATTTCGGCAGAGTACATTTCCGGCGTATGCACAATGTTGCTGACTACTGTGGCCCAGTCATTTTCCGTTACGTTAGTGACGTTGGCTTTTATTAGGTCGGCACATTGCAGGAGAACCGCGTGGTCGGGAAACATTCCCTTGACCATAAACAGTCCTAAAACCGCAAAAGCCATCATCATCGGCCAGCGGAACATTATACAAAAAATTGTCATAAATGTCAACGTGCCGCATTCCCGGTCATTCTTAGCGCCGAAATATTTGGGCTCTCCTCCGGTGCCCAGCCCGCCAAAGACATTACGCATCAGATAAAACAAGGCGAACATGAAAAGGTGGCGATACTGCTCATACCCGGCAGGCATTTCGGTTTCCAAGTGTGGTGATGAGGTTATCCACTGGCTGTTGCCGGTGACTTCCTGGGCCAGTACGGCCAGTGACTCGCCATCGGTAACCTTGTTCCAGGCCATAAATGAGATACATATAACCGCGATGATAACGATTCCGGACTGGAATATGTCAGTGAATACGACTCCGTAAAAACCAGAAGCCATGGTATATATCGCCGCAACTCCCAACAGGATAATCGCACAAAGCAAAGGTGAAAACGGCAGATACATCGACATAAACAAGCCAACGCCTTTAATCATATAGGCTAGCATTCCGATGGTACCGATCACGGCGGCAAGGGCGGAGACTATTCTGGCGAAATGTCCTCCGAAGTCTTCGCCGAAACGAAACTTCATCCATTCGGCACCAGTGATGCACTGACTGCGACGATGCCATTTACCGGTCCAGAGCATTGCCAGAGCCGCCACTAGAACCGCTCCGCCGCGAAACTCGATAAACAGTCCGCGTGGTCCCAGCATAAAAAGGAACGAAGTGATAATCATCGTGCCGGTAACATCCAGCCACGAAGCCATCCCCGAAATCCCCAAGGCCCACCAGGGCAGAGAGCGACCACCCAGAAAATAATCTTCCAGACTCGCCGAAGCCTTTTTTTGTAAATAAATCCCCAAACCAATCAAAATGGAAAAATAGACAAAAATAATTGTGTAATCAACGCTGTTAAGATAACCCATTATGGCTCCTGATAAAATCTATATTCTTGCGCATTGTACCAATACTCGTTTCACGCAGGAACACGCACGATACCTTCTGTTTGCCTAAATGTCAATCAGTTTATAGTGTCGGGTATGCGAAAAAGTAAGTCCCACGACTTGTAAGGTGTTTGTCCTGGTGAGTGGATTGTGATCGCAGGGAATAAGTGTTGCTTAGGGTGGGATTCGGACTGAGGACGATTTTTGAATCTGCCGATATTGCAACCTCCCCGGCCCGGTTATTTTTTGGCAACTTTAATACTGCGTACAAACAGCCCGTTGTCACTGATATTTTCAAAACGAAAATCGGTCTGTTCATTTTGACGGGCTTCGAAACAGGCATCATCTATCTCAAAGATATGTTTCTGCCATTTACCACTGCCCGCCATTTTGACAACATCCAAATGCTGCTTGTAGGCTCCATTCACCGGCTGAGATTTATCACTTGAATTATACTGTAAAGTAAAACCGCCTCCGGCATTATCGAGATATTCGATTTCAATCTCAAGCGAATTTTTTGATGAATTGCGGAATCCGGCATCGACGGCACAATACATAAATTTAGAATCGGATTTTCCGGAAATTACCCAGCAATCCGTACCGGTGTGTTTGGTGGTTTCAAATACTCCGTCCGCAACAATAGTCGGTACCAGACCGGAGCTTTGGCTCGGACTACCCTGGACAGAATCTGAATCACTATAAGGTGTCACCACTGGTGTGGTAATTTTTGTTTTCAGCAAATCGAAATAATTGGCAAGGTCGATAATTTTCACTTTGGCTGCAGGATATTTGCGTTGGGCATCCTTTATCGCGTCATATATCATCGAGGGGGTAATCAGAATACAGCGGAAGGCATTCAAATTTGCCGAATACTGAGAATTTTCCGCGGATTCCTTATAAAGTTGCATAACTCGCTTTTTCATTTCGCGGGTCTGAGCGATGTGATACATCTGTACGAAACTTACGGGAGTACCGTCTACCAGTTTCGCTTCCAGCGGGCAATTAAAACCAAACCCCCGCGGAGTAATCCAGGCCGCCATTTCCGACCATTTTTTGCTGAAGGTGTCATCAATATAATAGGCGTTTATCACAATGCCGTACCGGTCGTTGAGTTCATGAGCAAAACGTTCGTAGTATTTGGCCCCGGATTCCTTGATTCGGCCATTACGATTGAAAAGGCTGTCTGGCTGAATATAAGCGGCCCCATCTCCTGAGAAGCCGAAGAAATCATTTGGTGTGCGGTTGTCGTACATATATTTAATCGCATGAGGGATACGATAATTGAGTGCGGGGTTAATTACCCAGTTGAGGGGCACTTTGCCGCGAGCCCGGTCATCATATACCGAAGTGACCATCTGATTGGTCCATGCGCTTCCGTCATAATCCATCATCAAAAAAGCGATGTAAGTGGTATCGCTTTCATATTCGATCGGGTCAGGCTCGCGGAATTTTGCCTCCTGACGGCTCACTGGCGGCAAATGCTGAAAGAATGAAGAGTTGGCAATTCCAAAAGCCGCGTCACCGTCATTGGCCATGTTATATGAAGTCAACAATGACACAAACTCCCACTCGGTTTCCACATCCGCGTGTTTTTCTCCTTTATGCGAAGTGTACTTGATCCACCAAGGCACGAATCCACCCACTACGCCGAATTCACCCTGGCGATGCTCATATGAGACTTCCAGAATGTCGTGCCAGCTTTTGTTGTCTGCCCCCAGAGGTTGCGAAGGGTCATCAAAAGGCTTGCAATCGGCCCAGGGGCTCAGGTCGAAAAAGAACGCTTTTTGAGCCACCCAGTAATCACCGTTATACATACCGTTCTGCTGAAGTTCATTGCGGTCGCCGAGGAAACCATAATCTTCCTGGGCATAATGACTGCGAAACTTGCCCCACATTGACGCATCGCAGTTGAACCACATTTTATAAGAGTTAGCCAGGCCGGGCCGGAGATATTTTTCGATTGCGTATTTGTACGCATCATTTTTGGCGCTGCCGGTAGTCGGGTAGCTCTGGCTGTCAACCACTACATCCTTTTTGCCGTCAAACATACCGCAGAAATTCAGTTTGACCTCAAGCCACGGGGCCGCCTGGCGAACCTTCTTATAAAACTTTCCGCCCTCCAGGTCGCTGCTAATCGGCAGCAGATTTTCACAACCAGCCGCCATCATCGCCACATTACTACCAGCGGGAAGCTTCATATCCCACAGTGCCAGACCGGCCACATCTCCACGGTATTCATTAATCAACGCCTCAAGGGTTAATAAGGGTTTGATTTTTCGGCCTTTGAA
This sequence comes from Sedimentisphaerales bacterium, assembly GCA_963663805.2. Classification (GTDB taxonomy): domain Bacteria; phylum Planctomycetota; class Phycisphaerae; order Sedimentisphaerales; family SM23-30. The sequence continues at coordinate 59,092 of CAXXMR010000025.1, forward strand.
ATAACCTTGCTTTTTGAAGTATGTAAACCAGTAACGGTCCAGTTCGGTTACCGGCTTGCCTTGATAATCATCCTCGAAATAATGTTTGGTTTCCACGTCAAACAAAGCCAAAGCGGCATATAGATATAACCGCGGCTCATCACGATTAACAATTCCCTGCAAGGCTGTAATGAAATAAATTGCGTCAGCCCGTTCTTCAATCGTATCGATGCCTGCCTGGTCGAAATATCTCCAGACATCAAAAACCGCAATGTCACCTGGGACGGTATAAGAAACATCAGCGGCCAACAGAGGCATAGCAAATAGCCAACAAACCATAATCCAAATCGATAGCTTCATGTCATAATCCTTTCACGCTAACGTTTAGGCTTGTTCCGGCAGAAAAGCCGGCAAACAGACTTTCTACCCAACCGGCCTTTGAAACTCAAAATTAAACGATTATCCCCCGATAATTACTCACCAGAAACAAGTGTCTCGACTGCTGTTGAAACTCTGTGAAAGTGAAGGGTCGAGCGATTCCATTAACTCCGGATCAAACTCATTGGCGGCCTTCCATTCCACATGGCCATCTCCGAACATGCGATTCGTGCCGGTAATATCAGGCGTACCGGATTTTACCGTATTGCCCCAGCGCTGGTCATGTACTGACGGGCCGTTCTTGCCATGATTATACCACCATGAACCATTATTGTCGTGCCAACGATACAAAGTGTCCGACATCAACAGGCGGTCCCCTCTGAGCATTTCTCCGGTAAGTTCTTCGCGGGCATTAACATAAAAATTTTTATCCCAGGTATCAACACGTCCATAATATGAATAGGTCATCGGATACCACCAAAGTGGTATTGCTGTGGGGTCTGTGTCCAGGGTAATATTTGGATACTGCGTAAACAAGCCTTCGCCGTTGATGCGGCTGGCTGGACAATGCCATGCGGGGTCAATATCATGATTGTCAAAATCAAAGCCGGGCATATATTCAACCATGGTGTGGATATTGAACTGGTCACTGTAATCTTCGAAATTGTTTACTTTGGCATAACTGGCAATATAAATCAGGCTGGGTAAAGCTCCTCCAAATTTGCCACCCAATCTTACCGAGGCGGGTATTTTGCCATTGTTATCATTGGAATAGGCATTGATTGCGATACCCCATTGGCGAAAATTAGAGGCACAAACGACCTCGCGGGCTTTCTCGCGGGCTTTGCCTAATGCCGGCAAAAGTATACTTACCAGCAGTGCGATAATCGCGACAACTACCAATAGCTCAACCAGCGTAAAGGCGGTCTTTTTTTTAATCATCCTTCTGTCTCCAAACTTAAGATTACCAACAGTCTTCATTTTGCGGGTCATTGCATTCCAGCCATTGTTCGGCCATGACCGAAAAATCTAATAAACCATATTCACTACCGGAAGCATTTAGCCAATCAGCCGCCATTGCCTGTAAATCGTAAATGTCAACAATGCAATCAGGCAAGCCGTTCGCACCGGAAATATCACCTGTCAGATAGCCCAGATCGCCGCACTGGCCGTCATCGGGATGCCAGTAAAGCAAACCGTGGGTCTGTTCGAGGACATCCGGCACTCCATCCGAATCGGTATCGACCGAATAAATGTCATCCCGAACCTTGACGCTCTTTTTCCACTCCAGATTTCCGCAGTTTCTAAACCACTGTTTACCATTGATTTCCACGGCATCTACAAGATAACTGCCCACGGTCTTAACGCTCAGGGCATTAGTCACGCGAAATCCTATATTGATATATTTCGTTTGCGGAGCATGAATTGAATAATTATATTCAAAAGTTTCGTAATTGGCGGTACCGGGATTAAAAACCGCTGCTTCATACTCAAAGATATAATTGCCCGCGGAATCAAACTCTGAAATTGTCAGGTGAATTCTGGTGTAGGCCCCACTGATTTTTTTACTGGCGAATCTGATATTATACTCATTGCCATACTCAACCGATATTCGATGACTGTCCCGGTCAATCGCGTGGTCACTCTGACTGCCTCCAGCATCCGTAACCGTCATTCGGGCGGCCTTAGTACCATCATAGGTGTCGATTACTATCGCGTACTGGGCTGTCGCGCCATTAACCGCGAAATAACGCCAGTCGGTGAAATCCTGCTCAAAACTGCCGTTGGTAAGAAGATTATTTCCTCCCCCTTCTTTCAGCACGTCAAAATATAAATCATAGTCACCCGCAACTGCCGGCATCTGAACCGGCATCTGAAAATCATGTGTCTGATTATTGGATATCGTCACCCCTGCCGGAAGGCTGCCTTCAGCCAGTTCGCGATAATCACCCTCCGTTACAGTCTGTCCCCGCGGTACAATCGCATAACATAACTTATATCCGTCCGCCCGACTCCAGGTGTCCCAAGCGTCGTTCCTGACCGAGACCGTCACATTAACCAGGTCGCCCGTCTGATTGATTCGGGCCACATCATCACCCAGCCACGCCGCCCGAAAAACGTTAGCGCCGCCCAGATAATAACGCAGGAGATAATAAAACTCCTGGGCATCCAGGAACTTATAATCATTGCCCAAGGCCGCACATTCGTTTTCTAAATCTTTGAGCTTTTGCGGATGCAGCAGAATACTGCGATACCAGCTGAAATTAACCCCTGTGCCGGAACTCAAACCCAAAGCGTCGGCAGAAATATTATCATCATACAAATCCGGGCTATGGCGTCTTATTACCGGCACATTGTCGCGTAAAACCGCACCACTGATGCCGTCATTAAAACCGATGCCGTCACCACTGTAATCCGTGTAAATATCGGCGTCACCGATACTGAGTTGTCCGCTGCCAGCATTCAGAATCCAGCCGGTTATCGAATAATCGAACATGCGGTAGTATTTCTCGCAATGCTTCTGCCAAATATCCACGCCGCTGCTATATCCCGACGGCTCCCTGTCACCATAAAGCTGCGTGGGCTGAACATATCCAGCCCCGGAGTCCCCGGCCAGAAATACATCATTGTTGTTTTGGTTGCGACGCATATAATCCAACGCCACCGAAACCCGGTCAACCGCGTTTGGCATCAATGCCCAGTTACAGGGAATGTCGCCGCGGGCGGGGTCGTCAAATCTATCGCCGCCCAGCCAATACAGCATCCAGGAGGCCTGGTCATAGTCGCCCAGATATATCATAATATAATTATTGGGAACAACGTTGCCGCTGCCGTCGATATACCCCCTGGAAACCATGTCTTCATAGCTTGGGGGGCAATTATTGGTATAACGCCGCTCTTCGATTTTCGGCAATAACCCGCTGTAAAATGACGCGTTACTGACATAGCTCAAATCCAGCGCGTCCCCCTCCATATACGCGTTATAAGCGGTAATCAGCCGGACAGTTTGCCATTCCGTATCAACCGGACTGTTACTGCCGCCTGCCTCAGTGGTATATTTGTAAGCCCAGTTGGTGAACCCGCAAAACTTTATCATCTCACCGAAATCATTCTGAATATTACAGCCATCCAAAAGAGAACAGAAAGTATTATAATCAGTTCCTTCCGGTTGGCCGGGATCGTCATTGGGTTTTTCCCTGGACCAGGGAGAAAGCTCGAAACAAACAGCCTTTTTACTCACCGCGTAATCCAGATTCTGCAACTGCCAATGGTCCATACGAATACCACTGTTAAGACCGTAAAGGTCCAGTGTGTACATAACCTTGGTGGTATCTGCCAGACCGGTCTCGATGAATTTATTTTTCATCCACAGATAAGCATCACATTTGGCACTGCCTGTACTGGCTATCGAAGTCTGCCAAATTGTGCCGCTGCCGGTAAATTTCCCGCTTGTATCCAATAGAATCGGATACTGCGGCCCACTCGTCGAAACGGCCAGTAACTGATAAATCCCGCTGGAAGGGTCGTTGCGAATTGCCAAACCATTCATACAAGCTGCCGCTGTTGTCGCTGCCAGAGATGTGGAAATCACACCACTGGACGGGTCGGCATCATATAAAACCAGACCGTCGGCGTATTGGCCAAAGGTGTTAAATAAATCCGTTACCCCGGTAATCTGCTCTTTCGACCATCCTTGACATAGACCACCGGCTTCGGTCAAGCGGTCCAGCCAAATCAAATCGGCATCGGTATATATCAAAAATAACCGGGACGCCTCGCGATTTGCCAGACCTTGCAAACAAGCCGCTACATGACGCAAATCATATGCCTGGGCCCGATTTGGCCAGGTCTCCGTGAAACGAAGGTCCCAATGATAAATCGTCGGTAGGAGTTTTTGCTGAGCACTAACAAACTGACTTAACATCATCAGTAGTAAAACACTCACTCCAAATTGTCTGAAAAATATTTTCATATCTGCCTGAGTCAAACCTGTGATTAAAATTGCCGGCGAGGACAGCAAGTCCCGCCCTCGCCGGGCACATATTTACAACTTAATCAGAACGTGTCCGCGATCGTCAGCCAATTTCTGGCCAATATCGCGTAATCAGACAATGTGACCTTGCAATCATCGTCCATATCAGCCAAAACATCCTTATCGCAATATTTGCCGGTATCGACTCTGATAGAATCAATATCAATCACCCCGCTGCCGTGGGGGTCCGTCGCCGGCGACCAGCAGCCAATTACGACCGCCTGCACATCATCCAGCATACTCTTGTCGCCAACATTGAAGTTGTTCATATCAACCACCCACTCACTCCAGCCGGTGGGACTGTAGGTCGAGCCGTCAACCCGATAAATATACGATTCAGCTTTAATTGCCGACACATCGACGCCGCCGTTGAGGAACTTCATGTAAAGCAGCAGCTCTTCACTGTTGCCCGCGTGACGGTTAATCATCAGCTTCACAGCATCTACACCGCGCATATCCTGACCAGTGGTGAAAGTCAGTATAATGTCAGTGAAGTCCAAATTACCGAACAAGTCCTCGGCATCGTAGGTCCAACGTAAAGCCTGATTGCCCTCGTAGGCATCAGCCGGATTCGTCAGCAGGGTAACGGTACTGCTGGTCGAAGAACCTTGAGAGCCGGCCCAGTAGAATTCCTGCCATTCAGTCTCCAGTGCCGCCTGGTCAGCATAGCCTTCAAAATCATTAATCGGCACATCGCTGGAAATATCACCGACTCGGCCATCGCCCAACCAGTTACTGCTCAGCCAGGCCAGGTCATCTCCATCGACACGGAAGTCGTAATCAATGTCGCCTTCCGGGGCATCGTTACCTTTACGCATCTGAACACTATCAATCAGGTAAGAACCCGCAACCCGAATACCATCACCGTTAACCACGGCAAAGCCAATATTAACAACTTCAGTCTCAGAACTCTGGATGGCATAAGGCAGTCCAAAAATGCCGTACTCGGCAGTGCCGGGGTCAGCCATAACAACGCCATATTTTTCCAGATAAGTGCCGTCCGCTTTCCATTCCGAAATCGTCATTTGCAGATAAGTATTCACGCCGGAAAATTTCTTGCCGGCAAAGCTAACCATCAATTCATCATCCGAATCAACCGGAATCTTACTTTCCCAGCGGTCAAGTCCGTGGTCACCGCCGCCGACGGTAATATCCATCAGGGCAGCCTTACTGCCTTCGTAAGCATCAGAGATGATGGTGAAAGTGCCTTCGCCGCCGCCTACCGCGTAACTGCGCCAAGCGTCAAAATCGCTCTCAAAACCACCATTGCCAACCAACTGAGCATTCACAACTCTAACATTGTCAATCAGATAATGCCCTGCGGATTTATTCACGCCGGAATCATCAACTATCGTAAAGACTACATCCAGCTTGTCAGCGTTGGGGTCAACTACGTTGTGAGTAAATTCAAACTCCTCGTATGAACTGCCTACCGGCAAATCAATCCAGGTCTGACGCCCACTGAAGTCAAACGGGCCGGTATCACGATATTCTGCCACCGACAAGCGCAGCTTGGTATTGTCACCCAAAACATTCTTTGCGGCAAAACCTATGGCCACCGTTTCGCCCGGCGCGGTAGGTATCATATTCTCATAGATGTCCATCGCGTGGTCATCACCCGGATTAATCACTTCCATTGAAGCAGCCTGACTGCCCGTAAAAGCGTCATTAGAAATGGTGAAATATGCCTCGGCACCTGTACCCACCGCGTAGCCGCGCCAGTAATCCAAATTACCGCTAAACTCGAAATCGCCGTTAAGTATCATCGGTAAATCAACCACTTCAACCGCGTCGAGCAAATAATGCCCCGGCCCTTTGGATAGAAAATCGCCAGTATAACTTGTAAAGCCAATATTCAGTTCATTAGTTGAGGCGTTCTGCACGCCATGTACAAAGAAATATTCAGCGTAATCACTGCCCGGAATAAAATCGTGCAAACTATGATTACCCAGATAGGTTCCGCTGTTAAATTCGGAAATCGTTACCCGCAGACCGGTTCCGGCTGTGCCAATATTTTTGACCGCGAAACGAAAACCGACTTTTTCGCCCGGTGCTACCGCGATTTTGGCGAATTCACGGTCCAAAGCATGGTCCAGAGGGCCTACGGTGACATTCATATCCGCAGCCTGATAGCCTTGGTAAGCATCCGAACTGATAGTATAAGTTGCCGCCGCTCCGCCCACCGCATAGCCGCGCCAGCCTTCATAACCGTATTCGAAACCGCCATTGCCGATTCTGCCGGCCTCAACCATACTTACATTGTCGATTAGCATTGAGCCTGTGGTGAACTGCTGAGTCGCGCCGTTGATAATACGAAAAGCAATCGTAAGCGACGCGATGTCAGGTGATTTTACCGCGTAATATGTACTGTACATAGCGTAAGAATCAGTAACGTCAAACTGGGGACCTACTGAATGGTCAATGAAATTTCCGCTCGCGTCAAAAGCGGCGATAATCAAGTGTACCCGGTTTAGAGTGTTGCCGCTGACACGCTTGGCCGCGAACGACACCTTGATATTCTGTAAATACTCAACCGGGACCGGTGTATCCCAGCGGTCCAGTGAAGTATCACCCGTTGGATTGGTGACCTCAATCAATGCCGCGTTAGAGCCGCTGTAGGCGTCATTGCTGAGAGTGTAGGTCGCTGCCGCTCCGCCGACCGCGTAATAACGCCAGTCCTGAAAACCCAACTCAAAATCACCATTACTAAGCTCGACCGCCCAACAGCTTCCTCCTGCAAACAAGACCGCCAGTAAAACAATAATATTCTTTCTCACAGCATTCTCCTTTTTAAAAAGATGGAACTGTCTCCAAAACCCAAAACCTCTGCTTAACTAACTATCAAAACCAACACTGCTGGCCCGAACCACCAGCTCCACCGGCACTATACGATGCACATTTTCCCTGTTGCTGTCTAAAAGTTCATCACGCAACAACTTCGCAGCTTCATAGCCTAAAGTTTCATCGCACTGACGAACTGCCGTCATTGGTACCGGCATTCTTTCACAGAATGGCTTGTCGCCAAAGCAGGCCACGAAAAAATCCACCCCAACTTTACGACCAGCGTCCTCAGCCGCTGAACACAAAATCCGCCCAGCGTCAGCATTGAACGCAAAAACACAAATAACTTCATCTTTACAACCGCTTAAGCGTTCAAAAACCGCATTGTATGATTGTCTTTCCCATTCCGAGCGACGCATACTCATGGTCTCACCTTCAGAAAAAGGTAAGGACCATAGGTAAGATTCATCAAAATCAATATGGGCAAAATGTTCACGCATCACCGCGTTCCAGCCACGATGACGATTCCAGCAGGGTTGCAATCCCTCTATTATGCCAAAGTAATAAACCGGCAGATTGTGAGTTTCAATCAGATGATTAGTCGCCAGACAAGCACCCGAAAAATTATCCAGAGCAACCGAACTGACAGGCAAACCTAAAAGCATACGGTCCACAAAAACAAACTTCTGGCCATCCGCCAGAAACTTTTCTATGGTCTGGCGATATTCCGGCACGTCCCACGGATAAAGTATAAAACCGTCAACATTCTCTGCCTCACTGCCCACCAGCTCAAGGCCGCTTCCGCTATGATGAGAGGCATCCAGGACACTTACAGAAATATTCTGTTCAGCGGCAAAACGACGAATGCCATTTTCAATTGCGATAAATTGAGCTTCCGAAGTCCACCGCAAAAAACCAAAGGTCTGTGTCTTCTTTTCCTGCTTTTCAGGGGCCGCGATAACCATCGGCCCACGTCCACGCCCCGGACTGCACTTGATAAGGCGCTCTTTTTCCAGAATGTCAAAGGCGTTTTTAAGTGTCGGATAGGCAACATCCCAACTCTGCATCATTTCGGACATACTGGGCAGATGTTGGCCGTTTTCGACCGCCCCAGATACAATCTGACCCCGTAAATGATCGGCGATTTGGGCATAAATCGGCTGCCCTTTGCCTCTCTTATCGTTAATAGTGAGCTTTTTCAACGTTTCGAACCTCTCGTCTCGGAATCTGAATCTACGACTATTCCACTGCTAACAGTCTACTGTCCCTGTCGCGAGATGTCAATGTTTTTTTATTATTAAATATTTTTTTTTTACAATAAAGTCACGATGGCCTGTGTCTGGTAAAATATTTAATCTGCTGACGGCCCCGAAAAAGATTTTTTTTAGGTTTCCTCCAGCCGTAATCTAAGGTAGATAAAATAATCATTATTAGTCTAAAGTATTATTATTAAAATAGATACGACTTTTTTATTAATTGGCTATTTTCTGTCGGGCATTAGAATTGTCAGCCGGTTATTTTATTATATAAAATCGTTGACTTAAATATAATTTTCTGTACAATCAGGAAAGGTCGCAAGTGATTATTTCCTGAAACAGCCACATTTTGTCTCAGGCTAATCATGTATTTGCGGCGAACAGGATGACAGTTACCGGACTATTGTTGTTCCGGGTAGAATTATTCTTTTTTAAAGGAGCGTGTTATGAAAATGAAAATGACCAGTGTGGCTGTAATGTTGTTCCTGCTCTCCGGTGTCGCCTCAGCGGCGTTTATTGTTCCGTCGCTGTCGAATGGCGACTTTGAGAGCGACCCAATCTGGACAGGTTGGCGGCCTTATAACGTTGATAATGGCGCCGGCGACAGCAGCGTTGGGGTCGGAATTGGCGACCCTTCTAATTTGGGACTTGGCGGGGCCCAGTCAATCAACTTTGTCACTGCACCAAGTATGGCCAACACGGTTGATTACGGACTGGACAGATGGGGTTCTTTTGTTCCTGTTACTGTTGGCGATACTATGACCCTGCATGTTGAGCTTAAGAATAATGACGGCTCCCGAAACGGTAATAGGGTAGCTGTTACACTATCACAGTGGTCTGGCACTCAGGCCGCACCTGTTTTTTCGGGTACTCAGGATGTCTATTATGTTGATAGTGGTGCCCCCGGTACCTGGACTGCGTTTGAATTTCCAATTACTATCACCGGCAGCAATGCCGTATTTCTCAATATACAGTTCAATTATCGCAACCACGCGAACTTGCTGACTCCCACAGATGGTAATTATAACATTGACAATGTAATGTTTGTGCCAGAACCTGCCACAATAGCAATACTGGCTCTGGGCGGACTTTTCTTAAGGCGCCGTCGTAGTTAAATTAAGCCCTATGCTGCTGCCTCGCATTTCTGTCGAAACAGGCGGTTTTGCGAGGCAGTATTTTGCGCCGAGCCAGGTGATTGAAACTGCTAGAATTTGTGTTTGCAGTTTTTTTGGGGGGGGTTCGACCTGTTTGTAATCTATTTGTCAGGGTAGGTTTCGGTGTGGTGTCGGACGATTTCGCCGTGGACCATATAGATAACATCTTCAGCGATATTGGTGGCGTGGTCGGCGATTCTTTCGAGGTGGCGGGAGATACTGAGCATGTGTATCAGTTCTTCGATGTGGTCGGGAAAATCACGCACACCCTGTTTGACGATGGCGTACATTTCGCGGTTCATCTGGTCAACTTCATCATCGGTTGTGCAGACCTCGCGGGCGAGTTTGCAGTCCATATTTACCAGCGCGTCGAGGCTGTTGCGGAGCATTGCCTGCGTAATTTCGGCCATTCGCTGGAAATCGAACTGAACTTTAGGAACCGGGTGACTAGCCAGATATTCACTGCGCTCGGCGATATTCACGGCCAGGTCACCGATACGTTCCAGGTCATTATTAATTTTCAGGGCTGTGATTATAAAACGCAGGTCGATTGCAACGGGTTGGTGCAGGGCGAGTATTTTAAGGCACTCTTCTTCGAGGTTTACTTCCATCTGGTCGATTTCCATGTCGGAATTTACTATCTCGCGGGCGAGATTGGCGTCGTGTTTATTAAGGCTTTTGATGGCCTGCCAGAGTTTGGCTTCGACAGCGGCACAGAGGGAGAGCAGATTCTTTTTGAGAGTTTCGATTTCGCGGTCCATGTGGACTGACATCATACGTTCTTTTTTCATGCGTTTGCCTATCAGCCGAATCGGCCAGTAATGTAATCCTCGGTTTGCTTTTTTGCGGGCTTGGTGAACAGTCGTGAGGTTTTGTCATACTCGATGAGTTCGCCCAGACAGAAAAACGCGGTGTATTCACTCACGCGGGCAGCCTGCTGCATATTGTGGGTTACTATAACGATGGTGTACTGTGATTTCAACTCTTCGATTAGTTCCTCGACACGGGCGGTGGCGATGGGGTCCAGAGCTGAGCAGGGTTCGTCCATGAGCAGAATCTGGGGTTTGGTTGCCAGTGTACGGGCGATACACAATCTTTGCTGCTGACCGCCGGACAGGGCCAGGGCGGATTTGTTGAGGTCATCTTTTACCTCATCCCAAAGTGCCGCTCCGATGAGTGATTGTTCGACGAGGTCATCAAGTTCGCGACGGCGTATGCCCTGCAAACGTGGGCCGTAAGCGATATTGTCGTAGATGCTCTTGGCGAAAGGGTTGGGTTTCTGGAATACCATGCCGACTTGCTGACGAAGGTTTACGAGATTGATTTTTTTGTCGTAGACATTCTGCCCGTTCACCGCCAGAATTCCTTCGGCATGAGTGTGCGGGATAAGGTCGTTCATGCGGTTGATACTCCGCAGAAACGTACTTTTACCACAGCCGCTGGGGCCAATGATGGCAGTTACGGTACAGGAGTTCATAACGATATTAACATCGAATACGCCTTTTTTGGACCCGTAATAGAAAGTGAAATCCTGTGCCTCAATTATGCTGCAAGGGCATTGGCCGTTATTGTTTGCGGGAACCGATTTCGGTTGGGTGTCCTTGAAATTTTTGTAAGGCTGAACAGTGGTAATATTTTTTTCTTTTTCCATAGCGGTTATTTGAGGCATTCTATAGTCCCCGAAGTTTTCCTGACATACGTGAACGTAACACAATGGCGACGATATTCAGGCAGATGACCAGTAAAATCAGGGTCATGACCATGCCGTATTGATTATGGGGCACCAGCATTGCCAGGCGGTCCCCGGTGGTGATGTCGTAGCAGCCGTATGATAGTGTGCGGGTGCAATCGAAGACGCTTTTGGGCAGGGCACCGAGGGCGACAGCTCCGGTAAACAGAATGGGCGCGGTTTCGCCGGCGGCCCGACTGAGGCCGAGAATGATACCGGTGAGAATTCCCGGCAGGGCGGCCGGCAGAGTGACAGCGACAAAGGTACGGAATCCGCCGGCTCCCAAGGCCAATGAAGCTTCTTTGTAGGTTCTGGGCACGTTGCGGATAGCTTCTTCGCTAGCTCGGATAATCAGTGGCAGAGTAAGCAGGGCCAGAGTAAGCGAGGCGGTCAAGATGCATGGTTTGGACTCATGTCCGAAAAAGGGCAGAACAAAGAGTACAAAAAAAGCCAGACCGAAAAGCCCGAAGACAATACTGGGGACACCAGCAAGGGTGTTGATGCAGGTACGAGTGATGCGGACGATGAGCGTATCGCGGGCACATTCGACCAGATACGCCGCGGAAATTATACCCAGAGGCACGGCGAAAAGCATTGCCAATAAAGTAAGAGTCAGAGTACCGAGGATTTCCGGCCCGACTCCGCCGAAATAATGGCCGGGCGTGCTGTCGTCGATGAAATACTGCCAATAGAGAGTGGATTTGGGGCGGAGCATGAGGTTGAAATTTTGTTCGAGGGTGGCGAAGAAGTTCTCCATATCGGTTCCCTGGAACTGGCTGTCGGCTCTTTTAATGAATTTCTGGACGAGTGGTTGGCCGGGCTTTTGCTCGACCCAGGTTTGGGACCAGATGATGGTATGCAATTTTTTTCGGGCCATGTCCATACGCGTCATGCCGTAACGCTGCATGGTCAGGGCGGGCATTTCTTCGTCCGGCCGCGGTCCGATCAGCTCTCTAAGGGCATCGCTTACTTCGGTAAGAGCTGCCAGATACTGCTCCCGCCGGGTGAGGTCAAGATGAGCGATAGAACTCTGATAGTCGCGGGCAAGTTGAAAAAGTTCCTGGGCTTTGGTGTCTTTCAGTTCGGGATTTTCACTTTGGCTGATAATGGTATCCAGAAGCGTTTGGGCTTCAGATTTGTTGGTGGTTTCGCAGGTGTCGATGAAGTTGTCGCGCAAATCTTTTGCTATTCCACGCAGGCGGGCGTATTCGTCATCGCTGAGATTATGATAACGCAGCTCCCGGCCAAACTCGCGATAGATGTCTTTGGCCTGACCGATGAGCGAATCGGTGAGAATGCCCTTTTTGAAACTGTCGATGATGTCGTAAATCTTCTGCCGGGCTATATAGGCCTGCTGTAACTCCGCGTCGAGAGCAACCTGGTCGCCGCGTTCAAAGAGGTCTATCTGCATCCGGCGGAACTCAACCGTACCGTCGAAAAATACCGCTGACGAGCCGCGAATAAGAATCGGAGAAAGCACGATGGCTAAAAACATAACGATGATGACAACGGTGAGCCAGGCCAGGGCGGTAAAAATTTTGTTGTGCAGGATTCTGAGCGGGGTTTTCATTTTTTGGCTGCTCCGGCGTTGCGAACCCTGGCTAGAAAATGTTCACTGACCAGATTCAGGGTGAAAGTGAACAGCAGCAGCAGTGAGGCAATCGAAAACAGCGATTGATAGTGCAACGAACCTTTGACGGTTTCGCCCATGTCGCCGGCGATGGTGCCGGTCATGGTTCTGATGGATTGCGAGATGTCCCACCAGGGTTGGGGAATCTGGCTGGCATTGCCCGATGCCATCCAGACGACCATTGTTTCGCCGATGGCCCGCATCATGCCCAGAATGACCGCGGCGATAATGCCGCTGTGGGCGGCGGGGATTATGATTTTGATGATGGTTTCGTGGCGGGTGGCACCCAATCCGTAGGACGCTTCGCGGATTTCACGCCCTGCGGCGGAAAGTGAATCTTCGGCGACGCTGATAATCGTAGGCAATGCCATTACTGCCAGCACGAGTGAAGAGTTAAGGGCGTTGGTGCCGGTGGGAAAGCCGAAAGTATTTTGCAAGGTCGGAGCTAATACCATCACCGCGAAAAAACCGTAGGCTACTGAAGGGATGGCCGCGAGAATTTCAATGATGGGTTTGCATATCTGGCGAACTTTGTAAGGGGCGATGTCGCTGAGGAACACCGCCGCGAGCAGCCCCAGCGGGACGGCGATTGCAAGGGCGCCGATAGTTACATAAATCGTGCCGGCGATGAGGGCCAGGGCGCCATATTCGTTCGGGTTCGCTTCGGGATACCATTTGGTTGAGGTGATAAACTCGATGAGATGCCCGCCGGCCAGAAAGGGGATGGCTTCGCGGAGTACGAAAAAGATAATCAGCAGTACCGCAAGCACCGAAACAAAGGTGACAAGAAAGAGCAGGGCTCGCCCTAAATAATTGCCCAGAAAACCCTTAAGATCCTCACGCGGAGTTAGCACCAGTGGTCTGGTGAAGCCGCCGGGCTGACCTTGTTGAGGGTTTTTATGGGGAATTTGTATGTCTGCTATTGCCATATCAGCGTATTGTAGTTGGTATGGTTATGGGTTTATTAGCAAATTGTTAGGATTGTGTTAGAGGCGGCAGTTTTTGTGATATAAATCCTTGTCAGGCAAACAAAAAGGCCGACTGACAAAAAAGTCGGCCAGCCTGGATTGCGATTACACAATTAATGTGAGTTTTGTTAGCGGTGTCGGTAAACTTCCCAGCCCATATAGGCTTCGAGTGCTTCCTCAATGGCGTCAGCGGTTTGGGTCATGCTCACCGCGACGTGATGTTCAAAGCCTAACATGCAGATATACTGGAGCAGAAGCTGGAGGTTGGAGATTTTCATCACGCCGTAGCCGCCGAAGGTTTCGAGCTTGTCATTGGTGAACTCACCTTCGCCGCAATATACCGAAATGATACCCTCGGCGTCGTCAGTTGAGGTCCGGCAGAAGGTGGCTGGCCCGGGTTTGATGCGTCCGACAATGGTCCCGCAGGCGTTTTCTTTGCCAACCGAGCCGGCGATGATTTCCTGGATGTCCATTTTGGCATTTTTGAAAAAGCTTTTGGGCAGGTTACTGCAATGGAAGAGAATGCACTTGTCAGGGTCATTGCCGTAATTATTATTCCAGTCCAGCAGGGCACTGGGAGTGCCGCCGGCTAATTGGAGGATGTACATTCCCAGCAGGCCGGTGACATCAACTTCGCAGGCACTGGGCCGGAGAGATTCGCTGAGCATACTCATTATTGAACAAGGAGTAATGCCGAAAAATTCTTCCATACTGGTCCAGCACTGAATCGCCGTACCGTTGAGGTGGAGTTCTTCGGACCACTGGTCAACCACCGTGCCGAACTTCGCCATCCGCAGCAGGGCCGTAGCGTCGATATTAGAACAGGAGACATATTTCTTAATGGCATCGAGCTTGGCTTTGACGGCCTTGTCATTGTCAGCCAGACGTTCGCTCCGACCAAAAACCTCGGAAAGATCTATCGTCTCAACCGAAACGCCGGCCAGCTCAAGAATCTTTTCGCTGTAGCGTACCGTATTGAAGGCACCGGTCCGGGCTCCGATAGCGCCGAAGCGGACGTTTTTCAGGCCGCGAACGATTCGACAAACCGCCGCGAATTTGTCCACTTCAGCCTTGAATTCCGCGGATTTGGCTTTCATCGTGTGCGAGCCCGTCAAGGAATAAGGTATGCCCGCCTGACGCAGGTTGTTGCAGACGCTCATCTTACCGCAAAATGAATCACGCCGATGTTGTATAGCCATTTGATTTTGGTCGTCGGCTTCGGCATGGACCAGGATAGGCACATCCAGACCGCTGCGTTTGATTGCCTCTGCCACGCCTTTTTCGTCGCCGAAATTGGGCAGCGTAACGATGATGCCGTCAATCTGGGCAGCCTTTGAAGCGAAAAGCTCCGCGCATTTCTGAGCATCCTGGAAGGTTTCGACAGCACCATACTTCGTGTCCCTGGTGTTCAGGGCGACGGTCGTGTAGCCGGCATCTTTTAGCACTGCCAGAATGTCCTTGCGACCGTTTTCAGCCAGCTTGTCAGGGAAGAAACCCCTGTTTCCGACAATAACCGCGAATGTGGTTTTCGGCATTTGAAAATCTCCTTATATAAAATTTAGGATTGGCCGTAGTATGCATTCTCACCGTGCTTTCTCAGGTAATGTTTCTCTAGCAGCACTTGAGGTATTTCACCCCGATAAGAGTCAATTTGTTTGACTATTAGTGCCATCTGAGCGACGTATTCCAGTACCGCCGCGATTTCGACCGATTTCGCCGGACTGCTGCCCCAGGTGAAAGGCCCATGTTGGCCGACCAGAACCGCCGGCATCTGCTCCGGGTCAATTTCAGCGAAACGACGTACTATTACCTTACCGGTATTGAGTTCATAATCACCGCTGATTTCCGCCGCGGTCAACGGTTCAGTAATAGGTACCGGCCCATAGAAATAATCAGCGTGAGTTGTCCCTTGAGCGGGTATTTCCCGACAAGCCTGCGCCCATGCCGTAGCATGAAGCGAATGAGTATGGCAAATGCCGCCCAGAGTCGAAAAACAACGATAGAGTTCAAGATGAGTCGGGGTGTCGGAAGATGGTTTCAGGTCGCCTGCGACAATTTTACCGTCAAGGTCAACCAGAACGATTTTGTCAGGAGTAAGCTCTTCATAAGCAACCCCACTGGGCTTGATAGCGACAATCCCGGATTCACGGTCGATACCGCTGACATTCCCCCAACTGTAAAAGACAAGGCTACGCCGCGGCAATTCGCAATTGGCGGCGCAGACATCCTGTTTTAATTTTTCGAGCATGTTAAAATTTCACCTTCAAATTATCCTGCCGCTTGTTGTTTAATATCGAGAAGTTCTTTCATTATATTATCAAGTTTCATCGGATGAGCAAGCCCAAAGGCGTCATGAACCTGCATGTAAAGTTTGTAAAGGCGGGCGTAAACAGCCTGATTTTCCGCAATGGGTTTGAAAGTCCGTTCCTTCAAACCCGACATTGCTTTTTGAGCTGCCGCGAAATCTTTGTGAGTTCCCGCGACCACAGCACCTGCCATAGCGGCACCGAGGGCACAACTTTGGGCTGAGCGGGAGATTTTCATCTCGCGGCCGGTAACGTCGGCGTAAATCTGCATAAGCATGGGATTCTTTTCGGCGATGCCGCCGCAGTTGATGATCTCGGAAACGTTTACGTCATATTCAGCCACACGATTAATGATGGTCAAAGCGCCAAAGGCAGTAGCTTCGATAAGGGCGAGGTAGATTTCTTCCGGTTTGGTATGCAGTGTCTGGCCGAGCAGTAAACCTGTCAAACGCTGGTCAACGAGGATACAGCGATTACCGTTGTTCCAGTCCAGTGCCAGCAGGCCCGACTGACCGGGCTTGAGGGCGGCGGCTTTTTCGGTGAGCTTCTGATGCGAGCCTTCATCTTTGCCGCAGGGCTGAATGTTATTCACGAACCAGTTGAATATATCACCCACAGCCGATTGGCCTGCCTCAAGTGCGAAGTGACCCGGCAGCACCGAGCCGTCAACCACACCGCATACGCCGGGCACGTCGGGCAGCTTCTGACCAGCCGGCGCGACGATCATGTCACAGGTACTCGTCCCAATGATTTTTACCAGAGTGCCGGGCTGGATACCCGAACCAACCGCGCCCATGTGGGCATCGAAAGCACCTACGGCAACGGGGATACCTTCAGGTAAACCAAATTTCTGGGTCCATTCCGGGCAGAGTTTGCCGGCGGGGGTGGCGATGGTATAGGTTTTATCATAGAGCCGGTCACGAAGTTCGCCCAGCCTGGGGTCGAGCTTGCTAAGGAAGTCCTTAGCGGGCAGGCCGCCCCAGTCATCGTTGAACATAGCCTTATGGCCCGCGGCACAGCGGCTGCGGAGCATGTCTTCAGGCCGTTTGATGCCGCATAGTACGCCGTTCAACCAGTCGCAATGCTCCATCCAGCTATGAGCAGCCTCGAAGACTTTGGCATCTATCCTTAAACAGTGCAATATTTTGGAGAAGAACCACTCGGACGAATAAGTCCCGCCGCACTTGCCGAGATATTCAGGGTGTTCCTTTTGGGCCAGAGCGGTGATTTCTGCGGCTTCAGCGTAGGCGGTATGGTCCTTCCACAGCCAGGCCAGGGCGTTGGGGTTGTCGGCGAACTTCTCGGTCATGCTCAGGGGGACACCTTCGGCGTTGACGGGGATGGGGGTCGAGCCGGTGGTGTCGATGCCCATACCGACGATTTGGTCGGGTGAGAAGGCGGGCTGGTTTTTTCGGGCCATTTCAAGTGCTTCGTTTACCGTGGCTTGGGCACCTCTAAGGTAGTCGGCGGGGTTTTGGCGGGCAACGTTATGGTCAGCGGTATCGACGATGGTTTCATAATCAAAAACCGCTTCGCCGATTTCGTTGCCGTTGGAAGTGTCTGCTATAACGCATCTTACAGAGCCGGTGCCGTAATCCAGACCAATGCTGAAGGCCATGATATTTCCTTTCGATAAACGCTAATTATTGAACATCCATTCTACCGTTGGGCCAGTATAGCAAGAGAGAGGCTTTATCTCAAGATAACGTTTGCGTGTGTGTGATTCGGCGGAGAGGGGTAATAATAGCGAGCGGTATTTGCAAAATAGCAATAATCTGCCGGTTTGCATTTTGGAAGATTTGGGACTATAATTCCGCCTTGGGTTTCATTACTATTTGAAGCGAAGTATGTTAGAGGTCAGGAATTATGGAAAAGTCACAACATAGCCATCACGGTCCCGCCGGCGGGGCGAGCCCTTGGAATCAGGGGCAGGCACCGGATAACTGGTGGGAGGAAGTCAAGAGGTCGCATGGACACGTTGGCCCGTGGAATGTTTTGGGGTATCGGATGGGCCAGGCGGCCCTACGCGAGTTTAAGAGCCGCTGGGGTCATCATGAGCTGGATATTGTCTGCTATATACCGCTGAGTACGCCATTTTCCTGTCTGGCCGACGGGGTGGTAATCGGGACGGGCAACAGCATCGGGCGGCTGGATATTCGATTGGCCGAGGCGATGTCGATAGAGTTGATTGAGGTGCTTGTCCGACGTAAAGACGGCGAAGGCAGTATTTTGCGGATGCGGCCCTATGCCGAGTATCTGGAAAGTATTCGGGCCCGGCCTGTGGAGCAACTGGAAGGGTTGAGTCTGAAGACCAGGGATATGGCAGAGGATGAATTGTTCGAGATGACCATGATTTGAATGGAATTGTCTGATTAGGCCAGGCCTTTGAAGAAATGAGCGGCTCCTTTTTTAATTCCTCTAAGGTTGTAGCCGCCTTCCTGAACGATGAGAAGGGGGATTTTGAGATTTTTAAGGTGCTGAGCGATAGTACTCATCCAGGCGGGCGCTATCATGAATGTTCCGGTGGGGTCGCCGGCGAGGATGTCGAGGCCCAGACTGACGACGAGTATCTCCGGTTTGAATTTTCTGATGGTGCGGAGTGCTTTTTCCAGGGCGGGCAGATAGATTTTTTCGTCGGAGTCGCGGGGCAGGGGCAGGTTGAGGTTGAATCCCAGGCCGGGGCCGGTTCCGGTTTCTTCGGGGAATCCGCTGAAATACGGGAAGGCATTATCAGGGTGGCCATGTATGGACACGGTTAATACGTCCGAGCGGTCATAGAAAATGTCCTGAGTTCCGTTGCCGTGATGATGGTCGATGTCAAGTACGGCAACTTTGGTGCTTTGGGAGAAATGGTGGGCGGCTATGGCGGCGTTGTTGAAGTAGCAGAAACCGCCGTAGACTCTTTTTTCGGCGTGATGGCCGGGCGGGCGACACAGTGCGTAGACGACGCGATGGCCGACGAGAATTTCACGGGCGGCGGTTAGGGCGACATTTACAGCGGCACGGGCGGCGATGAAGGCGTTGCCGTCGAGCGGAGTGCAGGAGTCAATGCAGTAATAGCCGGCCTGTTCGGGAAACATGCCGGGGCGGCGATCGGGGCGGCGAATGGGGAATGTATCAGGGTAAACAGGTTTGTCTTTGGCGAGCTTGGTGCAAATAGTCTTGAGGTACTGGACAAAGTGGCGGTCGTGGATGTCGGTTATGGCTGATTCGGAGAAGACGGCAGGTTCGATAGAGGTGAACATTCCGGTTCGACCGAGCGATTCTTTGAGTACGCCGACGCGGGTCGGGCGTTCGAAATAGCCGCGCTGTTTGACGTGGTGGATGATGTGCTTCTGGCTGGAGACCATGACGAAAGGGCGGTCGAGGCGATGGGTTTTGACTTCGCCTGGAGGTGGGGGGGCTTTGATGTAGCGTTGGGATAGGAATTGGACGGGGTCGTGAGGGAAGGCTTCGAGGACTTTTTTGATATATTGGGGGGGCGAAATATGGGCGAATCTTCGGGAGAGAATCATACGTACGGCATCTTTGGCTTCTTCACGGGCTAGAGGCGTGGTTCGACCCAGGGCATCGTAGAGCAGGTATGCGGTGGTCGGTGGTGACCCTACCGGTTGGGAATATATGGGGTTGATGATGGTTTTGACACCATATTTTTCGTAAAATCGGATACGTTTTTTTGCTTCGGCGAGCTGTTCTGGGTTTGTTGTCAGGGCTGGGTCGTCGGGCTGGACTTCCATGTACAGGCCGTGGGCGGCGACATCCTGGCAGTATTCTCGAACGGCTTCGTAGAGTGCCGTGCCGAGTCCGCCGCCGCGGATGTCTTTGCGGACAGCGAGGTAGTCAAGGAAGACGCTGTTGCAATGGGGGAAGTGTAGTATCAGGGCGAAGGCGTTGGCTTTTCCCTGGCCCCGTTCGAGAACGATAAGGGCGGCATTGTAGTTGTGTTCGAGAGGCTTCTGGAGGATTTGAGGAATTTTGTCGGCCTGTTCAGCCAGGTCGGGAAAGGCCTGGGCGAAAATGGTTTTGACCTGTTCAATTCGGTCCCGGTTGATGGGCAGGTAGCCGCTATGTATGCAACGAATTCTTATCATGTTTTTTTCCTTTTGCTAAAAAGGGCGGTTAATGTCGCACACCGATGTTGTTATTGAGCGGGTTCGGATATGTCTTCGAAGGGGACTTCCACTTGTTTGTTTTCGAGATAGAGTATCATGGTTTTTTGTTTGTTTCTGATTTTGATTACCTCAGCGGTGCGGCGGAATCTTACGGCATAGACGGTGTCGCCTTTTCGGACTGACTCGACGAACTGAGCTTGTCGTACTCGAAGCGGGGTGGCGGCGGCAGTCTGGTGGATTTTTTTGGCGAATTCCTGAGCATGTTCGGAGAATGGTTTGGGGGCGTTCTGAGCGTTGCTGAGATAGGCGGTGGTAAGACGGCGGACCTGGCTCATGGTGCGTTCTATTATCTGGTTGGCTTGTTCAGCGGCATCTTTTCGTTCCCGTTTGGCTAGTTCGAGTGCGTCGCGGGCCTGCTGTTGGAGGGCGTTTATTTCGTCTAAAGTTGATTCTGCCTGGGAGCGGGATTGTTCGGCAGCGAGGCGGGCGGTTTGGACCTGGTTGATAAGTTCGTTTTCTTCCAGGGCGTCGTGTCGAGTTGGCCGCGGGCGGCGTTGACGATTTTTTTGGACATGCCCAGACGGCGGGCGATGGCCAGGGCGTTGCTGGCACCGGGATTGCCGATTAGCAGTCTAAAGGTTGGCGAGAGGGTTTCCAGATTAAATTCGAGTGAGGCGTTGATGGTACGCGGGGTGCGCCAGGCATAGCTTTTGAGTTGCCGAGATGGGTGGTGGCGACAACAGAAGCAGATGCGTTTACGAGGGCATCGAGGATGGCCGTGCCCAGGGCGGCACCTTCCGAGGGGTCGGTGCCTGAACCCAGTTCGTCGAGCAGGATGAGTGATTTTTCGTTGGCGTTTTCGAGGATGCGGACGATGTGTTTCATGTGCGACGAGAAAGTCGAGAGACTTTGCTGGAGGCTTTGTTCGTCGCCGATGTCAGCGAAGATTTTCTGGTAAACAGGAACGGTTGAGCCGCTTGAAGCGGGGATGTGCATACCAGCCTGGGCCATGAGGGTGATGAGCCCAATGGTCTTGAGAGTAACGGTCTTGCCGCCGGTATTGGGGCCGGTCAGCAGCAGCAGATCGAAGTCTTCGCCGAGCCGGACATCGAGCGGGATGATTTTCTGGAAGATATCAGAAAGGGTGGAATCGGACTGTTTGCGGCATAATTCGAGCAGCAGGGGATGGCGGGCATCACGCAGTCGGAGCCGGTTTTGCGGGTCAATTTCGGGGCAGGACATGTTCCAGGCGAGGCTGTATTTTGCTTTGGCATGGGCCAGGTCGATAAGGCCTAGGATGCGGACGGTATTAAGGATTTCGGGCCGCTGGCGGATTATGAGTCGGGTCAGTTCGCTTAGGATACGAGTGACTTCGCGATGTTCGGCGGTGATGGCAGATTCGAGCTCGTTGCCGAGTTCAGCCAGTTCGTGGGGTTCGACGAACAGAGTTGAGCCGCTTTTGGAGCGGTCGAGTACTACGCCGGGTATCCAGGAGCGGTAATTTTCCTTTACGGCGATGACGGGGCGATGGTTGCGGGTCAGGAAGTTATCGTTCTCGATGGCATCGGCGAGCTTGGGTGATGATACGATGGCGTGGAAGTGTCGTCTGATTAAGGAGTTAAGGCTTTGAATGCGTCGTCGGAGTTCGTGGAGTTTGGGCGAGGCCTGGTCGCGGACGAATTTTTCGGGGTCGATGCAGCGGGTGATTTCGGCGATGGTTTCGGTGAAGTCGTCGAGCGATTCGGTGAGTCGGCGGAAGTGGGGGATGTCGTAACTTATTTGGCTGGCGAAGTTTCTGAGGTTTTCGGCGGCCTGGAGGGTATCGCGGATGTCGAGCAGTGTTTCGGGGTCTAGGGTGGCGATGTTGGGCTGTAGGCTGCGTATGTCTCGGATTCCGGCGAGGGGGATACGGTGGTTGTTTTCTATAAGTTGTTTTATTTCAGAGGTTTCAGCGAGTCGGTCGGTTATCCAGTTGAGGTTGGTTGAGGGATAGAGGGCAAATGCCGCAGTTCGGCCGAGTTGGGAGGCAGCGAAGGTTGCGAGTATGGCACGTAACTTGTTTAGTTCCAGTACTTTGAGTGTATGCTGGTCGATCTGGTCGGTTCGGCGGCGTTTCTTGTTTTTGGGGTTCTGAGGCATGTTTTTTCCTGTGGAGGATGATAAGCGAAATTTGCAGTCTGGTAAAGTGTGTGTTATAGCCCAAAAATAAGCGCAGTTAACGGCACCGCCGAGGGAGAATCCCCACTAAACCACATGAACTGCAAAGACCGCAGAAAAACTGTATTTGGGTAATAAATGTGCCGAACAGGATTGGTTTTTTGAGGAAAATTTCGTTTTTTTTTCCGTTTTTTTGTACTGCGAACTATACTATATAGCACTTTTTTAAGAAAAACATATTTAAAAAGGTGATATAGTATAGTTTTTGTGAATAGCGGGGAATGGGCCTTATTTAACGGCAGGCATGAGGCAAGAGTGAACGGCTAGGTGCCTGCCTTGGGCAGGGGGTGTTTATTTTCAAACAGGAAAAAAAGAGATTTGACCCCTTTTTACTTTTAGCTGGTTAACCAGTTCTCGGAAGATTTGGCCTCGTTGCTGGAAGTTTTTGAACATGTCGTAGCTGGCGCAGGCGGGGGAGAGCAGGACTACATCGCCGGGTTGAGCGTTTTGGGCGGCAGTGTGGACGGCTTGTTCCAAGGTGTCAACTTTGTGGCAAGGGGCTTGATTGCGGCTTTTGGTTAGTTCTTCGTCAAGTTTGTCACGGACCTGTCCGAGCAGGATTAGGGCGCGGACTTTGTCGTTGGCGGCGATTTTCTGGGCGAGTTCCGTGAAACATATCTTTTTATCGTATCCGCCGAGGATTAGCAGTTTGGGCTGTTTGAACGCTTCCAGGGCGGCGATTACACTTTCGGGGGTGGTGGCGATAGAGTCGTTGTAATATTTGACGTCGTTGATGGTATCGACCAACTCAAGGCGGTGGGGGAGTGACTGGTAATTTTTGAGAGCTTCCTTGATTTGGTCTTCCGACACGCCAAAGAGTCTGCCGACGGACCAGGCGGCGGCGGCGTTGATTTGATTGTGGCGACCGGGTACGGATAGCCTGAAGGTTTGTTCGGGGCTGGGGGGATACCAGATGACGCGGCTTGGTAAATTATGTCCCCATTTACTTACGGTTTCGTCCAGACGGTTCAGGATGGCGTAATCGTTGGTGGTTTGGAAGCGGATGATATTGCGTTTATCTTCGAGGTATGCTTCCATCGTGCCGTGCCAGTCGAGGTGGTTGGGGGCGATGTTGGTGACGACAGCGACGTGGGGGCTGCGTTTGAGTTCGGCTAAATCGTGGAGCTGGAAGCTGCTCAGTTCGAGGACGACCAGGTCGTCGGCGTTGATTTCATCAATGCGGGAGAGTAGGTTTTGCTGGCCAATATTTCCGCCCAGCCAGAGTTGGCCATACTCGATGCCCGACTGTCCCTGCGTCCCTGCCTGCAAGACCGCGGCAATCATACTGGTGGTGGTGCTCTTGCCGTTGCTG
>CAXXMR010000026.1:0-42262 GCA_963663805.2 Sedimentisphaerales bacterium
AAAAAACGTAGACCTTCTTCTCCCTGCCGTTTTCTTTAATGTTAGCTTCATGCCAGTCAACTTGGGCTTCTTCGCCAAACTCAAACGCTAACGGCAGGTAAGCTTCTTTTTGGCGATTACTCGCCTCCTTGATATACCGCTGGACAGTGCTGTAATGGCCGGTGAAACCATACTCGTCACAAAGCCGCTGATACATTTTGGTCGCCTGCATCCGCTGCTTACGCCGAACCTTTTTGTCAGATTCCAGCCAGGTGTCAATAATGTGCGCGAAGGGATCCATGACAGCCTTGACCCGCGGCTGTCTGAGCCGATAGCCCGGCGGAATCGGATTTTTCAGGGCCTTGGCCACCGTGTTACGCGAATGCCCCAGCTCCAGGGCAACCTCACGTTGCGATATCCCATCACGAACTTTACGTCTGATAATCTCATAATGCTCCACTGTAAGCACCTTTCTAAGCCTCCTGTGTCTAAAATGTTACGTATCTTAAACACATCTTATCGGCCTTTTACAGTGGCTCCTTTTTCGATGCTTTTTCAGAAGAGAAAACCCGCAAATCTGGCTCCATTTTCAATGCTAATCACCAATATCTAAAAGTTCGCTTTCACTACTGGCCCCAAAGCATACGGGTCTGTTAATCACCGAGAGCCTGTTAAAGAGAATTTTAGAGAGTTTGGGAGAGATTTTCTGGGTTCCGAAACATAACGTATATGGTTGTGTTCGGACCCCGGAAAGTGCTCTTCGAAACAGAGAGCGCGGGCAAAATCGAAAAATCGCCGTAACTCTTTGATAACAATAAGTTATGAAAACGCCCGGCTATTTTCATATCCGGGCGTTTCCGTTAACTCGTACTGGCGACAAAGTTCGCCAGAATTATTGAAGCTCCCCGAAACATACGAATTTCGGAATTGCTAAAATGATTAACGGTCTGGTGTCCAACTCGGGACCCCGAATGATGCGAAAAAAGCCTGCGCTCTATGTTTTGTAACTCTTTATAAATAAATATCTTATGCCATACTCGCGTTTTTGCGTTGTTTTCTCTCGTTTTTCAAGCAACCGTTTGGGCATATCAAAAATTAAACCCTTTACCTTGGTTTTCCGGAGCTCACCCGCTCCGAGCGGTACTTCCAGCCAAAATATGCCTCTATATTTGCTAAGTATGCTAACTGGCGGGTTGGTGATTTGCAATGGTTTTATCATTGAAATCATCAATCCCCACAAAGCCAGTCCTGGCTTATGCGCTGGAAGTCGAAGAGGTTTACTTCGCCGCTTTTATCTATGTCCGCACCATAGCACCAGTCGCCTTCGCCGCCAAAAATGTTATTGCAGTTCGACTCTGTCCAATAGTCGGCCAACCAACCAATATCTAGTAGGTTAACCGTCCAGTCACCATTTAGATCGCCCTCATAATAAAGCGGATGACGGTTTGATTGCCTTATATCTCTTCGAAACATAGGCCATTCCTGTCGTTTGGGTAATGGAGTCTTTAAGTCGAAAGCATATAATTTTCTTGGAGAATAATTGGTACGTGTGACAATTTCTATATCACCATTACCGTCGAAATCACAAATTGCCGGTTGAGCATATGCCGTTGCTCCTAAGTCCATCGGAAAACCAGCAATAACATTACCATCAAAACCATAAGCATTCAATTTTGAAAAAGAATTAAACACTATATCATTAACACCATCATCGTTAATATCAACAATGCTGGCAGTTGAAGATACGCTAACGGATTTCTCCCAAAGTAAATTTCCGGAATTTTCAAATAACCGCAACTTACCATATCCACGACAAGCTGATATTATCTCAACTACTCCATCTCCGTTTAAATCTCCTACTGAAACATCAAATGTATTGTAAGGCCTGGGCCAGCCTGGGACATTCGAGCCATCAGATTTCCAGGCATAGAGATTTCCATTATGGTTCTCTGTCACTGCCCCGACAATAATCTCCAAATCGTCGGTATCGTCAAGATTCGCCAGAACGGGATCACAGAGATAACCGTTTGTATCCTTGGGCCAGCCCGGCATAGGGGTACCGTCGGCCCGGTAAACGAATATTGGGCTGGCGACATAGGCCGGAATTGCTGATATGCCGGTGGAAATGATAATTTCATTTCCCGGCAGATTATCTATATTTCCGATGGCAACCCCTCGGCGATTTGCTGAGTCAAAAGGCAGTTGAATGGGCCAACCGGGCAAGTCGCTACCGTCTCCTTGTAATATCCAAACACCGTAAGGATCATTTCTGTGAAGTGCGACAACAACTATTTCAAGATCGTCTTCATTATCATCGAAATTTGCGAGCGATATAGTAGAGTAACCGTTTTTGCCTAAGCTCTTGGGCCATCCATCAACCAATTGACCAGTTTCAATATGCCAAGCATATATGAAGCCATAAACTGGTCCCGCTACTGGATCAGCAGCACCCAAAACCTCAGGATCTCCGTCGCCGTCGATATCACCAACGACAAAATTATATAATATATAATAATTACCAGTAACACTTTGGGGAAAATTAGGGTAACTTGTACCATCATCGTTATAAATATACAGGGCGTTATCAAATCCTATCAATAACTCGCCTTTGCCATCGCCATCTATATCCGTCACAATAGGAGAATTGCTACAATCTCTGGCATCAGATTCCAGTGGCCAGCCGGCAAGGTTTCCGAAGTTTACCGGGCAGCTGAATTCCTGGGTTCGTGAATAGTTGTCTCCGTTGATGGCGAGTGTGAATATGATCTCATGGCCGGCTTCGGCCTGGTCACTCAAGGTGAACTGGAATGGATTTGTGGTGTTATCGCTGATTTGGCCGCAGGTCAGGGAGCCGTAGCCGGCGGTGTTCTGGCTGATAGTTACCAGCGGGTCACTACAGCTAAGTATGGCTGTTACATTATCGACATCAGCCCAGCAGTTTCGCAGGGATACGATCAGGTCCACGCTTTCGTTCGGTTCGAGGCTGCCGTTATGGCTGCCGGTACTGAGTGCATCATCTATCACATATTCGATAAACTTTATATAAGGGGTCGGAGTCGCGGTCAGGGCGGTATAGCCATTGACGCGGCCTGAGCCCAGCAGGTCTATGTATTGGCTGTTAGATGCATCGATATTGTCCGCGGAGCCGATTATCCGGCCGGTTACCATTTCATTGGTATAGGTCGGGAAATAGCTGATTATCTGAGCCGCTAATCCGGCGACGTAGGGGCAGGCCATCGAGGTTCCGTTCGCGCGATAATAGCGGGCCGCGGGATTGAAGGCAGGAACGAAGCGTTCGCCGGAAGTATAGCCGGTGGAGCCCTGGTACATATCCGTACCATCGGCTCTCAGGGAGAGGATGTCCATACCCGGGGCGGAGATATCGACAGCGGAACCATAATTGCTGAAAGATGCTTTAGTGTCGGTATGGTCGGTGGCGGCGACGGTGATAGTTTTGTGATAGTTGGCGGGGGAATAATAGCGGACATCATCGTCCTCGTTACCCGCGGAGAACACGACCACACAGCCCAGAGCACAGGCGTAATCTATCGCGTCTTCCACTATCGGGTTGGATTCCTTGCGACTGGAAGGGCCCCAGGAATTGCTCAGGACATCGGCTCCGTTGTCGGCGGCGTAGCGGATGGCTTGGGCCAGAACATCATCGTAGGCGTTGGGGAAGGCTTTCAGGGCCATGACCCTGGTGTTGGGGCAAACGCCGATGATGCCGATAGTGTTATTGCCGACCGCTCCGATGATGCCGGCGCAATGGGTGCCGTGGCCGATATAGTCTGATGGGTCGGCGTCCTGATCGCTGAAGTCGTAGCCGTAGATGTCGTCGGTGTAGCCGTTATTGTCATCGTCCAGGCCATTATCGGGGATCTCGGCGGTGTTGAGCCAGAGATTGGCGGTGAGATCTTCATGGCTCAGGTCAACGCCGGTGTCGATGACCGCTACAATGGTGCCGTCGCCCAAGGCGAGGTCCCACATGGCCTGGCAATTGAGCTTGTCGGATTTGAGGGCGTAGAGGTCATCATAAGTCTGGCCCCAACTGCCCGTGGCAGCGTAGTAATAATCGTCGGGGACATAATGCAGTTCGGCCTGCTCGGCGGGGACGGCGTATATTACGCAGTCCATCTGGTTGAGTTCGGCACATATCTGCTCGGCTCCGGCACGGCTGCTGAATTCCATTGAGAAAACACCGGTGAGGTTGGGTATGTTCGCTTGAGGATGGGCCCGGGCGGTTCGCTGGGGGAAGCGGGCCTGGATTTGCCGGGCGTGCTGCTGGAAGCGGGCGTATTCCTGCTGTTCGAGGGTGACGGCCTGGGACTGGGTTATTACCGATATGGCTGAGCTGCTGTTTATCTGGATGGGCAATTCGCCGGAAGCGGGGAAAACACGCTGGATTTTGCTGATATTATGCCGCTGCCGCAGGTCGGCCAGTGAGTTGTTGGCGGTAAGGATATTGATCTGGCCGCCGGAATCGAAAATGCTGTCCAGCAGAGCGAAACCTTGCCCTTCGACAAAACGTACGATCACGCGGCTGGGCCGTTCGGTGGGCGAAAGTTGGCCCTGAAAGCGGTCGAAGGCGTGAAGGGGGCAAATTGTGACTAATAAGGCTAGTAATATCAAGTAGTTATAAATCTTCATGGTCCCGCAGCCGTTTTTAAGCACTATCTTGATCCTCCTGTTTGTTCATGCTGAATCCGGGCCAAGCAAAACCTGCCCGGCTAATAATCTTAATAGTTTGACTCCCGCCAAAAGAATGCCTGTCGGCCCCCATTTAGCGGAAAGAGCATTATATCTTAAATCCCGGTTTGAGTAAAGATAATTGGCACTACCTGTAATTATTTATAAACACTGTGCTGTCAATGGTTATGAGGGGCATTTGTATGTCTTCTTACAGTTGTCCGGCAATATATAGCGGCAGAACCTGCCCAGACGGGAGCAAAACAGACTGTAATAGTCCCTGATTAGCTCAACTGCAGGCCGGGGCAGGTCTGATAAGGGTTTCGATAAGTCTGCCCGGGGGCAAAACTGATTGTCGGTATGTTTGGGCCGGCTGACTTGGGGGGGGGGCTGGTTGACAGTGTTTGCGAGGTGATAAGGAATGTAATCTATCTGCGGGCGGGGGGGTAATATTGGCGGCAATATAATAGTGATCCCGGCGGGAGGACTGCGCTGTTGGCGGGATGTTTCTGCTCGCAGCAGTGGAGCTGCGCTGGCAGCGGCAGGCCTGCGCACGCAGCGCAAGAGCTGCGATCCCTGCGAAAGACTTACGCACGCAGCGTAGGACCTGCGCTCGTAGCGTAAGAGCTACGCTGCCAGCGGAATGTCTGCGCTCGCAGCGGAAGGGCTGCGCTCGCAGCGTAGGGCCTGCGCTCGTAGCGTAGGGCCTGCGCTCGTAGCGGAATGTCTGTGCTCGCAGCGTAAGAGCTGCGCACTCAGCGCAGGAGCAAAGTAAATTGGAGTTATCGGTCGGCAGGGCGATATCAGTATCCTGCAAGCTGATTTTATGAGACTTGCCTCTGGATAACGGTTTTTGACGTTCGACTTGCACTTATAAGACTTTGCTCTACCACAAAAATCTGATGATTTTCCGTTCAGCGTTCTTCCATAACGCTGAATCTGGACTCATATGAACTTGAAAAAGAGCAAAATTTTCAATCTCCAGCTGCTCAAAAGCGGTATCACGCTTGCTTGACAACTACAGTGAAATCAATAAGAATATTCATTATTTAGTAAATTGCCGCGGCGGGTTGATTCTCTCAGTGCGGGAATGGCTGGGATCATGGTTTGGGTTGGTGATGTTATTTCGCCGGTGATTTGTTTGAAGAGCAGGCGGGCGGCTTCGTCCTGCATATTGAACTGGGACCCCATAAATGCGCTTAAGGGTGGGTCGATGTATGGTGCGGTTGGGTGTTCTCCGGACCCGATTACGGCTACGTCGGTAGGGATTTTGAGGTTGTTTTTTTTGATGGCATGGTAGGCGCCCAGGACCAGAGAGTCCATTACGGTAAACAAGCCGTCAAATTTTCTGCCTTGTTTGAGGAAGTGGTCTGTCGCTTCGAACCCGTCTCTATCGCTAAATCCTGACGCGACAATTTCTACGGGTTTATTGCCGGTAAGTGATTCGACTTTTTGGATGAAGCCGGCCATTCTTTTTTGGGTGGCCTGAGTTATAAGGTTTGTTCTCAGGAAGGCGAAGTTTTTTGTGTGGGCGTTGTACAGCACCTCGGCGGCTTGTTGGCCGGTGGCAATTGAGAGCTCACTAACAGAGGTATATCCGCTGATTTCCCGGCCGATAAGTACGGTTGGAGTGGGGGGGGGGGTATTTAATAAAAAGTTGTCATCTTCGTCTATGGTGTTGGTGATTATTGCGGCATTGAAATGATTGCCATTCAGCAAGCAGGGGAGTTTTTCGAGTTGGCCAGCATTAAACAAGTCGACGATTGTGATATAATTGAGGTGGGCAAATTGCTCTTCGCGGGAGATTTTTTGCAGCGCTTTTGTGGTTTCGCCAATCAGTACGAGAGGTGATTCCAAAGAGGTGATCATGGCGATAGTCAGGGGGTGGCTTTGGGAGCCGAGGCTTCGGAGTCTGCGGGCGGTTACATTCGGGATATATCCGGCTTTACGGGCGGTTTCGAGTACTCTCTGGGCGGTTTTTTCCGGTATCCTGCGTTTTTTGTACTGATTACTGAGTACGGATGAGATTGTGCCTATGGATAGGTTCAGCTCCTGGGAGAGCTCGGAGATTGTAATGGGTGGTTTGGGGTTTCCGGTCATTTTGCTAAAACCTTTCTTGTTTTTCGCAAATTATAGCATTGATATTAAAGTAAGGGGTAGCTAAAAACAATGAAAAACCACTTTTTTTATATAAAGTCTTATTTTGAAAGGACTTATTTGTATATAAATAATTTTTTTGAAATATCTCGCTAAGTGGGACGGCACGTTATTTCCAGCAAAAAACGTTTTGCAAAAATAATTTTAGCACATTATATTTAGATATATTTTATTTTAAGTCATTCTTTAAGAAGCCTTTATGGTTTTTATTTGAGTGGCACGGCAGGGGAATAATTATCTTGACTGCACAAACGTTATTTCTTAAACTGTGTGGAGTTCTCAAGTATTTGAGTTTGAACTACGGTCCGGCAGGCATAGGAAACTGAATCTAATTTGATTTCAAAGGAGTGTTCGATGTTCAGTAATTTTCAAAAAAAACGAGGCTTCACTCTGGTGGAGTTGTTGGTCGTTGTGGCGATTATCGCATTACTGGTTTCGATATTGCTTCCGTCTTTGGGGCAGGCCCGGAGTGCCGCGAAGCAGGTTGTCTGTATGAGTAACATGCATCAGTGGTCACTTGGGGTTGTTGCTTATTCGATGGACAACAGAGATTTTTTCCCTTCGCGTTTCTGGCGATATGACAATGGTGGGGTTGACGAAAATCATAATGGGTTAGTTTATTATTATGTTGAAAACCGCATTAATCTTCTGGATATATTTTTGCGGCCTTACATTCAGGATGTAGCGATCACTCGTTGTCCCGGTAATCCGAGCGAGATCAAGGATTGGGATGTGCAGTTGGAGGAATGCGTACAGCAGGGCATTAACCCTAATGTTAAGGGTAATTATGGTTTGTATGTGGGGTATCCGGAAGACATCTCGCCAACCGGTATCAGTTGGGGACCTGTGCCTTTAAATTCCACAAAATGGTTTATTCCGCCCAAGAAAATCTCTGAGGCCCGTCCTGGTTTGGCGGTTACCGGATGTGTGGTGCAGTATGATGACATAAACCAGTGGGTGTATTACCATCCAAAATTCACAAAAAACTCCATCGACAAGCCTGAAAATGTGCCTACCGCGTTTGCTGATGGTCATGCCGTATCGGTGTCTGATGAAGATTTGGTGATATTTCAGGCTTACACTTCGCATAGCTGGGGTGGCAGTTACTGGTGGGCTGATCCTAAGAAGAGTTATTAGTTTTGTGATTTTAATGTTTGATTGGTTATTACTGTTGGTTCCTTTTAAGGAGGATTTTAGTGATGGTCAGAAAGAGTGTTTGTTTAGTTGTTTTGTTGATGGTTTTTTGTGCAGGAGCGAATGCGGAGTTGGTCCAGCATTGGCAGCTGGATGATGCGGCTGGTACTTTTACCGATGGTTTGGGTTATACGGTTATGCCGATAGACAATGTTATTGCCGGTGGTAATGAGGCGATGATAGTCACTCCGGCAGATCAGCAAAGTTTGGCATTGTTTGGACAGGGCGGGGCTTCCGCGGCAACCGGAGCATCTATCATATTCAATGGTCGGCATGACGGGATCGAGTTGGGTGATATTGCTCCAGATCCCAATGCTACGTCGAACAATCCGTTTACAATCGCATTCTGGTTCAAGACCAGCGGGTTGGAGTGTTTCAATGACGCTTCGGACAGGCTGATCAGTGCCAACAGAGGGCAGGCGGGTCGCTGGGAGATGTCTCTGCAAGGTGATACTGTTACTCAGTCAGACGCGGGCCAGACGATAGATTTGAGTATTAATCTTTTTCATAGTGGTGGGGCCAGTTTTACTCTTGAGGATGCTGTAGACGCGGGTCAGTGGTATCATCTTGCTTTGGTTCGCTCGAGTGCTACATCTTCGAATCTGAGACTTTATGTTAATGGTGTGGAAGAAGTGGTACAGACGGACACGGCAGGTTTTACGGTGAAAGCGGATGCTGATGGCGCTGTTAGGATGGGTCATAAACCTGCTAATAGTGGTACGGGTGTTTCGCGCGGATATAGCGGCGGATTCGATGATATTCGGGTTTACGATGAAGCTGTTTCGGCTGATGAAGTCTGGGCGTTGAGCCATCCGGAAACCTACGCTTATAATCCTGTTCCCGCTAATGGTGCTCAAGGGGTGAGCAAGAATGTCACGCTGGAATGGGATACTGCCTTGGATGGTGGTGTGGTCAATCCGAATGTGACGGCTCATTACCTTTATGTAAGCAGTGATCCTATGTTCACGGGTGTTTCGCCGATTACGATTTCGGCGGGCATTCCTCCGGCTGTTAGTGCATCTCAGGCGATGGCTTTGGATGCCGATACGACTTATTACTGGCGGGTTGATGAGAGTATCAGCAATTCCGGTCCCACAGATGCGGCGACTCTGGTTGGTTTTGTATGGAGTCTGGTGACGGCGAAAGATGTTACGATTACCTCTCAGCCGGAAGACGCTTTGGCGAGTCTGAATGGCAGTGCTTCGTTTACGGTTACGGCAGAGAGTGATCTGGCGATTACTTATACCTGGTATTACTCTCCTGATAACAGTAACGCGACTCCGGGCGATGACGATGTGGCAGGGGGTGGTGCGACTTTGAATCTCAGCGGTATTGACGCTCTGGATGAAGGTTTTTATTACTGCATCGCTTCTAATGGCCAGGCTTTGGATTATTCTGAGACTGCCCAGCTCGGTGTCAAGCGTTTATTGGCTTATTGGAGTCTGGACGATGACGCGGCCGGTTGGGACGGTAGTAACTATCTTGATGAATCCAGTGAAGACCCGGTTTCTCAAGATGCTACTCCGGTGGGCACTCCCACGTTTGTTGCCGGTCAAAAAGCCGAGGGTGTTGGAATTACCAGCGGCTGGGGACATGCCGGGACGTGGAATCCTTCTGAGTTTACCGGACGGTTGACGGTTAGCATCTGGCTGAACTGGGGCGGGGCCAATGGTACGTGGCAGCATTTTATTACCAAGCGTACCGGTTCCTGGGCGGCTGCAACTGGTATGTGGCAGGTAGCCTCTGATAATAATGGCGATGATTTGTGGTTCGCTGCTCCCGGCGGCAGAGTGTCAGCTGAAGACGTTTTGATTGTCGGTGAGTGGATGCATATCGTAGCTACTTATGATGGTCAAACCGGTAAATTGTATGTTAATGGTGAGTATGTCAATGAGAATGATTTTGAATTTGGCGAAGCGACTGATGGTATGATTACGCTGGGCGATGTTGCCGAAGGTATTTTGCCGGGTACCGGTTCGCTGGATGAAATCAGAATCTATAATTATGACATTTCTGAACTGGATGTGGCAGTACTTTATACCACCGACGCTCCTGGTGAGACCGCCTGTGTGAGGTCATTGCAGTCCCCTTATGATTTCGATGATAATTGTATTGTCGATTTGGCGGACTTCGCAAAAATATCAGGGGCCTGGCTGGATTGTGCTCAGGTGCCTAATTGTCTGCCGTAATGTATAGTAACGTGAGCATGGGCAGGCAGTTTCGCTGTTTGTCCATGCTGTTTGTCTAAATATTGGTTTTTTTTGTTGAAGGAAAATGTAATGAAGTGTGCAAATGTTTTAATTTTGGTTGTGTCTCTGGCCCTGACTTCGGCGGTTGATGCCGGGTTGGTTCAGCATTGGACACTGGATGATTCGGCGGGTACTTTTACCGAGGGTTTAGGCTATACAGTAATGCCGATAGCTAATGAAGTGGCCGGCGGTTCTCAGGCGATGATTGTTTCGCCTGAAACTCAGCAAAGTGAAGCTTTGTTTGGTCAGGCCGGGGCTAGTTCTTTGACCGGAACTTCGATTACGCTTAACGGTCGGCATGACGGTATCGAACTGGGTGATGTGGCTCCGGGTACTGGTGAATTTACCATTGCTTTCTGGTTTAACACGAATGGGATGCAGTGTTTCAATGACAGTGCCGACCGTTTGATCAGTGCCAACAGAGGTCAGGCGGGTCGCTGGGAGGTAGCTCTGGTAGGTACTGCCGGACAGACAGAAGATATGACCGTGAATTTTTATCATGCCGACGGAGCCAGTTATAATATTGTTGATGCCGTGGACGCGGGTCAATGGTATCATGTCGCCATGACTCGTTCTAATGATACTGAGGATAATTACAAGCTTTATCTGAACGGTGTCGAAAAGGCGGTTTTGACAGATACGACTGCATTTACCTGTACTGCTGATGCCAATGGTGCTGTGCGGATGGGGCACAAGCTTTCGAATACTACATCTGGTGTTTCGCGTGGCTATAACGGCGGATACGATGATATTCGCTTTTATGATACTGCTTTGACTGCTGCGGAAATATCCGCATTGGCAGTGCCGGAGCCGGCGACGATGGTTTTGCTGGGATGCGGATTTTTGATTAGACTTCGTAGACGCAGTTAGGTAATTTTTAATGAAGCAAGGGGTCTGTGTTTGGTGCGGATCCCTTGCTCTTGATTTCGAGTATCAAAATGTTCAGCTGACGGGTTGAATGAGGAATCTTATGAAGTCGTATTTAAGCATCATTTTGCTGGTGGTCGGATTTAGCGGGGGGGGGATATTGACTGAATCTGCGATGGCCGAGGATATTGAGCTTGAAGGTTGGCCTGTAAATGGCGCGACTTATGTTGATCCGGTGGAAACTCTTCTGCACTGGCAGCTAAATGGGTCGGCTGAGCTTGTTGATCATTACAAAATATATTTCAGCTCTGATGAGGCGGCGGTTCAGAATATTTCGGTTACTGCCTATCAAGGCGATGTTGATGTGAATGGCACTTTGGAATATGAACCTGACGATTTGGAGCTGGACACTCAATATTATTGGCGAATCAACACGGTTTTGCAGAACAATAGTGTGGTTTATGGCGATGTTTGGGAGTTTACTGCCGAAAGAGTGGATGTGCCGGGGATTGTGGTGGCTCATTCGCCTTATGAGAGCGGCATTTATCTGGGGTCAGCGGGGATAGCGGTATTACCGAACGGTGATTATATCGCGAAGTGTGATGAGTTTGGGCCAAACTCCACGGAGGATACTTTGGCGATTTCGCGGGTTTATGGTTCGCTGGACGGCGGTCTGAACTGGCAGTTGCGTTCGGTGATTAATGGTTCTATGTGGTCGATACCATTTGTGTATGACGGTGATTTGTATCTGCTGGGAGTAACCTATCATCCGGGTGGAGATACTACGATTCGTCGTTCGAGTGAGTGGCGGGTGGACATGGACCGAGCCGCTGGATTCTGGTTCCGGGTATTTGTCGGCTTTGCAGATGGCTAATGCTCCGACTTCGGTTATTGAACATAATAATCGGGTGTGGGTGGCGATGACGGATGCGTTGGGGGATAATACTACCGGGCATTGGTGTGCTAATAATCGGGTGTTTTTTGATGTCGTTCGCGGTTGGGACTGACCCTTTAGTGGCGAGCAACTGGCAATACAGCCCGAAGCTGGATTATGATGAAGAAGGCTGGTTTGATTGCGGCTGGCTGGAAGCTGATGTAGTTGTTTCGCCAGCTGGTCGGTTGAGTGCGATTTTGCGACTGGATTACCGGGAAACACCGGAAAAAGCCGCGTTTGTGGATTTCGGTGTTAATGGCGATACGCCGCGAATGTATCTATCGACGGGATTTCCGACTTTTTACGGCGGCTGTAAGAATTTTACCGTTCTTCACGATGAAGAAAGTGATTTATACTGGGCGATGTCGAATCCGGCTTTGCCTGATTACAGTTGGTTTAATGTGGAAAAGACCCGCAATACGCTGGCGTTGATGTCTTCGCCGGATTTGCAGAACTGGACCATAAGACGAATAGTGTTAAAGCATAATGATCCTGAACATGTCGGGTTTCAGTATCCGCATTTTGTGATTGAGGGAGATGACATTCTGGCGGCGGTCAGGACGGCTCATGAGGATGGTTTGGGTGGGCCGAACAGTCAGCATAATTCAAATTTTCTGATGTTTCTGCGTATAGAGAATTTTCGCGACACTCTGGGAGCAGATCTGGTTCAACATTGGAAACTCGATGATGCAGAGAAAAATTTCAGTGGGACCGAATCGATTTCTAATTCGCCTTTGATTAATTCTGTGAGATATGGTTCTCTGGGTTATCTTACAACGCCCGAAAATCAGCAGGACAAGGTGCTTCTGGAGCAGGATGGCGCTACCGATGCGACAGGAAGTTCCATTGCCCTGAACAGTAAATACGATCGTTTGCGGCTGGGATTTATTTCGCCGGATTATGACCACACTGTGATTACTCCTTTTACTATAGCGTTCTGGTTCAAAACCGATGCGATCAGTAATTATGATGACGGGCCTGATACTTTGATGTCAACGAATACCGGTCAGGATGGTCGTTGGGCGATAGACTTAACCGGCACGACCGGTCAGACTGAGGGAGTCAGATTAAACTTTTTTCATGGCGGCGGGACAAGTGCCTATCTACCGGGGGCGATTAATGCGGGGCAATGGTATCATGTGGCTTTGACACGATCGTCACTTTCTACGAATAATTATTGCATCTATCTGGATGGTCAGCGGAAGCTTATTTTGACAGATACAGAGCCGTTTACTAATTCTACCGATGGGGTTTGGGTGGGACGCAGGCCTATGGGGACGCGTGGCTTTAATGGTCAGATCGATGATATTCGTTTTTATGACGATGCTTTGAGTGATTTGGAAATCGCGGCGCTTTACACCGACGGCCAGAGCGGCAAAGATGTTTGTGTGGAGTCTTTTCGTCCGCAATATGATGTAAATGGGGATTGTAAGGTCGATATAAACGACTTTGCTGAGATTGCCGCATTGTGGCTGGAGGGCGATTATTTTGTTTTTTTTTCTGAATGGTTAAAGTGCGGTTTGTATCCGAGCTGTTTTTAGTAGTACCATCTTTATTTATCTGTATGTGGCGTTATTTCTTTGAAAAACGGGGTAATAATGTGCCTGTTTCTAATTTTAGAAAGGATGCGAAGATGAAAAAGCATATGGTAAATTTTGTGTTATTGGTGATTATGTTTGTTTCTGTGGCAAATGGAGCATCTTTAACACATTATTGGCAACTTGATGACAGTATAGGAGCTAGCTCGGCCCTAGATGCGATAACTGATGATCTATCTGATGTTGTTTGTACAATTGATTTTCAAGAGCCGGGCAGGGATGGCAGATCTGCTTATTTTTACAGCGATTGTGCACGAGTGGAACTGGGCAACGTGGCGCCGGGCGATGATTCGTTTACCATCACATTTTATTTTATGATGAAAAAATTTAATGGTTTAAATAGTGATCAGGATCATATTCTTTCAGCTAATCAGGGGCAAGATGGACGTTGGGCGATCAATTTATGGGGAGATGGGAGTTATTTAACTTCGACTGGCGGCAAGCCCAAGCTTAATTTTTGGCAGAACACTTATGGTGGGGCTGATTTGACTGCGACTGTTGATAGTGATCGTTGGTATCATGTCGCTATAACTCGTGATATGAATTTGACCTCTGATAATTTTAAGTTATATTTGGATGGGGTTCTGATCCATACGGGAACCAATCTCAATGCATTTACTCAGGGCAGCAACGGTGTCTGGTTAGGGCGTCGTCCTAATTATCAGTCGGCGTTTGACGGCTGGATAGATGATGTCAAGCTTTTTGACGATGCCTTAACTGTTGATGAGATAGGTGATTTGCTGATTCATGACCATTACTGGTCATTAGACGACGAGTTTGGGGCGGTCACAGCCCGGGATAAAATAACGGATAACTTTGCCGCTGTTGAACCTGCCGATCCGAATAAACTTGACTTTGAGCATCCGGGAGTGGACGGATATTCAGCTTATTTCTTCGATGATTATGTGCGTATTAATCTGGGGGAGGTAGCTCCGCAGGATAGTTCTTTTTCGATGGCGTTTTTCTTTAAGATGCGGGAGTTTAATAGTATAAATAACGATCAGGATCACATTCTTTCCGCTCATCAGTCTCAGGATGGCCGTTGGTCGGTGAGTTTATGGGGCGATCAGACATATCTTGATTCCACGGGCGGGAAGCCGAAACTGTTGTTTTGGCAAAATACTTATGGCGGGGCTGATTTGACTGCGACTGTTGATAGTGATCGTTGGTATCATGTTGTATTAACACGTGATGCGGATTTGACAAGTAATAATTTTAAAATATACCTGGACGGGGTATTGGTACATACCGGAACGAATACCGGTACTTTTACGCAGGGTGAAAATGGTGTCTGGTTGGGGCGTCGCCCTAATTATCAATCAGGTTTTGATGGCTGGATAGATGAGGTAAGGTTTTTCAATGAATGTTTGACTGCTTCTGAGATATATGACCTTGCGACGCCTTTGCAGTTGCTTGAGTCCCCGGTTTGTGATTCCACGTTTATTGATCCATCTCAGGTGCATTTGCGTTGGGAGTTATGCAATCCAATTGTGCCGGTTGACAAGTATCGAGTTTATTTCAGCGATAGCCTTTGGGCAGTGCAATCTCGTTTAACTTCATCTTATAAGGGTGAAATTTCAGCGACGGCGACTTTAGCGTACAATGTTGGCAATTTGAGTTATGACGACGATTATTATTGGTGTATTGATACGGTGCTGGATGATTTCAGTGTTGTTTCCGGGAATATCTGGGAGTTTGCGACTGAACCTGTAGAGGTTCCTGGGGTAGTCATTGCTCACTCTTACGGTTCTACTGGAATATATTATGGCTCACCATGTATTGTGGTTTTGCCGAATGGAGACTATGTAGCAACATATGATGAATTCGGTCCAAACAGCACAGAAAGTGATCCGAGTTTAAAAGCCAAGTCGCATGTATTTTCTTCCAGCGATCAAGGTTGTACCTGGAAATATCTATCCACAATCGATTCTATGTGGGGCAGTTTGTTTGTGCATGATGGATTTCTTTATCATATAGGTTGTGATTATCATCCTGGTGGTGATACTGTCATAAGACGTTCAACCAACAACGGGTGGAGCTGGACATATCCTGTTAGTTCTAATTGGGGGTTGTTATCGACATTGCAATTATCCAATGCTCCCACAACAACCATTTCGCATGGTGGTCGGATATGGTTATCTATGACTGATGCTCTTGGTTCTGGCTCTGCAAGTATTTTGGGATCCACAAACAGGATATTCTTGATGTCTTTTGATGAAGACGACAACCCTCTGGCGGCATCAAATTGGAGTTATACCCAGAATATTGATTTTGATGAAGTTAACTGGTTTTCGGGTGGCTGGCTGGAAAGCATTGCAGCGGTTTCTCCTGACGGTCATTTGGTTGCTTTGCCACGTGTCTATGATCCCAGTGTGCCAGAAAAATCAGCGATCATAGATTATGGTACGGATGGCAGTTCATTGATTTTTAGTTCCTCTACAGATTTCACTGATTTTTATGGTGGCTGTAAGAAGTTTACTGTTCGTTATGATAGTACAAGCGATTTGTATTGGGCATTGTCAAATCCTGCATTTAACG
Source organism: Sedimentisphaerales bacterium (assembly GCA_963663805.2). GTDB lineage: Bacteria > Planctomycetota > Phycisphaerae > Sedimentisphaerales > SM23-30. The sequence continues at coordinate 16,203 of CAXXMR010000026.1, forward strand.
AAGATTATGATGTTGAAAAGACTCGAAATGCTTTAGCAATTATGTCTTCGTCAGATATGATTAATTGGATCACGCATAAAGTATTGCTTTTCGATAGTGACTATTATCATACTGGTTTCCAGTATCCGTATTTTGTGGTTGAGGGTGATGATATACTTTCAGTAATTCGTGCGGCTTATGCTGATGGAACCGACCGGAGTGATATTAGCCAGCATAATTCCAATTATATGATATTTTACCGAATCGAGAATTTTCGAGATGTGCGTGATGCTGATTTAGTTCAGCATTGGAAGCTTGATGAAACGGTTAAAAATTTCAGCGGTACAGGTTCTATTACCAATATGCCGTTGACTAATGAGATAAGCGGCGGTTCCCAAGCCTATATTACCACCCCTGAAGATCAACAGAATATGGTTTTGCTGGGGCAGACCGGGGCGGTAAGCGGCACCTCGATAGCGCTTAACAGTCGGTATGATAGAATAAGATTGGGCGATGTGGCCCCTGATCCCGAGTTACCTGACTCGGATAAGCCCTGGGCCAATCCGTTCACTATTGCCTTCTGGTTTAAGACTTCTGCGATTAACAACTACGATGGTGGACCGGATACGATTATGTCCACAAATACCGGCCAAACTGGTCGCTGGGCTATTGATTTGACCGGGGCAACCGACCAAACTACTGATATTGATATTAATTTTTTCCATGCCGGAGGCGCAACGGTTACGTTTACTGATGCTATTGATGCCGGTCAATGGTATCATGTTGCGATGACGCGATCGCTGAGTACTTCAAATAATTACAGGATATATCTGGATGGTGTTTTGCAGAGTACTTTGACCGACATTGTCGCGTTTACAAATTCTTCAGACGGTGTTTGGGTAGGCAGGCGGCCTGCTGTTGGCACCAGAGGATTTAATGGTGCAATAGACGACATTCGCATTTATAATAACTCTCTCACTAATGATGAAGTTTGGAATTTGAGTCATCCGTAGCAATTCAATCTTAGGAAAGGAATAAGTATGAAAATCTGCTGGTTGGCAATTTTGGTTATCGCGATTTTGGGTATTCCGATGGTTTGTCAGGGACAGATTGATAATGTTCCGGGTGCTACTATTTTTTACTCACGCAACTCTGATGGTATCTATCTGGGATCCCCTGGGATTGTTATTCTGCCGAATGGTGATTATCTTGCCAAATATGATGAATATGGTCCGAAATCCACTTTTGAAACCTCTGCTGTGACCCATGTTTTTGTTTCGGAAGACCGGGGCGAGACCTGGTCGCATCGGGCGCGGGTTCAGGGGCTGTTCTGGTCCACGTTGTTCTTGCATAATGACGATTTGTATATGCTGGGAACGCATAAAAGGTTTGGTGATATTGTAATATTTTGCTCGCAAGACGGCGGGGAAACCTGGACGACTCCAAAAGACCACAAAAGCGGGCTGTTGAAAAATGATGCTCAGTATCATACGGCGCCGGTGCCGATCCTGATACATAAAGGTCGGATCTGGCGGCCGATGGAGCGTTTGGGGGTTCGTGATAAGTGGGGTACTTTTGAGGCGGGCATGATGAGTGCCGCGGTAGATGCCGATTTGCTGGATGCTGAGAGTTGGTGTTATACGAATTTTCTGCCGGTGCCCAAGGGTAGTCCTGTCAAACACTGGCTGGAAGGTAATCCCGCACTGACACCTGATGGCAAGGTTGTCAATATTTTACGGACAGGACACAAGGGGCCGATGGAAAAGGCAGTGCTGCTTGAGGTCAGCGATGATGGCAAGTCCATAAGTTTTGATGAGCAGACAGGCCTGATCGATATGCCCGGGGCGGGTGATAAGAAATTTACGATTCGTTATGACGAGCAAACTAAACGGTACTGGTCGCTGGTTAATCCTATGCTTCCAGCCCACACTCAGGATAAACCGGCATCGATACGTAATGCCCTGGCAATTGTCTCCTCGGATGATTTGCGGAACTGGCAAATGCACAAAGTCCTGCTGTACCATCTTGACACTAAGAAACACGCTTTCCAGTATCCGGACTGGGTTTATGACGGCAAAGATATAATAGCAGCAATTCGTATGGCACATGATGACCAGTGTGACGGGACGCACTGGCATAATGCCAATTATTTTTCGTTTTATCGTATAAGCAATTTCAGAGATCTGCAGAAAGAAGAACCAGAGATGAAGTATTGTCAAACAAGATGGACTACCGGGAAGGCCTGGGAATGGTATAACCGCCATAGTTGGCTGGTGGGTTGCAATTTTACGCCTTCTACCGCGATTAATCAGTTGGAAATGTGGCAGAAAGATACCTTTGATCCCGAAACCATAGACCGGGAATTGGGCTGGGCGCATGATATTGGTATGAATTTTATGCGTGTTTTTCTGCATGATCTTTTATGGCAGCAGGACTCTAAGGGTTTCATCGAGCGTATCGATAAATATCTCGAAATCGCCGACAAACATCAGATTAAGACCATGTTTGTTTTCTTCGATAGTTGCTGGAACCCGTACCCCGAACTTGGCAGGCAGCCGGAGCCGACTCCGCACTTACATAATTCCGGGTGGGTTCAGTCTCCTTCGTTGAATATATTGAAAGATTTGTCCCGCCATGATGAACTGAAAGATTATATCGTTGGTATTCTGACGCGTTTCAAAGATGATCCGCGTGTTCTGACCTGGGATTTGTATAACGAGCCCGGCAACAGGAGCCCGGACTCTTATGGCCATCTTCAGCCCAAAAACAAAGCTGAGATGTCGCTGGCTCTGCTGCAAAAAGTTTTTCAGTGGTCTCGCCAGGTGAACCCTTCGCAGCCGCTGACGACCTGTGCCTGGTGCTGGGACTGGGAGAAGGGCAAATGTGCTTCGCCTATCCTTCAGTGTATTTTTGAAAACTCGGATATTAATACCTTCCATAGCTATCTGCCGCCGGAAGAGGCTCAGGCCCAGGCTCTGCAATTGCAAGAATACGGCCGGCCGGTTATTTGCACCGAATTCCTCATTAGAACTCGCGGTCAGACTTTCCTGACCATGCTGCCGTTCTTTAAGGAACACAATATGGGTGCTTGTAACTGGGGTTTCGTAGCCGGCAAAACTCAGACAAATTACCCCTGGGATTCCTGGCAAGTAACATATACCGAAGAGCCCGACCCTTGGTTCCATGACCTGCTCTATAGAGACGGCACATATTACCGCCCCGAGGAAATCAAGCTTTTACAAAAGATGCGTAAAGAGATGAAATCAAAAAAGAAGCCGATCTCCCAAATTGAAAACGTTGGTGAGAAGCCGCTAAACGCAACGCTCGTAAAAGTAAGAACCTTGTAAGGTTCCGGTAAACTACACCCCGGTTGGCGGATACTTTGTCGGGGTTTGGGTGGGTTAGCTTTTTGGGGCTTTCCAGTTGGCGGGCAGGAGGGTATCGATTTGATTGGCGGGGGTGGTAGTGATTTTTCTCAGGACATCATTAAAATACGCGAATGGGCTCCCCGAAACATACGAATTTCGGAATTGCTAAAATGATTAACGCACCTTTCCAACTCGGGACCCCGATGCCAACCAAAAAAGCCTGCGCTCTACGTTTTATAAATACTTATAAATAAATGCCTTATGCCACACTAGCATTTTTGCGTTATTTTGTCTCATTTTTCAAGCAACAATCTGGGCGTGTCAAAAACTAATCCCTTTGACTTGGTTTTCCGGAGCTCACCCGCCCCAAGCGACGCTTCCAACCAAAATATACCGCTATATTTGCTAAATCCAAGCTAATCCACCGGCTCTGCCGGTGAGAATTTATAAGGCTCTGCCGTTAAGTGCGTTACAATGGTCCTCCTTGAGGAAGGCTCCTGGGGTCAAGGAGGACACTATGAAAGACTGGCAGAGTCAGGCCCATGTAAAATGGGACTGTAAGTATCATGTTGTTATTGTACCCAAATATCGTCGCAAAGCAATATTTGGTAAGTTGCGAAAGGAAATAGGTGCGATATTGCGAGAATTGTGCCGCCAATATGGGATAGAGCTTATAGAAGGTAACGCCATGGCAGACCATATTCATATGCTCCTGAGCGTTCCGCCCAAGTACAGCATCGCTATGACCATCGGTTATCTCAAAGGTAAAAGTGCCATCCGGATTTCTCGTGATCTGATGCGTACCAAAGGCACTCTCTTTGGCCGCAGTTTTTGGTCTCGCGGTTATTGTGTAAGTACCGTTGGTCTTGATGAAGCCCATATTCGTAAGTACATTCAAGATCAGGACAAGCATGAGCAAAATATTGAAAAAGGATTAGACTAACTGTAATGGCCCCTTTTAGGGGCCTTCCTCATACCACCGGCTCTGCCGGTGGTCATTGATTATGCTAACTAATTATGGTTTTTCGAGGCGTTTTACCGCCTTGAAAACCTAGTTGTACTGAACGCGTGGGTTGGTTGGGTGTTTCGAAGCGTTTTTTGGGTTGGTGTTTTGGGCGTTTTTTATGTTTCTGCGGGTATCGGCATCATGCTTTTTGCGAGCTTTGGTCTCTTCGGCGCATACCGGTGACGTAGTCCCGAACTTTGTGGTTCATTCCGGGCGATTTTGTTCGCTGGGTCATTGTTCGATGTGATGGCAAAAGATGTTCAAGACCATGGCGGCTTACGGACTGCGGGCTCGGTGTCTAGGCCAGCGTTTCGATCAACTGCAATTGTTTACTGCCGCAATGAAGGCACTTCAGTGGTTGCTCGGGAGTTTTTTCGTCATCTGATTCCGGTGCACTGAGCATCAATGTCGACTCCGGCATCTGTTCGGTAACGGCCAATGAACAGATCAGTTTTTTGACATTATGCCGATTGGAAGGATGCCAGATCCCATAGTAACGCACCTTATGAAAGCCCTTTGGCAATACGTGCTGCAGATACCGCCGGATAAACTCACAGCCCTCAAGTTTTAATATCTTCCAATTACCGGTCCGTCGATCTTTATGCTTGAATGTCACATACGTGCTGTCCATACTCAGGATACGATTATTGGTAATCGCGATTCGAAACACATAACGGCCCAGATAATTCAAGACCGCTTTTGAGCCTTGCTCATAATGCAAACTGTGCACGACCCAGTCTCTGTCCCAGGCAGCAGTATCTATCTGTTGGTAAAGATCAGGATAGTTCTTTCTGAGTCTGGCGGCCAATTTGCCTCTGATCAATCTGGAAAGAGCCCGGACCGGCACCAGGTATTTATTTTTGCAGGATACCCACCGGCCCTGCTGGTCAACCCCGCCGCCGGTAACCAGCAGATGAACATGGGGATGATAGCTCAGATTGCTGCCCCAGGTATGCAATACCGCTAAAATACCAACTCTCGCCCCGAGATGTTTGGGATCATCGGCCAACTGAATTAGAGCATCGGTGGCAGTTTTCATCAGCAGCGAGTACAGCTGCTTTTGGTTACTGCGAAACACAGTGCGCAGAGATTGCGGTAATGTCACCGTTACGTGAAAATAATCGCATGGTAACAATTCGGCAGTGCGTTGCTCGAGCCATATACTGGTCTGTTCCCGGTGGCAGGCGGGACAATGCCGGTTGCGACAGCCATGGAAGACGTATGATTTCTTGCCACAATTATCACACTGGTAAACATGACCACCCATTTCGGGGGTACGGCATCTCTGAATATCCAATAACGCTTGTTTGTGCGAAACAGGCATGGACTCCGAGAACCGCTGCAGGTATAATGGACCGAACTGACGCATGATGTCGGCCAGTTCGATGGACATGACTCAGCCCAGTTAAGGTGAGCGAGTCATGATTTTCTCGATGGTATTGCGAACTTTGTTTTGGATGGGCGTGGTCATGTGCGTGTAGATCTCAGTTGACTTAATGCTTCTGTGCCCCAGAAGCATCTGGACAACACGCACATCCACGCCATTTTCCAATAATCGCGTGGCAAAACTATGACGCAGGATATGAGGAGTTACGTCCTTGATCGCTAATGATTGGGCCGCTTGATTGAATGCCTTCCGAACCGCACTGTCCGTGATGTGACTCTTGCCATAGCGACTGGGAAAAAGATATTTGGGATGCTGATGACCTTTCCAGAACATACGCATCAAATATAGAGTACTGGGCGAAATCGGCACCAGTCTTTGGGAATTACCCTTGCCAATGGTGATTAGCATTGAAAATGGAGCCAGATTTGCGGGTTTTCTCTTCTGAAAAAGCATCGAAAAAGGAGCCACTGTAAAAGGCCGATAAGATGTGTTTAAGATACGTAACATTTTAGACACAGGAGGCTTAGAAAGGTGCTTACAGTGGAGCATTATGAGATTATCAGACGTAAAGTTCGTGATGGGATATCGCAACGTGAGGTTGCCCTGGAGCTGGGGCATTCGCGTAACACGGTGGCCAAGGCCCTGAAAAATCCGATTCCGCCGGGCTATCGGCTCAGTCAGCCGCGGGTCAAGGCTGTCATGGATCCCTTCGCGCACATTATTGACACCTGGCTGGAATCTGACAAAAAGGTTCGGCGTAAGCAGCGGATGCAGGCGACCAAAATGTATCAGCGGCTTTGTGACGAGTATGGTTTCACCGGTCATTACAGCACTGTCCAGCGGTATATCAAGGAAGCGAGTAATCGCCAAAAAGAAGCTTACCTGCCGTTAGCGTTTGAGTTTGGCGAAGAAGCCCAGGTTGACTGGCATGAAGCTAACATTAAAGAAAACGGCAGGGAGAAGAAGGTCTACGTTTTTTGCATGAAGCTGTGCTGTTCTAAGGCTCCTTTTGTTTGTGCTTACGAGAGCATGAAGATCGAATGTTTTCTTGACGGCCATGTCCGGGCGTTTGAATATTTCGGCGGCGTGCCCAAACGCATTGCTTACGACAATTTAAAAACTGCGGTTCTAAAGGTTCTCAAAAAAGGCAAGCGTCGGCTCAACCGCAAATTCGTAGAGCTTAAGAGTTGGTATTTGTTTGACACTCGTTTTTGCAATGTCGCTAAAGGTAATGAAAAAGGCGATGTCGAGAATCTCGCCAAGCGAAGTGAAAGGCAGTTCTTCTCTCCGGTTCCGAGAGTTACCGATATGGCTCAGCTGAATGAGATGCTGATTGCTCAGTGTATCAAAGAACTGGATCGCCAGGGCCCTGCACCTCATACGAATAAAACCATTGGCGATTTATTTGCGGAAGAGAAAACACATTTATACGAACTGCCTGAGCAGAAGTTTGAAGCCTGTCGTCGAATATCCACCTTTGCGGACAAACAGCTTACAGTACGGGTTGATACTAACCGGTATTCGGTGCCGACGGAGTATGCCTATCAATCTTGCCAGGTCAAGGTATTCGTTGACCGGGTTGACCTGTTCTATAAAAATGAGCTGGTTGCCTCGCATTCCAGATGTTACGATAAAGACCAGTATATCCTGGATCCGCTGCATTATATCAAACTTTTAGAGCGTAAGCCCGGTTCGCTGGATAATGCTCGGCCATTCAAGGGCCAGCCCTGGGGCGAAGATTTCACCTTGATGCGAACAGAGCTTGAATATCGATACGGCAGTGAAGGGACCGGTAAATACATCAACATCCTGCTGCTCTTTATCAGGCATCCGCAAAAAGAAGTTGAACATGCCGTTGGTGTTTGTGTCAAGTGCCGGGCGTTCAGCGATGAAGCGGTGGAAAGCTTTTTACGTAACGGCTCACAATTGAACCTTGCCGGCAATCAAGTCCTGGTAAACCAAGGCGATGGCAAACGCAATCTCGATGTTTATAACCAGTTGGCCGGGGAGGTAGCATGAAAGATCAAATGGTTTTATTAAAAAGCTATCTCAAGACCCTGAAGCTTCCGACAATTCAAAAAGAGTATCAGACAATTGCCCGGGCATCCGCCCAGGCAAACGAATCCTATGAAAGTTACCTGCAAAGACTGGCCGAAATCGAAGTCTTTCATCGACAGTCGCAGGCCATCGCCAGGAGATTGAAACAGGCAAACTTCCCCATGACTAAGGAACTTGAAAGTTTTGATTTTATGGCCGTGCCGCAGATAAATAAAAAACAGATTATCGACCTTTCGATGTGCGGCTTTATCGACCGCCGCAGTAATATCGTCTTTACCGGCCCGCCGGGCGTGGGTAAAAGTCATCTGGCCATCGCCCTCGGCCGGGAAGCCTGCCGACGAGGTTATAAAGTGCGGTTTTTTACCGCTGCTGAACTGGTTAATACGTATCTCGAAGCCCGACAGGAAAGAGCGGTGTTGAAATTAGAGAGCTATATAAAAAAATGCGACCTGATCATCATCGATGAACTGGGCTATGTCCCGTTCGACCGTATCGGAGCGGAACATCTGTTCGGCTTTTTCAGCCAGTGCTATGAACAAACCAGCCTGATCGTAACAACGAATCTGCCATTCGCCGATTGGCCCCAGGTCTTTGGCGATGATGAAAGATTAGCCGGTGCTCTGCTGGACCGACTGACCCACCATGTGAGCGTGGTCGAAATCATAACCGACAGCTGGCGACTTAACCAGAGTTTAGAGAAAAAACGGAAAAAAGAAGGCTAAGAAAGCCTCAATCCAACGAAAAAGGACCAGAATCCCTATTGACAACGCCGAAATCGGCGTTATTTTACTAACCTAAGTGGCTCAGATTTCGATGCAAATCTGGCTCCATTTTCAATACTAATCACCATGCCAATGACCGTCAAATTGCCGGTGGCCTTATCGATGTCGGAAATTTCAATCTTGACAGCCTCCCCCAAACGCAGGCCGCAGGAATACATCATCTGCAGACAGCAGCGATATATCGGGCGATCTAACGCGTGAATCAATTGCAGGCAGTCGCTATGTTCCAGAACCCGGGGTAAACGGAACTGAGATAACGAACGCATTTTTTTTAAAAAAGATGCCAGTCTTTACCCAGAGTCTCATTGAAGAAGAATCTCAGGGCGAACCGTAACACCTTGAAAGTGCCTTTAGGAATGTTACGGCGATGCCGTGCCAATAGATACTCTGCGACCTGCTGCTCGGTGAGTTCGTTCGGAGCACACCAATAGTAGCGGACGATTTGCTCGACCGCATCCAGATAGGTTCGACGCGACTCCGCCGCCAAACCGGCCAGTTCCATGTCCTTGAGAAACTGAGCCCTGAGGACGTTGGCCTCAGCGATCTGGGGTAATTTGCCGCCTGGAGTGACAGTACTGAGTTTTGGGGAATCGATTCGTTGCTTCATGAGTTCTACCTTTCTGTGCCAGAATCTAAAAAAAGCCCGGCCCAACGCCGGACAGCATAGAAATAGTATAACCCCAAGCACCCCCATCCCCAAAAAACGGCCCTAATAACCCAAAAACAACGAAAAGCTTCCAATCTTAGCCACGGCGAAGCCGTTTAGTACAACTGGAACTGGCGGGTCAACGATTGGCAATGGGATCCTAAACGTCCTGTCGCAAGCTATCCATTGCTTGACATGTCCGATAACAGTATTACATACTACACAAAGGGTATTGCCTACTACAAGACTACATTTTTCTTGTTTTAATAACAAGGTTTTTTGGCTATTATGCCAGTCCAATTTATAAAGAAATTAATCTTTTTTAGAAAAATAAATGAACGACGCTTGACTTTACACCAGATTGAACACATAATGTACTCGTGAGGATCAAGAATGAGAATCATTGCTAAGCCGATACTGATCGAATATTGGACAAAACACCGCCGCGAAAAAACTTCTTTAGAAAATTGGTACAAGGTCGTCCAAGGGGCGAATTGGACAAAGCCAGACGATATTAAACGGACGTTTAACAGCGTTGATCCATATCGAAAGGATAACCGGCTTTATCATATATTTGATGTTGGCGGCAACAATACACGGGTGCTTGTGAACATCCATTTTAATACAAGGATTGTTTATATCCGGCGGATAATGACGCATAACGAGTACAGCAAAGAAAAATGGAAAGAAAACCTCTAAAACATGAGGACATATTAATGGCAACAGAAACAATTAGAAATATACCGACTGACTGGAAAGAATTAGTTGCACAACTCTATCTGCTAAAACCGATACGAACACGGGGCGATTATAATCGTGCGATGCATATCATTGAGATGTTAGCGGGACGAACAAACCTGAACACCGACCAAGAAGCCTATCTGGAAAGTCTTTCGATTCTCGTCGAGGCGTACGAAAAAGAGCATTTTGAGATTGAACCGAAAAGCACACCACTTGAAACGCTGAAGTTTCTGCTCGAGCAGAATGGTTTAAGCGGCTCAGATCTAGGGCGAATTTTAGGGCAGCGTCAAGTGGGTTCTAAAATTCTGAGAGGCGAGCGAAATTTAAGCAAGGCGCACATTAAAACGCTGGCAGAACATTTCTCGGTTGACTCCAGCTTGTTTTTGTAATCCAGCTCTATGAGCGGCTGTGTGAATATATGGGTACCACGGCCTGCATCATGTCTACAGACGGGTAGCCTAATGCATCCTTTTCCAACAGACCCTAACCCGGACAAGCCGGAACTAAAAAGTTGAATTTTCAAAAAACCGTTGTAACCTATTGTAAATACATATAGATATAACTACTTATAAAAATATCTTGCGCGCCGTGCGTAACTTTTAACTCATAAGAGACTAACCCGGCGTAGCCGGAACCAAAAAAGTGTTTACGCCGCCCATGGTTTTTCCGATAATACGCATTTATTGCTGGCATATTGGAAACACTGGACGTGCAAAATTTCATTGAACGGCATCGTAGTAAGATTGAAGGCGTTACTTCCTGTTTTGATCGTCTCGTACTGACAGGTACAATTCCCGGCATTTGCTACGCTGAGGGTATGGCTGGTCACCTGCATAGCCATAATATTCGCATTTTTGATTATCCTCAGTGGGCCACGCCTTTGCGGGAGGAGATTCGTCAAAACGCTGAAAAGATCGCTAATGACAGTGGGCTGGAAATTGAATTTGTCCGCAAGCAAAAGAATTTTCGTAAAGAACAGCGTGTCAAAGAAGTTGTCGAACAGCGTGGTGGCCATCTCGGACAGGAGCTGGTCCGGACCGCGGTTCATGCCGTCAAAGCTGACAATATCGCTACGTTTCTGGGCCGAAAGCTCAATGGCAATTATCAGGGAGAAATGGGTAAACCACCAACCAAACCTCTCGTATGCTCAAACGCCTGCGAACACACGGTCTGATAAAAAAAATCGGCCGAACGTATAAATATTACCTGACCAAACTCGGACGGCGAGTCATCACCACAGCCCTTAAAGCCAGAGAAATGCTCATAATCCCTGCACTCAGAGGAGCTTTGAATAATTGTAACATTTTAGCCAAGTGAAGCAAATTCTATAGCTTTTGGGTTGGCTTGTGCAAAAAAAAGACAAAAAAACTTCAAAATGTTAAGATGGGTAATTTGCGCTATTGCGTGTAATGGTTTATAGTTTCAGCATGATGAAGCCGAATGCTGAACAGGCTATCGCCGACCTGGCCTTAGAGCAGGAATTGACTGCGGAGCAGGCTGAGCTTATTTACGAGCAAGGCAGAGAGGCGGTGGTTTTTGTTTTGCTGAGACTGTCGAAACTGGCAGCGGAAAAAACACAAGGTACGTTAGTTGCCGGCAGTCCGGCTGATCCTTCGTGTCCCTCAGGTCAGAAGCCGGTTTTTGTCAAGCCGAACAAAACAGATAAAAAACGCGGCAAAAAGTTTGGCCGTAAAAAAGGGCATCAAGGTACTCGCCGCAATCTGCCGACCCAAATAGACCGTACCGAAGAACATCGCGCTTCATGTTGTCCGGACTGCGGCGGCGAACTGAAAAAATGTTCCGGCACACGTGAACGAATCATCGAAGACATCCCGGAAGATGTTCGCGTTGAGACGGTAAAGCATGTTATTCATCGCGACTGGTGTCCGAACTGTCGCAAGGCGGTTGAGCCGATCGTAACCGATGCTCTGCCAAAATCATCTATTGGCAATGGTATTGTGGTTTTGTGTGCCTGGCTCCACTTTGCGTTGGGCAATACGATAGCGCAGATCCTGGAGGTGTTTAATTTTCATCTCCGGTTTAAGATGTCGCCGGGCGGATTAGTCCAGATGTGGCATCGTTTAGCGGATATACTCCTGGCCTGGCACGAAGAAATAATCGAGGACATTCAAAAAGCCGGTGTCCTGCACGGCGATGAGACCGGCTGGCGGGTAAACGGTAAAACGCATTGGTTATGGTGCTTTACCAGCCATCAAGCCACGATTTTTACGGTCGAGCAGTCGCGGGCCGGGCCGGTGGTTTTGGAATTTATCAAAGAATGTTTCAACGGCGTGTTCGTAAGTGACTTCTGGTATGCTTACAATGTATTGTCATGCGCCAAACAAAAGTGCCTGGTTCACTTACTGCGTGATTTGGAGCGAGTCTGGAAAGCCAAAGACCACAGCGGCGATTGGCCGAGGTTCTCCAAAAAACTCAAACGATTAATTCGCGACGCGATACGCCTGCGTAAACGCATCGATGAACTGGATGCGACGGTTTACCAGCGGCGCTGCCAACGAATCGAAAAACGCTTGGATCTTATTATCGCGCATGAGTGGTCGAACAAGGAAGCTCAGCGGTTGATTAAGCGTTTGAAACGCCATCATGATGAGCTGTTCACTTTTCTGAGCAATCGCGAGGTGCCGTTCGATAATAATTTTGGCGAACGCAGCATTCGCGGCGCGGTGATCATGCGAAAGAACAGCTATAACAACCGCAGCGACCGTGGAGCCCGAACGCAATCGGTGCTGATGAGCGTGTTTTTTACCCTGAAACAACGCGGCCTAAACCCGGTTGCTACCATCAAAAAAGCCCTGCGAACATACATCAAAACCGGCAAATTGCCAAAACTCGCGGAGTTCTCTGCTTCACTTGGCTAAAGTGTTACGAATAATTGCTGAAGATTTCATTGCCATTTTGCGCAAAATTTCATTTGTAAGAGACTAAGTGGCTCAGATTTCGATGCAAATCTGGCTCCATTTTCAATACTAATCACCACGGGGAGAGTGGGGGTCAACCCCCGTCAAACGAGCAATAACGACAGAATACGTCCCAGATACGTCCCAGATACGTCACTGATACAAGTTCTTATATTTCATAATTGGCAATGGTGAATTGTCTCGTACAGAGTTAAGATATTTTCCATGGGAACATCCTGCTGGAGAGCATGGCATGGGGAAATTATGTATTTTCCGCCCCGACCCAGAACAGCAATGCGTTCGCGGACTTCATTTTCCACATCCTCAGGGGTACCTTCGGGCATAGTCCATTGAATATCTACCGCGCCATGCAGGCAGATTCTAGATCCAAACCGCTGCTTGATGGCCGCTGGATCCATATCCCGAGCGCGAACCTGTATGGGGTCAAGAATGTCGATGCCAATTTCAATCAGACCGTCGATGAAGTCCACAATACAACCACAACTGTGAAACATGACCTTCACCCCGTGCGAATGGGCCATATCAACAATCCTTTTAATATTCGGCTTGATAAATTCCTCAAATTGATTAAGTCTTATCAGGGGTCTGTCCTGCATGCCAATGTCATCGGAGATTTTCAGGACGGTTATTGTGCCGGGACAAGCTGAAAACATCTTATCGTAATATTTTACGTAAAAATCCGTATATTTGTCCATCAGACAGGCCGCCAGCGACGGATTGATGTACATGTCACAGAGGAAATTATCCAGACCGCGAACCATAGTCGGATGCTGAAATACGCTTGCCGACAGTGCCATTAAAGCCAATCCTTCATAATTCCGTATTTGTTCGGGCATAGCGGCAAAATCGAACCAATCCACTTCAGGCCAATTGAATTGCTCGATCTCATCTTCTGTCTGTGCGCCGGCGAAAATATGGTCACATTGAAATTCTTCGATGCCCAAGGCGGTTTGAACTTTTTTCGTCCGCCAGCCAAAATGGTTTTCAGTGACATTTTCCGCGATAATTCTCTCTTTGGGGAATGGCCCTTTCCATATCGGGTCGATAAAACCTCGGATATTGAACATGTCAATATTAAGTCGGTCAAGTACCTCTCTGAAATTGCTCGCCTGAAGATAGCTGGTCAGTTTCCGGGTTACGGTATGCGTTGCATAGTAACTGCAGGGCACACGATCAAGTGACTCACCGTTGATCGCCGCCAATATTCTCTCTTGTGAATTCATTCAATCCTCAATTGTTTTTCCGGGCAGCCAAGACCTTTTTGTATGCCTCTATCGCGATATCGGGGTAATCCGTTCCAAAGAAACAGAAACCAGCTTGAACAAGTTTATCGTAAACCGCCCTATCAGATATTTTCCAGGGTATTAACCGGAGAGCGATCTGCCTTTTTTCAAGTTCCGCCCTGCGTTCCAGAAGAAACGCAAGAGAAGGTCTGAAACCATCCAGACTTTTTTTGTCATTGAAAACAATTATCTGCAGAATAGAAATACCCGCGAAATCATCCCGGCGAAGCTGTTCAAAGATCTTTGTCAGGGCCTGCTCCGAACCACCCATCCACTGCATTGCAACGCTGCCGGCAGTGAGCTTCTGCCATTGGCAAATCAAATGGTTTTCCTTAGAGACGAACACCGCCTGCCCCCGGACATCATATTTGTCAATCAGTTCGCAAAGCTGCCGAAAATCAATGTTCTTGTAATCAAGTTCGAGCATCCTTTCCGGTCGACCTCTCATATCGGCAAACACTTCCTCAAGGGTCGGTACTTTCTGGCCGGGCTGGTTGCGAAATTCGCCCACATCCAGGCATTTAACCTGATCCAGAGTCATTTCCTCAAATAACATCCCTTTCAATGGTTTCGGGGCATTGGGGGCCAGTCTTTCCGGAGTATCATCGTGCATACAAATAATCACACCGTCTTTAGTGGTCCTAATGTCGGCTTCCGGGATTATCCCCCTCTTCCAGGTTTGCCGGTAGGTCTCCAGCGTATTTTCCGGTAATAATAATCCGCCTCCTCGATGAGCCTGAATAGGCATAATACCTTTAGCAAGAAAATCCCTGTGCAGATCAACTTTGAGGCAGGCGACACCATCTTGTCGCCGTATTCGATTCTTTGTCAGCTCGACAATCACGCTATATCCAACCGCCTCGTTATAGACTCTCAGTTCATCGATATAGAACAACGACTGATTCACACCGCCCACAGCCAGTACCGATTCTCCGGCGAACAATTTACCGGGAACATCTGCAACACCCTCCATAACACCATCAACATATATGGCCATTATCCTGCCGTCATATATCCCCATAACATAATGCCAGGCGCCATCACCAAGGTTAGAATAGCCCCTGACCCTGCTGAGGGCTCCAATTTGGGGATGTTTGGAGTCTGATAATTTAACTTCAAAGCAGGAGCTTTTCCCCTGTTCATCCATCGTTAACTGACATGGCCCGACAGATACTATCGTTCCCGCTCCGTCGAACGAATTTTTCGCCTTGAACCAGCAACCGATAGATACTGCGTCGGTCATTATCAACTTCAAAGGAATATCCTGCGAGAAAACTACCGGGCATGACGAACCAACAGCAAGTGCCTCGTTTGTCATGCCCTTGACAAAACAGGATTCATCGACTGGTTGAACACTGACATTTTTCGGCAGACGGCAAACATCATCTGTATCCATTGGAAAATGAATAATCAATGCGGCATGACAATGCGAAAGCATGAGGAATATAACGGCCACATACACATAGTTCTTCATTTGACAATCTTATCAGCGGTGGTTTCATCTGCTTGCCCGGAACGCTTATGGTTGAAATTCCAGATGGCCGGCACGGCAAATAAAGCCGCGGAGATCATGCCGGCGATAATCACCCAGAGGAAGCTGCTGTGCCAACCCAGTTTCATCACCATGACTCCCAATCCCCAGCCGGAAATCATTCCGCTCATATAACTGAAAAACCCTACGAAGCCCACCGCGGAGGAGGCGGCGTTTTTAGTAGCCATATTGGCCACAATAGGTCCCAGCAGACATTGCGGGCCATAGACCGAAAATCCCATTCCGCAAAGCAAAACGGTATAAACCCAGATGGATTTCGTCGGCAGCAGCCAGAACAAAAACGCGAAGAGAGAACAAACGACCATAAAAATCGTCGCCACCAGTGAACCGTTACTCTTGAACGTTTTGTCCATGAGCCATCCCCCCGCTGAGCATCCCCAGCAAGCCGCACACTTCAATTCCCGCGACAATTAGTCCGGCTGAACAGAGCGAAACACCCTTCATTTCCTTGAGAACCGTAGGCCCCCAGTCGAGCATGGAAAATCTGACAATGTAGAGAAAGAAGCTGGCCAGCGCGATAAACCAGACCCCCGGATTGCCGAAAACCTTTTCACGCAGAAGTTTTTTTGAATTCCTCGCGTGAGATTTTGCCCTTTCTCATCCCTGCCGTGGTCCATTTCCGGCTCATGTCCGTAGATTTCTTCGACTGAAGGCATCCCTAAAGAATCGGGCGTATCACGCAGGCGGTTGAACAAAAAGAGCGAGCCGAGAATCGAAATGGTCGCGGGGACGAAAAATGATAAGCGCCAGGTATAAAAAACTCAGACCCACGAGCACACTGTTTATGAGCATTATCGAAGATGAGCCGATACAGATGCGAAGTGTTCCAAATCGAAAACCTGAACCCGCGTTCCGTGGAAGGATACCAGGTACTGAGGGTCTTAATACAGGGAGGACAGCCCATGCCCTGGAACCAGCCGTTGAGCAGCCAGAAAATGCCGAAAGCCAGCACCGTACTGCTCAGGCCGAAAAAGACGCTCATTGAAGCAGACAGCAGCAGACCAATCGACATGAAGATTCGCGGGTTGGCCCTGTCCGCCCACATGCCGTTAACAAATTTTGACAGACCGTAAAGCAGAGTGTTGAGAGTCAGGAACAAACCCAGGTCGGCTTTGGTAATGCCCAGTTCCGATTCCATTCCGGGCATAGCCATGGAGAGGTTCTTGCGAACCAGGTAAAACATGGAATAGCCGGCCATACTGGCATATAGCATCCTGAAACGCCAATAATGGTATTTCTGTCGTATCTCGGGTGAAACCAGGTTTTTTGCACTATCAGAGCTTTTCATAACCACCATCTTTCAGTCCGGAATCAAGCTGAACAAGGTTTATCTTCAGAGCAATTCCAATATTTTATGAGCAGTAATTTCATCTGACACCAATGTCTTTATAATACCGCCCTTCACTGCCGCCAGCACCGCGGGGGGCGCGTTCAACACCACTGGTCACGGCCACAACCTGAGGAGTTTTTTTCAACTGGTCTATCGACATACCGATAACACGATCTTTGTATTGCGTATCGCATTCATTGCCGTTTTCATCAAAAAACCGACCGCATATTTCCCCGACGACGCCTTTTCTGTGCAAGCGATCGATATCTTCATTTCTCAGAAATTCACGATCAATGAACAGCGAATCCGAGAGAATCCCCACCCCAATGATGGCAATATCAGCCTGGTCCATTTTCGATAACAGATCCTGTACCCGTTTATGACGAATAAACACATTTTTCTCTTCGACAGTCTCGGCAATAGCGGGTGTCTGCAACTGATATATCTGCCCCCCGCACAATTTCGCCAGGCCTGCGGGCAATCTCCACGGCATCGTATTCATTTACATTCGCGCCAATACCTCCCATGGTTTGAATCACCGACACTCCAGGCGCGTTCAAGGGTCGCATTTCCTTAACCATCTGCGCAATCTGCCGACCCGCCGAGACACAGACAATGCTGTTAGGCATAATCATTTTTGAAATCACGGGCGCGGCAAAGTAACTCACCGTTCTCTTGTTCTTGCCCTTCAACGGTTGTGGCATTATTGACGATAACCGCGTCGTGCAGCCCGAGCTTCTTAATCAATTCCTGTTCAGCGTCCTTGTCACGCGGCTCAAAAGGCCCGACAGTGATCTTGACAATGCCTTTTTCGCGGGCCTCGGCCAGCAACCGGGACACTTTTGCCTGAGAGACTCCGGCCAACTCGGCGACACTTTTCTGACTCTGATTGTTGACATAGTACAAGGTGGCAACCATAGCAAGCAGCCTGTAATCGTTTTCGCTCATTGGGACGCTCCATTCTGGTAAATATTGACTAATAATTATTCACCATTATGTCATAAAGGGGCGTCCCGGTCAAGAATATTTATTTACACATAATTAAAAAATGGTCGTTTCAGGGATGATTTCGCGGTGATTGCCAGGCGGGACCAAAGGCGATCTCCCAGAGTGGGCAAGCGCCCTGGCGAAGGTGTATATGTTATCAAAAACCAATATCTGGGCGTCATCTTCCAAATCGGAAAGCTTGCTCTCCCCGGACAGAACCAGCACCCCAAGGGCACAGGCGCGAATTGCCATCGCCATATCGGTGTATAACCGGTCGCCCACTACCGCTAATTCACCGGGCTGGAGGCCCTGCCTTTTTAGAACGCCTGTGACCATAGAAGGGTCGGGCTTGCCTAAAACGATATCCGGGCTGCGCGAGGTGGCCTCCCTGATGCAGGCACAAACCGAGCCGCAATCCACCAGGACCAGTTCTTCATCGGTGGGACAGACTTTATCCGGATGAGTGGCTATATATGGTTTGCCCTGGTTGACCCAATACGCGGCTTTGCATAGGCGCTGATAAGTCAATTCCGTATCGAAACCAACCACCACGGCATCGGGCTCGGAGTCGTCATATTCGGTTACTATTTCGAATCCGGCATTCTGGAATTCGATTCTCAAACTCAGGGTGCCCAGAACAAATAACCTGGAACCCTTGCCGAACTCCCGCTCAATATATTCGATTGCGGCCAGGGATGAGGTGTATATCTGGTCTGCGTCAGCTTCCAGCCCCAGAGCTTTGAGCCCGACAAGATAATCGGCAACGCTTCGGGAGGAATTGTTTGTCAGAAAAGTATAGCATATCCCCATCCGACGAAACATAGCTAAAGCATCAGCGGTGTAGCTGAAAAGCGATTTGCCTCTATATATGGTGCCGTCCATATCAAGCGCCAAATGCCTGATGCGATTCAATTTGCTCGATTGTTCACTGGTCAGTTCTGTAAAATTCATGATAGAGTCGATTCCCGGCCGGCCAGTTCGCGAGGTTTCACTTTTCGATTGTCAGGATATCTGGCTGAATTCTGTTCCTGCCAGAAACCCCCGGGAACAAACAGGGCACCAACACAACGCTCCCACAGGCCCGCCCCCAGAATGAAGTCAAAGGCAGTATAACGTCTTCTTATCAATTGCGCCTGGGAATAGCTCAGCCGAAGTCTTTCCCGGTCGATACCGATCTGCTCGGGCATAAACTCGGACCCGGCTTCCTTAATCATCAACTGCATTCTATGGGGCCCCAGTAAATGGGCAAACAGTCTCTCCTTGATGTCCGGCCATTTTTCTTTGGCCTGAATATTTCTCTCCAACAATTGCTCAACTGTACAATATTTTTCCCGACTCTCAATCAACACCTGCTCGGCAAGTTCTTTTTCCGTGAAAGTCCTGAGAATGGTGTTTTCAACATCATCCCATCGCGGCCAATACCTTGATATCTTATCGCGATCGACACAGATATCGTGTTTTTCAAGGGCAATAAGTTCAGCATACATGGCCTCCGAGGCAATGGCCCCGATGCCCACCTTGGAGCCATGCGAGGGCGCCAGCCCGGCGAATTTATGATGCTGATCATCCCAAAGATGGCTGAACTGATGGTCCGCACCGGAGGCAGGTCTTGAAGAGCGGGTCTTCTGCATGGCCAGCCCGGCCAGGATCAGCCCTTCCATCAAGGCGGCCAATGATTTACGATTGCCGCTGCGAATCCCGGAGGGATCGGCGGCCAGTTCGCGGAGAGGCGACTGGATGAGTTTCCAGGCGACCGGGTCAATTGGCTCGATGCCGAGTGCTTCGGCCAATATCCAATCGGCTCCGGCGGGAATCTTCGCGATTAAATCGGCATACCCGGACGAATTCATTTTGCCGGGAGCATGGGCTATTACATCCAGGTCAACCACCACCGCAACCGGGGCGGGGCAGAAAACTGTCTGCTTGAAATCGTCGACAGTAATCGAAGAACCAAAGGCGGTATAGCCATCGACAGAACCTGCCGTGACCACAACCATATACTGCCTGTCGCACCTGAAGGCCGCCAGCTTTACCAGATCATTGAGAGTACCAGAGCCGACAACCACAGGTATGGCCTGGTTGGAAGCCAGAAAATCCTGCAAAATCCTCACATATTTATCTTCGGCATAGAGACCTTCATCATCAATCACAAACGGAGGCAAAAGCCGATCCTGCCCCTGGGATTGCAAACGTTCATACAGGGCCTTACCGGCAGCCTGGCAGGTATTCGTATCGGCAATGATAACCAAAGGCTTATCGCCAAAACACTCCTGAAAACAACTTCCCACTCGCTCTAACGCACCCGAAGAGATAATCACTTTCCTGGTGGTTTCGGCCTCCCTCAAGGCGGTATCGATTCTGCGTTTTGCTTCTAATTCATAATTGTTCATTTTACTATCCAAACTGGATGCCTCCACAGAAAGTCCATGCGAATCATTAAGCAAAGGCACACTGCCGCTGGATTCAACATCAACTCCTAAACCAAGTATATTTCTGACAACAATATCATGCACTTTAACAGGCGCCTGCAGCTCAAGCTCGCGCAGAATTTCTACTACCTCCATAACCCGGTCTCGCGGAACAGGACCGCCAGTCCAGACCGGCACCAGTCGATGTTCGCCGCCTTTGACGCGAACCGTTGTGGTGACAATCCTCCGGGGGTCGCGCAATTCCGCGGCAGCATATTCCCGGCCCAGCTTGCAGGTGCTGCCGGCAATCCGGACCACGCCCCGCGAATCCTGCACAACTTCCAGTTCACAGCCCATAGGGCAGCGAATACATATTATGTTTTGATTCTGCTGTTTTACATCGATCAACGTCATTTCAATATCTCACCACTCCAAAAATAGCGTTAATTTTCGACAATATTCACGCTTATTCCCGATACTCGGGAATCCGGCCCCGGCTGGAAGCAGGTCTTTCCTTGCAACATCAACCATCAGCATTTCCGCGGGGGCGGGCATAGCGTTTATTAAATGACTTCACAAGGCTGCCCTTATCGTTGCGCAGCTCGACCCTGACCTTGCAGTCGAATAATCTGCCCCGCACGGAATTTCAAGGAAACGGCTTCTTCGGGGCAATCCGCCGCGATTTTCTGAGGCACCAAGGCACGCACATTTTCGCCCGGTCTTATCCAGATTACAGCATTCCTTTGCCGAATCGGACTGCTTGTCAGCGCCAAGATAAGCAGCGGCACTTTCACCGGCGACAAAACCGGCGTTGCTGACATAATCCACCAGGTCATAAATAGTCACCACATTGCCCGCGGCAAAGATAACCAGGAACATTTGTCGCCATCTTCTCATTTACGATCGGCCCTCCCGTTAACGGGTCGATCTCCACTCCAGCCTGAATCGACAGCTCATTCTCGGGAATCAAACCCACTGACAAAAGCAATGTATCGCAGGTCACATATTCTTCGGTACCTTCGACAGGCCGAAGATGCTCATCAACCTGAACGGTTTCCCACCGCCTCAAGACGCTTATCGCCAACGATCCTTTTCACGGTTGTACTCAGTTTCAAGGGGATGGAAAAATCCTTGAGGCATTGCACATAATTCCGCCTGAGCCCCGTAAGAAAAGGCAGAAGCTCCAGAACCGCTTTTACCTCGGCTCCCTCAAGAGTCAGCCGGCGGGCCATTATCATGCCAATGTCCCCGGAACCGAGAATCACATATTCTCTGCCGGGCATATAACCATCGACATTAACGAAAACGCTGGACGGTTCCTGCCGAAAAAATCCCCCGCCGGGCGTGACCCGGCAAGTTTGATCTGGGCCCGGGTTCTCTCCCGGCAAACCCCATAGCCAGGACAACGGACCTGGCCCTGCAGCCGACAAATAGCCCATGCGGTCATTCGAGGCAAATACCCGCAAATCCGCAGTCAGGACCCACCACCATGGTGTCCGTCAATATCTGAATATCCATACCCGGAAATTTGCTCGATAAACTTTTCCGCATACATTGAGCCGGGCATATCAGCGCCGAACAGTACCGAACCAAAGCCATTATGAATGCACTGGGGCAGTATTCCCCCCAGATCGCTCTGCCGTTCAAGTATGAGGATATCTTTGACCCCATTTCCCTTTGCCCTGATCGCCGCGCCCATACCCGCCGGGCCGCCGCCAATGACAATCAGGTCGTATATATCCTTTGTTCTTTCACATACAAGCATAGTGGTTTCCTGTACTGCCGGAATCAGCCTACTTCTTTGGTTAGACGGTAAATGAACTCGGAGCCAAAGCCTTTTTTGCTCACTTGTATTACCCCAATGCCCAGCTCCCGGGCGAGTATTTCAATGGTTCGGGAATAATCAAATCCTCCCTGACAACGGCCCGTCCCCAGCCAGGTCCGCCGTTTAAACCGCGTCATAGGTCCGGGCCGGGATCAGTCCCCGGACAGCATCCAGAATTTCACCTTCGGTCACATGTTCACAACGACAAACCACCCGGCCATAAGCAGGATTCTGGCGAACCAGCTCCTGCCTCTGGGCATGGGTCATGTTTTTCAAACGGGGACGGGCCTGTCGCCTGGGATTAAACTCTTTCTTCGCTTCGACCCGAAGCCCGTGCCTGGTCAAAAGTTCGACCACATATTCCGCCAGGGCCGGCGCTGAAGCAAAACCCGGAGATTCGATGCCGGCAACATTTACCAAACCCACGGCCTCCTCAGAGACCTCTATAAGAAAGTCACGGTGAGGGGTATGATTGCCGGTGGCTCTTAGTCCCGAATATTCGGCAATTACCGCACCGGCGTCAAGCGAGGGTATGAGTCTTCGGGCATTGTCAAATACTTCCTGAAGACCTGAGACGGTGATATCCTTGTCCTCTTTGCTGGAGACATATACCGAATTCGGCCCGGCCATGACGTTGCCGTGCGCCGTTGTCGTTACCAGGATTCCCTTGCCTTTTTCCGAAGGAGCAGGAAAAATCACCTCTCCAAGCTGTATCTGCGCCGAATCAAAAACCAGGTACTCGCCTTTTCTGGGCGTTATCTCGAAATCCTTATGAGCCCCGGCCAAGTGCATGACCTTATCAGCATAAACCCCCGCACAATTTATTACCCAGTCCGCGGAAAAATCACCGGCCTCGGTCAGTACCCCGGTTACCCGAGAACCATCTTGAATAAATCCCAGCAAACTTGTTGCCAGCCTCAGCTCGACACCATTGGCCACAGCGTTTTCCGATATAGCCAGGGTTGCCTGGAAAGGATCCACTACAGCCGTCGTACCCGCCCACAGTGCCGAACGAACCTCCCTACTGAGGAGCGGGACTCGACGCGAAAGCTCTGCCGAGTTTATGATTCGCATATTGGCTACACCATTTTGCCGACCTCTCTCATAAAGTTCGCGAACGGTATCCTGCTGAGCATCATCAAAAGCAACCACATAGCTGCCTGTCTGCCTGAACGAGATATCCAGTTCCTCAGCCCATGAAGGCCAAAGTCCGCTTCCTCTTACATTCAGACGACTCTTATGAGTTCCCGGTATCGCGTCATAACCGGCGTGTATAATCGCACTGTTGGCGCAGCTCGTCCCCATACATACATCGCTTTCCTTCTCCAGCCAAAGTATCTTCAGCTCAAACCGGGAAAGCAGCCGTGCCACGGCAGCGCCCACCACGCCCGCGCCTATAATTATTACGTCATATTTATTCATAGCGGCCATATTGAAACTGTTGTCTCAACCTCAAAAACCTTTCCAATTGCGATTATCTGGTATAAACCGGGAGTAACACCTCAGGGTAGTCCGTCGCGAAACTGACCACCCCCATATCAATCAGTTTCTTATAAACCTGCGGGGTATTTATCTGCCAGGGGAGAACCTGGAAAATGATGCCCCGCTCCTCAAGCTCTTTTTTGGCGTCAAGAATGAAATCATCAGACAGACTGCATCCCTCTCCCTCGGGATGATAATGGAATTGGATAATGGTCACGGAGCGGAAATTTTCCCGACGGAGATGGTTCATTTTTATGTTGATAACTGTTTGCGAACCGCCAATCCACATCATGGTCTGGGAGGAGGGTATCAGTTGTTTCCACAGACACAGCAGATTGTGGCTGCGCGAGGTGAAAATCACCTGGCTTTCGATATTATACTGGGTGACCATGTCCGCGAGTCTCTGCAGGCTGATACTTTTATAATCGAGGAAAATAAATCTCCGGGGGTCTTGCGACATTGCCAGGAACACTTCGTCGAGAGTAGGAATTCTTTGACCGGGCTTACCTCGAAATTCGCCCACGTCAAGCGACTTGACTTCAGCAAGGGTCATCTGCGAAATAGTCTTCTCGCGGAGGTTTTCCGGGGCATTCGGCGCCAGCCTCTCGGTATTGCCGTCATGAATACAGACGATCACATCGTCAAGAGTAGTGCGAATATCGGCTTCGGGAATCACATTGCGATCCCAGGCCCATTTGAAAGTCTCCAGGGTGTTTTCCGGAACCGCCATGCCTCCGCCCCGATGCAGTTGTATGGGATAAACTCCCAGACTCTTGTATTTGTCCATAAAGGAAAGGCCGAGAACCTGATTATAATCCGCCAGAGACTTAATCGCAGCATAATCGAGGGCTTCATCGAAAACCTTCACTTCATCTATCATGCCCCTGGCAAATACCCGGGCCGGACCATCCGGTGTGGTTATCTTGGCGCCGATCACAATCGGACATTGGGAATCATCACGCCGACCTTTGGTATCAAGTGCCTGGTCAAGTTTGCCATCGACGTACAAGCATATCGTTCGCCCGTCGTAAACGCCGGCGATATGATGCCATCGGCCGTCAGCGACATCCGTGCCGCCGGTGCAGTTATACCCCGTCTTCCGGCCTCTGACGGTAAAAGCGGCGAATCCCTCATCGTCACACAGCCGAATCTGCCAGCCCTGTCTGCCCTCGCCGCCTTTACTGACGATGGGGGCCCACGCCGGATTATCCGACAAATTCCCCTTGAACCAGCAGCTTACTGTTAAACTCTCCGTATCGCCAGTCAGGTTCTCCGTGCCTCTAAGGACCAGGGCATTATCGCCATCGGCGGTGAGGTCCAGGGACCGGCCCAGCACTCCGCAGGAAAAACCGACCTTGCCGACAACGGCGTTTTGCAGGGCGGCCTGCTCAGAGCCGGCATCAAAGCTCCAGTACGCCGCCAGCCCGGCCAAGGCTGCATTGGTCAGCATCAACAAGATTACGCAGATTACCGATAAATGTTTCATCTTGACAAAATCCGACTGTAAACACCTGACAATAGTTATCATCATGTCAATTCTCTATTCGATTTCCACGGTGCAGAATGTTTCGGGTGAGGTCATATTGCAGTAGTGAGCCTGAATCCAGGCGCTGCTGCGGGCGACCGCGGAGATGCGAACTTCGTCGAAAGCTCCGTCCGCGATATAATCACGATAATTTTCATTATAGAAATCACCGGCGCCAATATATAACGCGCCCGGTTCGGTACCGGTAGTCCCCGAATAGGCGGCATACCCGGCATACTGACCGTCGCAGAAAAACGTTATCTGGCTGCCGTTCGCGGTCGCGGCAAAATAGTGATAATCGCCCCAGGGCGGATCCAGGGCGCTGCTGTACTTCCAGGAACCGGACCAGACTCCGATCTTGAAGGTTGAGCCGTTGTAACAGGGCTTGAAGGCGAAACCGTCATTAGCCGTTACATTCCAGCGATTGGTTAAATCAAAAAATCTTCTGTCGGCGGTTACGTCATTCAACTTGGCCCAGACTTCAAAAGTGAAGCTGGTCAGGCCGCCAATCGAGGCGGGATTGGAACAAACCGTAAATGTGTCGGCGCCGTCGAAGACACACGCTGAGCCGGCGGGTGACTTCACGCTGCCCGAACCATAATATCCGACCTTGACCAGATCATTGTTACCGGTACTGTCATTGACCGCAGCGAGTTCGGCCGTCAGCGGGTCGCAGATCTCGAATATTTTGTGAGCATAGGTACCGAAATAAAGATGTTTGCCGAACAGTGCCAGGCCTTCTGATTCTTCTGAAAGGCCGGT
>CAXXMR010000027.1:0-143094 GCA_963663805.2 Sedimentisphaerales bacterium
ATGAAGCGCGATGTTCTTCGGTACGGTCTATTTGGGTCGGCAGATTGCGGCGAGTACCTTGATGCCCTTTTTTACGGCCAAACTTTTTGCCGCGTTTTTTATCTGTTTTGTTCGGCTTGACAAAAACCGGCTTCTGACCTGAGGGACACGAAGGATCAGCCGGACTGCCGGCAACTAACGTACCTTGTGTTTTTTCCGCTGCCAGTTTCGACAGTCTCAGCAAAACAAAAACCACCGCCTCTCTGCCTTGCTCGTAAATAAGCTCAGCCTGCTCCGCAGTCAATTCCTGCTCTAAGGCCAGGTCGGCGATAGCCTGTTCAGCATTCGGCTTCATCATGCTGAAACTATAAACCATTACACGCAATAGCGCAAATTACCCATCTTAACATTTTGAAGTTTTTTTGTCTTTTTTTTGCACAAGCCAACCCAAAAGCTATAGAATTTGCTTCACTTGGCTAAAATGTTACTCGCAAAGCAATATTTGGTAAGTTGCGAAAGGAAATAGGTGCGATATTGCGAGAATTGTGCCGCCAATATGGGATAGAGCTTATAGAAGGTAACGCCATGGCAGACCATATTCATATGCTCCTGAGCGTTCCGCCCAAGTACAGCATCGCTATGACCATCGGTTATCTCAAAGGTAAAAGTGCCATCCGGATTTCTCGTGATCTGATGCGTACCAAAGGCACTCTCTTTGGCCGCAGTTTTTGGTCTCGCGGTTATTGTGTAAGTACCGTTGGTCTTGATGAAGCCCATATTCGTAAGTACATTCAAGATCAGGACAAGCATGAGCAAAATATTGAAAAAGGATTAGACTAACTGTAATGGCCCCTTTTAGGGGCCTTCCTCATACCACCGGCTCTGCCGGTGGTCATTGATTGGAAGTCCAACTCCAAAATTAGTCGTCAATTGTTAAAATTGGCTGAACGCTTACAAATAGGATGGTTAATAGCGTGGCAGCCGGTAGGCAGTACCACACAAGGGTTATCATCCATCTGCCGCAAATGCTGATAAACAGTATCCACGGCTTCCTGTTGGTAAGATCTTAATCTCATAATATGCACCCTAAAATCTTCTTAAGTATCGTGTTATAAGGCAGATAAGTTTTTTTGATTCCATACTTGCCATACAGCCTATATGTTGTATAATGCAGTAATGAATGGTAAAGAGGTTCTAAAACTACTGAAGAAAAACGGCTGGCAGCTTGACCGGGTCAGTGGCAGTCACCACATCCTGGCCAAAGGCAACCAAACGATTACGGTGCCGGTTCACGGCTCGGCTGACCTCAAAACCGGCACTTTGAAAGCTATCTTTAAGCAAGCCGGACTAAAAAACACCGGCGGGAGTAAATAACAATGGAATACTATGCTATGTTGGAACCGGCCCCGGAAGGCGGCTATGTGGTAACTTTTCCCGATGTGCCGGGTGCTGTTACTGAAGGTGACACTCTGGACGAGGCTCTGGCTAATGCCGCCGAGGCCTTGAACGGAGTTATTGAAAGCAGATTTGAACGTGGCTATACCTTGCCTCAGTCCAAAGTGCGTCGAGGCAAGAAATATCATGCAGTTGAAGTTTCGCCTCGGATAGCCATCGCCTGGGAACTGCGACATGCCCGCGGCAAACGCAGTCAAAGCGAAGTTGCCAAGAAACTCAACATTTCCCAGCAGGCCTATTGCAAGCTGGAAAACCCACGTACCTGTAATCCGACGGTGCGCACTCTGGAGAAAATCACGACTATTCTCGATAAAAGACTTCATATTGAGTTGGGTTAATTCCTTTAAAAAGTCACCACGGTAGTTAGGGCAGCAGCTGCCAGCCAGTAAATCACCTTCCGCCAGTCGCTGCCCAGGTACATTACCGAGGCGGCCAGGTCCAAAAATATGAGTAGCAGGGGGAATATTTGAGTCTTATCTATCATTTGTTCCTCTTGATTTCGTATGCGAATAAAGATTTGGGTTTACCGTTAATAATCTCTGCGTCGCCTTCTTCTACGGCCTTTCTGAGTCGATAAGAGTAAGGCCTGTCCACGGTTAAGCTGCGCGGGTGATAAAGTTTGTCCTGCCATCGGACATGCTTTGTCGGCGGGGTATCCCTGACATACTGAAAATTAGCGGCCCGGTAACAGGTACCGACATGGCCCACGGTCTGATCGGAGAAGGTGTAAATCATGCCGATGTCGGTGTTCTTTCTGAGCCACCAGATAATCTTGGCCAGGAAATAACTGGCGGTATTCTGATGGTGATTAGCATTGAAAATGGAGCCAGATTTGCGGGTTTTCTCTTCTGAAAAAGCATCGAAAAAGGAGCCACTGTAAAAGGCCGATAAGATGTGTTTAAGATACGTAACATTTTAGACACAGGAGGCTTAGAAAGGTGCTTACAGTGGAGCATTATGAGATTATCAGACGTAAAGTTCGTGATGGGATATCGCAACGTGAGGTTGCCCTGGAGCTGGGGCATTCGCGTAACACGGTGGCCAAGGCCCTGAAAAATCCGATTCCGCCGGGCTATCGGCTCAGTCAGCCGCGGGTCAAGGCTGTCATGGATCCCTTCGCGCACATTATTGACACCTGGCTGGAATCTGACAAAAAGGTTCGGCGTAAGCAGCGGATGCAGGCGACCAAAATGTATCAGCGGCTTTGTGACGAGTATGGTTTCACCGGTCATTACAGCACTGTCCAGCGGTATATCAAGGAAGCGAGTAATCGCCAAAAAGAAGCTTACCTGCCGTTAGCGTTTGAGTTTGGCGAAGAAGCCCAGGTTGACTGGCATGAAGCTAACATTAAAGAAAACGGCAGGGAGAAGAAGGTCTACGTTTTTTGCATGAAGCTGTGCTGTTCTAAGGCTCCTTTTGTTTGTGCTTACGAGAGCATGAAGATCGAATGTTTTCTTGACGGCCATGTCCGGGCGTTTGAATATTTCGGCGGCGTGCCCAAACGCATTGCTTACGACAATTTAAAAACTGCGGTTCTAAAGGTTCTCAAAAAAGGCAAGCGTCGGCTCAACCGCAAATTCGTAGAGCTTAAGAGTTGGTATTTGTTTGACACTCGTTTTTGCAATGTCGCTAAAGGTAATGAAAAAGGCGATGTCGAGAATCTCGCCAAGCGAAGTGAAAGGCAGTTCTTCTCTCCGGTTCCGAGAGTTACCGATATGGCTCAGCTGAATGAGATGCTGATTGCTCAGTGTATCAAAGAACTGGATCGCCAGGGCCCTGCACCTCATACGAATAAAACCATTGGCGATTTATTTGCGGAAGAGAAAACACATTTATACGAACTGCCTGAGCAGAAGTTTGAAGCCTGTCGTCGAATATCCACCTTTGCGGACAAACAGCTTACAGTACGGGTTGATACTAACCGGTATTCGGTGCCGACGGAGTATGCCTATCAATCTTGCCAGGTCAAGGTATTCGTTGACCGGGTTGACCTGTTCTATAAAAATGAGCTGGTTGCCTCGCATTCCAGATGTTACGATAAAGACCAGTATATCCTGGATCCGCTGCATTATATCAAACTTTTAGAGCGTAAGCCCGGTTCGCTGGATAATGCTCGGCCATTCAAGGGCCAGCCCTGGGGCGAAGATTTCACCTTGATGCGAACAGAGCTTGAATATCGATACGGCAGTGAAGGGACCGGTAAATACATCAACATCCTGCTGCTCTTTATCAGGCATCCGCAAAAAGAAGTTGAACATGCCGTTGGTGTTTGTGTCAAGTGCCGGGCGTTCAGCGATGAAGCGGTGGAAAGCTTTTTACGTAACGGCTCACAATTGAACCTTGCCGGCAATCAAGTCCTGGTAAACCAAGGCGATGGCAAACGCAATCTCGATGTTTATAACCAGTTGGCCGGGGAGGTAGCATGAAAGATCAAATGGTTTTATTAAAAAGCTATCTCAAGACCCTGAAGCTTCCGACAATTCAAAAAGAGTATCAGACAATTGCCCGGGCATCCGCCCAGGCAAACGAATCCTATGAAAGTTACCTGCAAAGACTGGCCGAAATCGAAGTCTTTCATCGACAGTCGCAGGCCATCGCCAGGAGATTGAAACAGGCAAACTTCCCCATGACTAAGGAACTTGAAAGTTTTGATTTTATGGCCGTGCCGCAGATAAATAAAAAACAGATTATCGACCTTTCGATGTGCGGCTTTATCGACCGCCGCAGTAATATCGTCTTTACCGGCCCGCCGGGCGTGGGTAAAAGTCATCTGGCCATCGCCCTCGGCCGGGAAGCCTGCCGACGAGGTTATAAAGTGCGGTTTTTTACCGCTGCTGAACTGGTTAATACGTATCTCGAAGCCCGACAGGAAAGAGCGGTGTTGAAATTAGAGAGCTATATAAAAAAATGCGACCTGATCATCATCGATGAACTGGGCTATGTCCCGTTCGACCGTATCGGAGCGGAACATCTGTTCGGCTTTTTCAGCCAGTGCTATGAACAAACCAGCCTGATCGTAACAACGAATCTGCCATTCGCCGATTGGCCCCAGGTCTTTGGCGATGATGAAAGATTAGCCGGTGCTCTGCTGGACCGACTGACCCACCATGTGAGCGTGGTCGAAATCATAACCGACAGCTGGCGACTTAACCAGAGTTTAGAGAAAAAACGGAAAAAAGAAGGCTAAGAAAGCCTCAATCCAACGAAAAAGGACCAGAATCCCTATTGACAACGCCGAAATCGGCGTTATTTTACTAACCTAAGTGGCTCAGATTTCGATGCAAATCTGGCTCCATTTTCAATACTAATCACCAATCCTGTCATCCCACCTAAAATTCTTTGCCGTTGCCGTAAAACTCTTGCCTCGTGCCTCTTGGGCGTGTTGCCCAAACAGGAATCGAGCTGCGTAAGCAGCCGGATACGACCACCAACAACAGGAACCGAGCCGCGTAAGCGACCGAATAAAACCACCAACCATCACATCTAACCCCAACCACCCTTTTTGTCAAAACTATACTATATGATACTCTTTGGAGGAAAATAGCCCGAAAAAGGTGATATAGTATAGTTGTGTTTCGCCAAAAAACGAAAAAACGTCAAAAAATCGAGGAAAACGCATTTTTTTTTCCACCCAAAAAACAATCCTGTTCGGCACATTTATTGCTTTAGGCTTTTGGCCTCCTGTATTTTTTTAAAAAAAAACCCGAAATGTTAAGATGGGTAATTTGCGCTCGAGGGATATTTATGCTCTAATAGGAGGCATGAGTGCTAAGCGTCAGAAAATCAAGGAGCGGGACCTGCGTGGGTTCAAGTATTTCAAGTCCCTCTCGGCTCTGCTGAAAGGTCTTCACTCGGCGGGATGTGAGCGGGACCGGGCCGGCAATCGCACATTATTCATGGACCAGTATGTCAGTCTGCTGCTGTTATACATGTTCAATCCGATCTGCAGTTCCATCCGGTCTTTGCAGCAGGCCGGCGAGCTCAAAAAGGTACAGCGGCTGTTGGGTTGTTCGCGTGCTTCGCTGGGTTCGCTTTCGGAAGCATCCCGGGTTTTTGAGAGTTCTTTGTTAGAGCCGATAATCGCTCAACTCACTGAGCAGTTAGGGCCGATATCTCAGGACAAAAAACTGGAAGTCGGTCAGGTCATTACCCTGGTGGACGGCAGCAGTATTCAGGCTTTGCAAAAACTCACTCAGGCTGCCTGGGACACCGACAAACCCGGAATTAAAGCACACACTCAGTTTGATCTGGAAAAATATGTGCCTCTGAAAATAAATATCAGTGAAGACAAGTCTGATGAGCGAAAGGTTTTTTTAGAGAATCTTCAGCCCGGCCGGATTTATGTCAATGATCGCGGATATGCCTGTTTTAAGCTGTTTCAGGCCATTGTGGATAGTAAAAGCTCTTTTGTCTGTCGGCTGCGTGAGGATACGGTTTACGAAACTATTCAGGAAAAACCTTTAACTGAAGATGCTCGAAAAGCGGGGATAATTTTTGATCGTACGGTAATCGCCGGCAGCAGTGAAAAACTGCGGGAAGATTTCAAACAACCGTTACGCCTGATAGCGGTTGAATGTCAACCGCATTTGAAACGGGGCCAGGGACCACGTCAGAGTGAGATGATTTTGATTGCCACCGACCGGCTGGACCTGGACGCCGAAGTCATTGCCCTGCTCTATCAGAAACGCTGGGCCATCGAAATATTTTTCCGCTTTTTTAAGCATGTGCTGGGCTGCCGACATCTGCTAAGCCTCTGCGAAAACGGTATCGAACTACAGATGTACGCCGCGATTATCGCCTGTATGCTGATCAGCCTGTGGACGGGCAAAAAACCAACTTTAAGAACCTACGAAATGCTCTGCTGGCACCTCTGCGGCATGGCCGACGAGCAAGAAATGCAGAACCATATCAATAAACTCCAAAGCCAAAACTAAGGCCGATCCTCAAAAAAATCGCCGCTGCCGCTGATGCTGCGCCAAAATAACCAGTGCCGACAGTCCCACTGAGGGATAATCCCCGCTAAATCATATGAACTGCAAAGACCACAGAAAAACTGTATTTGAGCAATAAATGTGCCGAACAGGATTGCCCAAAAAACCCAAAAAACACGAAAAAATCACCATTTAAAGGCAAAATCGCGCTGTCCCCCAACCAGTCAACCCTTATAAAATAAAGACTTACAAGCCATCCCCTCCCGGTTCCACCCGCAAAAAAACACTTTTTTTAATTTTTTCAAAAATAAAATAAGGACTTACAACACTTTGTCGCAAAAGGTTCGGCTTGACGTGGGAGAATATAAATGTGTAAGATTGTCGGTGTTCGTTAATCTATATCCTTGATGTCAGAAAACGGAGCAGAGCCATGGCGAAATTTAAGAAGATATTGTGCCCTACGGATTTTTCGGAACATAGTACTGTCGCGATTGAATATGTTAAGGAATTAGCGGTAAAGTTTGGGGGGAGCGTGCATTGTGTACATGTTGTGGACGATTCTTACCAGTATTGGCTGGGGGCGGGGGAGAATGCTGTGCCTATTGTAGCGGTTGAGCAGGATTTGGTTAGTTCTTCAGAAATGAACCTGACAGAGTATGTTAAGAAAAAATTTGCTGATTTTAAGGGTGATTTGCAAGCCAAGGTTCTTAGTGGTCGGCCTTTTGTGGAGATAATTCGGTATGCGCAGGCCGAAAATATTGATGTTATTGTGATGGGTACGCATGGCCATGGTGCTATCGCGTCGATGCTGCTGGGGAGTGTGACTGAAAAAGTGGTCCGCAAAGCACCCTGTCCGGTCCTGACAGTTCGTCACCCGGAACATAAATTTGAAATGCCCTAAAGAAGATAAAACAGAATTTTTGAATTTGCGGATGCGTCCTGATGATATGATTATTTGGGCTGGACCGGTCTGAATGCGGCAGTTATAATCAACCCTTTGAAAAACTGTGAACAATAGAAATTCTTCGCTGAGGCGAGGGGTAACCCCTAATTTGAAAGGCGTATTATGAAGTTTATGAAGTATTTTCTGGTTTTGGCGATATTGAGTGTCGGCGTGGCCTGGGCAGATGAGGCCGCCAAAACTGATAGCGTCTGTCCAGCGACCAAAGCTGAATGTGACAAAGCCGCATCGTGTCAGAAGTCCGAAGCCAAGGGGTGTCCTGTCTCTCAAGATGACAAGGCTGTCTGCTGTGCCGACAAAGCTCCAAGTGATGAATTGGCGGTCATCGTCAACGGAACCAAAATTACCGAAGGTGAAGTCGACAGTCAGGTTGATGAGATGATGAACCGGGCGAGTCGTCCGGGCATGAATGATGAACAAAAAGCCAAGATGCGTGAGCAGGCTCGGAAGCGGGCTTTGGAAATGATGATAGATGATGCTTTGCTTTCGCAGGCAGCGGCCAAGGCAAAGGTGGAATTGACCGATGCGGAAATTTCTGCCAAGATTGATGAGATGGTAGATATGACGTTGAAAAGCCGTAATATGACTCGTGAGCAGCTTGATGAGCAATTGCGTCAGAGCCCGTTGAAGATGGGGCTTGATGAACAAATAGAGAAGATTAAAGTGGATCCGATGTTCCGCTCGCGGGTAATGCAGGAAAAGCTGGTGCGGGCAGAGAATGCGGATGCTTTGGCTGTTTCTGATGCCGATATTGCCGCAGCTTACGAGAAGATGGCTAGCCGTTTCTCGCAGCCGGAACAGGTCCGGGCCAGCCACATTCTGTTTAAGTTTGAGGATGGGGCAACTGATGAGCAAAAGGCTGAGCTGATGAAGAAGGCTGAGGAAGCCCTGGTCAAAGCCAAGGCTGAAGACGCTGATTTTGCGGCTTTGGCTAAGGAATACAGTGGGTGTCCTTCGAGCCAGAACGGTGGAGATTTGAACTTCTTCGCGAAGGAACGTATGGTGCCGGAATTTTCCGAGGCGGCGTTCGCGATGAAAGTTGGTGATATTAGCGATATTGTGGAGACGCAGTTTGGCTATCATATTATCAAAGTTACCGACCGCAAGGAAGCTGCTACGCAGACGCTGGATGAAGTTAAGGACGAACTTAAGGGCGAGCTGGAAATGCGGAACTTGCAGACAGCGGTGCAGGGATATATGGATAAGCTCAAGGCCGACGCGAAAGTCGTTTACCCTGAGGGCAAATCCCCCGAAGCCGCTCAGGCGGTTCCGGTTGCCCCGGCCCCTGTGAAGGCGGAGGATGCGCCGAAAGCTGAGGAAAAGGTGGAAAAACCGTAAGTGTTTGTGAAATAATAAAAAAAGACTGGTAATTGGCTTGACAGGTATTTGTCAGGCAGGTATATTATCGCGTCTCGGTGGTAACAAGACCGGGACGCGAGCTTTTTTGTTCGATAAAACTAAATATGATCGCGGGGTAGAGCAGTCTGGTAGCTCGTCGGGCTCATAACCCGGAGGTCGCAGGTTCGAATCCTGTCCCCGCTAATCCTTGGTAATAAGGAACTTACGATAAAAAGTGAGTTCCTTTTTTTATGGAAAAATTGCTCTGTGTGCACCATTTTGTGCACCACGCCATAGACAACATGGAACTCTGTATTGTAAAATTGGCTTATAGGAGTAATAACCATGGCAAGTCTTTATAAAAGAAAAGGTATATACTACATAAAATACTATGTTGGTCCGACCATCGTCAGGCGAAGTCTCAAGACAGATTGTTATCCAATTGCCAGAGAATTGCAGAGAAAATTTGAATCTTCAATGGCTCAAGGGCAAGATAATCCACTTCCAACCCGCACACCTTTACCGGAGATTCTATCTAAATATGTCCGGTACATAAGAGCCACCAAGACCCCCAAAAGCGCCCAGACCGATATATATTACCTGCGGTCCATGTTTGGGGAGATATGCCCGGAATTGGAAAACACCCGCAGGAGAGCCGGTCAGGGCGGCAAAAGGAAGAAAAATAAGAAATCACCGACGATAAGCAATACGATTATAGCCGCCTGTTTTGAGGAAGTGACAACCGCCCGAATATCTGAATTTATAGCCGATAGGGTCTTATCGAATGGACTAGCACCCAAAACGGCCAACCGATACCGGGAAATTTTATGCAGGTTATATAATTGGGCTATGGTCGAAGGTGGGGTAAAAATGCCCAATGATAAGAACCCGGCCTCAAAAGTCAGAAAATATAAACTTAAAGCATCTGAAATATCGTTTCTTACCATCCCTCAAATTGATGAGCAGTTAAACGCCTTACGAAATACCCCTCAGATGCAAATTATGGTTGCTATGCTGATATATGCCGGGCTGAGGCGTGAGGAGCTTCTATGGCTCACCAGAGAAGATGTGGACTTGCGTAAAGGTATGATTTGGGTAAGGGCCAAGACCATAAATAAAGAGTTCTGGCAGCCCAAAAACAAGGTTAATCGAGTTGTACCGATAAGTCAGTCATTACATAGCTATTTGATACGATACATGCCCAAACCCTCGTTTGGTGGCTGGTATTTCCCCAGTCCCAAAGGCGTCCACTATGACCCGGACAATTTCAGCCGGGATTTACGGATACAGAACCGAGAAGCAAAACTAAAATGGTCCTGTCTTGATTTCAGGCATACTTTCGGTAGTCAGTTGGCTATGAAGGGCATCAGCCTTTATAAAATCTCTAAATTAATGGGCAATTCCCCGGAAGTATGCAGGACGCATTATGCCGCTATCATGCCGGAAAGCCTAGTTGATTGTGTGGATTTTAGCGATGACCACCATAAACCCAAAGTTATTAGGTAAAAACAAACAACCACCCGGTCGGGCCACGTTCCGCTAAAGCGGCTTTCGCTGTCCGTCCGGGTGGTTGTAGCGTTTACAGAAAAAACGGGCAACAACTTGTCTGGTTGCTACCCGTTCAGTTAATCACACCAACTCATATTTGCTATGAGGCTGTTTTACTTACAGAAGATAACTCGGATTTCCATTCCGTCAGGAGTTCATCGAGCCAGTCAAGGAGCATTTGCATAGACTCTTTGTACTGTTCTTCGGAGATTTCTTCTTGGAAATCGGGGTTGGTTAGCCATTCATTCTCGATGATTTCGATTATATCTTCAACCATTACGACGGTTTCATATGTGGTGTATTCATGTTCTGGTTGATTCTTTCGCCATCTGGCTTGTCGGCCAGATTCTATTTGGGCATCGCTCAGGACCGTTGATTCTGGTACTGTGGCGGTTCTCATCATAGCGACAGCGGTAGAATCAGAATCGTACCAACAGGCTTGCCAGAGCCAATAGCCGAAAGTTTCAGCGTTAGTTGAATCAACAAAAATCTGAAAATCATCAAGGTCAACATCGTAGTCACTGTCAAGATCGCAGCGCACATCCCAGTTAGCGGTAGGCTCATCATCAAGATTAGGGTCATTAGGGTCATGGTTAAGCCAGGCCCTTTCAAACAAGGCAAACTCTTTGAGGTTCACCACACCGTCAGCGTTATAATCTAGCGTACAGCTTATGCCGGAATCGCAGGAATAATATTCATCGGCTCCCATGTCTACATAAGTACCGTTAATGCGGTCCTCATTGTCGATGTCGGTTTCGCCGGTTATTACGTTGGTGTTGTCGCCTTCATCAATACAGGGAGAATCACCGGAAAGATGGAAGTTGCCGAGGGTTTCATCGGTATAGGCGAAGCAGGGATCGCAATAAATATTGCCGAGGCTGTTGGGGTCGGGGTCGCCGCAAGTCAGGGTTGCATGGTTGTAGCAACAGTTAGCGGGGACACAGCCGCCGCTATATTGCTGGGCAGCGGAATTATTATCCCACAAAATATTGTTGATAACATCAAGATTAGCTGTGGTTCCGTCAATACCCTTTCCGGCATTGTAAACAATAGTACAGTTGCGCAGTTCGGAACCACTTGAACAGGCAGTCAGATTTAAACCTGTAACACCGTTATGATGTATCCAGCAATTAGTAACCGAGATGATATCCGCAGAACCGTTAATGCCGCTGCCGTTATTATCACAAATTATAGAATGATCGACGGTCAAATCACTGCCTGTGCTAAAGTTTATGCCGTTTCCTACATTGTCGGTTATGCGGCAATTGCTGACGGCTAGTTCGGTATTAGTGCCACAGGTTATCGCATGGCTAAGGGCGTTACTGATAATAAAGCCATCGACTACAACGCCAGTGCTGGAATTTTCCAGTTCGATAATATTTGAACAGGTATCATCGCCGTTGAGATAAGTTTTATAACGGGCGGGTTTGCGTTCGGAACGAGTGGTTTCTGTGCCGATAAAGCCGCCGTAGATTTCCACGTCGCCGGGGATGGTAAAATTGTCGGTTGATAGTGTCCCCGGTATATAAGTACCGGCGGCAACCCAGATTTCATCGCCACAGCCATTAGCGGCTCTTTCGAGGGCATCTTGCAAATCTATGTAAGCATTATCCCAACTCGTTCCAGTATCAAATCCCATAACAGCGTTAGGGTTGACATAAATAATATCACCGCCCCAACAACAAACAGGGCTTTCGATAGCATAACTCGCGAGTAAACCTTCGTTATTATATAGTGACGCTCGGTTGAGTAATAAGCCTGTAGGGGGCGCATAATTATTAACTTCAACCCTGATGCTACGACTCCCGCTGTCGTTCGGATCAATTTCACCCAAATCCCAACTTATGGAATGGGTGAGTAAATCATAAACACCATCAGAAGTTGTTATTTCTTCAATATAGGTGACACCCCAAGGCAAAAAGTCGATAAGTTCAATGTCGCCTGTGTCGCCTACTGCACCTGCATGACGACTCCAATTGATAGTGTATACTATTTCATCTTCGGGAGAAACACATTCATTGGGGTCGATATCGTCCGTTTTGTTTAAAGTCAAACCAAACGAGTTGTACCGTGCTACAGTTATAACGTCATCACCGTTATTCTCACCACCAAGTTCTAAAGGAACAAACTCTGACCCATTGGGGTCAATAGTGAATATATTATGGTAAGATTGGCCCCAATTGCATAATTGGGAGGGCTCTATGTCACCAAAAATACCGCTGGCAAGCCCCTCGGCGGTATATCCCGTTACAACTTCAGTGCCTCCAAAAGAAGAAGACACGCCCCATCCGGAGGGAACATAAGGAAAATTGCTCGAACAACCCAGTGTAATCATGCCAGTACCGACACCCTGTAAGACAAAATCAATAGTTTGTATGAATAGTTGTTTTGCAACAGTCGGGCCATTAACTGTATGGTAATCCATATCGTGACCACTTAAAACAACGGGACCGGTTATGCCAGCAGCTATATCCTGCGAGCTAATTCCAGACATAAAGCCATTATAGTTCCATCCTACTATGAAAATATCATGTGTGGCTAAGTCGTTTTGTGTAACGGAATTGCTTGCACTTCTGATATCTGTATTTGGGTCAAGAACAATGCCTAACTCCTCCATTGCATCTTGAATACTGTCTTCATCTCCGTTGGGTACATAAATGAGAAAATTGTAATTGTTTGGGTCGAAAGGTAAAAGACTTGCCGAGGAAGACATTGCAATTGGCTCTATTTCCGGAATAGTATTGCCAGATTCGCCACTAGCAGAATTAGAATTACAAACTGCCAATAAAAATACTATAAAAACAAAAAACATTGATTGACACTTAAATGAAATAGACATAAGGCCTCCAGTTTAACCACAAGGAAAATAGCTATGCGTACCTTCCCCGTATTCGCACCAAAAAAGGAGCGAGTATGTTATAAAGTTAGTATCTAAAGCTACAATTATTTGCGTTTTATGAAGAAAATACCTGATGCCAGCATTAAGAGAGATGTTAGTGGCTCGGGTACTAACACCGCCTGTGTAACCGTTCCTGTGATTACAAAAGCATCGTCAGGGCCATATATTCTTAATTGATTTGTCCCCCAATCATCCAAAACGGGAGCACTGGTTGGGAGTTCATTTGAAGATAGGGCCGTGCGCGAACCATCAAGCAGAAACCATCTAATAGTATCAATGACCGTACCATCTGAAAGAGGGGAGTTCGCGTAGCTGTAA
This sequence comes from Sedimentisphaerales bacterium, assembly GCA_963663805.2. GTDB lineage: Bacteria > Planctomycetota > Phycisphaerae > Sedimentisphaerales > SM23-30. The sequence goes on from CAXXMR010000027.1 coordinate 13,430, forward strand.
ACCCAATAATCATCATGGGTATTTCCGTTTGGCGGTGTGTACTCATCCAAAACGGAGACAACAAATTGTTCATCGTGATTCAACATTGTTTCAAAACTGTACCCACTTAACAACAAAGACAGGCCATATGGAGAACTATGTATATAGTGTCCTTCGCCACTAACTGGCGTGGAAGTTTCGTAAGTATAATCCCCTGTAAAAGTACTACCCACTTGGATTGCACTTGGAAAACCACTACCGATAACAGATGTAATGTGGCCTGTGATTTCGATTGTTACGGGTACCGCCTGAACCCAAACAGTAAGAAATAATACTAAAATTATTGCTTTTTTCATATTCGCGTCTCCTTTCCGAAAAACCTGTTAATTTTACAGGCCCCACCTTGGGGCCCCCGTTCATATCCTATTATACCAGTGTCCACTTGGATTTGACCTGAAAATTTCCTATTTTTTTATGGTGGCACATAAAATAGAGGAATTTCCAGCAAATTAATGTATTCACAATCTGATCGTGTCATACTGATCTCCATACTGTTAATTCACGAAAACCGAAAAAGTAAGCGAAAAAATTGGCATTTTTTTAAAAAAGTTGAAAATATTTCGTTTCTACGGTTTGCAATACATTATCTGTTCTTCATAACTGTGGGATATTTGGGGGTTTATGATAGCGCATAAAAAAGGGAGCGCCACACTGCAATACGCTCAGGTTAGGCCCGGAAGCGGCCCGCTACGAACATACGCAAGCAGCGCTCCAGTGCCAGTTGGCAAAGGAGCACCGACCTTTGCGCATCTCGTAGCAATTAAACTTCCGGTTTAACCTGAGATACTTAATGGTAACAGTGATTTACCTATTCAATTGTCAAAGACGGCGTATTTTCCCTAAATTAACGCTCCAAAAATTAATACTTTCCCAAATGTTACGACTCCCATAATTTATCAGATGTTTAATCCCACTGCAAGAGAAAAAACTTTTATTTCTGCCACAGCAGCCCCGACCAACTGCTGTGACAATAAGGCTTTAGCGTCTTTTGCGCGCAAAGAGGACGCCGTCGCAATTATGCCGCCTCTAGGCTCGCGAAAGCCCCGTAAGGCCATAAAAGCAAACGGCGCCCTTGTATTAAAATACACGGGCACCGAGCCTTCCAAGCCACCTTACGTATAAATTTCGCGATTTAGAGACGGTGGAATGAAATCTCAGTGCATGACGATTTCTGGTATCAAGTTGTAATTATGCTCGTTTAAGCCAAATAAAATCTCCTGAAAGAAAAAACGTATATTGGCATTATGGCGACTCCGATTTTACGATTCAAGTGTTTTTTAAGGGAATTATATAAATTCTCATTTCAAGGCCGGAAGTCGCTTTTAGGGGTCGAAAAAATCTTCCTTTTGATCGGTTCCAGATTTGACTTTCGTGTATTTTTACCATAAGAAGATATTCATCAGAGGGAAGCAAGAATATGAAGTAATTCACCCAAGCTACAGAGAGGGACGGGAAATGTTTTGGTGAAACCGTAATCTATCCGGCTTGCTTCCCTCAGTAAATTATTTTTGGTAAAAATCCCCAAAAGTAAAATCCTCCACCGCCCAAAAGAGTATTTTTTCTGGTGCAGTCCCGAACAATCTACAGCAAAACAAACAGAATGAGCGGGGAATCAGCAATCTGCCGGTCAACCGCAGAGCAATTTGGAATCATCTTTGTGATATTCCTCGAAACTGGATTCGGGACCGGTCAAATATCGTCGTTCGTCATAGGTTTCTTCGAGAATTGCCCGAATCCAGTTGGGCACAAAATCAGGTTTTCTCTTATTTATCAAGTGAAGTGCGGCGGCGTCCGCCGCCGCCAACCCTGCATAGATAGTAAGGGAGTCACGGTCGATATCCAAATGAATCCAGCCCTTATCGCCACCCAATACCGGAACCTTGTATTTATGGCAGACGTTCAATATGAAGCCGATATGAGTCTTTAACGTGAAATAGGTAGGGTTTTCCACACCTTCCCGGCATAGGGTGGTATTGCGGTATTCTTCCAATCGAACAGCTATAGGAATATAACAGCCAGACTTACCCCACGGGTCAGGCGTTTTTTTCTCACGTTTAACCTTTTCGGTTTCTTCCTCCCAGAAGCCGGGACTGACAGCAATAATTTTGACCGTTTTGGGTTTTTCCGCCAGAATCCACGCCGGGACTTTGCCATCTTTGGCAACATATTTGGTCATATACCCGGCCATGCGACCATCCCAGCGGTTTACCCATGCGTAACCATGCCCCCAAAGCTCCGCAAGGTCTGTTTGCGGGATAAAACCCGAATAATCAATAATCAAATGAAAATGTATCCAGCCGCCTTCCTGAAATTCCATTTTACGCATCCATTTACCAGTTAAGGAGGTGTTCAGATAGCGGGATAGACGGCGAATAAATAAAGGTACGTGCTGTTGTTCCTTCATTTGATAATAAAGCTCACGGGGGTTTTCGTATTCATCACGCCGATATGTCAGGGTGATAAACAGGCCCCGACGCTCTTTCATGCGTTTCTCGATCTTTTGGCATAGAAGAAACGACAAGCAGGGGACGCTATTGGGGTCAAACCAGCTTTTCAAACCTGGGATTTTAATCGAAATCATTTATCTTTAGTTTCATAATAATGCAAAATATTTTTGCTCAGGCTCCCCTACGAATCCGGCAGCAGGCTGCCCGCCGTCCCTTTCTTTTTCGCCTTCCATTTGCTTGCGCAAAGGCGAAAAAGCGGAGCCGGCAGCAGCTATTTAATTTCGGGGAGCCTTTGTTATTTACTTTGATATCAAAACTCACAATAAGGAATCATAGCGCAATGATTTTCTTTGCAAGTCCGCTTGGTAAGTTCCGATATGCTGACAAACAGTTTACTTTTTTTGTGATTGTTGAGTCAATAATATTGTTGGGATTTTTCAAAACTTTTTGCCGAAAAAAACTTTCTTTATATTTTGGTTAATCCATACAAACGTTAATCCGCTTGGCTGTCCCTTAAAAAGTGTGCACCGTTGTGTGCACCATAAACTTGACAACATGGGACACATATGATAATATGACAGTGATAATTAGCTTATAAAATCGTAAGTTAAGTATTACCAAGGCCTCTTAAAAAAGCTCATAACCCGGAGGTCGTTGGTTCGAATCCAGCCCCCGCTAATCCTTGTGAATAAGGAACTTACAGTAAAATGTAGGTTCCTTTTTTTGTTGAAAAATGGCCATTTGGGTACACTTTTGGGTACAGTCATTTTGACAAGATTGGAACCGTAACTGGTAACACTCAACCCCGGAGATTAAAAAATGGCTTGTTTGTTCAAAAGAGGAAAGACCTATTATCTGTCGTATTTTGAAGGCGTAAAAAGAAAAAAAATCAGCCTGAAAACCGATGTTTACAACTTGGCTATCGAAAAGAAAAGGCAGCTTGAATCTGCTATGGCTAATGGCAACGATAGCCCACTGCCAACCAAAACGCCGCTTGCTGATATTCTTTCCCGCTACATCCAGAACATGAGGGCTAAGAAAACCGCCAAAAGCGCCCAAACAGACACTTACTACTTGAAGGTAATATTTGGGGATATTTGCCCTGAAATAATAAACAACCGTCGGAGAGCAACCCACGACAAGAAAAAGAAACCTTCAAAGAAAAAAACGTCCGATAATATTATTTCTGCAAGATATATCGAAGATGTTAGCACTGTTCAAATCGCTAATTTTATTAGTGATAAGGTCCGAAGCAAAGGCCTGGCCCCCAAAACCGCTAACAGATACAGGGAAATAATCTGCCGATTGTTCAACTGGGCCATGACCGAGGGGGGCGTTAGGATGCCCAACGATAAAAACCCGGCTTCCAAAGTGGAGAAATACCGGGAAAGGGCCTCTGAAATATCATTCCTTACCATGAACCAGATCGAGGAGCAGCTTGCCGCTTTACAGGATGCCCCACAATTGCAAATTATGGTTGCTGTGCTGATATATGCCGGGTTAAGACGGGAGGAGCTTCTATGGCTTACCAGAGAAGATATAGACTTGCGTAAAGGTATGATTAGCGTTAGAGCCAAGACTATCAACGGCGAATACTGGGAACTGGTGATTAGTATTGAAAATGGAGCCAGATTTGCATCGAAATCTGAGCCACTTAGGTTAGTAAAATAACGCCGATTTCGGCGTTGTCAATAGGGATTCTGGTCCTTTTTCGTTGGATTGAGGCTTTCTTAGCCTTCTTTTTTCCGTTTTTTCTCTAAACTCTGGTTAAGTCGCCAGCTGTCGGTTATGATTTCGACCACGCTCACATGGTGGGTCAGTCGGTCCAGCAGAGCACCGGCTAATCTTTCATCATCGCCAAAGACCTGGGGCCAATCGGCGAATGGCAGATTCGTTGTTACGATCAGGCTGGTTTGTTCATAGCACTGGCTGAAAAAGCCGAACAGATGTTCCGCTCCGATACGGTCGAACGGGACATAGCCCAGTTCATCGATGATGATCAGGTCGCATTTTTTTATATAGCTCTCTAATTTCAACACCGCTCTTTCCTGTCGGGCTTCGAGATACGTATTAACCAGTTCAGCAGCGGTAAAAAACCGCACTTTATAACCTCGTCGGCAGGCTTCCCGGCCGAGGGCGATGGCCAGATGACTTTTACCCACGCCCGGCGGGCCGGTAAAGACGATATTACTGCGGCGGTCGATAAAGCCGCACATCGAAAGGTCGATAATCTGTTTTTTATTTATCTGCGGCACGGCCATAAAATCAAAACTTTCAAGTTCCTTAGTCATGGGGAAGTTTGCCTGTTTCAATCTCCTGGCGATGGCCTGCGACTGTCGATGAAAGACTTCGATTTCGGCCAGTCTTTGCAGGTAACTTTCATAGGATTCGTTTGCCTGGGCGGATGCCCGGGCAATTGTCTGATACTCTTTTTGAATTGTCGGAAGCTTCAGGGTCTTGAGATAGCTTTTTAATAAAACCATTTGATCTTTCATGCTACCTCCCCGGCCAACTGGTTATAAACATCGAGATTGCGTTTGCCATCGCCTTGGTTTACCAGGACTTGATTGCCGGCAAGGTTCAATTGTGAGCCGTTACGTAAAAAGCTTTCCACCGCTTCATCGCTGAACGCCCGGCACTTGACACAAACACCAACGGCATGTTCAACTTCTTTTTGCGGATGCCTGATAAAGAGCAGCAGGATGTTGATGTATTTACCGGTCCCTTCACTGCCGTATCGATATTCAAGCTCTGTTCGCATCAAGGTGAAATCTTCGCCCCAGGGCTGGCCCTTGAATGGCCGAGCATTATCCAGCGAACCGGGCTTACGCTCTAAAAGTTTGATATAATGCAGCGGATCCAGGATATACTGGTCTTTATCGTAACATCTGGAATGCGAGGCAACCAGCTCATTTTTATAGAACAGGTCAACCCGGTCAACGAATACCTTGACCTGGCAAGATTGATAGGCATACTCCGTCGGCACCGAATACCGGTTAGTATCAACCCGTACTGTAAGCTGTTTGTCCGCAAAGGTGGATATTCGACGACAGGCTTCAAACTTCTGCTCAGGCAGTTCGTATAAATGTGTTTTCTCTTCCGCAAATAAATCGCCAATGGTTTTATTCGTATGAGGTGCAGGGCCCTGGCGATCCAGTTCTTTGATACACTGAGCAATCAGCATCTCATTCAGCTGAGCCATATCGGTAACTCTCGGAACCGGAGAGAAGAACTGCCTTTCACTTCGCTTGGCGAGATTCTCGACATCGCCTTTTTCATTACCTTTAGCGACATTGCAAAAACGAGTGTCAAACAAATACCAACTCTTAAGCTCTACGAATTTGCGGTTGAGCCGACGCTTGCCTTTTTTGAGAACCTTTAGAACCGCAGTTTTTAAATTGTCGTAAGCAATGCGTTTGGGCACGCCGCCGAAATATTCAAACGCCCGGACATGGCCGTCAAGAAAACATTCGATCTTCATGCTCTCGTAAGCACAAACAAAAGGAGCCTTAGAACAGCACAGCTTCATGCAAAAAACGTAGACCTTCTTCTCCCTGCCGTTTTCTTTAATGTTAGCTTCATGCCAGTCAACCTGGGCTTCTTCGCCAAACTCAAACGCTAACGGCAGGTAAGCTTCTTTTTGGCGATTACTCGCTTCCTTGATATACCGCTGGACAGTGCTGTAATGACCGGTGAAACCATACTCGTCACAAAGCCGCTGATACATTTTGGTCGCCTGCATCCGCTGCTTACGCCGAACCTTTTTGTCAGATTCCAGCCAGGTGTCAATAATGTGCGCGAAGGGATCCATGACAGCCTTGACCCGCGGCTGACTGAGCCGATAGCCCGGCGGAATCGGATTTTTCAGGGCCTTGGCCACCGTGTTACGCGAATGCCCCAGCTCCAGGGCAACCTCACGTTGCGATATCCCATCACGAACTTTACGTCTGATAATCTCATAATGCTCCACTGTAAGCACCTTTCTAAGCCTCCTGTGTCTAAAATGTTACGTATCTTAAACACATCTTATCGGCCTTTTACAGTGGCTCCTTTTTCGATGCTTTTTCAGAAGAGAAAACCCGCAAATCTGGCTCCATTTTCAATGCTAATCACCACTGGGAACCAAAAACCAAAGTCAATAGAGCCGTGCCAATTAGCAAATCCCTGCGGTTTTATCTGAATCAATATCAGCTTAGGCCGTCTATAGGGGGGTGGTATTTCCCCAGTCCCAAAGGTGTCCACTATGACCCGGATAATTTCAGCCGGGATTTAAGAAGTGTAAATAAAAATGCAAGATTAAAATGGAGTTCTCTGGACTACAGGCATACTTTTGGCAGCCAGTTAGCCATGAAAGGCGAAAGCCTGTATAAAATATCTAAGCTGATGGGTAATTCCCCGGAGATATGCCGCAAACATTATGCCGCCATTATCCCGGAAAGCCTGATGGACTGCGTGGACTTCGGGCAGCCTTTACCGGTTGCAATCACTATGTGAAATAGGTAAATAGGCCAAATGTCCGGGCCACGGTCCACTAAAGAAGCTTTCGCTGTCCGGCCATTTGGCCTTTGTAACTTAAAGTTATACCTCTTGTCATGTAATCATAGTCAGAGGTATGAAATGGCTTACGTTGTAATTTCTGTAACAAGTCCGATTTGCTGAGCAATCGGTGTATATAAATCAACTTTAGTCGAAGGAGTACTGATTGTTATTATCAGTGAATACCTACATTTCTTCTCAGCAAAACCAAGATGTTTTCGCTCTCTCCACCATCCGGTCACAGGAAAGACGGCAACTTGGCCGCATTCTGCTAATTCTACGGCAGAGGTAGTCCACCAATCACAGTGAACAGAGCCTTTTGTTCTTAAGCGAGAACCGATAGACCAGCTAATTGGATCTGTTGTAGACGGACGTTCTTCTTTCTCATCCCATTCGTGACTACTGATTCTCTGCTTGAACACACTTTCTTTTTCAACCGGACCTTTAAGCGCAAAACGCAAGCCATGTGAAGCGTATCGGAATTTAGTCCCCCAACCTCGACCGGCTGGACTTGGCTCAACAAAATACGAAAGAGTAATTTTTACAGTCACATCTTGATCACCTAAACCGTCCAATGCTTGTTTTGGCCACGGCAGTGAATGCAGAACAAAATGATTGGTTTTCGCATCTTTTCCATCCATCATGAAGGGCTGTATAGTGCCCTGATGGATAAGAGATACATTATTTTGAATGGTGTGTCTCGCTTTTTCTAAGTTCGGAACACCATACCCAAAACAACGAAGCCTTCGGTGTTTATCTACTTCTCGTTCGCCAGGAATTTGTTGCCTCATAGCATCTGTCCACTCTGCCGAATGAACCATCAATGCCCGAATTGTTTCTGGCCAAAAACTTGGGTAGTCTGCCATTAGAATTGCCGCATAACGTGCAGCCTGAGCCGTTGCAGCACTTGTATCGCTTGTCCATGATAACAAGTGACCAGTTCGATCAAGGGTAGTTGTCAAAAGAGCAAGATCATCGCACCCATCAACTTGCCCGGAAGGTGAACTTACATAATTTCCACCTTCCATCACAATATCAGGTTTGATTGGCCATATGTGATTATTCCACGAGCATGAAGTTCGGCTTGTTGGACACAAACCGCCCCTTGGCGCCAAAGCCTGATAACCATCGAACTCTCTTGATCGAATTTGAATCCTATCTGTAAAAGCTCCTACTGTCAGAGCATTCCAACTTTGAGCAGGGTCTTCAATGTTTTTTGCGAGATTGCTTTCTAAATACCTGTAGTTTGTGTCAGTTTGTGTATCTCTTATGTTTCCGGCAGAAATCACATATAGCCTTTGGTCGCCATCAGATTTTCCTGAAGAATGCTGGTCTACAGCCCCTGACCATGATGATGGCCTACCATGGTCGCGTCCTTCATCGCTCGAAGTAATCGGAAGACAGGCAACTCTACGTCGGTCCGGTTTTTGACTCTCTGCTTTTTCTAAACTTTTCTGAGTAACATAGCCCCAAGTGTCCTCACTATGAGGATGGTTTGTATGAAGCATCCGAACTGATTCTAAGTGGTGCGAAAGTTGTAATTGATGGTTATTGGCCAATAATTCAGGGAGCTTATCTCCATACAAAACAAGCCCCGCCATTTCAGTGCCGTGTGATTGAATGTGATCTACAACTGGCCATTGAGGGTCATATGTTTGTGCATCATCATCAGATATTAAAGGTCGTATTAGAGGATGCTCAGTATGTACTCCATAATCAAGCATGCATACAGAAGGGGCATTTGGACTAGGCAAGATCAAACGACTCGCTAAATCGTCAACATACATTTTTTGATCTCGAGGCGGCAGTTGAAGAAATTCCGTTGGAACTTCTTTTGCTTTTCGAAATTCTGCAATTCTGTCGAGAAGAGGTATAAATATCTGTGTCCAGTCTTGTGTTGAACCATGGGCTAGAAAAACTAATCTTTCAGGAAAGCTTATTGTATGCTGACTTATTTGCAAATTTGAACCTGCCGTTAATGCAACAAATTCTGAAAAAACATCATCCGAAATTTCTGTGCTGGAAACTCGAATCCATACTTCCCACCATATACTTTCGTTATTTGTTCTCGGAAATAGATTATCATCATCAGTCCAAAAAGAACGTAATACAGGGTATCGAATGCGCGAAATGCCAGCCACAAGATCTTCGTTTTTAGGACGTTGCTTGCCTCGACTGTTGTTTTCAGTTTCGTATCGCTCAATCTTTCGAATGAAATTTTGCAGTTTTCCTTCAGGGACATGTATTGTGGCATGAATTTGATTGCCAATTGTTTTAACGGTTAATACTTCAATGGGTGGTTTAAGTTTAAAATCTTGAAGGCTTTCAATTTTTAGTCCATAATCCTGCTCTCCGACAATTTCTAAGCAAATATCATGAATGATATGTCCTGTTCGCTCTGCTTCTTGATTAGCTTGTCCAGTTGCTTGATCTATTTCTTTCAGCAATTTTCTTGCATGAACCCTCCTGTCTCTTGGTGGCACCTCAAATTGCCCTCCACCTATTTGTGTAGATGTGTAATCATGTGGTTGGCCAGGATCATCTACGATAATATGTTTACGTTGTAGCATTAGGCTCCTCCCTAAATATGTTATTCATATCGTTGACGTAGTACTATTGCCTGTTTTAATTCGTCGGTTCTTATTTTTTTCCTGTCATCAAGCACGGCTTGTTTAGCCGCATCTTCACAGGCTTTTACAATTTCTGCGTGGGGCATATTTTCTGCTGCTTGAATTATGGATTTCCAACCGATTCTCTCCAAAACAAAATTGCTAAGGCGGTTTTCAATTAAATTTCGAACCATAGAAGGCTGAGGTATATTATACCTTAATGTATCGTCAAATCGCCTAAAAAGAGCATTATCTAAAAAAGTTTCAAGATTGCTTGCTGCAAGAATGATGCTATTTGAACGATCTTCTTCCAGAAACACCAGAAACGAATTCAAGACTCGTCTAATTTCGCCAACATCCTGTCCCATGCTGCGTTGGGCACCTATAGCATCGAATTCATCAAAGAAATAAACACCCCGCGTTTGCTTCATAGCTTCGAATATATGTCTTAACTTTACTGCTGTTTCACCCATATATTTTGTTATTAAGATATGAAACTGAACAGTTAACAATGGCAAGCCAAGTTCACCGGCCAATGCTGCTGCTGTCATCGATTTTCCACAGCCAGAGGGACCTACCAACAAAATTTTACGTCGTGGGAATAGTCCATGTGAAAACAAACGGTCGGATTGCCTGTACTCATAAATGACTCTTCCAAGTCTTTCTTCAAGGTCTGTATCTAATACCATATCTGAAAGTCTTGTTTTGGGGAAAGTTGCCGAGAAAAGCCCGCTAAGGGTACCGGTCGGTTGAACTATAGGAATAGAGCTTATATTTGATGATTTTTCTTTTTGGTTGTTTCTTGCATCTTCAATCAGTTTACGAAGGTCTTCGGCTAATTTTGATTTTCCGGATCTTGCAGCTTGGGCAGCAATTTGGGAAGCAACTGACAAGAACCTTTCAGGATTATGTTCAGTATAGCTCTCTATCAATGCTTTCAGTTGCTGCGCTGTTGCCATTTAGTTTCCTTTGATATGACGAGAAAGTATTCTTATAACACCTTACATGTGTTTGGTAGCCATTGGGTTAGCAACTTTCAGCAAAAAATCCTGTAAGTCACTTTTTCTGAACATACGATATTCATTGGCTGGGTTATGAAAAACGGGGATTTTCCCATCACTTGCCCAAGATCTGATTGTGTTTGGAGAAACACCGAGTATTTTGGCAGCTTCACTTGTTAGCACATAGTTATTTAATTTTTCCATAAGGCGTCCAGAGAAAATCAATTGCATCGAAACACTAACAAAGTATAACAAACCCTGCAAATCATGCAACTGCTTTTTTTGGGGTACTTCTACAAAAAAAAGGGGGGGGGAATTATGGGTCTCAAAGGTGGATTATAACCCAGATAATTTCAGCCGGGATTTAAGAAATGTAAATCGGAAAGCAAGATTAAAATGGGCCTGTCTGGATTACAGGCATACTTTCGGCAGCCTTCACCTGTGGCAGTTTCCCTGTAAAGATAAAACAACCACCCGTCCGGGCCACGTTCCGCTAAAGCGGCTTTCGCTGTCCGTCCGGGTGGTTGTAGCGTGTTCAGAAAAAAACGGGCAACAACTTGTCTGGTTGCTACCCGTTCAGTTAATCACACCAACTCATATTTGCTATGAGGCTGTTTTACTTACAGAAGATAACTCGGATTTCCATTCTGTCAGGAGTTCATCGAGCCAGTCGTAAAGCATTTCTAAGGATTTCTTATACTGGTCTTCGGTAACCTCTTTCTGGAAGTCGGGGTTGGTTAGCCAATCGTTTTCTATGATTTCGATTATATCTTCGACCATTAACATAGTCTCGTAAGTGGTGTATTCCCGTTCGGGTTGATTCTTTTGCCATTTGGCCTGGCGGTTGGATTCGATTTGTTCGTCGGTCAGGATGGTTGCTTCGGGGATTGACGCGGTGCGCATCATGGCGACGGCGGTAGAGTCGGAATCATACCAACAGGCTTGCCAGAGCCAATAACCGAAAGTTTCGGCGTTGGTGGAATCTACGAAAATCATTAAATCATCGAGGTCGATATATTGGTTGTTGTCGAGGTCACAACGAGAATCCCAATTATCGTTGGGGGTGTTGGGGTCTCCGGTATAAGTGGGGTCGTAGTTGCTCCAGGCTTTCTCGAACAAGGCAAACTCCTTGAGGTTTACCACGCCATCGGCGTTATAGTCCAGAGTGCAACTTATGCCGGAATCGCAGGAATAATATTCATCGGCTCCCATATCTACATAAGTACCATTGATACGGTCTTCGTTGTCGATGTCGGTTTCGCCGGTTATTACGTTGGTATTATTGCCGGCGTCGATACAGAGCGAATTACTGGAAAGGTGGAAGTTGCCAAGGGTTTCATCGGCATAGGCGAAGCAAGGGTCGTCAGCGATATTATAGTCATTGTTGGGAATAGTAACATTTTCTATACAGCTATCAGTGGCAGTAATAGAAGCAGGAAGCTGGGTGCCACTGCTATTATTACCCCAGAGAATATTGTTGACTGTGTAAAGATATGGCAAACCAGCTTGATTGGTATAAATACCCTGATTGTCATTATAGACAATGGTGTTATTGCGAATCATTGAAGATGATGAGCAGGAGCTAATAAAAATACCATATCCGGCATTATGGTGTATCCAGCAATTTTCCAGCAAAAGCATTTCCGCATCAACATAAATACCGTACAGGTCATTATGTGCGATAATACAATGATCTACGGTCAGGGTATTGTTGTTTCCGGTTTTGATACCATATCGACCGTTATCAGTAATACGGCAATTTCTGATAGTAACATCGCACGAAGCAGCGATACTGACAGCATCATAAGAAGCGTTAATCAAACTAAAACCATCAATAATGATATTCTGGGCATCAGCAGCGATACTTATGATATTACCAAATTGATTTGCTCCGCTTAGATAAGTGCGATAATGAGCGGGGTGGCGTTCCGACAGCGTGGTTTCATTACCGAGAAAACCACCGTAAAGCGATACGCCGGAAGGAATGGCAAAAGTGCTGTTTAGATAGTCAGGGGTATAGGTACCGGAGGCAATCCAGATTTCATTGCCGCAACCATTGGCGGCACGACTAAGAGCGCTATGGAGAGAATTATAGGCATTGGCCCAACTGGTGCCGGTATTATATCCATCCGCAGAGTTATCAACGTAAATAACGTCGCCGCCAAAACAGCCAACCGGGGTTTCGAGGGATTCTCGACGATAGACCAGATCGGTTTCGATTATACAGATATTAGCGATGGTGGTAAGCGGTTCGGTCGATTCATTGATGATAGTATTCAGGGTGATGGCAGAGCAGGGATCGGTATCTGCCAGTGTGCCAATATTCCATACCCAGGCGTAATATTCCTCAAGGAAGTTACTATATTGCGGTGTAGAAGAATCGTAATCGGTTTTGGTGCTGAGATAGTCAGTCAGTTTGGTGCTGTTGTGGTTATTACCGGCTGGACCATAAGTAAGGGTGTATTGCAAAACATCGTTGTAACCGGGGTAATTATTAGGGTCATTACGATTAACATTGTCGGCCTTGTTGAGGTATATTTCCATATCCTCCGGGGCCGAGGCACAAATCATTTCGCGGGGCGTACTTGAGGAAGTTGTGTCGCCGGTTCCAAAATCACCGTTGTTATTAGTTCCCCAGGCGTAGATCATGCCGTGGCCGTCAATGGCGAGATGGTGAGTGTAGCCATCGTCAATGGCGTTGATATTTTCCAGATAGCCGGAGCGGCTGAATTGTTCACCATCCGAAACCAGTTGAGGGTTATTGCCGGACCACTGCCAGACAAAACCAAAACTGTCCAGAGCAAGGAAGTGACTGTTGCCCGCACCGATGGCAATAATATCTTCGAGATAGGTTGTCTCCATATCTCCACCGGGAACTTTTGTCGGTGCGGAACCGGGGGACCACTGGTAAACGTGTCCGTCCCCGTCGAGAGCCAGCGAATTGTTACAGGAGGCGATTTCGACAATGTTTTCCAGATAGCCCGACGGGGTTTCCATGTCGCCGTCAGTTACCCGATAGGCAAAAGGATTGCCGCTGCCCCATTCCCAGACGTTGCCGTTTTCGTCCAGTGCGAGGGAATGAGCAACTCCGGCGTCAACTTCGATGATGTCGTAACCGGTATCATAGCCAAGATATAATATGCCAAGGTTCGGGTCGTTGGCGGTTACGACTTTATGGGGGACATCCCGGTAATCAGGTGTACTGAAAGTACCAATACCCAACTGTCCACTATTGTTGTTGCCCCACGCATATACATAACTATCACTTGACGCCGCCAGCGAATGCGTGCCGCTGCGACCGGCAGAGATACAGGTTATGTCTTCAAGATGACCACTGACGCTGCCCTGTTGGCCATCGTGAACAAAAATAGGAGATAAAATGGACTCTGTAGCATCTTTACCGGCAACATAGCATTCCAGTCCTTTCTTCATGAAGTGTTGTTGTAGTTCGTAAACGGCCTTGGGACTGCTCGTCACGCTGCATATCAATAGCCACCCGCTGGCTGATATTGGTTTGAGTTCGCACTCGATAGACACTCTTCTGCATTTTTCGATGGCGGCGATAGCCCCGTTCAACCGCGTTGGACGTTGACGGCAGTTGTGAATCATCAAGGAAGGTCAACGCCTTTTCGATATTGGGGGTGAACAATTTCTTAAGAGTCTGTCGCAAGGTTTTGAATCGCCCAATTCGCCGGCGTAACACAGCCAACTTTTCCAATGCCGTTTCCGTTCGACAACGACGGTCAAAAAGACGATAAACCTGATCCATGATCGAGCGTAAATTTCTCAGGTTTGGCAAGCCTCTGGTTATATGCAAAAACTTCTTCTTATCCTTCGAACTCAATGAATGTTGTACAAATAAATATCTGTGCTCAAACAGATCGGCAATTTTCTTTTCCTGTTTCTTCTTGCGTGATGCCGCTTTCTTCGCGGAAGAAGACGATGGACGGCCACGTTTCAGCTTGGGCAACTTTGCCTTGAGCTCTCGTCGTACTTTCGTAACAGCTTTGAGTATTTCTCTGTTGATCTCCTTGAGGACATGAAATTCGCACACCTGATGAGCAGCGTCAGGAAATATCAGCGCCAATGGCTCCGGATATAAAGGCGAGCCGTCGGTCGTAACACCCCGTAATGTCAGCGTTCTTTGTACCAGTTCGGTCCGAAACCGAAAGGAAAAGTTTGTTATATCTTCATGAGTGGGATTATGGTCAAGAACCTCGTAGATGAGCCGTTTGAAGGTGTGGTTATCCACTATGGATAAGACGCAGAATGGCCCATCATATAATTCGTCCGCTGCAATATAGCCGGAGAAATCAGCCAGAACACCATCAAGGTACTCAGTTGTAATTCGTTGCTCAGCTTTTTTTCCCCGTCGCCTCAACCCAGTTTTGAATTGTAGCCCAAGGGACAAAAACTCTGTGGTCTCGCCACAAGTGCCATGATGCCGGGCGGTACGGCAGGCCGTCCTCCACAACCAAACGCACGGCCAGGTGAACAACCCGACGGGTATAGTGACAGCCGGGGTCCGCAAGATCAGTGAGGTCGGCATTGAAGTATCGTTTGCATTTTGAACAACGATGCTGTGAATAGCTGACCCAAATCTCGATGGGACGGTTGGCAGCCAGGTCTCCGAGGTCATGCAGTTTTCGCCTGAAGACTTTGTCTCGATACGACGAGTGGCCGCAATGGGGGCAAGGACGCTTTTTGTAGGTGCGTGAACGCCGTTTGATTTTTGCTTTCGGTAAATCTTCAACACCAGTAATACCTTCGGTTATATCGGATACGTATTCGCCTGGCCCAGCCATAATCGTCTCTCCTGGAAAATTCCACTGGTCTGTTCTTCCAGGAGTTTTATCGGCTAATTTGCGAAAATCTCATTAAAAATGCCGGTATCTATGCTACAGTCTCATAAAATGTTATTATTATAAGAACCATTGCCTATTTGACCGTAATTGTCTCCGCCCCATGCGTAAATATAACCATCTTCATCAAAAGCAAGTGAATGATACCAGCCAGCATCTACGGCTATAATGTTTTCGAGAAAGCCTGAAGATGTATTCATTTCGCCATCATGAACAGAAACTAGGATCGTTGAACTACCGTCATTACCATTTCCTAACTGTCCGAAACTATCGGAACCACAAGCCCAAACCGTTTTGTCTTCCATAAGGGTTAATGTGTGATACTCTCCACCTGAAATAGCGGAGGCTTTTAGGCATGTATCTTCAGCGCTGAGATTATATGAAATCCCAAATACAAAAAGTACTATTGACATTCTGAGTGTGCGCACCATCTCTGTATCTCCTTTCAAAGAGGTGAAATGTAAGTAAAAGGATTAATTAATGTTTACGAAATCTGATTAAAATGTTTCCAGTGGTCAGTAACAATAAAGTTAGCGGTTCAGGAACCAATACGGCAGATGTTACAACGGCAGATATAGTCAATGATTGTTTTTCTGTGTCAACATATCTTGTGCCATCAATAGTAAGATGATTCCATGACCAATCTGTAAGATTTGGGGCACCAGTGAGTATGGCAGTGTTTTCGAGGGCAAGCATTGTATCATCATTTAATTGCCAACTAATAAAATTTATTGGCATGTCTGAGACGGTAACATTGTTTTTGCTTACCGCATAAAATACATCTCCTCCGTATGGGCTGTCATTTGAGATTGAAACATCAAAATTGCAGTTTTGGGTATTTGTTTCAAATTTTAAATTGCCAGCTTCTAAGAAAATTCCACATGGTGCAAAGTCAAACTTGTATTCAGCAAAGTTAGTTTCCTGAATTGATGGAGTGACATTACTTTCATAGGCATACCATCCTGTTATTTCGTCGCCAACAGATGCATTTCCACCAAGGATTCCGGCCTGATCTATAATGTCTGTAATAGTAGCGGTGATAGCCACTTTAATAATAGACGCTTGGATTGTTGGGGCTATCAAGGCCAAAGTCAAACCTACAAGAAAAACAATGCTCTTTTTCATATCAAATCCTCCGTAATAGTGTAATTGTTAAGTTTCCATCCTGATTATACGTGGTGTCCAGTCTATTTGACCAGGTGTTTTTTACTTTTTTGTGGCAGTGCATAAAATAAGGGCACCGCCAAACGCCATGCTTCCCATTGGCCCGCTAGAGCCTGTGAAGAACACACGCCAGCGATGCCCAATGCCAAATGGCAAATGGGCACCTACCGGTCGCGATCCTTCACGTTTTAAACTAGCGGTTCATGGGAAGACGCTCACTGGTAATAGTGATTCACCTATTCAAATATCAAAAACGGCGCATTTCGCCTAAATTAACGCTCCTAAAAAAATACAAACCACCTTCCCAAACTTACGACTTCCTGTACTTTATCAGATGTTTAATCCCATTGCAAGAGAAAAAACTTATTTTTTTGTTACAGCAGCCCCGACCAACTGCTGTAACTATAGGGACTTAGCGTCCTTTGTGCGCAAAGGGGGACGCCGCCTCAATTATGCCAACTCAAGGCCCGCAAAAGCCCGGTAAGGTCATAAAAGCGAACGGCGCCCTTGTATCAAAATACACGGGCACCGAGCCTTTCAGACTACCTTACCTTATCTAATTTTGCGGTTTAGAGTTGGCAGTTTGAAATCTCAGTGCAAGACGATTTCTGGTATTAAATTGTAATTATGCTCGTTTAAGCCAAATAAATCTCCTGAAAGAAAAATCGTATAGTAATGATTATGACGATTGGGTTTTTATGATTCAAGTGTTTTTTTAGGAAATCCTATAACTTTTTACCCAAATTTGTACAGTGCCTTTTAGGTCAGACTGGGATTTAAGGATGTTCAATATGCCGGAGTCGGTAAAAGAGCGGGTGGCTTTTTTGACGCTGCCCAGCAGATAAACGCCACCGGTTTTAATATATGCGGTGGTAGTGAAATCCTGCGAATTGGTGATAGGGGCCGAATTTTCGACATAACCGACCACTGACGAAATAGTGATACTAACACCCAGCTTACAGGTATCAATAGTTGATTCACGGACGGAACAACTAAAATCCAGCCCGGTTTGAATATATTCAAAACCTGAGGTTGAGACGGTGCCATTATCTGAAACTACCTTTTTAGGGACCGGGACACGCTCACCAGAGGAAAACTGAGCATTGCCGCCATCCATCAGAACAAACATAGGCCGGGCAATCATGTTAATATTGGCTTTTTCTCGTTCTGCCTTTAGGATAGCATTTAATATGCCGTTGGCGGCTGCGTATGAATTGCTTAGTTTGGTGCTTTCGGCCAGATTGAGGGCCAGTTCACTATCCAGCGTGAAATCAACCCCAAAAGTCTCTGAGAGTTCGTCCCGTAGGTCCACAATGTACATCTGGACCACCCAGCTATTAGATGGGGCCGAGTCTATACCGTCGAGCATTTCCGAGACACGCCGGAGAACTTCGACGGTATCACCAATTACCACCAAACCGTCATTATAAGCAACTGCCCGGCCATGCTGAGAGAGCAGCGACGTAATGGCCTGCTGGAGATCGTCGGCCCGCATACGCTTTACCACTCGAACCAGTACCCCTCTGTCCTCTGGCTGTAATGTACCCAGAAAATACAAATTGCCGGTTTTCGTGACCTGTACGCTCAACCGCCGGGCGACCACGCCGAGTATATCAGATACCGTCTGGTCCTGTACTTCGACGCTTACCGGCTTTTCGTCCAGATCACTTTCACATACCACACTGACCCCGGATTCATTACTGAGCCAGCGCAGGAACATTTTTAAGGATATATCCTGACAGGACAGGGTTAGCAGCGTTTCTTTATTTCTGCTGTCAGATTCAGTCTCGGAGGTTTGCTGCAAGGCTTTATAATACTGCTGAAATTCTACTTTGGTTTCGAGTTTTGGTAGTTTGGAACAACCGCAAACCCAAACAGAAAATATAACGATCATCAATTTACGCATAGTAATTTAACTCCTAACAATACAAAGAAGTGAGCCGGATAAAACCAGCGCCAAAGCCAATTGGGAATCTGTAATTTAAAATTCTTGGGGCAAAGATAGATAACCGGCAAGGCCAGTATAGCGAAAATCTGGACCGGATTATTTGTAATAGAGGAATACAGCAAAGTAAGGGCAATATAAAATATTATCCCTTTTACTTTGTGAGTCTCTAAAAGTCTGAATACAAACAACAGTAACAGGCCGTATATGCTGTATTCAACCAAAGCGGTACATAATCCCAGAAATACCGCAATAGCTTTATGGCCGCTCTGCCAAAGCTGATAAACCAGAATGAAGATTGCAAAGGTAAATACAATATTGAATTTGCACGAGACAAACAAAGCGAAACCATATTGAGCCAGTGCCGCTATAACTGCCAGACGCAGGAAGTACCGGAATTTATTGTCTGTCCAGTCTATCCCGGTTGCCATCAGGTAGGCATAAATGGGAAAAGCTATCCTGCCGACCATTCGCAAGGCTAATACTTGCGGAAAGAATATCATACCGATATGGTCTAAAACCATCGTAATAATGGCAATGCACTTGAGATATTCCCGCCGATTGTCAATTAGTTTTCCATTCGTAGTATAGTTCCATCGGACAATATTATCATTCGTTTGCGCCATATTATTTCCTCAACTTTCTTGCCCTGATATATGCCGGAATCTATTATTTCCCCTATTTGCAAATCCAAACCATTTTTCAGTAAAACACTGTCCCTTGTCATAAGGGCTATGGCAGATTCGGAAATAAGTTTTTCCTGCAAGGTTTGTTTTTCCTGATTGGCCTTTTCTAGTTCCTGCTGAATTTGCAAAAGTTCATTGGCGGGAATAACCGGCTGGGCAGTATTAACAGCAGGAGCCGTTTTAACGTTTTCAACTTTCTTAATCGCTGTTTGTTTCTTGGCAAGATAGCTGAGCTTTTCCAGAAAAGTTCTGAATAATATTTTGCTGCCGCCGAACAACACTATCCAGCAGAACAAAGCGACAATTAACGCCCTTGAAGCCAGAGCGAGAGGGTGAGTCTTGATAAACCACCAGAAAACACCTATACGGCCATGCTTTTGAAATTCATGTTGGGCCGCCTTGCCAGCCTTACCGCCGGTATGCGGGGCGACAAAGGAGTCATAGAACTGGAAATAATACGGGTCGAGCGTGAAAGTCTCCCGGTGTGATACTTTCCACTTGCCGTCAATGGAGCGTTTTTCAATCTGATGTATCTTTTTTTCATACACTCCGGTTAATGCTGCCTGTAATTCGTACCAGTGCGCCATCTGTATTTTGAAGAACGGGTCACGGTTGGTTTCGCCATTGACAAGGCTGATTAAAACTGAGGCTTCCCATTTAATTTCATCGGCCAGCTTATTAGGTGATTGGGTCAAAAATTCAACCGTTGCCCCTCTATGCCGGATTTCACCCAACCACTTGCCCCATTTTTGCCGTTGATGTTTGGGAGTGGATACGCCACAAAAATTATGTATTTCATCTATGGCGATATGAGCGTTATTTATATCAATATCCTGAAAATAACTCCACGGTCCCTCCGCTAAATCTGTTTGCCGACGATCATAGGTCAGCATCCATTTATCAAGCTCGGCTTTCGGGATAATATGTATTCTTTCCAGAATCTTTTCTTTTGGGATATTATGTTTTTTGCTGACCACTTCGGCCATCTTGTCAGCAAAGGCCGGATAGTTAGTGTAAATATGGCCGGTTTCTTTCGGCAGAAATTCATCGACCATAAACCTTGAACATCGGCGATAGGTCTTGCCGGAACCCGCCGGGCCGGTTGTCAGATATACTGTACTTCTTTTTGCCATTTTTACCCCACAGTTGGAATTAATTTCAATACGAATTTCACGGTAACAAATACCGCAACAAAAGTGTAATACACTGCTAATAGGGTAACACCGTAATCAAGAGGAACCCATGAATTGGCAACCTCAATCCAGACTTTCATTGGCTCAAGATTGGCCTGCCAGTCAGCCGGGACCATTTCCAGCAGGAAACCCAGCCCGGTATCAACCAGAGTCTTTATGGAGTCACTAAGCCAGTTCCAGAAGGCTACTAGAGCATTTATAATGGCCGATTCCCACCAGCTAGGCTGTTCCTCGCTGGCAAGTATATAGAGAAAATTGAACATGATTATGCCTTTCTAATATTGCCGTAATACCAGCCAGATATTTCTGATGAGCCAATAGGTCATGAGCGCAATAAACAACATGCGTATCCATTTACGGAGCTGGTCAACTGCCGCCCCCATTGTTGTTGATGTATCAGGCACGAGATTAATTTTGTATTCCTGAACACCAGCACCGGGAAAGGGTATACGTAGGGTAACGGTATAATCACGCTGGTTATCAGGCCGGAGGGATTCCCAGTTGCCCCGGATTTTATCGAAGCGCCCTAACATATCATCATAGTCTTGATCGCCGAAATTAAAAGATGAGGGATTAGTGGTATAATTCCCCGGTTCGTACTGGTCGGGGTCTTGATAAGTATCATCATTATCGGGAGCGTCATTATTGGTATCACCTGTACCATCGCCGCTATAACCGCCCGTTGAATAAACCATCATGGTAATCGTCCGGGTCAGTGGGGTCAGTTGCCGGCGGTGCTACCGGGTTGGGATTATCAACCGTTGGCGTAGGTGTCGCCGGGTTGGTTTCGCTGTAGTTGCTTTCCCCGTCGCCGTCATAGTCCAGATTGTTCCAGTCCGGGTCATATAATTCTGAGGGGTAATCATCGGAATTTAGCCAGTTAGAGCCGCTATCCCATTCCAGACCATCGGTATAGCCATCGCCATCCGAATCATTCAGACGCCAGTTACCAACGCCGTTATCACTAACGGGATTAAACATATTTATTTCAGAATCGAAATCACCCGTTCCCGGTGCTTTTGATGTTGCATCATACGGGTCGAAACCGTGTGTTTCTTCCCAGCCATCGGAAAAACCATCACCATCAGAATCAATATTCCGTTTATTCTCCCAGTTATCAGCCCATGCTGTGGGGTCTTCCTGCCAGAGTTTATAATCGAAAGGGTCGTCGTTAGTGCCAGTGGCAGAAGTCCAGTTTGTACCTTCAAAATTTTCACCAAATATCTTTTTGCCAAGTTCATTCATATACTGGTCATGTAATGGGCAGTCTTTATCAATCTGGTCCGGTATGCCGTCCAAATCTTCATCTATTAATGGATTGTTAATTTCATTGGCGTAATCATCCAGTAAATCCAAATCATCCGGCGGGGAATAGGGGCCGCCATCAACAAACTGGCTGTAATCCGGGGCAGAACTGCAAGCACTGTAATAGCTTTCTGCATTACCGCCCCAGCTACCATCTACATACCAGCGACCACCACCAGAACTATCCCACTGAAAACATTTGTAGCCTGAATATGAATGCCATGTACCGGAATAATAGTACATTGAACCTGTCCCGCAATACCTTCTGGTGCCATCTGATGAAGTATAAACCGTCGGCATTAGAAACGTATAGCCAGGTTGACTGCCGGTAAACATGCCTATCCCTTCCCCCGCGCAAATATCAACCGGGGAAGGTGTACTGTTATCAACGGCAAAGGTCGGCAAAGCCGTCAATAGTGATATTACCAGAGTTTTCTTGAGTCTTTTGCTAACAGGATTAAACGCCATGATACAGCACCCCAGATAATAGTTGCGGTTATACACAATACCTTTAACATGAATTTGGATTCATAAATGTCGTTCTGTATCGTCTGCCATTGATTAGGGTCAATAACCACCGTAGAGGCAAGGCAGCTTGAGGACAGAAAGAGCAATATCAATATGAATTTCATTTTATTCCCCATAAAAAAAGGCTAAGTGGAGCGTTTGCCCCACTTTAGCCCGACTCGGATAATGGTAAATGCAACAGAACCGCCGATAAGAATAAGCAGCCACGGCCCGATTAAACTTACTACCGCAACCAGAAAACCACCTATATCATTAAGCTCAAATTCCATTGCAAATACCTATTATCCTTTAACAAGATTAACCAATCTTGTTGCCCCATCGCAGGGCACGTCTTACCACCAGAAAAGCGAAGTAACCACCCACAGCAACCGCAGCAACAGCGCCGAGGGCAGTAATACCGGCGGTGATATAACCGCCTACATCAATTCCGGTATCGGGGATGGTGACTCCACTGGCAAAAACACGGGAAGCACCGGCACCGACCAAGACAGCGCCCCCAAGGGCTAAATTCCTGACCTTTTTCATAACAAAATCCTTTCGCAACACAAAACACAATAAAATATAAAACAATTCAGTTTGGCCAAAACTGTTACACGCAAAAATTAGATATTCTCACCATGCCAGAAGTTGAAAATCTTTAATCCATTACAGGCAACGACTACAAAATGAAGGGCGGCATGAAATATAAAACCACATGACCAGCCGTAAATGACATAATTCCAGGGGCTGCTAAATTCCATATTGTTCACCGCTTTCGTCAAAATAACTCTCATAGTTACTTACCGGGCAGGTTCGGTAGCGTTCCTCATCGAGTGTTTCTTCGAGAATTGCCCGCACCCAGTCAGGCATAAAATCAGGTTTTCTCTTATTTATCAAGTGAAGTGCGGCGGCGTCCGCCGCCGCCAACCCTGCAAAGCAGCACAAATGGTCACGGTCAACATCAAGATGCATCCAGCCTTTCTCCGAACCAATGACATTAACATTATTTTCCATGCAGGCTTTTAATAAAAAACCGATATGAACATTAACGGTGAAAAAACTTGGGTCAGTAACACCTTCCCGGCATAAGGTTTTATTTCGATATTCCTCCAGACGAACAGCAATAGGGATATAACAGCCAGATTTTCCCCAAGGGTCGGGGATTTTCTTGTCGTACTTTTCCTTTTCGTTTTCTTCCTCCCAGAAGCCGGGACTGACGGCAACAATTTTTACCGTCTTGGGTTTTTCCGCCAGAATCCACGCCGGGACTTTTCCATCTTTGGCTACGTATTTAGTTACGTAACCGGCAATAGAGTCTTTCCAGCGGTTGACCCAGACGAATCCATGCCCCCAGAGTGCCTGTAGATCACTCTGAGGGATGAACCCGGAATAATCAATGATAAGATGAAAATGAACCCAGCCGCCTTCCTGAAATTCTAATTTCCGCATCCATTTACCGGTTAGCGATTCTCCTAGATACCGGGATAGACGCCTGATGAATAACGGGACGTGCTGTTGTTCTTTCATCTGGTAATAAAGTTCCCTTGGCGATTCGTAATCGTCATGTCTGTAAGTTAAAGTAATGAACAACCCACGACGGCCACCCATACGGTTTTTAATTCTTTCCGCGAGGTTAAACGAAAGAAACGGGACGCTTAGAGGGTCAAACCAACTTTTCAGACTGGGAACTTTTACCGCTATCATGATTATCAATTCCTTGGAAATTATTCTTTTTCGTCCACGGGTTTAATGCCCGCAAGGTCAAACTGGGGGACATTGTTAAAGAAACTAAAAGTACCAAAACAGCGGACGTTTTGACCTATAACAACTTCCTGATAAAGACTTATATCTTCTGTCCGAAGATTGAAATTCTTACCGAGAGTTGCTACGGAAATGATATATTGACGCCATTTTGAGTCGGCCTTCTTGGGCATAATGACTCTGGTGTCTTGAACGATACCGCAAATTTCAAATCGGTCCAACAATTTCATAAAACTGGCTCCTAAAAAAGTAGTAAAAAAATAAAAACCTTTTTTTGCTCAGGCTCCCCTACAAATCCGGCAGCAGCGCTGCTCACCGTCCCTTTCTTTTTCGCCCTCCAACCGCTTGCGCGAGGGCGAAAAAGCGGAGACGGCAGCAGCTTAAATTTTCGTTGGGGAGCCTCTATTTACTTTTCAATGTGAGGCTTTCTAAATTACTAACGGCCTCTATAATTGGCCGATAGTTGCATTTTTTTTGAAAGTTTTTCGAGGAAATGTGGAATTTGAGATTGGAAACGCAGAAAAAAAGTTTTATTTTTCTTCTGAAAGTTGTATCGACCGTTGCATTTTGGCGCGGGATTTAAGATATTGCGAAACGCTTTCCCAGCGGTATAAAGTGACCTTGTTGACACCCACTTTGCGGGATAACTCATCAACAGTAATATCGGGACAACTCAGAATATACGCCATCGCCAGAGTTTTTTTGTCAACATGAACCAGACGATTATCTGAAAAATATTGAACCTGCTTTTTGCCTTGGGAATCGCCGCACAAGCTATCTATTTCACCATCAACAATTTTCAGCGAGTCAATAAGGGATTGTTTCAATTGAATTAAATCAGGTAATTTCATGATATGCCAAGGAGTACAAAAAATGGCTCTCCTAGCGGAACTTACAAGGCTAGGAGAGCAAAGATTATTTATGCAAATTTTTCATTCGGTTTTTCTCAAATAGGCACACCTCCTTTCGTAAATATCTGATAGTACTGCCTTTCTTTTTGCCTAAACACAGAACCACAAACCCTTCCTCGCAAGCAATGGACATCACGGTATTTCGGGAAACTTGCCAGCGGTGGGCTAATTCTTTAGGTGAGACGTAAACAGAATCGTTTGAAACATTTGTTGTGCTGTTTTTCATGCTAAAATCCTTCGGTAATTCTATTAACGCTTCCAGTAGTGGCCGACCGTCGCATGAAAAACGTTAAAAAAAAGCCTGAAAATGGATTTTCAGGCTAAAAACGAGGGAAAATATTTTTATTTTGTCTAAAAACGTCGCATTGTTCGTCGCATGGATAGCGAAAATAACCACTTGAGGCCGATGGGGAATGATTTAGCGGCTATATCTGTCACGCTTGTAATCTTTTCTTGCCCTCAAAATCCTTCCAACTTCCGACCAGCGGTATAACGTCGATTTGTGTACCCCGACCATTTTTGCTAATTCTTCGGAAGGTATCCCCGGTAGTCTTAAAAGTATCGCCATTGCGACATCCTGCGGGTCTAAATCTATGGTTTTCCCACCGGTTCGATAGGTAATACCGTTACTCTCAACGCCTCCCGATATGCCCTCCGACCCGTTATTCCCAACCAGCTCTAGAAGTTCATTGAGAAGATTTATTGCCAATTGTCTTTGTTTGGCATTCATCAATCTATCTCAATACTGGAAGATTATTTTATTTCATGGCTTATATCATTGAATATAAAAGCGCGCGGATACCTCGGTCTAAATTTTAAAAGCAAAGTCAGGGTTATGGAAAATAGACTTAAGCCGATAAAGGCGGATTATCCCGATGGTTTATATTGGGGTATCATTTGACAGGTTCCTTCCATGCTGCTGCAATTCTGTGTGTAGCCGCTTTCAATAAAGGCGGGATGTCCAAAATATACAATATAGATTTTCGTGACGCAAATTATCGCCCCTTAAATATATGTTTTTATTCAGGTGGACATTACGCAATCGGCAGGCAGGAAAAAAACACGACCTCCGGGGTTGAAAAAGACTGTCAGGCAAAAAAGAGGCCCAAAGTGGGAACACTTTTGGGTACACTCAACTTGACAACATGGGACATATATTATATAATGACATTCGGTAAACTATTGTGTTTACTGTAAGTTATGAATTTGCAATGGGGTCATTAACTCCCTCATAACCCGGAGGTCGTTGGTTCGAATCCAGCCCCCGCTAATCCTTGTTATAAAGGGACTTGCAGCAATGTAAGTCCTTTTTTTGTGCGCCAAAATCAGGGTATTGTACCCTAAAGTGTACCCTGTGAGGCCGGAGGACTTGCCAAATATGGAAAACTTTTTTGGAGAAAGTCATGGCAAGTTTTTTAAAGAAACGAGGTAAAGTTTATTATGCTCAGTATTATATCGGAACCAAGCAAAAACGGGTGAGTCTGGAAACTATGTCTTACCAAGTAGCAAAAGAAAAAATTCGGGATATTGAATCGGCTTTGTCGATGGGGTCGGATTCTCCGCTACCTTCCAAAACTCCCCTAGAAAAAATTCTACAGAAATATGTCGTGCATATCCGCACGGTCAAGACTGCTAAGAGTGCCCAGACTGATGTTTACTATTTACGTCAGATGTTCGGGCCTATCTGTACTGGGTTGCAGGTGACTATCCGGAAGGTATCTGCTAAAGCCCTCAAAAGGCCGCCCAAGCCGGGGCAGGACCGGAGATTTAAAGCATCGGTGATCGAGGTAGGATATTTTGAGCAAATCACCACAGAGGCAATATCTAGCTTTATATCGGCAAAAGTGCGTAGCACGGGGATAGCACCCAAGACAGCTAATCGATATCGGGAGATAATGTGCAGGCTGTTTAACTGGGCCATGGCTGAGGGTGGAGTGAAAATGCCTAACGATAAGAACCCAGCCGCTAAGGTGGGAAGGTACAAAGAATCTGCCCCTAAAATACGGTTTTTAACCTTACCGCAGATTGATGAGCAGCTAAATGCCCTTAGCGATTGCCCGCAAATTAAGATAATGGTGGCAATGTACATCTACGCAGGGTTAAGGCGGGAAGAATTGCTATGGCTCAGGCAAGAGGATATAAACCTAAAGGCAGGATATAACGGCATGATTCGGATACAGGCCAAGACCGTTAATGACGAAAGCTGTGAGCCAAAAACAAAGGTAAATCGTGCAGTGCCAATAAGTTCTAGCTTGCGAAGTGTTTTAGAATATTATCGTGTCCGTCCTTCGTTTGGAGATTGGTATTTTCCCAGCCCACAGGGGCACAGATACGACCCGGATAACTTCTCAAGCGACCTTAGAGCAGCTAATCATAAAGTGGGCTTAAAATGGACCTGTCTGGATTTTCGGCATACTTTTGGAAGTCAGCTTGCAATGAAAGGGGAAAGTTTGTATAAGATATCTACTTTATTGGGTAATTCGCCGGAAATTTGTAAAAGGCATTACGCAGCTTTGTTGCCTGAAAGTTTGTTTAATACCGTTGATTTCGCAAGTAAAACCAGTGTTAACTAATTATGGTTTTTCGAGGCGTTTTACCGCCTTGAAAACCTAGTTGTACTGAACGCGTGGGTTGGTTGGGTGTTTCGAAGCGTTTTTTGGGTTGGTGTTTTGGGCGTTTTTTATGTTTCTGCGGGTATCGGCATCATGCTTTTTGCGAGCTTTGGTCTCTTCGGCGCATACCGGTGACGTAGTCCCGAACTTTGTGGTTCATTCCGGGCGATTTTGTTCGCTGGGTCATTGTTCGATGCTAATCACCACATGCAAAGGGGGAAGCATTTGTAGAAAATATGCTAAAGGCCTCGGTTGATGAGACTACGGGGGTTGGCTTGGATGTTCATATGCTTCAGCCGGGTTTGGGTTGGGTTCCCTGGTGGCAAAGTACGGTTTATCCTGATGCTTATCAGTGGTTCCAGCAGACATATCAGGTTACTCCGGATGGTTATGGGCAATATATGCTCGCTGGTGGTGATATGTTGCCGGTATTTATTTCCGAGTGCAGAGCAAATGGGCTTATACCATTCATCTCGTATAGACTTAATGACGCTCACGGCAAAGAATATATTGATGCTGATCCAGGCACTGTTCCTCCTTGGACCGGCCATGCTCTTAGCCGATTTTACAAGGATCATCCGGAATATCGAATCGGGCCAAGTATGGATAATTGGTATCAAAGAGTTCATGACTGGTCAATAGATGCTGTTCGCCAACATAAATATGATTTTATTGAAGAAATATGTCAAAATTATGACATTGACGGCCTTGAACTTGATTTTATGCGTAACTGTCAATGGGCGCTTGAAAACCGGCCAGGTTGGGGCGCTGCAAAACCGGCCACTTTGATTATGGGTTTATAAATGTTGGTGGGGGTTTTTGCAAGGGTTAATCTTCTTTTTTTGGATTTTCGGGGTCGGATTGCTTTTTCTTGTTTTTCAGACGATAGCTTCTGCCGGTGATTTGGACTATTTCGGAATGATGCAGGAAGCGGTCCAGGATGGCGGTGGCTGAGGGCACATCGCCCAGAAGTTTGCCCCAATCTTCCAGCGGGCGGTTACTGGTCATGATTGTCGAACGGACTTCATATCTTTGCATGATCACTTCAAAAAGATACTCGCCGCTGTTTCGGGGCAATTGTTTCATGCCCATGTCATCGATTATCAGCAGGTCGGGTTTCAGATACTTCGCCAAAACTTTGTCTATCTGTCCCAAAGCTTCATCCTGCATAAAATCGCGTACCAGATCGAAGATCGAACGATAGCGAACCGTATGGCCGTTCTTAATTGCCTGATAACCCAAAGCCTGGGCCAAATGACTTTTGCCGGTGCCGGGTGGTCCCAGGAATAATATATCGTTGCCCTGACGGATAAATTTGCAACAGGCAAAATCGTAGATCTGTTTTCGTTTAATGGTATTGTTGAACTGCCAGTCGAAATCTTCCAGGGTTTTTAATTCTCGAAACCCGGCCTGCTTAATTCTTCTCTGCATGAGTCTTTCATCTCTAATGAGAAGTTCATCCTGCAAAATCAGTTCTAAAAACTGATCGTATGAAAGCTGATTACCTACCGCTTCCTGGATACGAATTTCCAGCGAAGATGCCAGGCCGGACAATCGTAATTTCCTTAACGATGTTAACAATGATTCCTGCATGTTTGTGCTCCTTGATTTGAAGGTTAGTAAAACAAATATTCCGTTTTCCCTTCTCGCCCAAAGGTGGAGGTTAAATGGCGGGGTTTGGGGCCGGCCCCAAGTAAAAATAGTTGCCGCAGGCATCCTTAATATTCATGATCTCCAAATGTTGTCAAAGTGACAAATTCCTGATAATCGCTCATATCACGAATAATCGGATGTTCATCGATAAAGTTCATCATCTGCTGGTCCGGGATATCCTGATCTAATATTTTTTGAATAGTTTGCAACCGCCAGGCTCCGTGATTGAGGGCTTTACGACAGGCATCATCTATTTGCTTAGGCGAATACGTGCCGCTCAGGCTCAATAGACCTAATATAGCTCTTTGGCCGGTTACGCCCCGGATTTCAAATAACTGCTTGGCCCAACGATGACTATGCTTACCGAGCAAAGCTGTTCTTTGGATCAGCCATTGGGCACCTTTTTCAATTTGGCTTTGTTTATGGGGATGGATATGCTGCTGGTTAGTCTGAAATCTGCCCGGTTCAACTTTGCTGTGCAGAGCGATCTGTTCCATTTTATGGTTGAATACCCGAACCAGACGGCTGTCCCAACGCACCCATACTTGATGACCCACAAATTCCGGCGGAACCGAATAGTATGATTTATCAACTTCGACATGGCCATCGCGATGAACACTGCGTTTGCCTTCGTTAAAGGACGGGAAATAACTTTCCGGCAAAGATTTCAAGGCCGGCTTTTCGATTTCCAGAAAAACCTTCTCGACCTGCTGACGGGTAGTACCGTGAATACGTTTGTCTGCAATGCTCTTTTCCCAATGCAGAAGATGGGCGTTCTGCTGATTAAGGCAATCAAAATCTCGGCCTTTAAGAGCATTGGACTTAACATAATTTATACCATTCTCGACTTTGCCTTTGTGACGAGGCATATATGGTTTAGTGGGCAGGATGGCGGTACCGTAATGAACATAAAAAGATTGAACCTTGGGTACGACCTCCGGATCATACCAGTCTGCCCGCGTTACCGCCGCCTTGAGATTGTCAATTACAATGGTTTGCGGCACCCCGCCGAAATACCAGAAGGCCTTTTCCAGACAACGCAAAAAACTATCGGTACTCTGATGGAATACCGTTTCACTGTAGGCTTTGCGGGAACAACTCAGGACGATCCGGAAGACGTAACTTCTTTTGCGTTTGCCGTTGGGCAGAGGAATATATCGGGCAGTACCGAAATCAATCTGAGCTTCCAGACCTGGCGAACATTCCAGACGCCGAAAAGGCAGAGGATTGGTGTGCCGCAGCTTGCCAACGTAACGCCGTACACTGTAGTAGCTGCCGGTGAAATTATGGTCCGCTGCCAGATCCTGGTAAATTCGCTGAGCAGAGAGTTCCTGCTGAACCATCGGGACGATCAATTCGTGGTATTGGACACATTGACTGGTAGAACCGGGCGGAATCGAGATAGAATCGACCTCAGAGCCGGGGGACGCCTTGGCCGGTTTTGAATCCCCCAGGGGCGCCCCGTACGGAGCAGATGCCGCCTGCCTGTCGACTGGCTTAGTCGATTCGCCTTCGGAAGGCCCGTCATCGTTGCCTGGCACCTCACGAAGCCGCCAATACCGGGCCACCGTCTCCCTGTGAATGCCTAACTCCCGTTCAATACGACGGTTAGACCAGCCACGATCCTTGAGTTGTAATACCGTTTGTACCTGTGCCATCGTCAAATAGTTCGCCATTTTGTGCCTCTGATAACCTGAGTTTTTACCCAGATTAACAAAGACAAACATTTCAACTATTCAATTTTGGCCGGTTTTCAAGCGCCCCTCATTGGCCGGTTTTGAGCGCCCCTTGACACCCGGCATCATGGCACTTGTGGCGAGACCACAGAGTTTTTGTCCCTTGGGCTACAATTCAAAACTGGGTTGAGGCGACGGGGAAAAAAAGCTGAGCAACGAATTACAACTGAGTACCTTGATGGTGTTCTGGCTGATTTCTCCGGCTATATTGCAGCGGACGAATTATATGATGGGCCATTCTGCGTCTTATCCATAGTGGATAACCACACCTTCAAACGGCTCATCTACGAGGTTCTTGACCATAATCCCACTCATGAAGATATAACAAACTTTTCCTTTCGGTTTCGGACCGAACTGGTACAAAGAACGCTGACATTACGGGGTGTTACGACCGACGGCTCGCCTTTATATCCGGAGCCATTGGCGCTGATATTTCCTGACGCTGCTCATCAGGTGTGCGAATTTCATGTCCTCAAGGAGATCAACAGAGAAATACTCAAAGCTGTTACGAAAGTACGACGAGAGCTCAAGGCAAAGTTGCCCAAGCTGAAACGTGGCCGTCCATCGTCTTCTTCCGCGAAGAAAGCGGCATCACGCAAGAAGAAACAGGAAAAGAAAATTGCCGATCTGTTTGAGCACAGATATTTATTTGTACAACATTCATTGAGTTCGAAGGATAAGAAGAAGTTTTTGCATATAACCAGAGGCTTGCCAAACCTGAGAAATTTACGCTCGATCATGGATCAGGTTTATCGTCTTTTTGACCGTCGTTGTCGAACGGAAACGGCATTGGAAAAGTTGGCTGTGTTACGCCGGCGAATTGGGCGATTCAAAACCTTGCGACAGACTCTTAAGAAATTGTTCACCCCCAATATCGAAAAGGCGTTGACCTTCCTTGATGATTCACAACTGCCGTCAACGTCCAACGCGGTTGAACGGGGCTATCGCCGCCATCGAAAAATGCAGAAGAGTGTCTATCGAGTGCGAACTCAAACCAATATCAGCCAGCGGGTGGCTATTGATATGCAGCGTGACGAGCAGTCCCAAGGCCGTTTACGAACTACAACAACACTTCATGAAGAAAGGACTGGAATGCTATGTTGCCGGTAAAGATGCTACAGAGTCATAATTTTTTCAAATTATCTGTAACACTTTAGCCAAGTGAAGCAGAGAACTCCGCGAGTTTTGGCAATTTGCCGGTTTTGATGTATGTTCGCAGGGCTTTTTTGATGGTAGCAACCGGGTTTAGGCCGCGTTGTTTCAGGGTAAAAAACACGCTCATCAGCACCGATTGCGTTCGGGCTCCACGGTCGCTGCGGTTGTTATAGCTGTTCTTTCGCATGATCACCGCGCCGCGAATGCTGCGTTCGCCAAAATTATTATCGAACGGCACCTCGCGATTGCTCAGAAAAGTGAACAGCTCATCATGATGGCGTTTCAAACGCTTAATCAACCGCTGAGCTTCCTTGTTCGACCACTCATGCGCGATAATAAGATCCAAGCGTTTTTCGATTCGTTGGCAGCGCCGCTGGTAAACCGTCGCATCCAGTTCATCGATGCGTTTACGCAGGCGTATCGCGTCGCGAATTAATCGTTTGAGTTTTTTGGAGAACCTCGGCCAATCGCCGCTGTGGTCTTTGGCTTTCCAGACTCGCTCCAAATCACGCAGTAAGTGAACCAGGCACTTTTGTTTGGCGCATGACAATACATTGTAAGCATACCAGAAGTCACTTACGAACACGCCGTTGAAACATTCTTTGATAAATTCCAAAACCACCGGCCCGGCCCGCGACTGCTCGACCGTAAAAATCGTGGCTTGATGGCTGGTAAAGCACCATAACCAATGCGTTTTACCGTTTACCCGCCAGCCGGTCTCATCGCCGTGCAGGACACCGGCTTTTTGAATGTCCTCGATTATTTCTTCGTACCAGGCCAGGAGTATATCCGCTAAACGATGCCACATCTGGACTAATCCGCCCGGCGACATCTTAAACCGGAGATGAAAATTAAACACCTCCAGGATCTGCGCTATCGTATTGCCCAACGCAAAGTGGAGCCAGGCACACAAAACCACAATACCATTGCCAATAGATGATTTTGGCAGAGCATCGGTTACGATCGGCTCAACCGCCTTGCGACAGTTCGGACACCAGTCGCGATGAATAACATGCTTTACCGTCTCAACGCGAACATCTTCCGGGATGTCTTCGATGATTCGTTCACGTGTGCCGGAACATTTTTTCAGTTCGCCGCCGCAGTCCGGACAACATGAAGCGCGATGTTCTTCGGTACGGTCTATTTGGGTCGGCAGATTGCGGCGAGTACCTTGATGCCCTTTTTTACGGCCAAACTTTTTGCCGCGTTTTTTATCTGTTTTGTTCGGCTTGACAAAAACCGGCTTCTGACCTGAGGGACACGAAGGATCAGCCGGACTGCCGGCAACTAACGTACCTTGTGTTTTTTCCGCTGCCAGTTTCGACAGTCTCAGCAAAACAAAAACCACCGCCTCTCTGCCTTGCTCGTAAATAAGCTCAGCCTGCTCCGCAGTCAATTCCTGCTCTAAGGCCAGGTCGGCGATAGCCTGTTCAGCATTCGGCTTCATCATGCTGAAACTATAAACCATTACACGCAATAGCGCAAATTACCCATCTTAACATTTTAAAGTTTTTTTTGTCTTTTTTTTGCACAAGCCAACCCAAAAGCTATAGAATTTGCTTCACTTGGCTAAAATGTTACAATTATCTCAGAATTTTCCGACAGTTTTTGACCTTTTGGGTAATGTATCAATAGGAGGCTGATGTTTTTTCTCCCGGGAGTTCGCATGATGAATTTAACCTGACATGATTTTTACCAAAAAGCAATTTTTCCGCGCGACAAAATCGGCGTTATCACGGATATAACAGGTGAAGGGAATAAAGGTTTTAAGTAATGACAGAAACATCAATCCAACAGAACATCGCAGATAACGCTTCCGGTCCGCGTAAGGCCAGCAGCGATTCGGGCAGTGTAGAACAGCATGCCCTGCCGGATCAGATCGCGGCGGATAAATTCCTGGAATCGAAAAAGGCTGTGGCAAAAAAAGGACTGGGTTTGAAGTTTAACAAGCTCTCGCCGGGAGGCACCATCTAATCTTTATGAAATGGTTTAAGCGTAAAAATAAGATTCAGACTCCCCGGAGTATTCCGGTTCGGTTGCGGGCCCGTTATGACGCCGCGCAGACCACCGCCGAGAGGGCATCGGCCTGGGCCCAGTGCCGGGCATTCTCGGCGGATGCGGCCGCGAACTCGGAAGTCCGCGGTAAACTCCGCCAAGAGAGATTGTTGGCGAATGCCAAGCTTTTCTGAAAATCGAATGGTACGGGGAGTGGTTATTTTGGCTGGTTAGATTTGCGGAACTGTTCGTATAGTTGACCGTTGAGCAATGGCTCAACCGGCAGGGTCTGGAAGTAGATATTGCCTATGCCGCCATCGTGGGAGGAGTAGTAGCTTACATAGAGAGTCTCGTTTTCCATTACCAGCCCGGTGTAACTGCAATCTTTGCCCGCTTCAAAGCGATATAGCCTTTTCGTTTTGCCTTCCGGGGTCATTGAGAACAGGGCGCAGCCGAGTTGGGACTCCTGATAATCGCGGCTGCCAACGAGATAATTGCCGTCAGGCATGATAAGGAAACAGGGACCACCCAACCGCAAATCGGTATTGATCCATTGCCAGTCGGTATAGGGCGGCAGGGCTTTGCCCAGGTGCGATAGGCCGAAATCCTTGTGTTTTTCCTCACGAACGAGCAGGATCATTTCGTCGCCGTCGAACTGAATAGCGGTTTCGTTGGCGAAACCTTCGGTTTTGAGCAGTGTTAGTTGTTCCCAGATAATACCGTCGGTACTTTTAAAAAGAATCAGTTTATTTATACCTCTCTGGTAGCTGACCGAATAGGCGACCCCTTTGTGCCAGACTACCCGCCAGAGCCAGTCCATATAACTGACATCTTTACCGGTGAGCAGGCAAGGCAGGGCCTGGGTCCAGTTTTCGCCATCTTTACTGAAAGCAACGTGAGGCTGTCGGCGATAGATATTTCCGTCGTGGTTCCAGGTGCAGCCCATGTTGACCATCAGTCTGCCGTCAGGCATAATGCTGAGTTTGGGGTCACGCAGGTCTTTGCCGCATTCCTTGATAAGGGCGACAGACTGCCAGGTTTTGCCTTTGTTGGTTGATTTCATAATGCGAGCCTGGCCGTAGAAAGGGTCTTTCGAGCGGGTTGTATGGCCGTTGCCTTCACGAAAAGCGACATAGAGATTGCCGTTATAGTTAATCAAATCGGTAAAAGCAGCGTAGTTCTGGTCCCAGATTTTTTGCGGGCCATCATCTTTGGTTGTGTTATCGGCGGCGAAGGCAAGCGAGCAGGTGAGCATGGCCGCGATTATTATGGTTGAAGACTTTTTCATTTTTGGGTCTCCTTGTTGGTATTAGTAATGGTACTTATCAATGTTGCGGTTACAACTCCGACGATAAAGGCGACGGGCATAAGCCAGAAAACGCCAATGCCCAGAATATTGTAAAACCCGATTGATACCGCTACAGCGACACTGGTTAATCCGCCGGCCAGGGTACCGGTGACGGTTGCTTTTTTGACGAACAGGGCCATGAAGAATAATACGAACAGAGGGGCGACGAACAGATTGACGACTTTAATGACCACTTCGATTACGTTACCCTGTACATTGCCTACGAGGAAGCTACAGGCCATGGAAAGGGCACCGATGGTGAATGAAATGAGCTGTACTTTGGATAGTGACGCTTCTTTTCTGGTTTTGCCGAAGCGTTTGATGATGTCTTCGGCGACAACTGATGCTGATGAGCTCAGCCCCGACGAAAGGCTGGACATAGCCGCGGCGAGCAGTCCCGCGGTTACCAGCCCGGTCAGTCCGATGGGCAAGCCGACAACGATAAAGCGTGGAAACAGGGTGTCGGCGTTATCATATGTATTGGTGCCGGCCGCGAGCAGATAAGGGTGGGCCTGAAAATAAGCCAGTACCGCGATGCCGACGAACATTAGCAGGATTTGCACGATGATAGTGGTTACTGCCGAAACGGCGAAGGTTTTTCGGGCGGCCTTTACGTCTTTGGTGGCCAGGTAGCGTTGGATAGCCATCTGGTCGGAACCGGCGGTAAAAACATGCCAGGAAAAAATATAAATTATCATATTCAATACGGTTCTGCCGCCCAGATTGATTGACCAGTCGAGTTGAGGCCAGTTTTCGGGCCAGGTTTGGGGCATCCAAGCGGAAACTGAACCGAAAGAGATGGTTATTAGTACAAGCGTTAGTAACGCTCCGCCCAGCAGAATGATGGTTTGAATAACATCGGTGATGACCACCGCCTTGAGACCGCCGATCGAGGTATAAAGTATCGTCAATCCGCCCATGGCAGCGCAGATGAGAGGGATGTAGGAGCGGTCCACACCGAAAATGCCGATGATGGCGGTATCGACCGTGATGAATATGATTGTCGCCATCCAGAGGAAACGCAGGGACAGGAAGAAAAACGTTGCCAGCATACGGACGGGAGTGCCGAGTTTTATTTCGAGCAGTTCATAAGCACTGGTGACATTACTCTTCATAAATTTGGGAATGAGGAACCAGCCTACAATAAAATAGATCGCAGGAAACGCCGCTAGTCCAATGAACAAGACCGGCCCATTTTTGATTGCCTCGCCGGGATAAGCCAGATAACTCAGGGCGCTGAGCATGGTGGCAAAGAATGAGAGGCCTACCATGAAAGGGTTCATGGCCCGCCCGCCGAGCAGAAAATCTTCGGAATTTTTATTTCGGACGGAACACAGCCAGCCCACAACCAGCATAATCAGACAATACCCCGCCAGGACCACCCAGTCGAGCCATCTGAAACCGTAATGACCTTTACGAAGCTGACAGAGTTGGGCCCAGGCGGCGGTCAGCCGAACATCAGCGTTGGTGGGATTGTCTATTTCGCCCTGTTCAGTGATAAGTGGAAATTTGTCGTCCCGGAGCTTTCGGATAACATCGGTTTCACAAACACTATCCATCAGGGCCAAGGCGATACATACTGTCCGCCTAATATTTTTATCGGGAACAGTCGCCATCTCCAGCAATTCATCATAGAACTGCCAGTAACGCAAATCGTCAGCCAGAGGACAACAGACCAGAGCAGCAGCCAGAAGGTTCGCTCTGACCTTTTGGTCCATATCCGTAGTAAAAATAACTTCGGCAAGCTCTGACCATTGAGCAGTGCCGAATTTTATTTTATGGAAACTCACAGCATAGGACGCAATATTCATACGGGTCGGATTTCGAGTTAGAATTTCACGCAGAAGCATTTTGGTGGTATATGTTTTATCCTGAATCGCAAGCAGCCACGCGGTAAAGGCACTTTGGGTAATGTCATCACTATTATAAAGGCTTTGGGCGCGGGTTAACTGCCGGTCATTGAGCCGGATTTTAAGTTTCGCCAGTGTTTCGGTCGCATGGAGAACATCCGGTCCATCTTTATCCATAAATGCTTCGAGGATTTTGTCGATATAAATCTGACGCTGGTCGGGACGTTGATAGCATTGGGCCAGAGTACGCCAAATGCCGATGCGGTATTGCGGTTCGGTTCCGGCGGTTTCCTGCTGGTCAACAAAGATTTGCCGGATCGATTCCAGATCCTGCGGATAACCCAGAGCCAGCAGATATTCCGCCGCGTGGACCTTAACCCAGCCCTGCTGCGTTTGCAGGCTGTGACGTAAGATATTAAGGGCCTGTTCGCGAGGTTCGGCGTCAGCGGAATTATTTTTGTCGCTGGTATTATCGCAGCCGGACAGGGCGATGAGGGTGCAAATCAGAGCGAATATTGTTTTGACAGCTTTTGGGGTATTTTTTTTCATATCTCTCTACGGGCAGAATGTCGAGGGTTCCAAATTACAAATCAGCCAGTTCTCCGCCATTAGTTTCAGGTCGATAATGTCAACGCCACAATTGTTGTCGATATCGCCGGGGTAATTGTGGTCACAACCAGTCTCGAAGCTCCAGATCGGTCCAGTATAAACATTGTTCATAAGCACAATATCGACGCGCCAATAATAAACGGTAAGCTCGTCAAGTGCAATTTCTAATGAATTGCTGTCTTGAAGAATGCTGACCGGTGTTTCCGGCAGGGCAGGTGTGGTTCCTATGTATATGTTATACTGATATTGCCCGGCGGGGTAGGCATTCCAGCTAAGTTCGGCATTTGTGGGGACGATTTCGTCGTTATGGGCAGGTGAATGACTTGTAAAATATAACAGATTGCTATTTGAGGCAAGGTCGCCGCGTCCGCCGTTTATGTCGGTGGCCGATGTGACATCTTCCATGCTGGTATAACTATTGGTTGCAAGCGAGTAGATGCCGAAGGTGTCGTTGCCGTCGAAGGTTCTGAAAACGCATATTCGGTCGTCATTCTGATTTGAAAAAGCACAGCCGACCAGTCCGTTACTGGTATCACCGGTCGGCGTGGCAATATAAGTCAACTGGCCGGTCGAGGTGTCCAGTGACCAGATTTTGTTCGAGTTGCCGATAAGGTAAGCGTTGTTTTGAGAATCAAAGGTCAGGTCGATGATGTTGTTGGCCTGGGAATAGTAGTTAGTGCCGCTTAGATTATAAGTTGCGATAATCGAACCGTTGGAATCGTTTATTTTTAGAAGTTGACCGGCCTGATTGTCAACCAGCCAGAGATTGTCCTGTTTGTCAAAGGCGGCTGCGGCTGCGAAGTAACTTTGTTCTGTTCCCAACGGCACAACTTCCACTCCGTCGGGACCGGCCAGGGTGGTGTTGTCTATCAGAACCATTTGGCTGGCAACAATACCGCTGTTGTCAGTTAAAGCGAAGGCAAGGGCCCTTCCCTGTGAGTTGATCGCCAGGGCGTCCAGGCAAACATATTCTGACTCCAAAGTTACCATACCGTGACTGGTGATATGGTTGTTGATCAGGTTGATTTCAAAAAAAGCCGTAGGGGCAGTCGAGTACAAGGGCGCGTCATTAGTTGCGGCGGTTTGTATTCCGTATACCATGTCATACTGAATAAGTGTATCGCCGCGAAACACTGCCATATCACCCCGGCCGCCTTCATTGCCGGTTACTTCCCGTACGGTGCCATAATATGTATAAGAACCTATAGTCTGGCCCGCTACCGAAAAGGAATAAATCGTGTCGTCACCGCCCCAGGTGCGAAAAGCGTATATTTCATCATCGTCGCTGGGATTAACGGCAGCGCCGCACAAGCCGCTGGGCAGGGCTGGGCCGGTAATAGCCGTCATTTGGCCGTTTGTCACATCGAGTGTCCAGACCAGGTTGCTGTTACCAACCACATAAGCGATATTCTGACTGTCGAAGCTGAGGTCCAGCACACTGTTGACCGCACTAGCGTTATATCCACCGCCTGTCAGCGTCACGGACGAGATAATTTCACCGTTGAGGTCGTTAATCTGATGAAGGAGACCGGAAATATTATCGATAACCCATAAAATGTTGCTGTTGTCGTAAGCCGCTGCGGTAGCGAAATAGTCCTGCTGGTCGCCCAGGGAACAGGCGGTAATGTCGGTTTGAGACGACGATTCGGTATCAATTAAAATCAAGGTACTCTGGGCAGTGTCATTGGCGGGATCGGAAATAATAAACGCAACCATTTTGCCGAACGAATTAATCGCCAAGCCATCGGCTCTGATATAAACACCATCGACCTTTATGTTGCCATAACCAACAAGCTCCTGTGTGGCGGGGTTGATTTCAAAGAGCGAAGTCGGAGCGTCGCAATAAACAGGAGCGTTGGCGTTATTAGTTTTGGATTGAATGCAAAATATGCTTCCTGCCTGAGTCTGGGCAATTAAAATGATGTGCATACATAATATATAAGTCCAGATAAATCGCTTATACATTGCCATAAGCCTTTCTGTTGCGTTTTAGAGGCATTTTATTTTTCCCAGTCCATGAGCAAAAGAGCGAAATCATTCAGGTCAACAATGCAGTCATCATTCAGGTCTCCTTGCGGGTGTGATTGGCAGATTGGCTCACCGGAAACGAAACTCCAGACATCCCCGGCATTCAACAAAGTACCGCTGTCGTCGCGGGTATCGACTCGCCAGTAGTACTCTGTGTTTATATCCAATATTCCCAGTCCGGCATAAGAAAGTTCGGTAACATTGTCCTGGAAAATCAGACTTGCCGAGTTAGTCCCAAAATACACATCATAAGAAACTGCTTCTCCAAAACATTGCCAGCTCAATTCGGTTTCAAGCGGCACTTCTGCTTGCTCGTCATAAGGTTGGGGATTATAAGGCTGATTCGGTTGGCCGAAATTGCCGTTTACTATGGCAAAGTAAATATTGGGCGAACCTCCTTCATGGCCGGAATAATAACTAATGTACAAAGTATTACCGTCCAGATAGAGTCCGGCATAACTGTTGTCACCGCCGCTGGGCAGTTCCAGAAGGTCTTCCCAAAGACCGTCTTTGGTGATTTCGAATAGTCCGGTCATTTTACTGCCGGTCGAAGTACTCTGATATTGACGGCCCGCGGCGAGCAGGCGACCGTTGGGCAAGATAATGAAATTTGGTCCGCCGATTTCGCGGTGAAGTGAATTTTCATCGAGCAGAGCGTTCCAGCTCCAGGTCGTATAACCGCCGGCCAGATCGGACCAGCCGATATACGCTTGATTCGCATATGATCGTACGAGGCAAATCATCTCGTCATTATTGGCAAATCTCAAAGTCATCTCGGAGCTTCTTGCCGGCAGGGGCATTTTGACGACGGCGTTGAACTGAATGCCGTCCGTCGAGTTGAAAAGCCAGTGGTCCTGATTGGGATGGGCGGAAATCGAGCGATACGAGGCAGTGTAAGCCATGCTGTTATTCCAGGTCAGTCGCCAGGGCCATTCCGATTCGTATTGCTGATAAACACCGTCCGGGCCTGCAAATGTTTCTATCATGGGGCCAAACTCGCTATTAACCGAATCCCAGAATGATATCCAGGTCTTGCGTCTTTCCAGATATGTCCCTTCATAGTCGGCCCCGGTAAACCAGACCATCAACTGGCCATTGTCGTCCATGGCGAGTTTTGAGTCCCGCAGGTCAAAGTCGTCCATCCGAAAATCTGCGACTCTGGTCCAGGCGATTCCGTCATTAGATTTGATTACCGCGATTCGACCATCACGTCCACCTACATGTGCGTTACTCTCGCGAAAGGTTACAAAGAAACTGTCGCCAACGAAAGCCAGGTCCGTAAAAGCACAATAGCTGTCAATTACGCCGGGCTCACGTTGGCCCTGCGTCCATATTTTGCGTACCGCCTCAAGCTGCAAATTGAGGTCGGAGGCAAAGGAGATGGAACTGAAAAGAAAGAGAAGTCCGGTGATATTTCTAATAAATCTGCTGTGTTTCATTGCCAATCCTTTTGCTTTTAATTGGCCGCTGAGGAGTTATTGAAGTTGCCATTGATGACCGCGAAATAAATGTGAGGTCCTTTTTGGTGCTTGGAATAATAGCTCATATACAATTTATTTCCGTCGATATGCAGGCCGGGATAACCATTATCGCCGCCGCTGGGCAGTTCGATGGTATCGGTCCACAAACCATCCCGGGTAATCTCAAAAATTCCGGTCATGGGTCTGCCGCTGGAAGTTTTTTCATATTGACGACCAGAAGCGATCATTCTGCCGTTATCAAGAATCAGAAAGTTTGGCCCGCCAATACGCCGATGTGTACCGTCCTTGTCTTTTAGAGGTTTCCAGGTCCAGTTGGTATAATTTTCCGCACGGGTTGCCCAGCCGATATAGGCGAGGTCTTTGTCACGGCTGCGGCCAAAGCATACAATATTGTCATTTTCAGAAAAACGTAACGCCATTTCACACATCAAAATCGGTGCTTCCAGTTTGACTACCGGTTTATACTTTATCCCGTCAGCGGACGAGAACAGCCAGTTGTCCCTGTTGTTACTTGATGACACCCATCGATACGAAGCCGTGAAAGCTTTTCCATTATGCCAGGTCAGAGCCCAGGGCCATTCGGAATTGAACTCCTGATAATTACTGCCGGTATCGGGAATTGTTTCTGTGACAGGACCAAATGCCGACTTGCTGTCATCCCAGAATGCGATCCAGGTTTTTCTGCCCTGCAAATATTTGTCCTTGTAATCAGCACCGGTGAACCACACTGCCATTTTTCCCTGAGCATCTATCGCGAATTTGGAGTCCCGCAAATCATAAATATCATTGCGAAAATCCGCTACTCT
Source organism: Sedimentisphaerales bacterium (assembly GCA_963663805.2). Taxonomy (GTDB): domain Bacteria; phylum Planctomycetota; class Phycisphaerae; order Sedimentisphaerales; family SM23-30. The sequence continues at coordinate 55,669 of CAXXMR010000027.1, forward strand.
CTGCCAGTTTTCCCGGTCCTTGGAGCGAATTACCGCGATCCTGCCGTTTCTGCCGTAAACGTGCCTGTCACTCTCGCGAAACGTAACATAATAATACCCGTTCAGGAAAACCAGGTCAGTGAAAGCACTGTAGCTGTCAACTACACCCGGTTGTCGTTCGCTTTGCGCCCATATTTGCCGGACAGATTCGATTTGAAGACTCAGTTCATCGCCTTGGACAGAGTTGAGGATGGAGATTGTTACTAAAAACGCGGTGATGTATAACTTCCTGTGGTTCACTTCTGGGCCTTTCTGCGATCTTTGTTTAAGGTGAAAGCAGGTCTGAAGACAACATCTCATCCCCAAACCTGCTTTGTTGGGTTCTAAACGAAAATGGTTTTACTTACTTGCAGGTTGGTACCACGTTGCAAAGCATCCATTCTTCAGTAAACTTGGCAAAGTCATTGAGATTGACTATGCAGTCGCCATCGAAGTCAAAAGTCGGGTCCTCAGCACAAATCTCCACACCGGAAATCAGGTCGGTGTACAGGTGGGCAACCGCCACATTGTCCAGAGGATAGCTGAATATTCTGATTTCATCTATGTAACCGACCAGACTCGCCTCGCCGGTAATTCTTCCGCCAAAGACCAGGGGAACTTCCGGCAGGGCTACAACCGCACCAGTGTTGACTCTTTCGGTTATATATTCACCATCAGCGAACAGTTTCATTGTGCCGACCCCGTCGTAGGTGATAGTGAGCAGATGCCAGGCATCATCCGCAAACACGCTGGTAGCGTTAATGGAACCGCCCAGGTTCGGAATTCCGCCCCCGGCATTGCCGTTGGCATAGATGTGCATGTAGAAGCCGCCGTTATAGCCCGGTTCGTTATTTCTCATGGGGTTGACGGTTTCGGTCTGAGCGGCATCAAGTTTGATCCAGCAGCTAGCGGTCATGCCCAAAGGATAGAAGTCTATCCATTCGGCACCGGGAATTTCAACAATCAGCCCATCGCCGGTAAACTCAAAGGCTTTGCCCGATACCCCGCCAGCAACATATCTTGAGCTTGGGTCCGGCGTAGGATTGTTTTCGTTCGGGTCAATGAACGAGCCATGATGGATGCCAAGTTGGTCATTGAGGTTGTCTTCAAACTTCCAGTGGGCCATCAGACGTTTAGTCCACAACTGGGCGATATTTGACAAAACCAAACCCGCACCATTGGAGGCTTCGCAATAGTAATATCCCTCGTCAGTCTGCTGAACGCCGGAAATCAGCAATGTTGCGTCAGTGCCTACCTGGGTGTCATCGCCCGGAGTGTTATTAGCGGCATCGAGCGAGCGATACCATTTGTAACTTTCGATATTCAGGCCGACAATAGAAAATTCCGCCGGGTCACCAATCGCTGAAATCGTGGATTGAGGGTCTGCTGAAATATAGGGCACCTGCGGTATCGTGGTGAAATTCCACACACTGCCCGTTTTTGTTGAACCACCAACTATCGCGTCAACACGCCAATAATAAGTGGTGTCATTGATAAGGTCTGCGGGGAATTCGTAGCTCAGGCCGGTGATGCCGCTTACTACTGTTGTACCCACCGCGCCGAAGTCGTTATCGTCGGCACGGTAGTTAAGTGTATAACTGCTGGGGGTGCCCAAATCGGGGGCTTCCCAGCTTAAGTCCGTGTCAATGGCGATCAGAATAGAACCATTACCCGGCGTGGGGTTTTTTGCCAGCTCGGTATAGCCCAGAGAGGCCAGGTCGCCGCGACCGCCTTCGTTGTTGGTAATCGTGCGAATTGAACCTAAATTTACTTCCGTTCCGATTACGTCACCGGCAACCGAGAATTTTTTGACTGTGTCGTCGCCACCAAAAGTGCGGAATGCGTACATCATGGTATCATCATCCGGGTCGAGGGCACAGCCGCACAAACCACTGGAAAGACTCGCACCGGTAAGTCTGGTCATTACTCCGGTGTTGACATTAGCTTTCCAAACATAATTTGTATTGCCGACAATATAGCAGATATTTGTACTGCTGAATGCCAGGTCGAGAACCGCGTTGGTCTGGGGGGCATAACCGCCGCCGCTCAGAGTGACAGTTGTTATGATTGACCCGTCGTTGTCGTTTATCTGGTACAATTTGCCGGAAATATTATCTATAGCCCACAGTTGACCGGAGGTGCTATAGGCTGCCGCGCAGGCGAAATAATTCTGCTCAGCGCCCTTGGGGCTCGCTGCTACCTCTGTCCCTCCCAGACTGCTCATGTCAAACTCAATCAGTTGGCTTGTCGCGGTGCTGTCAACAGGGTCGCTGATGACAAAACCCACAAGTTTGCCCGGCTGACAAGCCAGCCCCTCAACACGCACGTCCAGCCCCTGCACCAAAACATTGCCGTGGCTGGTAACAGTATCGGTTGCAGTGTCAATTTCAAAAAGCGTGGTAGGCGGGTCACAGTAAACCGGGATATTGCCATTATTGGTGGCTATTTGCGTACCGTAAATAGTACCCGCGTAAACGTGATTCGCTCCGGACGAAAAAATCAAACACATCCCGCAAAGCAGTAATGACAGAATTTTTTTCATACTCATCGTAATGTCCTCCAGTAAAAGTAGTAAAATATTATTCAATACCTGATTCTTGCTAAACGATCGCTAGGTTTAGTTATGCATTGACTTTTGTCGGCCGGGACTGCGGAATTTCAACCTTGAGATAAGGCCTAGAGCCCAGCCATCCAAAAAAACCTAGTTTGGCCATATCTTTTTCCAGTGCCAGTATTTGGGTGTTCGTCAAAGCCACCAGCGGCAAGCGAGTCGGGCCACAATCCATGCCTACCAGTTTCATCGCCGCCTTGAATGCAGCCAGACCACCGTGATCATACAATAACCGACATATGCTCACCGCTTTCAATTGCCATTGGCGAGCGGTTTCCAGGTCACCCTGCTGAAAAGAGTTTATTACACGCTGATAAATCGGGGCCGCGAAATTGTACGAAGTCCCCACCGCTGAAGTGCCGCCCACGCTCATAGATGCCAATAGCATTTCGTCCGAACCGAACAAAATATTGTAACGACCATCCTGAAAGTTTACGCACCTCTGAAAGTCGTGAAGATTATGAGCACTGAATTTCATGCCAGCCAGATTGGGGAACTGCTTTTCGCCCAGACGCAGCATTTCCACCGTATCAAAATCTATTCGCGTTGTACGCGGGATGTGATAGTAGTAAAACGGTAATTCCGGGGCAGCATCACAAATATGTTTGAGCGTGGCAACCAGAGCTTCAATCGAAACGCACCCGTAATAAATCGGTGGTACCGCTGCCATGGCATCAGCACCTGCCTTAAACGCGTGTTTGGCTAAGACTTTCGCTTCTTCAATAGATTCATGACCTACCGATACGATTACCGGTACTCGCTTGTTCGCGGCCTTGATATATTCTTCCGCAACTGCCATACGTTCCTGACAGCTCAGCAACGCTCCTTCACCCGTTCCACCTCCAACATAAAACCCCTTTATATCCTGCTGTATCAGGGACTCTGCTATATCGGAGATTCGACCCAGGTCTACCCTGCCGTCTTCCCGAAAGGGTGTAAAAACTGCGGCGATGAGTCCACTACATTTAACCATTATTGTTCTCCAAAATGTCGGCCTATACTACACATGCGACATGAAATCACATAAAAATCAAAACTCAAGATACTTTTGAGGGATTGCTTAACTCGCGTTCCCTTTAAAACTTCGCCAATTGAAAACATACGAACTTACTTCAGGGTGAATCGATAATCTGAATTTTTCAGATGGTCGGGAGCTTCCTTCAGCTCCAGTTCAGCCACATGCCCGTCAACAAAAAGGATGTTAGTTTCGTAACTCTTCTCGTCGTGCATCTGGGTATAGGCAAGATACTGAGTGCCGGTCGTAAAATATTCCGAATAAGCGATAGTACGATCACCTAGCATCACCATATTGCCTGCCTGTCTGATACTCGCGGACTTTTGATTGTAGAGGGTTTCGACTATGCGATGACCAGCCCCGCCCCATGCTTCACCCTTGGAACTGGTGGCAAGTCCCTCAATTGGATCCAGATAAACTGCGTTGTAAACGTAACTCGAACCATAAATGTCATAGAAAGGACGGTTGTCATATTCCGACGGAACACCGGAGCCTTTGCGATAACCTTTATCCATTGGGCAGTAACAAACCTTGGTATCAATATAGGGAGTTAATTTTCTTTCATTGCCCGGAATTGGCTGATAATCACCGTTATGGTCACCAACAATATTAACACGATTGTTATGATAAAGAGTCGCCAGGGTCGGCTTGTCTTTTTCCATATACATAGGCAGCATGTCGTCATTGTCTTCCGTATATACATTAATACCCAGCCCGATTTGATGAATCTGGGTTCCGCAAACAACTTTCTTGGCTGACTCACGAGCTTGCCCCAATGCCGGCAAAAGAATCGAAACCAGCAAAGCTATGATGGCAACTACAACCAATAGTTCGACGAGGGTAAAAGCTTTGGGGCGATGATTCATGGCATTTTTCCTTTTTCTCAGGCTATAGACTTTTGTCATCCGATTTCACTGGCTTTATTATCGCAAATTAGCACCTGTGGTTAAATCTCATTTTGCGTTCAATATTTCTCATTCTACGAACATTACTTTTTCTTGCAAAAAAAGGAGATCTGTATCAAAAAATGAGAGAAAATGGCATTTTAAGCCGCTAAGACCGAATTATCGGACAAGGAATTATGCTTGCATTTCTTTGTGTCAGTTGTTTAAAATATTTTTTATGAGCAAAATCCCGAAAGTTATCCTGCGGATTTCATCAGACCTGGAATATGGTAGGGGATTCCTGCGCGGTGTGGCCAAGTACTCCCGAACACACGGACCATGGCATTTCTACAAACATATTGATGTTATGCTTTATCGCGATGACCCCCACAAGGCCCGCAGGCCCCTGACCAGACTAGCCAGCCTGCAAGCTGATGGGCTCATGACCCGTGACCCAATCAAAGATAAAAAACCCATCGAAGCCGGCATCCCCACCATTTTCGCTATTCATACCAAGGAACAGTTACCCTATTACCCCTACGTTATTATGGACCATTTAGCCATCGGTCGAATGGCCGCTGAATATCTCATCCGTCAGGGGTTTCGTGAATTCGCCTTCTATGGCCACAGTGATATGTTCTGGTCACGTCAGCGTGGGGATGGCTTCACCAGCAAGCTCCAGGAAGAAGGTTTTCAGGTTAATCTTTATCAGCCGCCCAAAGGCAAGGTTCTCGTCTCTTGGGAGGAAACTCAGGACCATCTGGAAAAATGGCTGTTGAGCCTCAGCAAACCGGTTGGCCTGCTTGCCTGCAATGATGTTCAGGCTCAGGATATAATCGAGGCTTGCAAAAACAGTGACTTACATGTCCCCGATGATGTAGCCATTATTGGTGTCGATAATGATGAATTGCTGTGTGAACTTACCGAACCGCCCCTGACCAGCGTCGCGGTAAATTTCGCTAAGGCTGGCTACGAAGCTGCCGAACTGCTCGACCGGCTTATGAAAGGTGAGAAAATGGCCGGCCAACGCATAGTAATCAGACCTTCGCGTGTCGTGGCCCGGCAGTCAACCAATATCCTGGCCGTTGAGGATATCGAAGTTCGCAAGGCAATACGTTTTATTCAGAAAAGTGCTAAGCGGCCCATTGCTGTCGATGATGTTGTTGATGCGACTTTTCTGTCCCGGCGTGTTCTGGAAAAACGCTTCCGAAAATTATTGAACCATAGCATTATGGACGAAATTAAAAAAACTAGAATAGACCAGATCGCCATGCTCTTGACCGAAACCAGCATGTCTTTGCAAGATATTACCACGGCCCTGAATTTTTCCGGCCTGAATAATATGTCAAGATTTTTTCATAGAGAAAAAGGGGCTAGTCTTTCTGAATATCGCAAACGTACTCTGGCCGGTTGGACAGGTGCATCCTTGGCCCAAAAAAACGGGACGGACGATATGAAATAACGACCATCCCGCATATTTGATAGTACTATAAACCCAATCAACTATTCTTGCGTATTCTGATAGCCATGCCCGCTCCAGCCGTCAACAATAGTACGGTCAAGGGCTCCGGAATTGCTGTGGTGGAGGTATAGATACCGGTAATCTGCTGTTCGCTGAGCGTATTGTTGAAAATCGCGAAATCATCAAGGGCACCGGTGAAATATCTCATGCCGCTGGTATGGTAACGCCGGCCCAGCGATACGCGAGCACCCGGCTGCCACGAAGTTGATGCCGTGGTACTGGTAGCAACACCGTCAACGTAGATTATGGGTATCGCGTCTCCGGTCTCGGAATCTTCTGCTACCGCGACAGCTATGTGATGCCAGCCGTCGTCCAGATTAGCGACGCTGGATTCCACCTGACTCAAAACATCATTTTCGCCCCGGCAATAAACCCGAACATTGCTGCTGCCAAAACCAATGCTGAACTCAACGTCATTATAGGCGTAGGCAAACAATACACTTGCCTGAGCCCAATTGCCGGTTTTGACCCACGTCGAAACCGTAAAGCTGTCACTTGTTCCGCCCGGAAGATTTTCAGGAGTCGCACTCATCCTGGAGGTATAAACCTCAGCCACATTGCCGCCGCGAAAATCCAGGGCAGTACCGTATTTACCTGCGACGGAATAGTCATCAAAACTAAAAGCCGGAGTCCCGTTAAACATCGTGGCATCATAAGCCGGGTCAGCCACGCCCGCGGTGTCGTGAGCTACCGTCCCGGTACTCTCGTCAAAATCATAGTGCAATACCAACGCGGCATTTGATACGCTGGCCCATAAAGCTACAAGCAAAATCAACATTTTTTTAGTCAATAACATTTTGACCTCCTCAATATTACTGAGATGTACTTTTGCGAACTCACACAGTCCACAGTTTAATATTCATCAATTTACGCACACCAACAGGAAACACCTGTTTTGGAACAGTATCATCTCTCATGACACGTTTCATTGAACCATCTTTGTGTTTTGAAAAAAAGCTCATTTTGCGGTTAATATTTCTCACTATGCGAACATTAGTTGCCAAACAATCGAAGAATAAAGTGAGGGCCATATCGCGAAATTCTCCGGGTCCACCTGGTCGCAACTTGGCAGCGGGTTCAATAATACGGTGTACGCCCTGGAATCCTGGGACGGCAAATTATACGCCGGGGGTTATTTCACGGCCAATGCTACAGATGAAAAAACATTGGCTCACCTGGCTGTTTATGACCCGGCGGAAGATGACTGGGCAACTCTTGGCGGCGGCCTGAATATCAAATACAGTGTACCGGTCCACGCCCTCAAGGGCCGCGCAGAAGGGCTATATATTGGCGGCGATTTCGATTATATTGGGGGAGCACTGACTGCCAATTATCTGGCGGGCTATAATGAAGACGGCTGGTCGGAGATGTTGGCTTGTGAGGAAGGGATAACCATTACCGCTGGCCCATCTGAGACTGCTCTAACCAATGACGGGGTCTATGCCATCGGCAACTGGCGTGCATCTTATCCAACAGTTTATTATCGCCTGGCCTGCTGGGATGGTGAAATCTGGAGTGCCATCGAGTCGGACTATACGCAGTTTAGAGGTATTGCCTCAGATGGCAGCAGTATGTTTGTAGGGACATATAGCGATATCACAGGTGAGTATCATGTCGCAGAATACAACGGGGCAAACTGGCAGGAGCTGGGCGGGATATTCAATCGAAATCCTCAGGCCCTAGCCGTAGCAAGTGATGGAACGGTATTTGCAGCTGCGAGCGGATCAATCGAAATTGACGGCGAAACAGGTTATAACTGTATCGCCCAGTGGTATGACAACCAATGGCTAAAACTCGGTTCCGGCCTGACAGGTAATTCTCCCCTGGCAAACGCTCTGGCCATTGATGATGATGACAATCTCTATGTCGGCGGGCGGTTCACCCAAGCCGGGGTGGTAGATGCTCTAAATGTCTGCCTGCGGGAAGAAGATGGCATTTTAAGTAATCTGGGCGCAGGGCTTGATGGCACAGTTAAAGTATTATTAGTGGATGAATCCACTATTATCGCCGGAGGTGATTTCAGCGGTCATGTAGCGGCTTACATTAATGAAGAATGGACTTATTTAGGTGCCGGGCTGGATGGTACGGTGCGGGCCTTGGCTGTTTGGGATGATAAGATTTACGCCGGGGGTAAATTTGAAACTTCCGGCGAAACAATCGTTAATAACATCGCGGTGTTTTCCGGCGGTAACTGGCAGGCTCTGGGGGCAGGTCTTACCCCCAATTTCTCACTTAAGGGGTAAAAAGTGGATTTTTGGCTCCTTCAGGGCTGTTGGTCTGTCGCCAACAGTGGTGTTATTTTTTGAGCTGACCGCTGTATATTTTCGGTGGCTTTTGCGGCGGCATTTCCATCTTCAAATGGTATAGCAGCAATTTCTGATCGCCATCGGGCTCGGTATATCTCTGCATCAGCAGAGTCCTGCCGTCCTGGGTTTCAAAGGACACATCGAGCATCTGGATTCGTGACATTGTTTCCAAAACGGCCTGGCTGGTTATCCCGCAGGCACTGGCCCGCAGTCTGTGTCTCAAGGTCACTTGCAGACAATAGCTCATAAACGCTACAAACACGTGAGCATCGACCCGGTCTTCTTTATGGTGATAGACCGGCCGAACACCCAGATCGCTTTTGAGCTCCCGGAACGCTTGTTCTACATTACATTGCAGCATATACTCCTGCCAAAGCTCTATGCCATTCTTTCCGGTTTGATTGGTACGCAAAAAGTATGTGCCGTCACGATAAATCATTTCTCGGTATTTGTTCCTATCGAATTTATAATCAAACTCACCTTCCTCAATTCTTTCCTTTGGTTTTGGAATTGTAAGAGTAACGCATTTATACGAACTGCCAGCATGATGTTTGAGTTTGCCCAGCCTTTGCATAAAACGGGCGTAATCACGATATTTCTTCAGCTTCTCCAGACCTTCCAGATAGTCACGCAGCTTGCGCTTACGCATAGCCCGTTCTTTAGCCATCCGCTCTTTGCTGCGGGCTAGAACATAACATTCACCATCTTTTTCGATATGCTTTATGCGAACACTGTCATTTACATCATGCCAGTTTTTCACCGAGAGTTCTTTTGAGAATTCATCCAGTAATTTACGAGGAGTACCAACAAGGTAACCAATGTCATTATCACGCATGTGCTCAAGTACCGCTTCTGTGGGGATACCCCGGTCCATCAGCCAAACCCTGCCGACTTGGCCGTATTTTGACTCTATCTTGTTCAATAACGGCTTTAGCGTGGTTTTCTCCGAGGTATTACCCGCCCAGATTTCATAATTAATCGGAAAGCCATCGGGCGTAACTACCAAAGCTATCAGAATCTGCCGACAATCACTTCTGCGATCTTTGCTATGACCAAATTTGGCTTTAGGATTCTGTTTGCATAATCCCTCAAAATACGTACTGGTGATATCGTAAAGCAAAATATCGTATTCCAGATTGAACATCATCTGCCAGGTATCTTTCAGATAAGAGCAAAGCTCCTCTTTGTAGGGCAATATCCTGTCCAGGCAGCGGTAAAGCCGGTTCTTTTCGGCAACCTCAAAATCACAGTCCAGCAATACATCCATTGCGGTTTGAGTAAACCAGTGCTGATGAACATAAAACTCCGCGCCGGGTTTGATAAGACGATTTACCGTCAATAATTTAACGACTTTGGAATACTCCACCGAAGATCTTTCGGTGTCTATACGAGCGGACCAGAATTTATCCAGCCCAAGAGTATCCCATATCTCACAGCCCAGCCAACAGTCACCAAATGTTCGGGGGTTTTCCAGCCGCATCTTTGATAATTTCACGGCAATGGTATCGACATCATGGTGGGCATGATTATCCTGGTCATAAGCAAACAATGATTTGCGGACAGGCTGGTTATCCTCGTTGATTATCTCAATAGACTTTTCCCAGGACTTCTTTTGCGAATCGGAAATCTCCCCGAGATACAGAACCATCTTCTCCACATAACGACCGCGCGAGACTTTACGCTTCTCAGCTATGCTGTAGTAGGTGTTGTACTTGCCGTTCTTCTTTCGCTTGTGCTTCTTCAGGTACATGCACATATTATCGCGGCTGAAAAACACCTGGCAATAGGGCAGGTCTGTACCAGAGCCAATATCGAACTAAAATCGCCGCTTACAACTCAAAATCACAGAAAATATTTTTATTTTTGACGGTTTTGACCGCTAAGTGAGAAATTGGGGTTAAGTGAGAAATTTGGGTTAGGGCTGTTATTGAGTTGGTCGCGGCCTACAGTATGGTTGATGAGTTGGTGAAAATCTGCACTTCAGATTCACAGCCGCGGTTAGATTTTTAGAGCCCAGACTGTGGGAAGGCGTACGTAATTTCCTATTTCTCAGGTTGTTACAATCTGTCCCGTCAGAGCTTGACCTGGAAAGCTAAAAAATTTCTTCAAAATACTTGCAATCTGGTAGGACTACTTATATATTAACGAGGCTGCGCATTATGCGGAGGGTCGAAACCCCCTCCCCGAAAGTGCGTAATCGTGGCAAGCCGACGTAACGGACGAATTAAAGGTAGTACTAGAAAAAAGGAAAAAGTTATGCGACTTGAGATGAAAAAAGGAATCGATATTCTCTCAGCAATTGGCGGCATTGAAAACATAGACCAGGCCAAGGCCCTGTTCAAAAATAAATGTGATACGACGAATCTCACGAAAATCGAAACGATAAAAAATGAAGAAGCTCTGCTGAAAATCGCTAATGCTATCGCGATGTTCCAGCCGGATTCTGTTTGGATCAATTCCGGTAGCGAAGCGGATTTACAAAAGGCACGCGAAGGTGCTCTGGAAAACAATGAAGAGTTCAAGCTGGCCCTGTCCAATCATACCTGCCACTATGATTTGCCGGAAGACCAGGGACGTTTGATAAGTCAGACAATGTATATTTGCAATGAAGATGAAGACATTTCATCGATGGCCAAAAAAGAGCTTCGCTCGGACTCACATAAGTATCTTCAGGAAAACATGGTGGGCCTGATGAAGGGCAAGACCATGCTGGTTTCGCTGTGGAATCGAGGCCCCATTGGCGCTAAAGCTGCCATTCCAGCGATTATGATTACCGATTCTTATTATGTGGTCCATTCGGGCAATATTCTGTATCCGAATGTCTTCAATGATTTCGACAAGGAGGTCGCTCGGGCCGGTGTGTTCTTTACCAACTGCCACAGTTTCGGCAGATTCAACAGTGAGGACATCCCTAAGGCTCGTATTTATATGGATCGCAGCTGGCAGACGACCTACTCGCTGCACTGCACCTATGCCGGCAATACGCTGCTGCTGAAGAAAGGCAACCATCGTTTCGCGGTCGATTTGTGTACTTATTATCGTGAGGAAGAACAGCTTTCCGAGCACATGTTCATTACCGGCATGACCGGACCCGGTGGTCGCAAGACCTTCATCGCTGGTGCCGCTCCCAGCGGTTGCGGCAAGACCACGACAGCTATGGTTGGTACTGATTTTATCGGTGACGACCTGGCCCAGATCTGGATAGAGAATGACGGCACGGTGCGGGCGGTTAATCCGGAGATTGGTATCTTTGGTATCGTCGCTGACGTGAACCGCGAAGGTGACCCGTATCTGATGGACTGTCTGCGGGGTGATAAACCTGCCGAGGTTATTTTCTCCAATGTGCTGGTAGATGACAGCAATACGCCCCGCTGGACCGGCGACGGCGATAAGCTGCCCACCAGCGGTAAAAATTATGAAGGCGAATGGACGCCGGACAAAGGAACGCCTATGTCCAACCCCAACGCTCGCTGTACGCTTAGCTGCATGAACATTGAAAATTACAATCCGGAAATCGGCAAAAGCCCCGCCGGAGCTCCCGTCAAGGTTATTACCTATTCGGGCCGTGACAGCGACACCATGCCCCCGGTATGGGTTGCCAAAAATGCTGATGAAGGCGTGGTAATTGGTGCTTCGATTCAGTCAGCTGCTACCGCCACCGAGATCGGTGCTTCCGGTATCCGTCGCCAGCCCTGGGCGAATGCCCCGTTTGTACCCGGTTCACTTACGGATTATATGCAGGCGCAGTTTAAGTTCTTCAATAGTTCGAAGATTAAAGACAAGCCGGTTATGGCAGGCCTTAATTACTTCCTGACCAACGCTTCACGCGGCGGTGCTAAGGACGATGTCAGCCTTATCGGCGAAAAACGCGATGTCAAAGCCTGGCTCAGCTGGCTCGAACGTTATGCCCACGGCGACGTAAAGGGCATCAATACGCCCATCGGCTTCATCCCCAAATATGAAGACCTCAAGGCCATCTTCAAGGAAACTATCGGCAAGGACTATACCAAGGCTATTTACGACAAACAGTTCGCTTTGTATGTTGATAATATCGTAGCCCGTCTGGACCTGCAGAAAGAGGCCTACAGCAAGGAAAGCGACGTACCCGCAAAACTGTTCGAGATTTACGATACTCAGAAAGCAGAGCTTCTGGCCCTGAAAGATAAGTTCGGCAGTGTGGTTTCCGTAGAGCAGTTAAGCTAAACTACCCTGTTTGGCAAAAAATTGCCGTAACAGTTCACATAATCGTACCGATGCAGCTAATTTGAAATGCAGCGAACACTTGCAAATTGCCTAAATTAACAAAAAGGCCAACTTCGGTTGGCCTTTTTTTGTTTCCATTTTAATGTGGAAATTGGTATAATTAATGTTCTGATAACAAGAAAATCGAAAAGAGGCAGAAAATGAGCAGAGTCACAATTTTTTTAACGATGTGTTTGATTTCAACATCAAGTCTTTACGCAACTACATATAATTCTGCCTGGAATAATACCAACGGTGGATATTGGGATGACAACAATAATTGGCTCCCTCAAATCGTGCCCGACAATGATGACCCGGATATTTTTATCGTTACCATTAACAATTCCGGTAATCCCGAAATAAAAATAACGATGGAAGAGAGCCGTACAATCAGCCAGCTTCAATGTTGGGGAAATGTCTTCCTGTGGAGTGATTTGTTCAATTACCCGCGTTTGGAGATAGTGGGTGGTTTACAAAACTACGGTGGACTTGATATTGAACAACTTGAGGTAGCGGCGGGGGGGATAAGCAATAGTGCCGTATTGTATATTGAGGCTGTCCGGCTTTATGGTTATATTTCCAATAGTTCGGCCGCGACATTAGACATTGAGGATTCCGATATCGAAGGAGACATAATTAACTACGGGATTATCGAGAGCTTTGATACTGAACTTGAAGGTGAAATAACAAATAATGCCGGGGCCCGCATCAGTGTCCGTGATAAATTTATTGTCGAAACCAATGATTCTGGTCTGGGCGGCAATATTAACAATCAGGGCATTCTGATGGCATTGCCGAGCAGTCATTTCTGGGCGGAAGATACTTTTGCTAACAGCGGTTTCATTAAACTCTGGGGCGGCCTGCGGGGTGAAAATGAATTCATCAACAATACTGGCGGAACCATCAATGGTTATGGCGGAATTGCTGGCGGAACCTTAACCAATGCGGGAACAATTATCGCCAACGGCGGCGGTCTGGAGCTTTTCGCGACCGCTTCTGCGGTGGTTAATGACGGAACTATTATATGCAAACCGGGTGCGATGATTTATCTGACCGCTCTGGGAACCCCGGGTGACCCGCAAAATAACGGCTATCTCGAAATCAACGCCCAAGCCACATTAACCGCGGATATGTCCCTGCATAACAACACCGGAGCGGAAATATATTTAGCCGGCGGTACCCTGGCAGCCCCCACGATTCATCAGGCGAACGGAGCGTTACTGACCGGCCAGGGAAATATCACCGGAAACATTATTATTGCCGATAACGGCTCAATAGAGTTCACTGGCCCGTCGAACGTATTTGGCGACGTAGGAATTGGCACAGACGCTGCTCTCGAAGTCCGCGACGGCACAACAATCGTCACCGGCGATATAATCAATAACGGCACCATCCACATGATTGGCGGACGTTTGATATGTCAGGGAACGTTCACCAATAACGGAACGATAACCTGGGAAGCCGGTCCCAACAGCAATCCGGTCGATATGAATCTGGATGGGCAGGTTGACCTGATAGATTTCGCCGGTTTCGCTGATAACTGGCTCTGGCAGGCAGACTGGCGTAACTAAAGAGCAACGATGTTATCCATGGGAACGTCCTGCATGCTACCCGCCCGAAGGTGATTAGTTAGATTTCGGGTAACGGTATCCGTTGCATAATAACTGCACGGTAACCGATCGGGGGACTCACCGGATTATCCGGCAAAGACTGATTATTAGGCGGCCAATATCCATTTCAGCTTCACTTTACCCATTATAATAAAACTTAAAGACAAAACAAATAAAAAAGACGACTTTATTCTAGAATAAATATTCATAGCGCCGGATGTCTCTATCATCCAAGATAATTCAACTACCAGGAATGACACCTGGGGTTGCCAGATGTGCGCGAAATGACAACTTTTTTTCAAGTTTTGCTATAGTTGCTCTCCTGCTTGTTTGCATATAATCGAGAGGTAATGGTAGAAATTGGGCAGTAGTCTCTCACAAATGAATTACGCAAAATGGCAACAATATTCCCGGAACCGTGTGTACATAGTTAAAAATTAGTTGCCGTTTAAAATCCGCATAATCCGCGGTTAAATATTTTTGTTGTCGTTGTTTAGGATTTAGAATTTAGTGCTTGGAATTTCCAGTTTATCTGACTTAGGATAAAGATGAAAAAATTAGATTTGTTAATCGTAGGTGCCGGCCAGCGGGGGCAGGCTTATGCCCAGTATGCTCTGGAAAATCCTGACCGGGCGGCTATCCGGGCGGTGGCTGAACCACGCGAGTTTCACCGACAGCAGATGGCGAGGCGGTACGGTATCTTGCCGGACAAACTTTTTGGGGACTGGAAAGAACCCGCTTCGCAAAAAAAAATGGCTGATGTGGTGGTCATTGCGACTCAGGATAAAATGCACACTGAACCAGCGCTTGCCTTTGCGAATATGGGATACGATGTGCTGCTGGAAAAACCGATGGCACCCACCGAGGACGAGTGTCGCAGGATTGTCGATAGTGCCCAGCGAAACGATATTATGTTTGCGGTTGCTCATGTCCTGCGCTATACCAATTACACCCGCAAGCTGAAAGAGATTGTTGATTCCGGGCGTATCGGTGAGGTGATAAGCATTCAGCATCTTGAACCGGTGGGCTACTGGCATCAGGCCCATTCTTATGTGCGGGGTAGCTGGCGCAACGAAGCGGAATCAACCTTTATGCTGATGGCTAAATCCTGCCACGACCTGGACTGGATACGTTATTTCGCCGGCGCCTCATGTACGAAAATTTCTTCATTTGGCAATCTGAAGCATTTCAAGGTCGAAAACAAGCCCGCCGGTGCCGCGAAACGTTGTCTGGATTGTGCGGTTGAATCAGCCTGTCCTTATTCTGCTCAGAAGATTTACCTGGGAATGTATCATGCCGGTCAGCACAATTGGCCGGTCTCTTATATTACCACGGATATTTCTGAAGAGGGCATTTTGGCGGCATTGCGTGATGGTCCTTATGGCCGTTGTGTTTATGATTGCGATAATGATGTCGTGGACCATCAGGTAGTGAATATGGAATTCGCCAACGGGGTAACAGCGTCTTTTACAATGACGGCCTTTACAAAGATGACGCATCGCCAGACCATGTTTTTTGGTACCTATGGCCAGCTTAAAGGGGATGGCGAACGAATAGAAATTTACGATTTCCTTACTGACCAGACTGAAATTATAGAAGTCAACAGTAAAGCCGCGGACCTTACCGGAGGCCACGGTGGAGGCGATATGGGCCTGATGCACAGTTTCGTAGATGCCGTATCAAGCCGCGACAAAAGCAAAATCCTCTCCGGCCCGGCAGAGACGCTGGAGACGCATTTGATGGTCTTCGCCGCCGAAAAATCCCGACGTGAGGGGACGGTAGTTACTCTGTAATTTCGGATATTTAAATCATGATTTCTCGCAAAGAACGATTACTGAAAACATTGAGGGGGGAGTCTGTAGACCGGGTGCCAGTTTGTTTTTATGAGTTGAACGGACTGGATGAAGATTTTTCCGACACAGATACATTCAATATCTACAATCATCCGTCGTGGCGGCGGCTTATTGAGTTGGCTGCCGATGAGACAGACCGCATTGTGATGAGACAGATGTCTTTTCGGGGGGCGGAAACCGATTATCTGGCGGATTTGAGAGAGTTGGTCAATCGCGAAATTTATTATGACAAGCAGGGCAGTCGTCACATTGTCACGACGATTAAGGCCGGGGGACGCCAGTTGAGGAGGCATCAGAGAGTTGACACGGGAGTGCGGACGACCTGGACTCTGGAGCATTTTCTCAAAAACGAAGAGGATACCCGGGCTTTTCTGGCTCTGCCGGAGAAAGATTTCGCCGGTATTGCAGATGTGAGCAGCATTGAAGCAGCCGAGGCACGGCTGGGTGATTCGGGGATGGTGATGATTGATATTCCTGATGCCTTGTGTCTGGCGGCCGAGTTGTTTGATATGAGCACCTTTACAATAATAGCACTTACAGAAAGCAATTTATTTTCAGCTTTGCTGCATCGTTTCCAGAGATTTCTATTACCGCGGGTACAGGTCTTTGGCCAGGGTTGCCCGGGGCGGTTGTGGAGGATATATGGTCCTGAGTATGCCTGCCGGCCTTATCTGCCGCCAGCGTTGTTTGCGGAATACGTGTTGAAATATGACCGGGAGCTAGTAGAAGCGATTCATAGCGGAGGGGGCTGGGCTCGTATTCATGCTCATGGAATGGTTCGCGATATTCTCGACGGGGTGGTTGAGGCAGGCTTTGACGCTATCGACCCTCTGGAGCCAGCACCTCAGGGAGATGTCCAGCTGAGTTATGTGCGGCAGCGTTACGGTAAAAATTTGGTACTGTTTGGCAATCTTGAGCTGAGCGATTTAACAAATCTGTCACCGAAAGCTTTTGCTGTCAAGATACGCCGAGCGTTGGAGGAAGGTACCAGTCGCGAAGGAAGAGGTTTTGTGCTTATGCCTTCAGCTTGCCCTTATGGGCGAGAGATAAGTGATAATGTGTTTGAGAATTATCGTCTAATGACGGAAATGGCCCGTGATTTTGGCTAATCGTTCCGGTTGTCTTTCCGGAACGACATGGGGGAAGTATTGGTGATATTTTTGAAATATCGGCTGAAGCTGTCCACTCCAGAGAAGTTGAGGTATTGGGCGATTTCGGTGATATTCATATCTGAGTCGAGCAACAGTTCCTGAGCCAGAGAGATTCGGGTATTTTGTATTTCGCTGAGGATTGTGCGTCCGAGTTTATCGCTGAATTTTCCCTGGAGGCACCTTCGGGAGGTAGTGACCGCCTCGACGACATCTGAGACCTGAATAGGTTTGCGACGGTTTTCTCGGATAAACTGCAATGCTTTGACTACCTCGTCATCCTCAATTGCCATGATGTCAGTTGATGTTCTGGTAACAACCTGGATAGGACTGATGGTTATTACCTGACCGGTCATTTTTTCTCCCTTGATGAGATTGTGCAGGAGCTGGGCAGCTTTGAATCCGGCTTTGTGGGCATTGAGGTGTATGCTGGAAAGGGGGATTTCGCAAGTATTGCAGAGCAGGTCATCATTATCGACTCCGAGGATAGCGAGGTGTTCAGGAATGTGGATCTGGGCTATTTTGGCGGCTTCCATAATATTTATGGCTCTGGCGTCGGAACAAGCCAGCAGGGCCGTAGGTTTTTTCAAACTTTTGAGCCAACGAGCGATATTTTCTATTTCATATTTGACGCCCTTGCGGCGTAGGTTGTTTCGGGTTGGATGAACATAGGACTGTACCTGAAAATCGGCTTTTTTTACGGCTTGGCGAAAACCATCTTCCCGCAAATTGGAAAAAAGCTCATTTTTGAAACCACAATAGGCGAAATTTTGGTATCCCCGGTCGAGAAAATGCCGGGCGGCCATCTGTCCTATTCCCGTATGGTCAAGTGACAGTCTGGGCAGGTGGCCGGCCAGGTGGAGTTCTGTTTTGGCGACAATGGTAGGGACGCCTTTTGCGGTCAGAAATTCAGTTTTTTTGGGGTTGCGGGTTATAATACCGTCTGCGTCGATCCTCTCCAGTCTTTTATAGAATTCACGCCTGAGATTGGCGCCAGGGCCATAGGCGGGATTGTGAAAATCACGAAAAATGGTCCAGGGGCCGTGGAGGCGGACATATTCTGAAAAACCCCAGATTAAAGAGCGGCAATATGAGCTGGAGTCCTCGATGACCATGATTATCTTAGGTATCTGCGACATAAGCACCTTTCTGATACTGAAAAACTGATTGTAAGCTATAATTGAGAATAAATCAAGTTTTCTTGCGCAAAATGCCAAAGTCTTAGCACAAAGAGGGATGATATATTTTGTCGATACATGTTAGGATATAATCTGTTGAGTACCAACGTTATAGGGATGTAAAGCAGAGGTGACAAAATGGTAAAGATTCTTAGAGCCTTACTACCTTTTTTATTCAGTATGAGTTGCCTGGCCGCAGATGAGATTGTGGTCTGTGAGTATGCTCCGATAAAATTCAAACCTGGCATGTTTGATGTCAGTCAGGGGGATACTCTGGGATTGAAGGAGGCCGATGGTAGTGAGACGATAACGGTTTTTCGACCGGAGCGGGAAACCGATATGCGTTTCAATAATCATCCGCAGTTGATAGTTTTCAAAGAAAAACTTTACGCAACCTGGGTCGGCCATCCGGTTCACGAGGTAAGTGATAAGGCGTATGTTTTTTATAGTTGCAGTGTTGATGGACACAAGTGGACTGAGCCGGTTCGAGTTGGACCGGAATTACGGGCCAGTGGCGGTTGGTTAAGTGATGGTAATCATCTTTCATGTTTGCTGATAAAGGCTGACAAGGAACTTAAAGGTGAACATAAGGTTGAGTCGCCAGATACGGAATATTGCCTGAGTCGGGATGGTTTGATCTGGTCAGAGGCCCAGGTTTTGATAGATAACGCGATGCCCAGCGAAAGCGCCCGCCGAACTTCTACGGGCCGATATATAATGACTTGTCATGGCTTGGGTAAGGGTGACTACTCAGATGTACGGGTGACTCGAGTGATGTACACAGATGACCCCGCAGGTCTTACCGGTTGGCAGGAAGGCCAATTGCCGCGTTTGCTTCCTGTGAATATCTCCGATAGTAAAAAAGTCGCTCGGGCGGTTGAATCGAGTTGGTATGAAAGGCGTGATGGTTCACTGGTAATGTTGTTTCGCAGTCTGGATTTTAATGCCAAAACACGTCCGTGGCGGGTTCTGGCGGCAGAAAGTTTTGATAACGGTACGACCTGGAGCAAGCCGGTCCTGACAGATATGGTTGACTCTGATTCGATGCAGTGTGCAGGTTCTTTGCCGGACGGAACAGTATATATGATAAATAATCCAGTTGAAGGACGCCGGCGGGTTCCGCTGGCAATTACGGTCAGTGATGACGGAAAATACTTTGACCGCTCGTATCTGGTGCGGGGGACACCACAGGAAAGACGCTACGAGGGTATAAGCAAAACCCTGGGATACAGCTATCCGGGGCGAGCCGTCTGGAAAGATTATATCTGGATATCATACGCGACCAATAAAGAAGATATCGAAATTACCCGCATTCCTCTGAAGTCTTTGAAGAAAGTGCAGTAGCAGATGAAGTATACTTTAATGGTCGGTATCACGTTTTTGTTATTTTTACCCGGTAGGGCCCACGGCTGGCATGATTGGGATAATGGTGGGCCGGGCCATTACTGGAATACGCCGGGCAACTGGCAGGATGATGTGCTGCCTGGTAGCGATGATAATCCCCGTATTGATATGGACGGCTCGATGGGAGCTATAATCAACTCAAGTATGACTAGCCTGCCGGTTTATGCGACAGTTGCTATAGGTTGTGAAGGCTCCGGCAGGGTATCGATTAGCGGCGGGATTTTGCATTCCGCGAATTTAATTATGGGCGGAGATATTGGTTCATCGGCGATATGTGAATTGTTCGCGGGCGTGGTCGCGGTAGATAATGATTTTACTCTGGCTGACAATGGTACCGCATTTTTTGATATGACCGGCGGGAGTTTGTCCGGCAATAATGTTTACATTGGCAGTGGTGTTGGCTCGGAAGGGACATTCAAAGTCAATTATGATGCCGTGGTTACTTTTAGCAATTCTGCCGTTTTAGGTGTCTCTGGCAGCGGCATTTTGGAAATTAGCAATGGCCAGATGGTCATTGGGCAGAGTCTAATCCTGGCCCAGAATTCCGGTTCCGTGGGCAGGGTTGAACTCCGAGGCGGAACTTTACGGGCGGCAAATCTGATATGGGGCGACGGTGAGGGCACAATCGATATAAGCGGAGGGACGTTGATTCTGGATGGTCAAATAAGCGAACTGCCCGATACAGTTATCGCTTACGGGGGCAATGAACAATGGTATTTGGCCTTGGATTACGATTCAGTTGAGGATGTGACGCGAATCAGTGTTGCAATGGTACCGCCGATTTTCGTCTGGGAGGATATTTTTGACTATAACCAGGGCGATTCTCTGGGGCTTATGCCGGCATATCAAACGGAAACTGTCACAGTTTTTCAGCCGGTTGCAGATGAAGATATGAAGTTTAACAATCATCCTCAACTGGCGGTTTTTCAAGGGCGGCTTTATATTACCTGGACCGGGCATCCTCAAGATGAGCTATCTGATGAATCGTGGGTATTCTACAGTATCAGTTCGGATGGTATTAGTTGGTCTGAACCACAGATATTAGGCCCGGATATTCGAGCCAGTAGCGGTTGGCATAGCGACAATGTGCAATTAGTCAATTATATGGCCAGGCTACTCAATACTCAGGCTTATGTATCTCTGGATGGAAAAAACTGGACTGATTACGGTTTCATATTGAATAATGCCGCACCCAGTGAAAGCGACCGTGCCCTGCCCGAAGGACGTCTGATTATGCCCTGTCACGGCTACGGCAGTGGTTTATTTGAGGATGTGAAAGTCACCCGTATTATGTATACGGACACTCCGAACGGTCTTAGCGGCTGGCAGGAAGCGATTTTACCCCAATTGCCGGAAATAAATATTTCCGATAACAAGAAAGTCGCCCGTGCGGTTGAGCCGAGTTGGTTTATACGTCCGAACGGTGAGTTGGTGATGGTTTTTCGCGACCTCAATTTTAACGCGGCCTTGCGTAACTGGAAACTGCTGGCCTCTGTAAGTTCAGACCGTGGCCAAAACTGGACGCTCCCGGTCTTAACAAATATGCCCGATTCCGACTCGATGCAGTGCGCGGGCAATCTTCCCGACGGCTGGTCTTATCTGGTGAATAATCCTATCGCTACCCGCAGGCGGGTACCTTTGGCAATTACTATAAGCAGGGACGGCAAAACGTTTGATAGTTCTTATCTGCTGCGCGGTACACCGCCGGCAATCGTGTTTGAAGGGGGTGATAAAACTCTGGGCTATTCGTATCCCGGAAGCGTTATCTGGGGTGATTACCTTTATATTGCCTATGCGACTAACAAGGAAAATATTGATGTGACGCGCGTGCCCTGGCGGAGTTTGGTTTCACAATATACGATAATAGAAAACTTTGATGGTTATCCAACTCGCGCCGAACTGACGGAATACTGGCAGGGACAGGGAAATGCTGATTTGCAAATAAGCAAATTTCCTGAGCCGGGCCATGCTTTTAATTCTTTGAACCTTGGATATGAAAATAATCTGGCCCCCTATTACAGTTCGGCGTGTAAGATTTTTGCTGAGCCTCAGAATTTGAGTTCAGATGGAATTCACGCGCTGGATATTTCGTTGAAAGGTGACGCGGCGAACCCGCCGGCAGTAATTTATGTTGAGCTTAGTGACGGGGATAATGTTGCCCAGTTGGTTTTACGCAATGAATATGGGGCGATAGATTATGACGCGGTACGTGCTGACGATTGGTTTACCTGGCATATTGACTTACAAAATTTTTCGAGGGTAAATCTGGAACATGTTGTGACTCTGGCGGTCGGTTGTGGTTATGCCGGTTATAGCGGTGGGGGAAATTTGTATATTGATGATGTCAGGCTTTATCCGGGCAGATGCTTTGGCGGTTACCCGGACAATGACCTTAACGGTGATTGTATTGTTGATATGGAAGATTTTATGCTTTTTGTGGCAAATTGGGCAAAAACCGGGTTTTTCCCCTAAAAAAGTACTGTCGGCTTGCATGAAAACACAAACTATTTGCGCATATTGGCATAGTGTCTCGGTCGATAAATGGTAATAATAAGCGTAGTTGAGTCTGGTGTTGGTAAAGAATCTGGAGCAAAAAAGATCAGGAGGTTTTAATGATGAAAAACAAAATCGCGTATGTATCACTTTTAGTTATGTTTGTAGCCTTGGTTTCGGTATCGCCAGCAGCAGTAACGGCACCGACCGGAGGCGGAAAACTTGCTTTGGGATTTGACGGAACTGATGTGGTTCTGGGCAGCGGGACAAAAGTTACGACCTGGACCGATCAGGTTTCAGATTATGACGCCGCGGCGGTGTTGTTCGCCCAGCAGCCCACGCTGGTGGATTTAGATACCGGCAACGGTGTACACCCGGTGGTGGATTTTGATGGGTCAATGAATTACATGGAAACTGCGGCTTTCAGCTCGGTTTTCAATCAAGCCAACGTGATTTTTATGGTGGCAGCCTGGGATGTCCTGCCGGTCAGTCTTTATATGTTCGACAGTATCGACGGCGCTAACCGTAACGCATTATACAGTCGTTCGGACAGTTCTTTCGGCATGTTCGCAGGCTCACAGATTATCAACGGTAATGTTCAGGCGGTGACCAATACTTTCCAGGTTTATACAGCAGTCTTCAATGGGGCCAACAGTCTGTTGCGTATCGACGGTGCCTCTGTTCTGGGCGGTAATACGGGAACCCTGGGGCTTTCTGGTCTGACAATCGGTGCTGACCGTAACGGTAATCAGGTATTCAATGGCAAAATCGCGGAGGTTCTGGTTTATGACGGAGGCTTGAATACCGAACAGATTTTAGCTATTGAAACATATCTTAGAGAAAAATATATCGTCACTCCCGACCCCGATATCGCCACCAACCCCAATCCGGCTAATTCCGAATCTGGTATCCCTCTGGATGTTGTATTGAGCTGGACTGCTAGTCCTTCCGCTCAGCCGGTTGACGGTCAGGATGTATATTTTGGCGAAGTCAAACAGGATGTTATTGATGCTGACCGTGCCAATCCTTTAGGGGTGTATCAGGGTGCCCAGGACGGCAATACATTTGACCCGACCGGCCCGTTGGAACTGGGTAAGACTTATTACTGGCGGGTGGACCAGGTAAATGGCACGACAATCTGGGCCGGCGAAGTCTGGGGCTTTACGGTTGCTTCTTATGTTCTGGTCGATAATTTTGAGGATTATGCTGATACCACAGCTCTATTGGGTGAATGGTCGGAAAACGGCCAGGCGTGGCTGGCTTTGGCAACCGATTCGGCGCTAGTGCTAGGCGAAAAATCTATGGAACTGCACTACGGCAATTCGAGCAGTCCCTATTATTCCGCGGCGACTCGAAATTTCGACCCGGCTCAGGACTGGACTATCTCCGAAGTTGAGGCGATGGATGTCTGGTTCAAAGGGCAAAACGCTAATTCCGCCGCTCCCGTTTATGTGGAAATTTCTGACGGAGTAAATACGGCCCGTCAATATCTGCTGGGGGATGATGAAATGACAGACCCAAATGCCACAAGAGATGAAGCCTGGTACCACTGGCGAATCGATCTTGATAGGTTTACAAATGTGAGTTTGACAGCGGTTACCGAATTAACTTTCGGAGTTGGTGACGGAATTAACCCCGCTCAGGCCACTACGGGTGACATTTATATCGAAGATTTCCGGCTTTATCCTACCCGTTGTCTGATGGGTAATCCAGACTATGATTTCAATGGCGACTGCACTGTCGGTCTGGAAGATTTCGCTATCTTTGCGACGGGATGGCTCGAAACCGGTTTGTGGCCTTAAAATAAATTGTGTGTAGTAAATGGTGTTCTTTTTGATTCTGTTAAGGAGGAAAGTATGTGTAAGTTAAGAATGACAGTTTTGGTTTTCGCTGGTTCATTAATGTTGATTGTTCCATTAACCGCGGCGATTACCGCACCAGACGCTGGCGGAAAACTGGTTATCGGTTATGACGGCACCGATGTAACCGTCAGTGCCGGGACGACACTGGTGGAATCGTGGAATGACCAGGTCGCTTTACGCAGTGTTGATAACGCGGTATCAGCCGGAGACCGTCGACCGGAGCTTGTCCAGATGGATACCGGTAATGGGCTGCATAATGTTATTGATTTCTCCGGTACCAATTACCTCAAAACCGCTGATTTTGCCGAAGGCGATATGGCTCAGACCAACACCATCTTTGTAGTCGCTCAGTGGGATTCACTCAGCTCGGATTATTTGTTTGACGGTATCAGTTCTTCGGAACGTCATGCCCTCTATACTCGTTCGGATAATTCCTACGGTATGTTCGCTGGTGCTCAAATCATTAACGGTAATGTGCCAGCAGTGACGGGGCAATTCCAGGTTTTTGCCGCCAGCTTTAACGGCAGCAGCGGATGGTTTCGCGTTGATGGAACCACAATTTTAAGCGGAAATATTGGTAGTCATGTGCTGGGGGGACTGTCAATTGGCTCAAATTATGGAGCCAGCGGAATGATGGACGGAAAAGTCGCAGAAGTGCTCGTTTATGACGGCGGACTAAATACTGCTCAATTGCTCAGTGTTGAAGAATATCTTGCTAATAAATATCTGGTGCCCGAACCGACAACCATGATTCTTTTGGCTATAGGCGGCCTGGGTATTTTAAGACGTAAAAGATAGTAATTACTGCGCCTTCGGGGTTTTGATGGTAAAGCCCCGAAGGTGCTAATAATGAATTAGGAATAAACTTATGGCCTACAAACGTGGTTTTACGCTGGTTGAACTTTTAGTGGTAATAGCTATTATAGCTCTGCTTGTTTCAATTCTTTTGCCGGCTATTGGCTCAGCGCGAGAACAAGCCTATACAGTTCTCTGTCTGTCGAATCTGCGGCAGTGGGGGCTGGTGGTTTCCATGTTTACTGGTGACAATAACGATTTTTTCAATGAAACTCGTCTGGGCCATGCCAAGGAAACCTGGATATGGACTATGCGGGATTACTACATGGACCAGGATGATATTCGATTCTGCCCCAAGGCCCAGATGCCATTGACACAGGGAGGCCCTATCGAAAAACTTGCCTGGGGGCCCTATGATATCGACAACAACTCTGCCACGCCAGGAGATAGCGGTAGTTATGGCCTTAATGCCTGGAGCTATGATTTGCCCCAGGATCAATCAAATGCCTGGTATCCAGCCGAAAATTACTGGCGAACAATTAATGTCGCTAATACCGAAAATATACCACTATTTGCCGACTGCTGGTGGCGGGAAGGGAATCCTCGTATGGGTAGCCCTGCCCCTACCAAACAATGGCAGATGGAGGTTGCCCAGAATTATACCTTGGGTTTTGGGTATGAATGGGAAATGGCCCGTTTTTGTTTGGACCGCCATCGTGGAACGACATGTATGGTTTTTTATGACCTTACCGCGCGACAGATAGACCTCAAAAGACTTTGGGAACTTAAATGGCATCGAAATTATGATACAACGGTAGCCCCTTCGGGCGGATGGCCCCAATGGATGGATAACTGATATCCTTCTTTCACGCCCAGCATCAAAATCATTCCGATTCACTCTCAAATCGTTTTTTTATGAAATGTGTACTATATCACCTTCCTTGAACGATTATTCTCGAAAAAGTACTATATAGTATAGTTTGTAGTCTCAAAAAATCGAAAAAAACGTCTTTTTTTCTCCAAAAACTCAAAAAAAGCCCCCAAAAAAGTCAAAAAATCCTTAACCAGACACCATAATCCAAACTTATACCGAAAAACTACCAGAAGTGCGCAAAAAAAAGCACCCGGAAAAGACTTTCGTGCCTGACTCCCTCTCCCAGCCTCTCTCTCTCTAGAACCGGGCAGCACGCTTAGCATCTCTCTCCCAAGTGCTGTAGTAAATATAGCCCAGGCCTTACTGCTTGTCAAATGAATTTTTACGTTTTGGACAATTATCTGGACCTTAACGCTCCCCAGCTTTATCATATTTATGCACCAGGATGGACCTGCGTGTAACATTAAACTGGAACCATAGTTATGACGCCCAATAAATTTGTCAGAGCCGTTTTTCCCGGCTCTTTTGACCCGATAACCAACGGCCATATTGACGTTATTCAGCGGGGACGCAAAATTTTTGATGAATTAATTATCGCTGTCGGCGACCATCCCACCAAAAATCCGTTGTTCACCGGCACCGAGCGAGTCGAGATGATTGGCGAGCTTATCACCGACTGGCCCGATGTATCTGTCGAAAGATTTACCTGCCTAACTGTTGACTACGTAAAGAGTAAGAACGCCGACGTTATCCTCCGCGGCCTGCGAAATCTCACCGATGTTCAATATGAATTCGAGCTGGCCCTGACCAACCGGGCCGTCGCCGGCATCGAAACCGTATTCATTATGACCGGCGAAAAGCACGGATTCACCACCTCAACTCTCATCAGAGAGATCGGCAGGTACGGCGGAGATGTCTCAACTTTAATTCCCACACCGGTTTACGAGCGGCTCACCAAAAAACTCCAGGCCGGGAACAAATAAAAATGTTCTCCGTTACCGTAGAAACCAGTTTCCGGGCATCACACAGCTTGACCATGCCCGACGGCATAGAAGAGCCAACACACGAACATAATTGGAAAGTCCAGGCCACCGTCCAGACCGAAAAACTCGACCGGCACATGCTCGTTATGGACTTCCACCTGCTGGAAAACCTTCTAAATAAAGCAGTTACACCATTAACAAAAGTCGGCTCCATCAATAACGACCCCAGTTTCATAAACCACAACCCCTCAGCAGAAGCTATCGCCGATTATATCCGCCGCCAAATTCAGAACACCCTACCCGAAAATGTTGAGCTGACCCAGGTAACCGTCTGGGAAACCACCACTTGCAGCGCTTCATGGCACAAGAGCTAATCCCCATTTTACTGCTTTTTTTATACCAGCCTTTATTCGGCAAGTAACCACAAGCTATTGACGATATACGATTATGAGCCTATGATATTGTTAGGAAAGCGTTTTACATTTGCCGGAAAATGAAACACAACCTGAATTTTAACAGGGATTTATATAAATGCGGTGCCAGCTTTGTGATAACCCAGCCACGGTCCACCTTACCGAAATAATCAATGGCGAAAAGACCGAGCGGCACCTGTGCCAGCAGTGTGCCGAGATCGAAGGCATCGCTATTAAATCCCCGGAAATCCCTATCACCGAACTACTTAACGACCTTGTGGCTGCCAAGGAACGCACTGAGGAGTTGGTTGACCTTAAATGTCCCAGTTGCGGGCTGAGCTGGATAGAATTCAGAAAAAGGGGACTGCTCGGCTGCCCTGACGATTACGAAGCCTTCGCTGAACCGCTGGGCCAGTTAATCTGCCAGACTCAGAATGGCGCAACTTCCCACCGGGGCAGGATACCGCGAAAATCAGCCTCTGACAGCTCTAATCAGGTTAATATCATCAACTTACGCCGACAGCTGCAGCAGGCCATCGAAACCGAAGACTACGAAACTGCCGCCCATATCCGCGACGAACTGCGCAAAGCCGCGACGGAATAAAACCACATGGAAATTTCCGACCTCAGCCAAAGTTTAGGTGCCCTGGCTTACTGATACCGGTCCAATGAACGATGTTGTACTGTCATCAAGGATCCGGTTGGCTCGTAATATTCGCGGTTTTCTCTTCTTCGCTCAATCTGACCCGGAGGAGCAAGCGGAACTGCTTTCGTTTGTTTATGAGAAACTTCGCAAAACCGAGCTGGCTCAAAGCCTTTTCTTTTTCAACATGGACGACCTGTCGCCGATGGAAAGGCAAATGCTACTGGAACGTCATTTGATTTCCAGACAACTGGCGCGTGGTGACGGTGTTCGCGGGGTGGCGCTTGCGCCGGATGAGTCGCTGGCATTGATGATAAACGAAGAGGACCATCTCCCGCATCCAAAGCCTGAGCAGCGGTTTACAGTTACATGAGGCCTATGAGCGTATTAACCGGGTCGATGATATTCTGGAAGAAGCGTTGGAATATGCTTTCTTCCAGTAAATACGGGTATCTTACGGCCTGTCCGACCAATGTGGGGACGGGCATTCGCGTGTCGGTTATGCTGCATCTGCCGGCATTGAAGATGGCTAATCAGATTGAGAAGGTTTTTCAGGCGGCTCGCGATATGAAGCTGGCGATTCGGGGTCTTTAACGGCGAAGGCTCGGAACCGGTGGGTGATTTTTATCAGATTTCCAATCAGATTACCCTGGGCAAATCGGAACATGAGATAATTGAGGAACTGGCACGGGAAGCGGTCGAACCCATTGTCAAATACGAACGGGCGGCACGTAAAAAGCTCTGTAGTAAGCGGACCTCGGCACTGGACGACAAAATATTCCGGGCGCTGGGTGTTTTGACCAATACGCGAATGATAAGCACGGAAGAAACGATGTATATGCTAAGCTATCTGCGGCTGGGGGCACATCTCAATCATATAAAAACGCCGCTGGAGACCATCAACCGGCTGTTCCTGCAAACCAAGCCGGGACATCTGCAATATATCTGCCAGTCAGAGCTGGAAACCGAGCAAAGAGACACCGCCCGGGCGGATTTCATTCGAGCGGCCTTGCAATAGCATTTTTTGGTATTGTCCCAAAAGCTGGGCAAGCAAAATGCGTTTAGCGTTTATGGGCTGCCGGCAGGCCAACCGAGAAGGCCCCAGAGTTACCCAGGGCCTCCTGCCGTATAGCCGGAAACACGGCGCCCGAGTCGCCCGCCTGCGTTGGGCTATCCTCCGTGATTCCAAGGGGATAGTAACCTTTGGGACGATAACAGAAAATTTAAAATCTGCTGCTGCACATAATCAATCTACAGGCACAAGCTCCATTGTTCTGCCCGCCACATTAACGTCAACCAGCTTAACCTTGATTTCCTGACCAATATGATAAGGACAGTTTTCCGCAAATCCGCCTGCCGCCTTCGCCGGAGATTTCTGCCGCCGCCCCCGATGCTTGACCTTGGACTTGCTCTGCTTCTGCAAGCGAATATCCTCTGCCCGAATAAGTCCTTCTTCCAGAAACTTCTCCAGTTGCACAAACATCCCAAAACCCGTAACCCCGGTAACGATCCCCAACATCTCCTGGCCCACCCGCTTTTTGAGCATCTGCAAAATTTTAACTTTACGCAGTTCCCGCTCAGCGTCTTCGGCATTGCGCTCCCGCCCACTGCAATGAGTACCCAGCTCTTCCAACTGCCCATAATCCGGAAAATCCTTCGCGGTATTTTTCGTCAGCCGCCCTTCCAGATACGCCTGAATAAGCCGATGCACCTGCAAATCTGGATACCGCCGAATCGGACTGGTAAAATGACAGTAATGACGACTAGCCAAAGCAAAATGCCCCATCGGGGCCGGCGAATATTCCGCCCGCTGCATACTCTTGAGAATCGCCAGATTTATCACAAACGATTCCGGCTTGCCCGCCGCCGCGTTGAGCAGCTGCTGAATCCCCTTTCGGTCGATATTCTGCGGAATAACATAACCACAAAGTTTCACGATTCGCCCCGCCTCGCCCATCGCCAGCGAATCAGGCTCAGCGTGAATCCTCCGCAAAAACGGAACCTGCAAACCGTCCAGCAGCCGCCCGGCTGCCTCGTTCGCTTCCAGCATAAACATCTCGATTAGAGTATGCGAAAAAGTATTACTCTCAGGCCGGGCATCTACCACATGCCCTTTATCATCATAAATCAACTCAGCTTTGGGTATCTCCAAAGTCAGCATACCGTCATCAAGCCGCCGTTTCTGAATTATCCGCGCCAGCTCACCCATCTGCTTAATCATGCTGACAACTTTACCGCTGAACCCTTTGGTCTTACCCTCCAGAATCAAATCCGCTTCTTCATAAGTCAGCCGCTTCGTCGAACGTATCAGACTGTTAGCGAACCGACTGCCCAGCACCTCACCAGCCTTGCCCAGCGTAACATAAGCCGTCTTCACAAACCGGTCCTTACCCTCCTGAAGCGAACAAATGCCGTTACTCAGCAGTTCCGGCAGCATTGGAATAACATGACCCGGCAGATAAACACTCGTAGCTCTATCCTTAGCCTCATCACCCAGATGAGTCCCTTCTTCCACAAAATTACTCACGTCAGCAATATGAACCCCCAGCACCCACGTACCGTCCTTGTTCTTTTCGATACTGATAGCGTCGTCAAAATCACGAGCGTCATGCGGGTCGATAGTTATAATCATCGTATCGCGAATATCCTCGCGACCATCAAGCTTTTTAACCTGCCCATCAAAACCATCCACCACCCGCCGGGTATCTGCCAAAGCCGAGCGGCTGAATTTCTCCGAAAGATTAAACCGGCTCACAATAGCCTTTAGTTCAACCGAAGAAACACCACTCCGCCCAAACTTCTCGACCACCACTCCCGTACCGAACAATTCCGGCGTAGGATAGGTCAGAATCTCGACCTGAACCTTATCGCCCGCCTTGACATTTTTCGCTGAGGGGTCATCAATAGCGATTCGCTCGGTAACCGCTCGTCCGTCCGGCTGAACAAACCACTGCTGACCATCCCGAAAAGCATTGCCGACCACGTGAGTCTGAGCCCGGCTGAGCACCTCCACAATCTGGCCGTAAAGCCGCCGTTCGCCTCCCTTTCGCCCGCGCTCTGAAACCCTTGCTACTACTTTATCACCGCTGATAGCGTCCAGCATGGCTTCGGGCGGAATAAAAAGATCCCCCTGAGCGGTAGGATTCTCAGGTCGAACAAAACCAAAACCCCGACTAGTCACCGATAGCGTACCGGTCACCCGCTTACTCATCTGCGGCAGCGTAAGTGCACTGCCGGCCCCAATTAATATCCGTCCGTCAGCGATAAGCTGTTTGATAGCCTGGGCAAACTGCTCATATTCGTTATCCGAAACTTTCAGAGCACGCGCAAAAGCTTGCTGCTTTAGGGGAGCGTAGTCATTTTTACTCAAAAGCCGCATTATTCGATTTGTAAATCTATCTGGCATAGCCGGTCATGATAACACAAGCAGTCAACAGGTACATCACTAAACCCCAAAAAAACGTCGTAAGTCTGGATTTTTTCGTATTTTTCGGCGTTTTTTTTGGGGGAAAAACGTGTTTTTTGGATTTTTTTGCGTTTTTTTGGATTTTTGGGAGAGTGGAACTGTACTATATAACCTTTTTTGGGTGATTTTTCTTGAAAAAGTACGATATAGTATAGTTTTGTAAAATTTTGGACTTACGGCATTTTTTTCTTGATCTAACCCAACCGATGTTTTATACATATGATTAAAACAAATGTTTGAATTGTGAGTATTAAATTTGGAAAATCATCATTGCCAACATAACGGCCCCTGCGAGAGACTCAAGCAAGCGGCGGAAAGACTTTTCTCCGAAAAGGGCTTCGACGCCACGACCACCCGGCAGATAACTCAGGCCGCCGGCTGCAACGTCGCCGCCGTAAACTATCATTTCGGCAGCAAGGAAAAGCTCTACCTGGAAATCTTCAAAGACCGACTTTCGGCCATGCGTAAAGCCCGCCTTGAAGCAATTTCGCTGGTTATGAACAGCTCTGAGCCCGCCCTCGAAAAACTCCTTAGCACCTTTGCCCATACGTTTTTAGAACCATTAATCCACCCTGAGACAGGTCGCGGGATACTGACTCTTATTCATCGGGAGATGCTCGACCAGCGTTTGCCCAAAGACCTTTTCTTCTGTGAAATGATTGGCCCCATGACTGAGGCTCTGGCCCAGTCTTTCATTTGCCTCTGCCCGTCGTTGACTACCGAGCAGTCAATGTGTTGTGTAACATCATATTTATCTCAGCTCCTGCACTTCGCCCATGTCAGACAGATGAACAACA
This sequence comes from Sedimentisphaerales bacterium, assembly GCA_963663805.2. Taxonomy (GTDB): domain Bacteria; phylum Planctomycetota; class Phycisphaerae; order Sedimentisphaerales; family SM23-30. The sequence goes on from CAXXMR010000027.1 coordinate 87,786, forward strand.
CTGAAAATACCCCTCACTTCTTTCGCTCCGAAATTGACCATTACCTGAACCATATCACCAGATTTGTCGCCGCCGGCATCCGCAGCTATCAGGAAAGGCCCGCTGAAAATGGCTAAAAATATTTTGATTACGTTTGCGTTCCTTTCTTTGACAACTTTTTATGGCTGTACTCATCAGGCGGGCCAGCCTCAGCCTCGCCTGGAAGTGCCCGCAGAATTCACTCAAAGCGGCACTGAACCCCTGCCCGATAAATGGTGGCAGAGCCTGAACGACCCTCAGTTAAACGAGCTTATCGAGCAAGCCTTAAACGACAGCTTTACTCTGAAATCCGCCTGGGACCGTCTCAGTCAGGCTGAGTTAGCCGCCATCAAGACCGGCAGTTATATCCTGCCTGCCGCGACCTACTCAGCCGGTTACGATCGCAGTCGTGTTGAAACCAACAGTACCACAACCTACCAAAGCGAATATTCCGCGGCCCTGGTGTTGTCTTACGAGCTGGACCTCTGGGGCAAAATCCGCTCCGACCGCCAGGCGGCCCTTGAAGATGTCGAAGTGTCACGCAATTCCCTTTGCACTGCCGCGTTGACGTTAAGCTCCGCTATAGCCAAAACGTATTTTCAACTGGCAGAAACTCAAGTTCAAAACCAAGTTTTGAACGCCCAGCTTAAAGCTAATCAGGACTATCTCCAAATCATCGAACTTCAGTTCTCTCAGGGTCTGGTCTGGGCCCCTGACATTCTCCGCCAGCGTCAGCTCATCGAATCGACCCAGGGTAAAATCATCCAGAACCATCAGCAGAACATCCTCCTCCAGCACCAGTTGGCCATCCTCATCGGCCAACCGCCCGCATCTTACTGGAATGATACGGATTTTTTCCTGGCAGCACTCGGTTCATTGCCGGAAGTAACCCCTCCGTCCGTACTTCTCCAGCGTCGTCCCGATGTCCTCCAGGCCTTGCATAATGTCCGGGCCGCTGATTACCGGGCGGCTTCGGCTCTGGCTGACCGCTACCCTACTATCTCTCTCTCGGCCTCGGGTCGAACTTCCGCCGAGCGTATCAGTGATCTTTTTGACGACTGGGCCGCCAATCTCGCCGCCGGTATCGCCGGGCCGCTATTCGACGCGGGTCTGCGTGATGCCGAAGCCAAACGTCGTCAGGCCCTGCTGTCAGAAACCATTAACAATTATTCCCAAACCGTACTAACCGCTCTGGGAGAAGTTGAGGATGCGCTGACGCGCGAAAAATATCAGCGTGACTATCTCGTCAATCTCCATAAGCAGCTCGACTTGTCAAACCAAACTCTGGAACGCACCCGCGAACGTTATATAAGCGGCCAAACCGATTATCTCCGCGTCCTGGACGCGCTCATTTCCAGCCAGACTCTGCAATTAACCGAAGTTAGTGCCCGACGAGGCCTTATCGAAAACCGTATCGACCTCTGCAAATCACTGGCCGGGGCCTGGCAGATGAAAAAGCCAGACAAGCAAATCGCAAACTTTTAGAATAACCCTTGTAAATGTTTTCGGAGCAAATTCCCTATGAAAACCATGCTCAAGCTCATTATCGCTGCTGTAATCCTCGTTGGAGGGTTGCTTATCGCTCGCTATTACATCGACACCAAACCTGAACCGCAGGCAAAAAAGCGTGGCAAAGATGCGACCATGGTAGAGGTTAAGGAACTCACCAAACAAAATCTCCCAGCCCGCGTTCAAGCGAACGGGACCGTCAAGCCCGCCCGGCAAATAACCGTTTCACCCGAAGTTACGGGGCGAATTACATTTATCAGCCCGGAAATTATTCCGGGCGGCCTTGTCAAAAAAGGTCAAACGCTGTTTACCATCGACCCGCGTGATTACCAGAGCATCCTTGAGCAGCGTAAAAGTACGCTGGCTACCGCTCAAAAAAACCTTAAAGTCGAACTGGGCAATCAGGAAGTGGCCCGCCGGGAATACGAACTGCTCGGTTCGTCGGTTACTGACTCCCAGAAAGCCCTGCTCTTGCGAGTCCCGCATTTGGAAAGTATCCGGGCGGAACTGGCCTCAGCTCAGGCCGCCCTGGATAAAGCCCTGCTGGATCTGGAACGCTGCACCGTTACCGCACCATTTAATGGTATCATCGGTGAAAAATTTGTGGACGAAGGTGCCCGCGTAGCACCGGGCAGCTCCCTGATTACCCTGGTCGGGACCGACCAGTACTGGATAGAAGCCCTGGTTTTTGTTGACCAGCTTAAATGGCTGGAAATCCCCGAAAATCAGCAACAGAAAGGCTCGTCCGCTCAGGTGTTTTTTTCGGCTGGCTGGGGAGAAGATAAATCACTGCCCGGCTATGTTCTGCGTGTCATTCCCGAACTGGAACAGTCTGGCCGGTTAGCCCGCATCCTGGTTGCCGTTGACGACCCTCTGGCACTATCGGAACAATCACCTGCCGGTCAGCCGAAACTTCTGATAGACGCTTATGTCAGACTGGAGATTCAGGGACGAATTGTCGAGGATATTTATCCCATTCAGCGTGAATATATCCATGACGGTGATAAACTCTGGCTCATGGGCTCAGATAAAACCCTGCAATTCCACAAAATCAGCCCGTTGTTCAAAGACCGGGAGGTGGTTTATGTCAAGAATGGACTCAGCCCGGACCAGAAACTGATTACCACCAATCTTGCCGGCCCGGTCGAAGGGATGTCCTTGCGACTGGAAAACGACAACCCCGAAACCGCAACGGACAATTCTTCCCGGACTCAGCCCTGAAGCGTTGTAAGCACAAACATATTTTTCGCACAATCAATCTGCGGAGTTAATTTTATATGACCATTAAAGACCCCAATAAAGGCCCCATCGCCTGGATGGTCCAAAATCACGTGACCCCGAATCTGCTGATGCTCACCTTACTGATTGGCGGGTTCTATTTTGCCTCACAAATCAAACAGGAAGTCTTTCCTGATTTTGAAATGGATATGGTGCGAATTTCCGTGCCCTACCCCGGCTCCACCCCGGAAGATGTTGAACAGGGCATCATTCTTGTAATCGAAGAAGCCATCCGCGGGCTCGAAGGTGTCAAGGAAACCACCGCTACGGCCTCTGAGGGAGTCGGCGTTGTAACCGCTGAACTGCTGGAAGGAGCTAATCAGCAGCGGGTCTATCAGGACATAAAGCAGGAAATCGACCGCATAGTAACTTTCCCTGACGACGCCGAAGAACCCGAAGTTTCTATGGTCGTCCGCCGCCGGGAAGTAATAAATTTAATTCTTTACGGCGATGTGACCGAATGGGTTCTGCGTGAAATGGCAGAGCGTGTCCGCGACAGCCTGCTGCAAAGTCCGGGCATAACCCAGGTCGAGTTGGAAGGCGCTCGCGATTACGAAATCATGGTCGAAATCAATCAGGACACCCTGCGAACTTACGGCCTGACTCTTGATACCGTCGCCAAAAAAATTGCCGCAACCGCGATTGAACTTCCCGGCGGTACAGTCGAGACTTCCGGCGGCGACATTCTCCTGCGTATGACCGAACGACGCGACTGGGCCCGGCAGTATGCCCAGATGCCGATTATCGTTACGCCGGCCGGCTCTGTTATTCGACTCGGTGAGATTGCCGAAGTTCGTGATGATTTCAAGGATGTTGACCGGGAAGCGTATTTTGATGATATGCGGTCTATCGGCATTGAGGTATATCGCATCGGTGACCAGACCCCCATCGGGGTGGCTGACGCAACCCTGACAGCCATGGGGGAAATCGAGAACACGCTACCGAAAGGAATCAACTGGACCGTTGGTCGTGACATGTCCGACATCTACCGCCAGCGTCTGGAACTGCTGCTGAAAAACGCGGCCATGGGGCTGGTGCTGGTGCTGATATTGCTTGGGCTGTTTCTGGAAATCAAACTGGCCTTCTGGGTCACCATGGGGATTCCCATCTCGTTCCTGGGCAGTTTTTTGTTTTTGCCCTCAATAAGCGTAACCATCAACATGATTTCCATGTTCGCTTTTATCGTAGCGCTGGGCATCGTGGTTGACGACGCGATCGTGGTCGGCGAAAACATCTACGAATATCGCAATCGCGGTATGACCTATCGCCAGGCGGCAATCCAGGGCGCACGCGATGTAATGGTCCCGGTAGTGTTCAGCATTCTAACCAATATTGTCGCGTTTCTGCCTTTGATGTTCATTCCGGGCTTCATGGGTAAAATCTGGATAGTAATTCCCATGGTGGTAATTACGGTATTTTCCATTTCGCTATTTGAGTGTCTGTTCATCCTGCCGGCGCATCTGGCCCCGGAAAGACAAAAGCCCGACAAAGCGGTTTTACACTTTGTTCATACCCACCAGCAGCGGTTCAGCAAATCGTATGAAAGATTCATCCAAAACCGGTTCGGCCCGTTTCTGGATTTTTGTATTAAGTGGCGTACTCTGACTTTGGCGGCATCTTTTGCTATCTTGATAATCGTAATTGGTTATGTCCTGGGCGGTCGTATCGGCACAACCCTGATGCCGCGGGTGGAGTCGGATTATTCGGTGGTAACCGCGACGTTGCCGGTGGGCTCGCCTCTGGAGCACAGCCGGTCCGTCAGTAGACGGCTGACTCAGGCGGCATATCGGCTTATCGAGAAAAACGGCGGCGAAAAACTTTCCAAAGGGGTATTCACCGAAATCAACGAAAACACGGTTGAAGCCCGCATATATTTAACCGAACCAGATATTCGCCCTATCAGCACTGCAAAAATTACGGAATTGTGGCGGCAGGCAGTAGGCGAAATCGCGGGCTTGCAGATGCTTCGTTTTGAAGCCGACCGGGGCGGTCCCGGCGGCGGTGCGTCACTGACAGTCGAACTCAGTCATCGCAATATCGATGTTCTGGACCGGGCCAGTGCTGACCTGGCGGAAATCCTGGCGGACTTCCCCAATGTCAAAGACCTCGACGACGGCTATACCCCCGGCAAAGAACAAATCGCCTTCAAAATCACCCCGGAAGGTCAGGCCCTGGGACTGACTGTTGCTGACATTGCCCGGCAGGTACGTTATGCGTTTTATGGTGCCGAGGCCCTGCGTCAGCAGCGTGGAAGAAATGAGGTCCGCGTTCGCGTAATACTGCCCGAAAATCAGCGTAACAGTGAATACGATTTGGAGCAGCTCTTGATTACCACCAGCCAGGGCAAATATGTCCCGCTGATGCAGGTTGCCGAGGTCGAACGCGGTCGGTCATACACTTCAATCGATCGCCGCAATGCCCGACGAACAGTTACCGTCACCGCAAACGCGACACCCGACGAGGAAGCCACGCTGATTCAAGAAAAACTCAGCGTCGACATCCTGCCCAGGATGTCACAAAAATATCCGGGCCTGTCTTACGGCTTCGAAGGCCGTCAGGCTGATATGGCCGAAAGCATGGGCAGTCTGGTCAGCGGATTTATCATCGCGATTCTAATGATTTATGTGCTGCTAGCAATTCCGTTCAAAAGCTATTTTCAACCCATGATTGTTATGATGGCAATACCATTCGGCATTGTCGGCGCGGTTCTGGGCCATGTCATCATGGGTTACGGCAGTTTGAGCATAATGAGTTTGATGGGTATTGTCGCGCTTTCCGGCGTTGTGGTCAACGACTCACTTGTCCTGATTAGCACTGCCAATGAAATGCGTAAGCAGAGTAATCTCAGTGCTTTCGAAGCGATTCATCAGGCGGGGATAAGGCGTTTTCGCCCTATCATGCTGACCACCCTGACAACTTTCGGGGGGCTGAGCCCTATGATAATGGAAACTTCCCGGCAGGCCCGGTTTATGATTCCCATGGCAATATCACTTGGATTCGGCATTCTGTTTGCTACAGGAATTACCCTGGTGGTTGTACCATGCTTGTATATGGTGATTGAAGACTGGGGCCGTGGATTACGTAAGTTATTAGATTAGAGCATTTTACAAAAGGCAAGGAGGTCTTCCTCTATCCGAAGACGACCTCCTTGAAGAGAGAAGAAGTTGCGATATTAATAGGCGCAGCGGATAAAAAAAGCCTCGATTACCACTCCCGCGCTTTTGGCCGGTTGGTGCCAGCCCTCTCGCCCTCTCCCTTAAAAGGGGTTTTTGTCATATCCAAAAACCAACTCCACTCAATACCGCCCATTGTACGAAGTTGAAATCGCGGTGTCTATCGTGGTAATTACGGTATTTTTCAATTTTTTCAAAAAAACTGCGGTGCGTAAGTGCTTATTTTAGTCAGCCGAAAAGCGGGGGCATAAAGCTATTAATATCTGTCTGTTGCCGATTTGCATTCGGACCATTATAATGACGTTAGAATCTGATGAAAGGTGCTTGATGAAATATATTTTCGCCTTTATTGCCGGCCTGATAATGTTCTTCGCCACCACTTTCCTGACAGGAATGGGGTTTAGTGTCTTGCTGCCGGAGAGTTTTAACGGCCATTTCATCACACTCAACGCTATTGAGGTTAATATTCCTGGGATTGTTGGGATTATCCTCGGCGGGCTGGTAGCGACCAGCACTTTCCGGGCCTCATTAACCGCTAAAACCGGCAAGCTCTATCGCCCCAAAGAAGATAGCGAGAATCACACGCAGCAGCCGTAACAGGATAAGAATACAAATCTGCCCGAATAAATCAGGAGCAGGCGTGCTGGAGTTTATTACCGACAGAGAGATATACGAACAGGTAATCTGTGAACAGGTGACACGGGCCCGCGATTTCGCCTGGATCGCCACAGCCGACATAAAAGATATGTATGTCGAAAAAAACGGACGAAAGGTCCCGTTTCTGGAAATCCTTTCCGATCTGGTCGGTAATAACGTTGAACTGCGATTACTCCACGCCAAAGAGCCCGGCCCAGCCTTTAGGGAGGACTTCGACCGATACCCCAATTTGCTAAACGGACTGGAGAGAATTTTATGCCCCCGTGTACACTTCAAATCCGTAATCCTTGACGGCCGATTCGCCTATACCGGCTCAGCCAACCTCACCGGAGCAGGCATGGGTGCCAAAAGCCCAAACCGACGCAACTTTGAAAACGGCATCATCACCGACGCCCCGGAAATCGTCGATAAAATCATGGAGCAGTTCGACCAGATTTGGCAGGGAGCAAATTGCCGGGCCTGTCAGCGTAAAAAATACTGCGCCGATTACAAAGACCTGCTCGCCTGATTAGTATTGCTGTTCATAGCGGAAAAAAAGCGAACAGTTAAGTCCGCCTTATTATTTGACTATTCTGTTTTCGGCATTTCTACCAGATTTTCAACTTTGATAATCCGCGTACCGCTTATCGGGTCAACCTCTGCCAAGCCAATAATGGAAACATCCTTATCAACCCATCCCCCCAAATCAAGCTGGTCATGGGCTGGCACGACATAGGCTTCGATTTCGCCCTGCTTGTTGAAAATCAGGTAGCGACGATTGTCGGTAGGTGCCGTAAAAATCGCCGAGGCCACGAGTTTGCCCTGCAAGGCCATCTCTTGGGGATTATCGGCTGAGGCACTGACCGCGACGAGACTTTCGACTCTTTCGTCAATCTTCGCCAGAGACTGAGCCAGCAGCTTATCCTGCTGCTGCGACTGCTGGACAGCCGCAACCGCCAGTTCATTACGATTGACAAGCCGGGAAAGACTGCTCAGTGACCCCTTGATTGAGGGCAGTTTGGTCTTCTCGGACAAATCGGCAATCGCCTGGCGAACAGCTGCGAAATCCTGACTTGCCAGCGGCTTGGCAATCTCGGCCTGATAAAGTGCGACCGTGTTACGATAAAGCTTACGGTCCAGGTCAGCCTCGGTCAGCACACCCGGAGCGTGCGGGCCGTCGCCCAGAACTTTTTCTCTGGCGGCATTGACGTATTCCCGAATTGCGTCTTTGTCAGCCCCGCCGGTCCGTTCGATAAAATCCAGTGCCACCCAGAAATAAGTGTCCGGCGGACAGACAATTTCGTAATATTCATCGCGTTCACCAATAATATGTACCAAATCGCCCTTGTTCAGCTTGGTCTGGACCACATCGGCATTTGCCGGCGGAACCTTGATGCTGCCCGCCCGAACCCGGACATTCTCACCTGTAATCACGCCGAGCTTAGTCGCTTTTGTCGCTTCTTCGGCCTCTGCCGCAGCGGGCATATCTTTGATTTCTACAAACTGTTTGGCGATATAACTGAAACATTCGGGGGTAGGATAAATCTGGGCAAAACCCTGCTTAACGTTATTAACAATAACGCTGCTGCCCTTTTTCAGCTGCCCCACCGGGTAGTAAATGGTTGCAGGCCCCGTGCGAATATTCACATCGTCACCGATAATACGAGCCATAAAAGCAGACGCAGCAGGGACTTCCGCGACATCGGCATCCTCAGTCGGCTCAGGAACCTGAACTTCCTCAACCGGTCGCTCTGCGGCCGTTTCTTTGTTCTCAGCCACAGGGTTAGATGGAGTCTTGACCGTTGGCGGAATGATTTCCTGCTCCTGATTCTCGACTACCGGAGCGATCTTATCCTCGGTCTGAGCTGGACAAACAGAAACACCAATCACAAAAATAACCGTAACCGCCATAGCTGACAGATATTTAATACGATGGGTAAACATGAGCGTATCTCCCGGGGTAAATGAAATAAAGCCACTTTTTCGCAAGCCGATAACATAACCTATCAGAGTAAGATTGTCAATCATTATACAGGACAGGGCCAATGTCGTGCGTCATTATGAATACTCGCCCTTCGGCAACGAGACCTATGTCGCTGATAGTGTAGCAAAGGGAGATACAATGGCTGGCTTCTTGTTCAAAACTTTAAGGATTCTCACCGGCAGTAATCAAAAAAAACTAAAATCATAAAAATTCTCTTGATTTGGTAAGGCGTTCGACTATAATCAGGACGTGTTGTGAGGTTCTTTTATGTGCCTTGCTGGTGTTGTGTGCAATAAGTGCCGTATTTGTGTGTGGTTACGGTTTCTTTGGAATTAAATATACTGGCAGTTTTCTGCCGAATTTACGAAATCAGGAGGAAATGTTATGAAGAAATTGCTTCTGGGGGTTGTACTAGCTCTTGCTTTGGTCGCTGTTCCTGCTTATGGTTTTCAGGCTGCCACGTCGATTACTATTTGTAAGGTGACTCCCGAAAACCCCAACAGTACGGAGTTGTTTTCGTTTACGGGTTGCTGGTTTGACACCGGCGATACTCTCGAATTGGGTAACGGCGATTGTGAGACCTACGAATTGGATCCCGGTTGCTACACAATTATCGAGTTGATTCCGGCTGGCTGGCAGCTTGATTCGATAACTGTTTCGCCAAATCAGCCGGATGCAGTTATTGCTCTTGCTCAGGGTTTGGTAGTTGTGAATCTTGAGTTGGATGAAAATATCATAATTACCTACAGTAATTCAGTAGTTCCAGAGCCAGCGACAGTTGGTTTCTTGACTTTGGGCAGCTTAATGTTCATTCGTCGTCGTAAAGCTAAGTAACATACTGTAAAATAAGTAGTTTATCAATTCTGCCCGCATGGATCCCTGTTAATTCGGGGCTCGATGCGGGCAGTTTTTTTTTGGGCTTTTCGGGGGCTTTTCCACCATTATTGTTAAATATGTCAAGATAGGTAATTTGGTCCTGTTAAAATGCGTAGTTTGCCTATATTGCCCTGTGGTTTGTAGTAAACTAACAGAACCAATAGTGAATTAACAAATCCTGCCAAGTCGTTTGACAGTACTGATATTGGGTGGTATACTTTCGTGATTTAAGAGATATTGAGAAGTTGTTGGCGTTCTCCACGAGGGGCGATTGTATAGAAGAAGGAAGCTGTGCCTAAGTATTTTGACCAGAATCATATCAATCAGATTCTGCAGGTCGTGGACATAGTCGAATTGGTGAGCAGTTATGTATCTTTGGCCCGCAGAGGCCGGGAGATGGTCGGGCTTTGTCCGTTCCATGATGACGGCAAGCCTTCGATGTATGTCAGCCCCACAAAGCAGATATTCAAGTGCTTTGCCTGTGGTACAGGTGGCAACGCGATAACCTTTTTGATGCGTCGTGAGCAGATGTCTTTTCCGGAGGCGGTTATTCTTCTGGCAGAGAGACACGGTATATCCCTGCCGGAAAAGGAAATTCAGCATGAGGAAGGTCTCGCCGACCGTAACACGCTGGAGCGTGTCAATCGTTGGGCGGCCCGTTTCTTTCGCAGTCGGCTGGAAGATGAACAGGCAGGCGTCTCGGCGCGTGAGTATATACGCAGTCGCAAAATCAGCGCAGATTCAGTGCGGCGTTTCGGGCTGGGCCTGGCTTTGACCGATTGGGAAGTTATGGTAAAGGCCGCCACAGACGATGGTGTTGACCTGAATCAGCTGAGCCAGTTGGGTTTGGTTATCAAACGTGATTCGGGTGGTTTTTATGATAGGTTTCGTGACCGGCTGATTTTTCCGGTGATTGACGCTCTGGGGCGAATAATCGCTTTTGGCGGCAGGACGCTGGGCGACGACCCGGCGAAGTACCTCAATAGTCCGGAAAGCGTGCTGTTTGACAAGAGCCGTTCGTTATACGGATTGAACTTTGCCAAAGATGCCATCGTAAAGACACGTACAGCGGTAGTGGTTGAAGGTTATACCGACACCATTATGGCTCACCAGTACGAATTGAATAATGTGGTTGCCACGCTGGGCACGTCTTTGACTTCGGAACATGCTCGTGTGCTTTCGCGGTATGCAGACCGGATAATTCTGGTTTTTGATTCGGACGATGCTGGTCGCAAGGCGGCTGACCGTGCGATAGAGATATTTTTTGAACAGCAGATAGAGGTTAAAATCGCGACCCTTCCGGAAGGCAGTGACCCCGGTGATTTTCTGCCGGCGTATGGCCGTGAGGCTTTTGAAGAACATTTGGCTGGCGCGGTGGACGCGTTGGATTATAAATGGCGTAATACTCTGGCGCGGCTGGAGAGCGCTGATACAATTAACGGGCGCAAACAGGCGGTGACGGAATTTTTGGGTACTATTTCAGCGGCTTTTGGCCGGGGCACTATGGACGGTATCGCTCGCGGTTTTCTGCTGAATCATGTCGCTCAGCTGATTAGCATTCCGACTGACGAAGTGGGCCGAATGGTGCGGGGCCTGGACCGTCGCGGCGGTCGCCCCAACGCGGGCAAAACCCAGCCGGTATTACGGCAGGGCAGTGGTCGAATCCTGAACGGCAGGTCGCGGGCTCATCGTGAGATTCTGGAAGTGCTGTTGAATCAGCCCCAGTTTTTTCCGGCCGTGGCGGAAGTTATCCCTGACCCGACCGAGGAGATTAGTGAGCCGGTCCTTTTGGGCGCGGCAGATATAATTTGGAATTTTTATCGGGAGAACCCCGAAGGTAATTTGGCCCAGCTTTTGGCCCGCTGCCAGAGCCCGGAGATGGCCGTGGTCATAACCGATTTAGCGGCCGCGGGCGAAGAACGGGAGAATTATATAAATACGCTGAATGGCGCATTGGAAAATATTAAGAGGCTTCGTGAGGAAAACACTCGCCAGGCGATAAAGCAGATGGCGGTAGGCGAGGCCCAGCAGTTTGGCCCGGAGGCTCAAGCGGCAATGTTGCGGGACTACCAATCGCAATTCCGGCCCGACCCACGCCGGATCGGGGTACGTTGAATTGACGTTGTAATTATATTCGTTATTTAGACATACTAAACCATGTTGACAGGGAGTCAAAACTTGACGGCAGAAACCAAAATACCCAATGATAATAATGAAGTAGTGGCCCAGCAGGCTCCGGCCCAAGACTCTATCGCCGAGAAGCTCGCGAAAAATCAGGTGCTCGATGAAAATCTTCGGGCTCTGATTCAAAAATCAAAAGACCGTGGTTTCCTTACCTATGAGGAAATGAACGAAAAACTTCCTGATGATAATATTTCCCCGGAGCGGCTGGACAGTCTGTTGATGACTCTGGACGACCTGGGTATCGAACTGATTGACGAAGCCGACCTGGAGTCTCGTCAGGCATCCAAAGGTGATGATGACGATGATGATATGGATTCCCAGGATGAGCAGTTGGAGAAAGACCTGAGTGTATCTGAGCCGGAGCGTCGTACCGATGACCCGGTGCGGATGTATCTGACTCAGATGGGTGAAATTCCGTTGCTCAAGCGTGAAGATGAAATCGCTCTGGCCAAGAAAATTGAGCTGACTCGCATGGCTTTCCGCCGTAAAGTGCTGGAAAGTGATTTTGCCATGACGCATGTCGTTTCGATTCTGGAGCAGGTGCAGCAGGGTGCTTTGCCTTTTGATCGTACGATGCGGATTTCGACTCCGGCTGCCAAGGCGACGACCCTGCGTCGCATGCCGGCGAACCTGGAAACGATTCACCGGATAATGGATGTCAATCAGCAGTTGTTCCGCCAGATTCATGAAGAAGCGGACCCGGCGTCCCGTAAGGTTCTGGAAAAGCAGCTTCATCGTCGTCGTCGTCATGTCGCGACTCTGATTGAAGAACTGGCTGTTCGTACCAGCCGTATCCAGCCGGTAATGGGCAAGCTGAGCAATATTTTACGTAAGATGTGCCGTTTGCAGCGTAATATCGCTGACCCCAAGGCAGAAAGACTTACTGAAGACGACGTGATGGTTGTCCAGGAAGAGCTGGAAGGCTTGATGGGACTGGCGTTGGAAACCCCTGAGCAGTTGGAAGATCGCTGTCGTTCGATACGTCGTATTTTCGCGGAATACGAATCTGCCAAGCGGAAACTTTCCGGCGGTAATTTGCGTTTGGTGGTTTCAATTGCTAAAAAATATCGTAATCGGGGCCTGAGTTTTCTGGACATTATTCAGGAAGGCAATACCGGCCTGATGCGGGCGGTTGACAAATATGAATATCGTCGCGGTTATAAATTCAGTACCTATGCGACCTGGTGGATTCGGCAGGCCATAACTCGTGCCATCGCCGACCATGCCCGGACTATTCGTATCCCGGTACACATGATTGAGACCATGAGCCGCCTGCGGAATATCAGCAAGAAACTTCAGCAGGAATTCGGTTCCGAGCCTTCGATTGAGGAAATCGCCCAGCAGGCCGACATGCCCATTAGCGAAGTTCGGCGGGTAATGAAAATCGCCCGTCATCCTATCAGTCTGGATAGGCCGGTAGGCGAGTCGGAGGACAGTTATTTTGGCGATTTTATCGAAGATGATTCCGCTGAGTCGCCGGTAATGGCTGCTACGCAGGAAATGCTCAAGGATAAAATTGATGCCGTTCTGCGGACACTGACCTATCGTGAGCGTGAGATTATCAAACTTCGCTACGGTATTGGCGATGGCTATACTTATACTCTGGAAGAAGTTGGTCGGATATTCAAAGTGACCCGCGAGCGTGTTCGTCAGGTCGAAGCCAAAGCTATTCGTAAGCTTCAGCACCCCGTCCGGGCGCGCAAACTGGAAGGTTTCCTGGACCAGAATCAGGATATTTTGCCCGACTTTGAGGACAACGAAGAGGATGACGATATCTAGTTCTGAGTTTTTTGGGGAACGGTGAATTCCCAAAAATATATAGATGACAGAAGGCAGGTCGCCCATCTGAGGCGCCTGCCTTTTTTTATGTCCCAATACCGTGAACGCTTACCAAAAATGAAGGTTGCACATCGGCCCATCCTCGACTAAAAAGGAGAGGTAGGAAAGAACCCTGTTAAGGAAGCCCAAAATGAAGAAATTTGCTATTCTAATCTCCCTTTTGTTGACCATGACCGCTGTTGCGGTACATACCGTTTATGTGGAGCACCACACCGAAGAAGCCCTCAAGGGCGGCGACCCAAACGGTACACTTATAAACTCCCAGGGTGAAATCAGCCTGGCCTATGATTCGACGATGCTGATGGATGACCCCTGCGATACCTGGCTGGTGAACGATATGGTGGGTGGGTTGGATGGCGGGGTTTATCTTGCCACCAGTGGCCGGGGTTTTATTTTTAAGGTCAGTGCCAGCGGCGAGCGGCAGATGATATACGAGCCGGTCGGTGACGGCCCGGTGCATGTTTTCAGTCTGGGCTTCGATGGCCGGGGCCGGCTGCTGGCCGGGGTGACTGCAGGAAGTGCCAAGCTGCTGAGATTTGAGAATGACGGGGCGGCGGGTGAGGAAATTTTTTGTGATGATATAGTTAATTACATCTGGTCTATTGTTACCGCACCGAACGGTAAGGTTTATCTGGCGACAGGGCCGGAAGGTAAAGTGATTTGTCTGGAACCAGATAACGGTGTGCCGGAAGTGGTTTTTAAGGCCCCGGAAAGTAATCTGTTGTCGTTGGCCTGGTCGCCCGATGGTAAACTCTTTGCCGGCTCTGGTGAGAATGGCTTGATTTATTGTATTGACCCGGCCTCTGGTCAGGCGGTGGTGGTTTATGATTCCGAACATGCGGAAATAAGTTCGCTGGTATTTGATGAGGCAGGCAATCTTTACGCCGCGACCGCTGATGTCGGCGCGGCTCGTCCGGGTTTGACGTTGGTACTTTCGGATAATGAATCCGGTCGAAGCCATGAGGCAATTGTCAAACGCGATGACAACAACGGCCAAACCCCGACGCGGCCGGGTGTGGAAGAAAAAAATGATAGTAACGCGGCAGAGGGGGCGGCTCAGAAAAATAATAATTTGGAAGCGGATACCAAAACTATAACTGCGCCCGGCACGACCGAAACTGCTGACAATGGTAGTAAGAAGGAGGATGATTCTTCGGAATCTCGTTCAGCCCTGGCCCGACCGTCGATGGCAGTGCCCGGCCAACGCAGCAGTGCCAATGATGTTTATCAGATTACCCCGGCGGGTTTTGTCAAGACCTTGTTTAGTCAGCCGGTAGCGATTATGGACATGGCCTGGGCCGGCAACGGTGAATTATTGCTGGCTACCGGCAACGAGGGTAAATTGATTTCGCTGGATGTCGATACGCTGGAGGCAATCGAACTTTACAGCACTATGCCCGCACCGCAGATTACCAGTGTGGTCATGGGCCCGGAAAGCAGTGTTTTTACGGCGACGGGTAACCCGGCTCGGCTGATTAAGCTGGATACGAGTTTTGCCCCTGAAGGTTATTACCAGAGTCCGGCTATTGACGCCAAGCAGGTATCACGCTGGGGGAACCTGATGATTGACGCGGAGATACCAGCCGGTACGAGTATTAAATTCCGCACTCGTTCGGGTAACACCGCAGAAGCCGAGAAAGGCCCCTGGAACGGATGGACTCAGGCGGAAGTGCTGGCGGATAACAATGCGATAACTTCACCGCCGGCGCGTTTTCTGCAATATAAATTGGAGTTAGGCTCGGACGGCGTGAAGACCCCGCTGGTCCGCTGCGTTAAACTGGCCTATATCACTCCTAACCTTGCCCCGAAGATTAGTAAGCTCAGTGTTGATATACCCAAAGTGGAAAAGCTGTCCGGCAACGGTAAAAAAGCGGCCCCTCAGATGTACTCGGTAAAGTGGGAAGCCGAAGATGTCAATCAGGATGAATTAACTTACGAGGTTTATGTTAGGCCCGCACAGGCTCAGTGTTGGATTAAAATCGCTAAAGAACTCAAGACCCCGAAATATGATTTCGATGGCATGACTCTGGCCGACGGCTATTATGAGATTAAAGTAATTGCCAGTGATGCGGCGGATAACACTGGGGCCGCGACACTGACGGACGCGCGGGTGACCGGTCCGGTTCTGATAGACAATACCCCACCGGAAATCGCCAAGCTCGAGTATGATGTCGATGAGCTTAATTGCCGGATACGGGCACAGGCTAAGGATGGACTAAGCACACTGGCGGGCCTGAGCTATACGGTTAATTCCGTTGAGGAATATAAGTTTGCTTTACCGGCAGACGAAATTTTCGATGCACAGGAAGAAAAATTCGATTTCAGCTTTGAACTGCCCGAAGCGGGTAGCTATCTGGTAACACTGATTTTCTCCGATTCATGCGGCAATAAGGTGTATCATAATTTAGTGATAACCGCCGAATAAAAAAACAGGGCCGCGAATGCCATTTGGTTCGCGGCCCTGTCATTTTTGTTTGTCAAACAGAGTGGTTACGGTTTGGGTTTCTCGATTTTTTTATCCATCATGTCCTTCAGGATAGTACCCATCAGGGCGTTGGACATTTGGTTTTCGCCACCGCTGGCGGAAAAGACCTGCGGGGTAATCTGGATGTTGTTTTCAGCGACGATTTTCATGATTTCGATTAACGCGGCATTGCTTTCACCGATAACGCCGGCGACGAGTTTGAATGCCTCAGCCTGAGCTTCGGCGGTGATTGTCACGCGTTCGGCTTCGGCTTCGGCGCTAATTTTAATCTGCTGACGTTTCTCTTCCGCGATTTTCACTTCATACGCCGCTGTTGCCAGTCGCATTTCTTCTTCGGCTTCCTGGACGGTGCGTTTCAGGGCTTTTTCCTGCTCAGCCGCCCGCTGCTGTTCCTGAAAAGTTTCTTGTTCCTGAACAGCGATTTCGCGGTCCGTCTGGGTTTTGAGCAGGTTACCCAGAGATTCTTCATCTCCGACATCACCAATCAGTACCGCCAGGATGGTCACCCCATATTTGGCCATATCTTCACTGAGCATAACCGCGGATTGTTCTTCCTGGACAGACCGATTCTGGACATATTCCAAAGCCTTAACTTTTTCAGCATTATTACGGAAGATAGCTCGCACATTTGGGGTTACCAGCTTGCTGAGTACCATATCATCGTCCCCGACACTGGCCACGACCTTTGGGGCATCCTGGGCCTTGACTACATAAGTAATACGCACATCGACAGGGAAGGTAAAACCATCTTTACTGCGGACGGTGATAGGCCTCATGAATTTTATTTTACTTTCACCTGATTCATCTTCGGCGGTATAGCTGACTTTCTGCTGGCGAACGCTGATGGGGGTTACTTCATAAGCTTCAGGATGCAGATAGTATTGTCCTTCGTTAAAAGGGGCATCCCAGATGCCGCGGTTGCCCTGGGGTACAAGACGGTTCTCGGTATTCATGGCCTGCCCAACATTACTCTTAATAACCGCTACCGTGCCGATTGCGACATTGGTCAGTTTTTCGGTTTTGACGGTAAAAAGTTTGGTATTGAGTCGATATTTACCGGGCTTTAGTACCGTAAGCTGCGGTCCCTTAAAGCCCTTGCCTTCGGTAAGAAAGTAGGCGGCATCTATCATTTTATCGGGCTTATCCCATTCTGTCGCGTAAATCGTTCCCTCAGGTAGACTTATGCCGTCTGAGGTTTGTACCACGCCCAGACTGCCCTGGGGTACCTGGACAACGGAAACTTTTTCAATATCGTACTGCCAGGGCCAATAAAAGAAATGCCAGCCCGGTTCCAGGGTCTGGGCCTGAAAACCATTTTCGCCGCTGACCGCTAAGATTCGCCCGGCCGGGAGCTTGCCGCCGCCGAATTTCTTTTCCACCAGGCCGACCTCGTCACCGCCGATATTTACCACTGAGACGTACAGGGCGATAACGATAACAACAAAAATTACGGCCACCAGCCCCAAAATCGAGGCTAACTTACTGTTTATAGGTGCATTATAACGAGCTTCCATAGGACTTCCTTTCAAAGTGTAAACCGGTTCTAATATCCTTTAGTCTTTTTACGATGAGTTTTATTACTCGAGTTTCCCTAATGAACAAAAGTCATTGTCAACTACACCCGCGGTAGTGTCAAGTTGTTTCTGTAGTGGCTGTTAGGATTATGATGGTCCCATAACCGTTTGGTCGGCCCATAATATAGATGTGATTTTGTCAATAAAAGGGGCAAAAGGTCAAAATGGCCGGTTACTCCTTAATTAGGCAAATATTGGCAGGAGAAATGACGATAAGATTTTTGCCTGCTATGAGTTTATGTTATGGGAAAAAGCGGGTTGAATTTTCCCGAGCCGTGCCCAAAACGGTGGTTGGGAACAGGAAACCCGGATTTGATAACATGACTTTATTATATGTGATTTGCCGCGGGTATGATATGAAGGGCCGTGCGAGTGGTATTGGCATGGTTCTTGCTTGAATAGATGTAAAGTAAGACATACAATCAATTGTTGTAACTGAAGTTTTCACCAAAGCGGAGAGAACCATGTTTGAAAGATTTACAGATCGGGCTCGTAAGGTAATGGCTCTGGCTAATCAAGAGGCTCAGCGTTTTAACCACGAGTATATTGGAACCGAGCATATTTTGCTGGGTCTGGTCAAGGAAGGCAGCGGGGTCGGTGCCAATGTTTTGAAGAACCTGGATGTGGATTTGCGCAAGGTCCGCCTTGAGGTCGAGAAACTTGTTAAGAGTGGTCCCGATATGGTCACGATGGGTAAACTCCCTCAGACCCCGCGGGCCAAAAAGGTTATCGAATATGCTATCGAAGAAGCCCGTTCGCTTAATCATAACTATGTTGGCACGGAACACCTCCTGCTGGGGCTGCTGCGTGAAAACGATGGCGTGGCTGCTCAGGTTCTGATGAATCTGGGACTCAAGCTCGAGGATGTCCGTGAGGAAGTATTGAATCTTCTCGGTGCCGGTATGGATACTGAAAGCATGGGCAGCTCTCCCATGTCCGCTTCACGAGGTGCCGAACGTACTGCCAAGGGCGGCAAGAGCAAGACGCCGGCGCTGGACAGTTTCGGCCGCGATTTGACCGAGCTTGCGATTCAGGGTCAGTTGGACCCGGTCATCGGTCGCAGCAAGGAAATCGAACGTGTAATTCAAATTCTTTGCCGTCGTACCAAGAATAATCCGGTTCTGCTCGGTGAGGCCGGTGTTGGTAAGACCGCTATTGTCGAAGGGTTAGCTCAGAATATCATCAATCATGAGGTGCCTGAGCTTTTGGCGGGTAAACGTCTGGTCGTGCTGGACCTGGCGATGATGGTGGCCGGTACGAAATATCGCGGTCAGTTTGAGGAACGCATCAAGGCGGTTATGAACGAAGTTCGCCGGGCCAAGAACGTGATGCTCTTTATCGATGAGCTGCATACGCTGGTTGGTGCCGGTGGTGCCGAAGGTGCTATCGACGCTTCCAATGTTCTCAAGCCCGCTCTTAGCCGCGGTGAGATTCAGTGTATTGGTGCGACAACTCTGGATGAGTATCGCAAATATATCGAAAAGGACAGTGCCCTGGAACGGCGGTTTCAGACCATTATTGTTGAGCCGCCGAACAAACAGGAAACCATTGAGATTCTCAAAGGGCTGCGTGACCGTTACGAAGCTCATCATCGTGTCCGTATCGAGGATGAGGCTTTGGTTCAGGCCGTCGAGCTGGCTGGTCGTTATATTACCGGCAGATGTATGCCTGATAAAGCCATCGACGTTATCGATGAAGCCGGGGCGAGGGTACGATTGAAAACCATGACCAAGCCGCCGGATTTGACCGAGCTGGAAAAAGAAATCGAACGCTTGCAGTCCGAAAAGGATGAAGCGGTCAAAAACGCTGACTATGAGCGAGCCGCAGACCTGCGTGATGAAGCCACCAAGATGCTGGAAAAGAAAACCGCTATGCAGCATGAATGGCGGGATACTAATAATGAAATCGACGGCGTGGTTGACGAGGAAGTCATCGCTGAGGTAGTTAGCAATATTACCGGTGTGCCTCTGACCAGACTGGAAAAAGAAGAAGCCGCACGGTTGCTCGAACTCGAAAACGAACTGCATAAACGCGTGGTCAGTCAGGACGAAGCCATCAACGCGGTATCCAAAACCGTACGACGTAGCCGCAGTGGCCTGAAAGACCCCAATCGTCCTATGGGCAGCTTTATTTTCGTCGGTCCTTCCGGCGTTGGTAAGACCCTGTTGGCGCGGGCCCTGGCTGAATTTATGTTCGGCAATGAAGACGCTCTGATTCAGATGGACATGAGCGAATATATGGAGAAACACAATGTTTCTCGTTTGATTGGTGCCCCTCCCGGATATGTCGGTTACGAAGAGGGCGGCCAGTTGACCGAACGCATTCGTCGTCGTCCTTATTCGGTGGTGCTGCTGGACGAAATCGAGAAGGCTCATTCGGATGTTTACAATATGCTGCTCCAGATTATGGAAGAAGGACGTTTGACCGACAGTTTCGGCCGGCATGTGGACTTCCGTAATGTGGTTCTGATTATGACCAGTAATATCGGCGCGGACCTGATTAAGAACCAGTCTGGGTTTGGGTTCGGCAAACGCACCGAAGAAAGCAATTACGATAAGATGAAAGACCGGATTCTCAAGGAAGTCGAACGTTACTTCCGACCGGAATTTCTTAATCGTCTCGATGATGTAATTATGTTCCGCTCGCTTACTCGTGAGCATCTGGAAATTATCGTTAATTATGAACTCAAGAAAGTCTTTGGACGAGTTAGCGAAAAGGGCTTCGAACTGGAAGTTGCCGAAGCTGCCAAGGAATTCCTTATCGACAAAGGCTACAATCCCGAATTCGGGGCCCGACCGCTGCGTCGTGCTATCGAACGATATGTCGAAGACCCGCTTAGCGAAGATATTCTCCGCGGTAATCTCAAGGGCAAAAATCTTGTCAAGGTTACTGTCAAGGATGAACATCTGCACTTTGAAGGGCTTGAAGTTCCCGTGGATGAGCAGAACAACGAAAACGAAGAACCTGCCGAGGTTTCGCAGGGAACCTGATACTGTCCGACCGCTGAATTTTGACTTTTTTGAGCGTCCGTTTAACTGCGGGCGCTTTTTTTATGGTCCGATACCGGGCGGTATATTCGTTATGATTGTTACAGGTGATACGACCGTTATAACCGGCGGGGGGACTGGAATAAAAATGGCAAGTTTATTTGCCCGAAGCGGATTTGAATTTTACTATAGAGGTGAAATCAACGTAACTGATTTCGCCCTGAAAACTCTCGGAAGAATTGGGGTATAAAATATTATAGTTTTTTGGAGAGTTTTTATGGAAGAGAAAGATATGCTTTACTAGTTTCCGGATAAGTTCGGAAGCTGTCGTTGTTTGGGTTGGCTTAAAGCAATGATTTATATCTGTTTTGGTCGATTTGTGATAGCGACGTTTATTTTGCAGACCTCAAACTGAAAGCAATTATCCAACAAGATTAAATTCTGCCCTGGATCGGGGCTCCGGCCTGACTGCCTCCTACAGACCGGAGCCCTACTTTTTTTAAAGTGGGGATGGGGAAATTTACACTGATAAATCAATGTGCGGCGGTTCGTCGTCTGAATCACTGGGGGTGATATTTTTTGGCGCGGGGATTTCCTGTTCAAGTGTTTCTTCTTGTGATTTTTCGGAAGGGGTGTGTTCATAAGAATCCAGCGGTTCGTGCTGAGATTCCCGGTCCTGGTCGCCTTCCTTGTGGACGCGGAGCTGCTCTGCCTGGTCGGTGTTTTCTACCTCGTGGGTTTGCTGGTCCGCCAGCCGGGCGAGTTCTCTGGAGTCGGAAACACGCTTATTTCTTTTAGCGTCCTGATCGCGCGCGGTCTCCTTGGCGGCTATTTGAGCCTGGACAATCGAGCCAAGTATGTTGGGTGGAATACTGCTCATTCGGGCGTACCTCTGCCAAGTACGTTGAAATTTATTACAGCTTCATTATTTCTATCGGCAGGTATTGGCAGAAATGATTAGAATAGCCTGAGTCCGGTTGCCGGGGGGTTGATTTTTGGGTGGAGCTGTGTTAATACATACATCCTGATAAGGTTTAAGTATTTGTTTTGTAGCTGTTTGTGATGGCGGAGGTCGAAGTTGACGCGTTTACGGGTTTTGCTGCTGGGGTTGGTTGTTCATTTGTCGATATTCGTCGCGGCGGGTCATTCGGCATCTCTGAGCGGTTCTATTGATAGTCTTTTGGCCGGGAAGGACCATGCCAAAACGAGTTTTTCGATACAAATTGTGGAGCTGGGCAGCGGAAAGCCGGTTTTTTCGCGTGACGAGTCACGCACTTTGGCACCAGCCAGTAATATGAAGCTGATAACCACGGCGGCAGCCCTGGATGGATTGGGTGAGGATTTTGTATTTGAAACTATCTTTGCTATGCAAGGGGATGATTTGGTTGTAATTGGTGCGGGTGACCCGCTGACCGGTGATGGGCGTTTGGCGGGGGTTCGTGATGAGTCGATAGCGGATATTTTTGAGCGGGTCGCGGCGGAACTGAAAAAGCGGGGCATAGAAGTGATAAAGGGTGATATGGTGGTTGACGCGTTTATCTTTGATGATGAGCGTTTTCATCCTTCGTGGCCTATTGACCAGTCTAACAAATGGTATGCCGCTGAGGTGGCGGGTTTGAATTTTAATTCCAATTGTCTGGACCTTATTTTGGAGCCGACCTGGCCGGGCGAACTGGTTAAATATGAAGTTTTTCCTAAAACCAGCTACGCTTCGCTGACCAATAAATGCAAGACGACCAGCAAAGGGTCTAATACTTCGTGGGCATCGCGGGAGATTGGCACGAATAATATTACGATTCGAGCGAATTGCCATCGGGCCCAGACGATTAATGTTACGATTGACAGGCCGAGCGCGTTTTTTGCGACGGTGATGTGTGAGACGCTGCTGCGGAATGGGATTAGTATTGAGGGCCGAATGGTTGGTCGGCCTGTGCGGGGAGATGATGGGAGTTTGCCAGTGGGTCTGGATGTTGTTCATGTTCACAAAACTGACCTGAAACTGGTGATTAACCGTGCTAATCGTGATAGTTTGAATCTGGCGGCGGAAGCATTGATAAAGACGCTGGGGGCGGTAAAAGGTCGTTCGGGTTCCCGGTTGGAGGCGGGTTCGTGGAGCAGCGGCAGGGCCGCGGTGGGGGCGTTTCTGGATAAGATAGGCGTGGTGGCGGGTCAATATAAGATTGATGACGGCAGTGGGTTGAGTAAGGAAAATCGGGTGTCGGCGGAATGTATAACCAAGGTGCTGGTTTATATGGCGGGACATGGGGCGAGTGAGGTTTATTTTTCGTCTCTGGCGACCCCGGAGGCGGGGACACTGGCAAAGGCGAACCGGTTTGAGGAAGATTTCTGTGACGGGAAGATTAATGCCAAAACGGGGTATATCAATAATACTCGTTCGCTAAGTGGTTATTGTGTTGATGGGGGGGATCGGCGGTACGCGTTTTCGATTTTGACTTACGGCGGGTCTTGGAAAACCAAGGGTTTAATGGATAGTATCGTCAAAAAGGTGATTCAAAACGATTAAGTTCATCAGAAATTTGGAGTGTAAGTGCTTGTTTTTGTGAGCGCGAAGGTGATTTCATGGGCGCGATGGCGGCTTAAAACGGTTTTTTCGGGTATGTGGTTCTCCTTAAAGCGCAAATTTAAGGAGCGAAATCAGCGCGATTGGGGATATTGGGGTGTAAAAAAAGTGTTTGGGGGCATGGAGGTGGTGGTTGTGGTTGTAAATATGCCTGTTTGGGGCTTTATCGCGTTGGCAAAGTCGTGTTTGCGGTGGGGTTTTTCGACGCGGTTTGGATTGGGATGCCCGGTTTTTGACGATTTTTTTTTGTTTTTTTGAATTTTGGATGAATTTTTCCGGGAAAATCCTCGTTTTTGGTGGGTTTTTTTATGGATGTGGTGGACAGAGTTGACAAAACTGGACAGGCTGGACTGTCTGGGGTTTTGGGTAGTTTGCTAGGGGGTGGTCAGGTCTACCTGGGAGAATTCGAATTGCTGGTCGGGTTCGGTTCTCCATTTGTTTAGCCAGGGTGAGTAGGTCTGGACGCGGACTTTTTGTTCGGTTGGTGAGAACGAAACGATTCGGAAATAGCCGTTGCCTCCGTTGTCTTCGAACTGGTAGTTGGCGAGCATCTGGTAGACGAGGTTGCCGTTTTCGCCGGTGCTGATTAGGGTGCCGACTCCGTCGTTGAGGATGTGGCCGCTGAAGACAAATGAAATGTTGGGGTGGCGTTTGACGAAGCTGTCCCATATTTCATCGCCGTCGTTACATACTTCGTCGTCGAGGGCGGTTTGGCAAACGGTATAAGCGTGAGGGTTCCATTTGTCGCCGGTGCCGATTCTGGTTTCATCGGAATACATATAAGCGTGGGTGACAACGATGACGCGGCGGTGGGGATGGTCGGCGACTATGCTGTTGGCCCAGTTGAGTATTTCAATTCGGGGGCCGAACTCCAATGCCATAACGAGCCAGTCGGTGCCGCCGGCGGTGAAGTAGTGATAGCTGTTTTCGGCGTGGTCGGGTTCGTAGGTATCGACCAGGTTAGCGAAACGTGAGACCGGAAAGTACTGGTTGAAATATGACATATCACGGGTAGCTGTTTTTCCGTCGGCGCCGGTGTCGTGATTGCCGGGAACGGCGACATAGGGTACGTTAGCATTGTCCAGGTTTGCCATGGCGATGGTGGCGTTGTCCCATTCGCGGAGGGCGTTGTGGTTGGTGAAATCGCCTTCGTGGAGGACGAATTTTATGCGGTATTGGTCCTGGTTGTCGGCGATCCACTGGGTTTGGCTATTGTAAACTTCCGGTTTGTAGTCGGAGTAGTTTTGGGTATCTGGCAGCAGGACGATTGAAAATTCCTGATCGGAGCGTATGCGTATTTCGGTCTGGGCCTGGACGTTTCCCGATTCGCTGAGCCATTGTTCAAACAGTAGGGCGAGGTCGAGCAGGTCTACTTTGCCGTTGCCGTTGATGTCGGCGGTGAGCGGGGGCTGGTCGGCTGGTGCGTAAGAGTTTGTCGATAAAGCGATTAGGAGTAGGGTTGTCGCGAAGGTGAATCTTTGAAAAAGTTTTTGGCTGATTTTTGGCATTATGATTCTCCGGCAAAATCCTCTTTTTTTTCCTTAAGCCAGCTGGGCTGGAAATTCTAAACAATATTGAAACGGAAATAACTTAAAATATCAAGCAACAGGCAAGAATAATGGTTTTGGGTGGTCGTATCCGGCGTCTTACGCGGCTCGGCTTTTGTTTGAGCAACGCGTCCATGAGGCAAGGGGCAAGAGTGACACGGCTCGGTGCCGGCCTTTGGCATGGTTATTTTTATTGGCAGTATTCTTTTATGGCGGCAATGAAGATTTCGGCGTATTGTTTGCATTTTCTTTGGCCCACGCCTTTGATTTCAAGGAATGTTTCGGATGATTCGGGTTTGCTGTAGGCCATGTCGCGCAGGGCAGTATCGCCGAACACCACGTAGGCAGGTATGCCTTTTTCGGCGGCGATCCGGGTGCGTAATTGTCGGAGTTTTTCGAACAGTTCTTTGTCCACGCCTTGCCAGGATGTGGCGGCGACTTTGGAGATTTTGTTTTTTTTGCCGGTGGGTTTGAGCAGTCTTGGGGTGGTTTGGCCCTTCATAGCCTGCCAGCCTTTTGGGGTTACCCGGAGGACATTATAGTCGCCGTACTTTTCGATATATTTTTGGCCGGTGAGCTGTTCGATCCAGTCGCGGACGGTGCGTTGCGGGTGTTCTTTGAGCAGGCCGTAGGTGCTGAGCTGGTCGTGCTGGTTTTCGAGGAGACGCTGGTCTTTTGAGCCGGTGAGAACTTCAGCGATATAGTTGCCGCCGAATCGCTGCTCGGCGCGGACGATACAGGAGAGGATTTTCTGGGCGATAATGAGAGCGTCGTCTATAAAGTCCAGGTCGCCGAGGCAGATGTCGCAGGCGTTGCAGTTTTCGCTTTGTAGTTCCTGTCCGAAATAATTTAGTATGGCCTGATGGCGGCAGGTTGCGGCGGTGCAGAAGTTGTACATATCGCTGAGTTTTTCGAGGGCGACTTTGTGGGGTTCTGGGGGCATGTCGGCGATGAGTTTTTTCCAGATAGCGTAATCTCCGCCGGAATAGAACAGGCAGCATTCGGCTTCGAGCCCGTCTCTTCCGGCTCTTCCGCTCTCCTGCTGATAATGCTCAAGTGACTTGGGCATGCCCGAATGGAGGACGAACCGGACATTGGATTTATCGATGCCCATACCGAAGGCGACGGTGGCGACGATGATGTCAACTTTTTCGGTGATGAAGAGGTCCTGGTTTTTTTTTCGGTCTTCATCTTCCATGCCGGCGTGATAGGGTGCGGCACGATAGCCCTGAGCTTTTAGTCGAGCGGCCATTTCGTTGACATTATTACGGCTGATGCAGTAGATGACACCCGATTCGCCTTTGTGTCGGTTGAGCACGGCGCATATCTGGGCGAAAATATTTTTACGAGGGGTGACTTTATAGGTGAGATTGGGCCGGTCGAAGGAGCCGGTGAGCATCTGGGGGCTGTTGAGTTTTAACTGGCGGGCGATGTCCTGGCGGACATGGTCGGTGGCGGTGGCGGTGTAGGCGGCGATGGTTATTCCGTCGAGGATGTCTTTTAATCTGCCGAGCTGTCGGTATTCTGGTCTGAAATCGTGGCCCCACATACTGACGCAATGGGCTTCGTCGATGGCGATGAATGAGATTTTCAGATTGCTGAGGGTTGCGAGAAAACCATCAGAGAGCAGTCTTTCGGGTGAAATATAAAGCAGTTTAAGTTCGTCGTTGCGGGCTCGGTTTAAGGTGATTTGCTGTTCGGAAGGTGAAAGTGAGCTGTCGAGTCGTTCGGCGGGTACTCCGCATTCTTTAAGGGCATCGACCTGGTCTTTCATAAGTGATATTAGAGGTGAGACAACCAGTGCCAGGCCGGGCATGGTTAGGGCGGGGGCCTGAAAACATAGTGATTTTCCCCCGCCGGTCGGCAGTACGACGACCGAATCGGTCCCGGAGCTAATGCACTGCATGGCTTCTTTCTGAAGCGGCAGGAAGCTGTTAAAGCCCCAGTATTGGGTTAATGCCTGTTCAATATTCTTCATGTTGGGGGCATTTTAGGGTAAATTTATGGCGAAAACAAGGGTAAGCGTTCGTAGTGGTTTCTTTCGCCTGTTTGGTGGTTGGGTTAAGTATGGTTTTTAGTGGTCTTATCCGGCCGCTTACGCGTCTCGGTTCCTGTTTGGGTAATATGCCTTTTGGTTACCGGACAACAAGCCTGGGTATTCGGACCCAATAGGGGCAATTTTCGGGGATTTGAAAAAAATGTCTCAGGTTCAGTTAATATCCGCATAGATATGACAACCGTTACAAGTATATGGTCTGGCATATTGGTTGTTACGGTTGTGCGGATTTGGCGGGGGCGGGTCGGTGTTGTTATCGGGCCTTTGGATGCTATTAACAGGGTTATCAGGTATGCTTTTGGCGAAAGTCTGGTTCTGGGCGTACCGACTTTAGACATAGCGTAGTTGTATTATGCATTACATATACCTGTCGGAAGGCAGGGGAGGTAGTTATGAGTTCAGGCGAGAGAACCAGAGGTATTACCCTGGGCGAGCTGATGTTGATAGTGGTGGTTCTGATTATTGTCGGTGCTTTGGCAGTCCCTCATTTGAGTGTCGCTTCCGGGGATCCCACAGAACGTGAGTTGCTGGGTAACCTTTTGATGCTTCGTTCGCAGTTGGAGCTTTATCGTGTTCAGCACGAAAATCGTTATCCTCAATTTAACGTTGATAATCCTGTTGAGCCGGTATCGGTTGAACTGTTTGTGACACGTCTGTCTTCCCGGACGAATTCCCGTCACCAATTAGGTGGCTTGTGCGGTCCTTATATGGAGGACTTGCCGGTTAATCCCTATAATGGGATGAGTACGCTGCGGTTTGGTACTACTCCTGGCAAGAACATGGCTGGCTGGGTTTATAACCCCAAGGAAAAGTGGCTTAGCGCGGACGACAGTGTCGAACATGCCCAGTGGTAAACAGGGCCGATAACTGTTGGTTTTGCGTTATCCACAAATGCAAAAAAGCTTCTATCAGGGCTTCTTTGCCCGTAATTCTATATATTGTCAAATAGTGATTTATTCGTGGTTAAGGCCTGTCGATACCCTGAACAGGAAATAGTCTTGCTGCGCCGGTCCGGTTGGCTGCGTTAGCGAAGGCGATAACTTGGACAGGGTCCGATATGCAGAAAGCGAAACGACATGTAATTCCGGGTGGGGCGGCGGTAATACGGACTCTGCTGATATTGTTTGTTTGTGGGGGTTTTGCTTTTGGGCAGTTTGGCGTTGCCGCTGACGAGGAATCGTCCGTTGGTTTGCGGGAACATTTGCTGGAGCAGATGCAGCAGATACTGGATAAAACCGGTTCCGATAGCGAAGAAATGCAACTGGCGATGATGCAGACTCAGATTCAGCCGGGCGAGGAAATACCCCAGGCAAAAACGAAAGGGGAGAATCCGGGCGAAGATTTGGCAGAGCCTTCGGCGGTGGAATTGCCCGCGGGCCCGCCTTCGGGTGAGATTTTGTCGGAGATGGCTGCGCCGGGGTCTGACGGAGTCAGCGAATCGTTGATGTTCAAGGGTGAGGTAAACGATTTTCTGAAGATGCTCAGTGTTTCGTATCGGCGGAATATCATCACATCGCCGGCGGTGCGGGGGCGGATTTCCGTTACTTTGTTTGATTTTACTCTGAAGGAGGCACTTGACGCGGTGCTGCCTATCAATGGTTATGTTTATGAGGAGAACGGGCCCTATATCACGGTCTATACCACGGGGGAATACGACAAGCTGCGTACCGCTGAGCGTAAGACCGAGATGCGAACTTTTCATCTTAATTATGTGCCCGCGAAAGATGTTCAGGAAATGATTTTGCCTCTGGTTAGTACGGAAGGTTCAATTACGACCTCTCCGGAAGTTGCCGATGGGGGCCCGGCTGACAGTTGGGCAGGTTCCAACTGTCTGATAGTGCGTGATTATCCGGAAAATATTGAGCAAATCGCGGTAATTGTTAAGGAACTGGATGTCAGACCTTTGCAGGTGCTGGTGGAAGCGACGATTCTGGTGGCATCGCTGAAAGACAAGAACGAGCTGGGCATAGATTTCAGTATGCTGGCGGGCGTTGATTTTCAGGCAGCCAACGGTTCGGTAGGCACGATACCGGAAGGGTCGGTTTCTCTTTCGGGGACCAGCAGCAGTATGGGGACAGGCTTTTCCAATAGTGTAACGGGTGGTGGTCTTTCGATAGGTGTGGTCAAGAGCAATATCGGGCTGTTTATCGAGGCGTTGGAAAGTACTACGGATGTGGTGACTCTGGGCAATCCGAAGGTTCTTACTCTGAATCGTCAGGAAGGCAAGGTTATTGTCGGTAACCGGGACGGCTATGTGACGACTGAATCCACCCAGACGGCGACTATTCAGAAAATTGAGTTTTTGGAGACTGGTACTCAGCTTACGTTTCGGCCTTTTGTGATGGACAGCGATTATATCCGCATGGAGCTTAATCCGAAAGACAGCGGGGGCGGGGTTGAGGTTACAGGTAATTTCACTTTGCCTTCGGAGCAGACCGCGGAAGTGGAGACGAATATTCTGGTGCGGGATGGTGAGACTATCGTTATTGGTGGTCTGTTCCGTGACAAAACCAATATTACGCATTCTCAGGTGCCGGTTCTGGGCAGTATACCGGGGTTGGGTGCTTTGTTTCGCAGTACCAGCGATGATGTCAGCAAAGAGGAAGTTATTTTTCTGATTACGCCGCGGATTTTGCGGGAGCCGGCAGCGTATGCGATGGGTCGTGAAGCTCGTGAGCAGGTAAAGCGTATTTCTCTGGGGATGCGTGAAGGTCTTATGCGGACCGGTCGGGATCGTTTGGCGGCGATGCACTATCAGCAGGCCCGTCAGCTTCAGCAGCAGGGTAATTATGAGAAGGCTTTGCAGAAGGTTCAGTTTGCCACACAGATTAGCCCGGCATTTCTGGACGCTCATCGTTTGTATGACGAACTTAGCGACCGGGAGCTTATCGAGGGGCAGACGGGCACGATGGAGCGTTTTCTGGAAAACCTTATCGAGAAGGAAAATCAGCTTTATCCGTCCCAAAGTCGTAATGTTGTTTATTTGGCGGTGCCGGGCTCTGATTTTGGCGCTAATCAGCCTATGCAGATTGCGGAGAGTTCGGGTTTGGTTTCGCCGGGCGATTCGGGTCAGGAAAAAGAAGCGTTGGAATGGATGCAGTGGCTTTTTTCTGAAGACGAGGACCGCGGCGGGGGAGGGGCTGACTGATGGACAGGAATATTATTATGTTGGCCAAGTCCAATACAATACGAGTTTTGGTAATGGTTGTCTGGTTGAGCGTGCTGTTGTGCGGCTGTCAGGGTGATTTTAAGGCGGACAAGGAAGCGGCGGTTAAGCGTTGGAATAGTTCACGGTCAGAGATGACGATGCGTCTGGCGAGGCAGGAGTTTGATGCGGGTGATTTTGGGAAAGCTTTGCAGAACGTTCAGACGGCCGCGGCGCTGAACCCGGACGAACCCGGTCTTGATTTTCTGCGGGGACGTATTCATCTGGAGCAGAATCATCTGCGTCAGGCGAGAGCGTCGTTTGAAAACTGTTTGAGTAAAGAGGCAGGGAACCATCAGGCGTATTATTATCTGGGCATAATCGCTGAGCGTGAGAATGATTTGCGTGAGGCGTTTAATAGTTATCGTGCCGCTTTGGGGGCTGACCGGGATAATGCATCGTATCTGCGGGCTCTGGCGGAAACTCTGGCTCATCTGGACCAGCACGAGCAGGTTATTCGTCTGGTTGATTCTCATTTGGCTGGCGGTGGTCAGGATGCCGGATTGATGATGCTGGCTGGTCAGAGTCTGAGTTTGCAAAAGGAATACAAGCGTGCGGCCTTGATGTTTGACCAGGCCCGCATGGTTAATCCTGATGATATTCTGGCGGCTGAGAGTTCCGCTCTGGCCCATTACCGGGCGGGCGAGTATGAGCAGGCCCGTGCGGGGTTTGAGAGTCTGGAAAGTTTGGCGGTCGCCCAGGGTCGGCAGTTGAATGTGGGCTGTGAGTTGGCGTGGGGTGATTGTCTGGCGGCTTTGGGTCAGTATCGTCAGGCACGTCAGTGTTATGAAAAAATTCGCAGTGAGCAGGGCGAGAAACACTATTTGTGGACCCGGCTGGGGCAGACTGCTTTAGCCCGGGGCGATTTGAAGCAGGCCCGTGATTACGCGAAATATTGTCTGGCCCAGGACCATAGCGATAATGATGCTTTGCTGTTGTTGGGTTATACGGCCTTGCGTCAGAAAGATTACCAGCTGGCTCGGCGGGCCTTGGAAACTTTGGTGGACCGTAACGATGATGGGGCTTTGGCCTGGTATCTGTTGGCGCAGGCTCAGCAGGGTTTGGGTGATAAGGTTGCGGCGCGGAATTCATATAATCAGGCCTTGAAGCTGGAACCGGGGATGGCAATTGCTCAACAAGGATTAAGGCAATCGGGTAATGTGCGTCAGTATTAGGACACGGGAGAATTTGTTTTGTCATTAACACGCGGTTTACTGTTGAGTTTGATAATCGCGAATCTGCTAGGCGGTTTCGCGGCTTATATGGCTACGGAGCTGTCGCTGATAAACACTCCCTACGGCGCCAGGATAGTAGCCTGGGGTGCCTTTGGTTTGATAACTCTGGTTAGTGCCTCGCTGATAGCTGGGTTGTGGTGGGTTCGTAAGCGTAGTTTGCGGAATGTCAAAGAACAGTTGGAGCAGCTCGATACGCGCAAGAAAATCGGTATGATAATGGTAGACAGCTCTGATGAATTGTCGGAGCTGGTATCGAGTTTGAATAATTATCTGACCGGCATCAATGCTGAGACCGTCCGGAAAAATCGTCGTTATAAAGAGCTGGAGCTTCAGGCGGATGTGGCGGAAACCGAACGTCGCCATGTCGAGGCGGTGATATTCAGTATAACCGAGGCGGTAATCGTAACTGACCGTTATGACGAGCTTTTGCTGGCCAACTGTGCGGCTGAGCGTTTGTTTGATTTTGCTCAGGAGCCCTGGTATCGCCGGCCGGTATCGGAGGTTATCAAAAACCGCGAGTTTCTGGAACTGTTGCGTGGCGCCTGTCGAGGTGATTCGCCGCGAGTTGAGCGTGAACTGGAATATGAAGACCGGGTAAGTGGCCGGATTCTGACGCTGCGGATAACCCTTTCGAGTGTATTGAGCAGTCACGGTGAGAATCTGGGCGTAGTGGCGGTCATTAACGATTATACGAACGAAAAAGAAATCAGCCGCATGAAAGATGAGTTTATCAGTCTGGTTTCGCATGAGTTCAAGACGCCGCTGGCGAGTATTCGTGCCTATGCGGAAATGATATCCGATGGCGAAGTGGAAAATGAAAAAGTTCGTTGTTCGTTTGGCGAGATAATTCAGAAGGAGTCGGTGCGTTTGAATCGTCTGATAGACAATATTCTGGACATTTCGCGGATTGAATCGGGCACTCAGGTTATCAGGCCGGACAATGTGAATGTGTCGCATATAGGGCGTGAAGTGGTTCAGGCGATGAACTCTGTGGCATTGGATAAGCGTATTACTATCAGGGTTGATACTTCAGAAGAAGTTTGTGCTGAGGTTGACAGCGATATGATTCATCATGCCGTGACGAATCTGGTTGGTAACGCGGTGAAATATTCTCCGGCGGAATCCACGGTTACGCTGAATGTTTATGCCGGTTCTGCTGATACGGTGGTGATTGAAGTTGGCGACGAGGGGCCGGGTATTGCCGCGGATATGCAGAGTCGAATATTCGAGAAATTTTACCGGGCGGATGAACATCGTCAGTTGGCCCAGGGTTCGGGACTGGGGCTGCATCTGGTCAAGCAGATTGTCGAGAGTCTTCATCAGGGCGAGATACGTTTGAGTAGTTCACCGGGCCGGGGCAGTACGTTTACGATTATTTTGCCGGTTCACCAGAGTCGAGAGGTCGCCGAGGAAACAGAACCAGCGTTGGTCGTGGGTAATCAAATTTGAAATTTGCCAGGCTACGCTCAAAAAAGAAAATAGTTGAGGATTACTAAAATGATAGAGCGCAAACCAAAAGTTCTGGTAGCGGATGACGAAATTCACATTTTGCACGTTGTATCCCTGAAGCTGCGTAACGCGGGCTTTGAGGTCTTGACCGCACAGGACGGCAAAGAGGCGTTGGAGCTGGCCCAGGTGGAGCATCCGGATTTAATTATAACGGATTTTCAGATGCCCTATCTTTCTGGTCTGGAGTTGTGTCAGCGTTTACGGCAGATGCCCAAGACTCGTGATATACCGGCAGTAATGCTCACGGCACGCGGTTATTCGCTTGACGAAGAAGCGATGAAATCAGCCGGGATAAGCACGTGTCTGCATAAACCTTTCAGCCCGCGTAGGGTGTTGGAACTGGTGAACTCAATGTTGGCGACGGCTTCGGTTTGAAATATGTATATCAAATTGTCATTTTGCAAAAGTTAAGTTAAGATGTAAAGGAAGGTCGGGGACATGCTCGAAAACATTGATTTGCATCATGCTTGCGAAATAGAAGTCGATGGTGGTTCAGCGCGTTTTCAGGCTTGCCGGAATATTCAGGATATGCTGGCGGGTCTGGGGATTCCCTCGGCATTGTATAGTCTGGATGGCAGATTTTTACGTGTTTCGCCTCATGTTTCTCTGGATGCGGCCTGTCAATCGTGCTTGACTGAGCCATCGGGCCAGTGGCTTGATGCTTTGGCGGACCAGCGTTTTCATGCGATTAGCTGTCCGGTTCAAGGCTGTTCGGTCGTAGCGGTGCCTTTGTTTACTCGGAGCGAGGATGGCGTGTTTCTGGTTTGCTGTCTGCGTGAATTGAGCTGCCAGAAGACCGAAGAGTTGGAAAGGCTGTGTTCCCGGTTCAGTATAGATTCAACATTGCTGCATAGTTTAGCCTTCAAGGGTGTGCTTTCGGCATCTCCCACGCAATTGGTGATGTCGGGTCTTATCGAGACTCTGGCGGAAAAAACTCATCGTCAGATTTCCGGTCAGCACGATCTGGAGGCAATCACGCAATCTCTTAGCCAGAGCTATGAAGAACTAACTCTGCTGCATCGCGTCAGTGACGGTATGCGGGTGACGCAGCAGCCGGAAGATTTCTTTCGGACATTATGTAACGATTTGCAGGCGGTGATGGGGACTGAGCAGACCCTGGTACTTTGGACCAACAAAGAAAAGCCTGATTTGGAATATCAGATGGTGGCTGCTCAGGGTAAATATGAACTGTCCAAAAGTGATTTGGATTTGCTCTGGGCGCGGTCTTTGGGCAATCGCATCAATAAAAAACAGACGGTTGTTGAGAATAATCCCGATGACCCCGGTTGGCCGATGCAGGTGTGTTCGGTATTGGCGGCGCCTCTGCGGCACGGTGATAAATATATGGGGGAATTGATAACCTTCAATCGTCATGACAAAGAAGATTTTTGTTCGGCGGATATGAAGATGGTTGTTTCGATGGCCGCGGAGATGGCGGTTTACCTGGAGAATTACCGCCTGTATCAGGATATGGAAGATTTGCTCATCGGTTCGCTGCGGGCCCTGACCAGCAGTATCGACGCCAAAGATCCTTATACCTGTGGTCATTCCGAGCGAGTCGCTTATGTGGGCAGATGGCTGGGCGGAAAACTTGGACGGGATGAAAATCAGCTTCACGACCTCTATCTGACCGGCCTGCTCCACGATGTGGGCAAAATAGGTGTCAGCGAGAATATCCTGTGTAAACCCGGCAGATTGACCACAGAAGAATTTGAGCATGTCAAACGTCACCCCGGCGTGGGCGCCAATATTCTGGGTGGTATCAAGCAGATGGCTCATGTTATAGAAGGGGTGGTAAGTCACCATGAGCGGTTCGACGGTAACGGCTATCCGCGCGGCTTGCAGGGCCGAAACATCCCCCATTCGGGGCTGATTGTCATGCTGGCCGACTCTTTTGATGCCATGACCAGCCATCGTACTTATCGCAAAGCACTGCCTTTGACCTCGGTTATCTCTGAAATCAGGCGGGCATCTGGTACTCAATTCGCGCCGGATGTGGCTGAGGCGTTTCTCGATAACGATATTCGGGAACTCGCGGAGCAGTTAGCCCAGATAGGCCACGACAAGCAAATCGCCGACGTTTACGAACGCGATGAACCTTAAAAATTACTTACGCGATATACAAATCCTTTCTTGACAGCACTTTATCAATAATAAAAAAAGTGTTGCAAATTCAATTTGCGCCTATATAATGTTTGTTTGCCTTGTCGCACGGGGTTGCACTTAGTGCGTGGGGCTGGAAGCACGCGGCATGTCCAGCTCAGGCCTCCGGCAGGGTCCACCGAGTTACCAGCTCGACCGCGTCAGTTCAGAAATGACCAGACGTTACACAAGTGCTTGCGGCAACGTATATTACCCGATGGTGTAATTGGCAACACACAAGTTTTTGGTACTTGCGTTCCAGGTTCGAGTCCTGGTCGGGTAGTTTGCCTGTTTCTCGGATTTTGCCCCCCCAAAGGGGTTATGATGCCTGTCCCGATGGGATACGGGTAGAATTTTGTTAGTGGTGTTATGCGGCAGTCATATTGGTTGCTGCGGAAACGGCTCTGGCCGGAAAGTTTTATAAGTGTTTGCTAATAAGACAGTAATGAGTGCGGCGAGCATGGACAACCTGCGGGTTTTTGGCGGGACAGCCAACCCGAAGCTCACGGAAAGCATCTGTGACTATCTCAATGTCCCTGTTGGTCGTGCCAAGGTCGAGGATTTTCCGGACGGCGAAATTCTGGTACGCGTGGAAGACGATGTTCGCGGTAAGGATTGTTTTGTGGTATTGCCGACCAGTCCTCCGGTGAACGACCATGTAATGGAATTGTTGATTTTTATCGACTGTCTGCGTCGGGCGTCTGCTAATCGGATAACAGCTGTTATTCCGTATTTTGGGTATGCCCGTCAGGACCGCAAGAGCGAAGGTCGGACGCCTATCAGTGCCAAGCTTATCGCCAACCTTTTGACGACGGCGAAGCTGGACCGGGTGTTGGCTCTGGATTTACATGCTCAGCAGGTTCAGGGTTTTTTTGATATTCCGGTAGACCATTTGACGGCCGAGCCGGTTTTAGCGAGATATTTTCGCGGCTTGGATTTGCCGAACAAGGTTTTGATTTCCCCTGATGTGGGCAATGTCAAAACCGCCACCATTTACGCCGAGGATTTGGGCGGCGAGCTGGCGGTTATAGATAAAAGGCGTGTCAGTGGTTGCGAAGCTATCGCGACCCGGATAATTGGTGATGTCAAAGGTCGTGATGTATTGATGTTTGACGATATGATAACCACGGCTGGTACGATTTCTTCGGCGGCTCAGCTGGCGATGGAAAATGGAGCCCGCAGTGTTCGGGTTGGTGCTACGCATGGCATTTTTGCCGGTCCGGCGGTTGAGCGGCTGAGCAAAGCTCCCATTATTGAAGTGGTGGTTACCGACACGGTTACGTTGCATGATGAAGTTAAGGCCATGGGCAAAGTTAAAGTAGTTTCGGTTGCATCGTTGCTCGGCGAAGCGATTATTCGCATTCACGAAGACCGCTCGGTAAGCGCGATGTTTATACATAAGAAGTGATGAGTGTTACCCGGACGTCAAATAAACGTCTTGACAATTAGTCAGTGAGGATAATATGGCAGAAGTATTAGTATTGAAAGCGGAAAAGCGTGAGAAGGCCGGCACTGGTGCGGCTCGTCATTTACGCAAGGCCGGTCGTATCCCGGCGATCGTTTACGGCCACAAGCAGGAGCCGGTGGCTATTCACCTCGATGAACACGACCTGGAGATGGAGCTTTTGCACCGTCATCATCTGTTGAGTGTGGAGCTTGAGGGAAAAAAAGACCAGTTTTTAATCAAAGACGTTCAGCATGATTATCTGGGCCGGAAGCTGGTGCATATCGACCTGGTTCGGGTTGATTTGAATGAGCGAGTAACTGTTACGGTTGCTCTGGAACTGAAGGGCGACCCTAAAGGTTTGGCCGAGGGCGGTATTCTGGACCAGCAGTTGGTCGATATCGAGATAGAATGTCTGGCTACTCAGATACCGGAGGTTGTTCGGGTGAATATCGCGAATCTGGGCTTGGGCGAGACTTTCACCGCTGGCGAAGTTCAGCTGCCTTCAGGGGCGGAGCTGGTGACGGATGCCGACGGCGTAATTTGCGTGATTCATGCCAAGTCGGAGGCTGAAGAGGTTGAGGGCGTTGAAGGTGCCGAAGGTGCTGAAAGTGCCGAGCCTGAAGTTATTGTTCGTGAGAAGGGCGAAGATTCCGAAGAATAATTTTGGAATCTAACTTCTGCGGTGTAACTTATAATGAAGTTGATAGTAGGTTTAGGCAATCCCGGCTCGGAATACAAAGCCAGTCGTCATAACGTTGGTTTTGAAGTTGTCGAGCTATTGGCTGAGCGTTGGCGTTTGGAATTCAAGCGTCGCAAGTTTGATGCCCGATTCGCCGCTGGCATGATAGGCCTGGAACAGGTTGTGCTTTTGAAGCCTCAAACCTACATGAACCTGAGCGGCCAGAGCGTAGAGCAGGCTTTGGCGTTTTATAAAGTTAATATTGGTGATGTTCTGGTGGTTAGCGATGAGATGGCTTTGTCGCTGGGTCAGATACGTCTGAGGCAGGGCGGTTCAGCCGGCGGTCATAATGGCCTGAAGGATATTATCAGCCGCTGCGGCAGCGACTTTGTCCGATTGCGGATAGGCATCGGCCAATCCGGGTTTGGCGATTCGGTGAATCATGTTTTGGGCCGATTTGACGCTGAGGAATTGCCGGTGATAGCTGCCTCGGTCCAGAGAGCGGCCCAAGCGATAGAGATGTGGCTGGAAAGCAACCTCCGGGACACCATGAACAAGTATAACGCCGCTGACTCGGAATAGATTCCGATTAGCGGCAGGAGTATAAATTGTAAGCTCCGGGAAGTCCGGACTTTGATAAAAGAAACCCTTATACGGTATCGCGAAGAATCGAAGCGATCCAGGAGGTGTTACGTTGGGCAAGACTGTCAAGCGTGTTTACGAAGGAATGTTTCTGGTTGATTCAGCCGACGCATCCAGTAACTGGGATGGTGTTTTGGCTGAGATTAACACAGTTATGGAACGTGCCGGCGCGGAAGTGCTGAGCATGAAAAAATGGGATGATCGTCGCCTCTGCTTCGAGATGCAGGGTCACAAACGCGGTACATATATCCTGACGTACTTCAAAGTTGACGGTTCAGCCATATCGGGCATGGAACGTGATGTTCAGTTGAGTGAGCAGCTGGTTCGGGTGCTGATTCTCAAGGCGGAACACATGACCAAGGAAGATATGGAAGCGGCAACCCCGCTGGAGCGTGCCGAGACGGAAGATTCCTCTGGGCCGGGCGTTGAAGAAGAAGTTGTCAGCCGGAAAACCGCGGTCGCGGTCGCGGACGACGAAGACGATGATGTCGATGACGACGAAGACGATGATGCGGAATAAGTTTCGCGGAAGTTTTTACGTTTCGGCAACTGAATTATAGCGACGGAAGGATAACAACTGATGGCCAGTTACAATAAAATCATTATGTTGGGCAACCTCACACGTGACCCCCAGCTGACTTATCTGCCCAGCCAGACTCCGGTGGTGGAATTTGGTCTGGCGACTAATCGTCAATGGCGCGACCGCGAAGGTCAGCAGCGTGAGGGACACGTGTTTTATTGACTGTCGTGCTTATGGCAAGATGGCTGAGAATATCAGCAAATACTGTTCCAAAGGACGTCCTCTGATGGTAGAGGGCAGACTGGCTTTGGACCAGTGGGAGTCTCAGGACGGTGCTAAGCGTTCCAAACACCGGATAATGGTCGAGAGTTTTACTTTTGTCGATTCTAAAGGCAGTGGGGGCGGACAGAGTTTCCGGCGGCGGTTATGGCGGCGGTGGTCGTGGTCAACAGGGTGGTGGTTCGCAGGGCCAGGACGGTGGCAGTTACGGCGGCTATGACAACGGCGGCGGGGGCAGTGGTGATTTTGGTGGGGGCGGTGGCGACGACGATATTCCGTTCTAAGGACTGATAGAACCGCGAATAATTTGTGCTGAAAAATTTCCGGATTTGCACCCGGGACATAACAAATATAGAAAAGAATTAAATTTAGATAGAACTTATGGAGGTTCTAAGTGGCAAAGAAAGTTAAGATTAAAAGACCCGCACGGCGTAAGCCCCGTGCCACCCGTGAAAATACTGAATGCCGGTTCTGCCGCGACAAAGTGAAGTATATCGACTACAAAGATATTGACACTTTGTCGAAACTGCTGACGCAGCGGGGCAAGATTTTCTCGCGGAAACGCAAGCGGCAACTGTGCCAAGTGCCAGAGAAGAGCTCAGGTTGCGATCAAACGTGCTCGTTATATGGGCTTGCTTCCTTATAGTGTTTAAGCGGCGGAAATTGGTCGCTCGAACGGTGTTTATAGAAAAACAGGAATAATTACCCTCTGGAAAGATGGAGGTATGATATGAAAGTGCTTTTGCACGTGGATGTCCCTAAGCTGGGCTATCTTGGTGATGTAGTTACGGTAAAGGATGGTTTTGCCCGCAATTACCTGCTGCCGCAGGGTCTGGCGGTCGAGCCGAACGAAGGTAATATCAAGGCAATTGCCGACGAGCGTGCCCGTCAGGCTGAGGTACGTCGTTTGGCCCGTGAGGAAATGGTCAAGGCCTGTGCCAAGGTTGATGGTGCTTCGGTTCGCATTGAAGCGCTCATTAACGAACGCGGTCATCTCTTTGGCTCGGTGAGCGAAGAAGGTGTTGCTGCCGCTCTGCGTGAGGCCGGCTATGAAGTTGCGACCAGGCAGATAGTTATGCCCGAACATTTTCGCATGGTGGGCAGTTACGAAGTCGAAGTGCGTTACGCCGATGATATTCGTGCCCAGGTTACCGTAAAGGTTGCCGCTGAAGGTTCCGTCGAAGAGTCAGAAGAAACTGCCGAACAAACCGAAACTTCAGAGCAGGCGGAAATGACCGATGACACCGGAGCAGAATCAGAGCAGGAATAATCCCAGCGAGGCTGCGGCTCCTCTGGGTGAACGACTTCCCCCTCAGTCTCTCGAAGCGGAGATGAGTGTGCTCGGCGCTATGATACTTAATGCCGAGTGCATGGGCGAAATCGTAGAGACGCTCAGTCCTGAACATTTTTTATCGTCAGGACCATCGTTTGCTCTATGAGATTCTCGTAAGTTTGTTTGAGTCTCATAAGCCGGTTGACCTTGTGGTTATCCGTGATGAACTTAGTCAGCGCGGTATTCTCAAGCAGGTTGGCGATGTGGAATATCTGGTGCGGCTGGTGGACAGTGTTTCCTCAGCGGCCAACGCGGTCTACCATGCCGAAAATTGTGCGTGATAAGGCCCTGTTGCGGGAGTTGATTCGCACCACCGACAAAATTTGCAAAAGTGCTTACGATGCCCGCGGCGAAGTGGCTGAGATACTCGAAGATGCCGAACGTCATGTATTTGAGGTGACTCAACAGAAAATTTCGGGACAGGCTGTTCCGATGCACGATGTGGTTATGAAGGCTTTCGAGCTGCTTCAGACCCGCGATGGGGGCTTGACCGGGTTGCCCAGCGGCTACCTGGAGATGGATGAACTTACCAACGGCCTGCAACGCGGCGAGATGATTATTGTCGCGGCCCGTCCCAGTATGGGCAAAAACCGCGTTGGGGCTGAATATTGCTGAAAATGTCGGGGCTAATAACCGTATACCGGTTGCTATTTTCTCCCTGGAAAGGGAGCTCAGCAGTTGGCTGAGCGTGTGCTTTGTGGAAGAGCACGGGTTGATTCCAGCTTTTGCGGAAAGGTAAACTTTCCGAGCACCAGTATATGGACCTCCACGCCGCCGCAAACGACCTTACCCAGGCACCGATTTTTATTGATGATTCGCCAGGACTACCCCACTGGAACTGCGGCTAAGTGCCGCCGGCTAAAATCTCAACATGATATACAGCTGATTGTGATTGACTATTTGCAGCTTATGCACAGCCCCGTTCTGAGTCGCGGCAGCAGGAAGTTGGTGTGATTTCGCGTCATCTCAAGGCCGTTGCCCGCGAGCTGGAAGTACCGGTTATTGTTATGAGCCAGTTGAATCGCGGGCCCGAAGGTCGCGAAGGGCACAGGCCTCGGATGAGCGACCTGCGTGAAAGTGGTAACATCGAGCAGGACGCCGACGTGGTTATGCTCCTCCATCGTGAGGACTATTACCACACCGAGCAGGATTACGAACGAACAAATACCGCTGAGGTTATTTTGACCAAGCAGAGAAACGGCCCGACCGGTACGATAGAGCTGAGTTGGATGCCCCAATACACTAGATTTGAGAGTCTATCGCACGCTCCGGAGCCTCCGGGCTTCTGAGCCGATAACGCCTGGGACGAAACGTCGGTCGGGACCCTCGTCCCGGGCATTATTTTTGAGCGACGAGAGGGGATTTACGGACCGAACTTCTTACTTGAGGGCCGGTTAGCTTTCGGTTATCATGGCCGGTGCGAAAGATTTCAGATATTTTTGAAAAATACTATGTAGCGAGACAGGTACTGGCATGATAAAAAAAATCGGCTAAAATCGGGTTTGTGTTCGCGTTGGCATTGTTGCTCATTTCCTGTAGCAGCCTCTGTGCCGCGCCGGCGGGTAAGCTGATTCGTTCGGTGCGTATCGAGGGCAATCAGACCGTCGGCACCGGATATGTCCTGGCCCATATCGACAGCAAAGAAGCCACGGAATTTTCCGAAACCGTCGCCAATGAAGATGCCAAACGTATTGTCCTGCTGCCCGAAATCGTCGATGTTCGCTGGGGTGTCGAGGAAGTCGAAGGCAATCAGGTCGATGTCGTTTTCGTCTTGCAGGAAGCTGCCCGTATCAAGTCAATCGAACTGGCTGGCAACCAAAAATATAAAGATGCCAAGCTGCTGAAGAAAATCGATATTGTCGAAGGCGATTTCGTCGATATGTTCCGTGTCAATGAGGCCGCTCGTGTTCTCAAAGAATATTATCGCGGCAAAGGCTATTACTACATTGATGTCGATTACAACCGCGAACTGCTCGAAGAAGATGGCCGCCTGGTTTATGTCGTCATGGAAGGCCCCCGCCTGAAGGTCTGCGGTATCAGCTTTACCGGCAATCAGTCATTTTCCGACCGCAAACTCCGCGGTAAGATTCACACCAAAAAATATTTTCCAATTTTTGTAAAAGGCAAACTTGAGGACCAGCAACTCGAAGACGACCGTTACGCTGTAGCGACATTTTATCATGACGAAGGTTTTCTCGATGCCCGCGTTTTTTACGACACCGCGTTCAACGAAGAACGCACCAGTGTAGAGGTGAACTTCGTTGTGGAAGAAGGCACCCGCTACAAGATCGGCCAGGTCCGTATCGAGGGCAATCAGATTTACGATACCGAAACCCTTCGTTGCCGAACTGGTCAAACTTGATGAGGGTATTTACCTTACCAAAGAACGCGAAACTCGCGGTCAGCGGGCGCTCCGGGAATATTATGGCCGCGCGGGGTATATTTACGCGAGCGTCAGGCCGGAACGGGAATTCACCGAGGCCGAAGGGGTAATCAATCTCGTCTACCAAATCACCGAAGGCGGCCAGTTTACTCTTAACCGTCTGCTGGTCAAAGGCAACGCAACCACCAAAGACAAAGTGGTTCGCCGCGAGTTTGACTATTATGGTTTTCAGCCCGGTCGACTTTATAACACCGAGGCCATGGAAAAAGCTCGTCGCCGTCTCCGCGGCCGTATGATATTCGAAGATGTAACCGTTAATCCCGTCGGCGAAGAAGAAAATACTCGTGACGCCCTGGTCGAAGTCACCGAAGGACACACCGGGGATGATGCTTTTTGGTGTCGGCTATGATACCGACAATGGCGTTATTGGCCAGTTTACCATCGAACAGCGTAATTTTGATATTGCCAACTGGCCCACCAGTATGAGCGAACTGCTTGGAGTGATGCTTCGTTGGGGCCGGTCAAAAATTACGTTTCGAGGCTATGCCCGGCAAAAATGTCAACCGCGGTAGAATCGTTTTTTACCGAACCATATCTGTTCGACCAGCTTTACTATCTTGAGGTCCAGGCCCACCTCTTCCGCAGATGGCGCGAATCGTGGAAAGAGCGTCGGGCCGGCGGTATGGTTACGGTTTGGCCGGCGTTTTGAAAACGACTGGAGCGTAGATGTAAGCTTACGCGGCGAACAGGTGAAAATTTCCGACCTGGACGAAGGATACGAAACGCCGGGCGATAAAACGACACCCCGAATTATCATCGCGCCGCAGGATGTCCAGGATGTCGCTGGCGGCAGTCTTATCACCAGTGTCAAGTTCGGCGTAGGCCGTGACACCACCGACAGTATGTATCGTCCCACCGAAGGGTATCGCATCAACAGCAGTGTCGAACAGGTCGGCGCTCTGGGCGGCGACTACGACTTCACTGCTTTGCGGGCCGGTGCCCGTTATTTTTATCCGCTCTACGAAGACCTGCGTGAAAGACGCACCGTACTGGTAATGCGGGCCAATGGTTCGTATATTGTCGGCGACGCTCCGATGTTCGAACGCTATTACGCCGGAGGTATCGGCTCAATTCGCGGGTTTGATTACCGTGGTATCAGCCCTCGCGACGGACGCGGCAATGACCCTATCGGCAGCGATTACCTCTATCTTGCCGGTATGGAAATTATTCAGCCGATTCACGAAGAAGTACTCTACGGCAAAATCTTCTGTGATTCCGCTTATATCGACAGCGGTTCAATGCGTCTTTCGGTCGGGTTCGGTTTCGAACTGGTTGTGCCTCAATTGTTCCAGGAAATGCCTATTAGCGTAGATTTCGGTATCCCGATTAACTCCGACGATGAGGACGACGAAGAAATATTCAGTTTCTCGTTCGGTATGAATTTCTAATTATTAAAAAATAGTTGCTCCTCTGCGAGCGGAAAAATAAAACATAAAAATTGAAAGGCAGTACGATGAGAAAGACCACTTCATTTTTGGCGATAATGGCTGTTTTGGCAATTGCTTTGGTATGGACCCAGCGGGCACCCCAGGCCCAGGCTGCTCCCGCCTCGGCGACGGGTTTGAATATCGCGGTGGTCAATGTCAGCAAAATTCTGACCGACTGCAAAGAGTACGCCGACCACGAAAAAACAAACCGCTCAAAAGGGCGAACAAATCAAAGCCAAGCTCGAACAGCTCAGCAAGGAAATCGAATCTCTCCAGAAAGAAATCGAAGTCGCTCTCGAGCCCGGCCAGCGCCGAATATCTCGAACGTCTTCAGGAGTGGATTAACAAACGC
Organism: Sedimentisphaerales bacterium; assembly: GCA_963663805.2. GTDB lineage: Bacteria > Planctomycetota > Phycisphaerae > Sedimentisphaerales > SM23-30. The sequence continues at coordinate 131,726 of CAXXMR010000027.1, forward strand.
GCTCTCTATCAAGCCTACAGCGATGGTCAAAAACAGGTTCTCGAAGCCGAGCATCAGGCCTGGGCCGAAACGCTCTACACCAAGCTTCTGGAAGAGGTCGAAAAAATCGCTCAGGCCGAAGGCGTAGACCTGATTCTCAATAAGGACCAGAGCCCTCTCAATACTCGCAAACTTTCCGACCTGCTCGAAGTTATTCGTGGTCGCAAGGTGCTTTACAGTACGGCGGAACTCGACCTGACCGATAAAGTGCTGGACTCGCTGAATCAACGTTACGCAGCGGAAAAATAGCAACAGTTTTACAGGCGGTATCATGAAACTGTCAGAACTGGCAGCCAGACTCCAGGGCACGATAAAGGGCGACGGCGACAGGGAAATAAAATCCTTGGCGGCACTGACCGACGCCCGTGCCGACGACATTACTTTTTTGAGCGACCCCAGGTTCGCTTCGCAGGCAGTCACCACCCACGCAGCTGCCTTGGTTCTCTCTCGCCAGGTCGAAGTCAAAACTTCCGCTAACCTCATATATGTAGATGACATTGACAACGCTCTTGATATCCTTCTGGATATTTTCGCGCCCGAACCAGACTTGCCCAAACCGGGTATTCATCACACCGCTCAGGTATCACCAACAGCATCAGTGGCTGATGGAGCGGCTATTGGCGCCGGAGTAGTCATTTTAGATAATGCTTCGGTGGGCCCAAATACGGTGGTCAGCCCCGGATGTTTCCTCGGCAGGGGGGTGAAAATCGGTGCCGATTGTATGGTTGGCCCTAACGTCGTGATATATTGGGGCTGTGAAATCGGTAACAATGTAAATGTTTTCGCAAACGCCACCATCGGCGCCGATGGCTTCGGCTACCGTCTAATAAATGGTAAACACAGTAAAATCAGACACATAGGCATCGTTGTCATCGAAGATGAAGTCGATATTGGTGCCAACACCTGCATCGACCGGGCCAAATTCGGCCAAACTCGCATAGGTTGCGGCACTAAGATTGATAATCTTGTTCAGATAGCGCATAATGTTCGGATTGGCCCGAACTGCATTATCGTTTCCCAAACGGCCATTGCCGGAAGTGCCGAAATAGGCAGTTATGTTGTTCTGGCTGGCCGGGCTGGCATAGGCGACCATGTCAAACTTGGCGACCAGGCCATGATGGGGGCCGGTGCCGAGACGACCAGAGACGTTCCCGCCGGCCAAAAAGTCGCCGGGGCACCCGCCCGACCGCTGCGAGAGCATTTACGAAAAGTCGCCTATTGGGAAAAACTGCCCGAAATGGCCGCGGATATTAAAAAGCTCAAAGATCGGATAGACAAAATTTGAGTAATCAAAAAACCATAGCTAATGAAACATCCGTGCAGGGCCGCGGGCTTTTCGGTGGTCTGCTTGTAAACCTCCGGTTCCTGCCTGCCCAGCCCAATAGCGGTATAGTGTTCGTTCGTGTTGACCTCGATGAACCGGTAACCATTCCCGCCTATATCGATTCGGTAGTCTCACGCGACCATCGCACCGCTTTGCAAATCGGAGAAGCTGAGGTCCAGACCGTCGAACATTGTCTCGCGACACTTAACGCATTGGGAATAGACAATATTATTATAGAACTTGACGGCCCGGAACTGCCCAATCTCGACGGCAGTTGTGATTTGTTCACAAACGCCATCCGCACCGCCGGAATTGTCGAGCAGGACGCCCCCAAAAACGAGCTGGTAATTACCGAGCCTATAGTGGTCGAGGAAGACGGGGCGGTTATTTACGCCTTGCCCGAAGACAATAATAAACTGAATGTGATTTATGATTTGGATTACAGCGATGTGACCGCTATCGGCAAACAGGTTTGGGGTTGCCAGATTGATGAGGAAAATTTTGTTCGCGAAATTTCATCCGCGAGAACTTTTCTCCGGCAGGCCGAAGCCGAAGCGTTTCAGGCCCGGGGAGTTGGCAGCCATCTTACCACCAAAGATATTCTCGTTGTCGGGGATGACGGGCCGGTCGAAAACGAATTTCGTTTCGACCGGGAATGTGCCCGCCATAAAGTAGCCGATTTGCTCGGCGATATTATGCTCCTGGGAAGGCCCATCCGTGGCAGAATCGTAGCCTATCGCAGCGGACATCTGACCAATCATGCCCTCGTTCGCAAACTCATAAACTGGGCTGAAAGGCAGGAACGACGCAAAAAAATCGGCACAGACGCTCTGCTCGACATCCGCAAAATACAGAAAATTCTGCCCCATCGTTATCCCTTCCTGCTGGTCGACCGGGTAATCGAAATCGAAGGTGACCGCCGTGCCGTCGGCATAAAAAATGTCACCATGAATGAACAGTTCTTTCAGGGACACTTCCCCGGAACCCCAGTTATGCCCGGTGTACTGATTGTCGAAGCACTGGCCCAGATGTCAGGCCTGCTTTTCGCTCAACGAATGGAGCATACCGGCCAGTTGGCCTTGCTTATGAGCATGGACAAAGTCAAAATTCGCAAAGCCGTAGTACCGGGCGACCAGTTAATGCTCGAAGTCGAGGCCGTGCGAGTTAAAAGCCGCACCGGTGATTGTCGCTGTCGGGCTTTGGTCGCCGGACAGGTCGCCGCTGAAGCTCAAATACGATTCATGCTCGTTGACGCCGACCAGGAATAAACTCTGTGTCAGACTGAATCATAAAATAAATAAAAATAAACCGGGAGTATTTTAAGTGGTTGAAATTTCAGCCGACGCACATGTAAATAAAAAAGCACAGTTGGGCACAAACGTTAAAATCGGCCCCGGTTCTGTGATTGAAGAAGATGTTGTTATTGGCGATAACTGCGAAATCAAGAGCAATGTTGTCATCGCCCGCGGCACTCGCATGGGCCCGGATAACCGTGTTTTCAGCAATTGTGTGCTTGGCGAGGAACCCCAGATAAGCGGCCAGAAAAATTCGCCCACTCAGCTTATCATCGGTTCCGGCAATACCTTTCGCGAAATGGCAACTATCAGCCGCGGCTCACCAAGGGGCGGCGGCAAGACTGTCATCGGTGACAATAATTACTTTATGATAGGTGCCCATTTCGGCCATGATGTTGTTGTCGAAAATAACACTACCATCGGCAACTATGTTCAAATCGCCGGTCACTGCAAACTTGAAAATAATGTCTGGCTCAGTGCCTTCACCGGGGCCCACCAGTTTGTCACCATCGGCCAATATGCCTATAGCGGCGGTTCTACCGGAATTACTCATGACATACCCCCGTTTGTCAAAATTGCCGGAAGCTACCCTTGTCAGGTTCGCGGGCTTAATGTGACCGGCCTTACTCGCGCCGGGTTCAGTGAAAAAAGCATCAAAGCTCTGAAGAAAGCATATCTGGAATTGTACTGCCGACACGCTGCCAGGAATATCGCCCAGACCGTGGAGTATCTGGCTGCCCAGTCTGACATTGACGAAAAAGTTCTGCTTCTGCTCCAGGCTCTGCAAAGAAGTTTTCAGCATCGTATGGGCCGGCATCTGGAACAGTTTCGCCATTAAAATAGTTCGTACAGGTTAGAAGGAAAACACGTAATCATGTCGGAAATATCGAAATTCGCGGTTGTTCACCCCAACGCCAAAATTGGTGCCGATGTCTCTATCGGTCCCTTTTGTGTCATTGGTCCCGATGTCGAAATCGGCCCCGGCTGCGAAATTAAAAACAATGTCTCTATCGAAGGCGTTACTCGCATCGGACCGCGTAACGTCTTTTATCAGAATTGCGTTATTGGGGCCGCACCTCAGGACTTGAAATATAAAGGCGGACCCACCGAAACCATAATCGGTATGGGCAATGTATTTCGCGAAAATTGCACTGTGCATCGCGGTACCGAAATCGCCGCCGGCAAAACCGTAATTGGCGACTATAACCTTTTCATGGTCGGAGTACATATTGCCCACGATTGTATTCTCGAAAATCAAATCGTAATCGCCAACGAAACCCTGCTCGCCGGCCATGTCAAAATCGAATCATTCGCCTGGCTCGCTGCCATGATAGGCGTACATCATTTCGTTACCATCGGCAAATACAGCTATATCGGTGCCATGACCCCGGTGCATCGTGACGTGCCGCCTTTTATGAAGTTTTCCGGCGAGCCTAACGCTGTCAGAGGTATCAACGAGGCCGGACTGAAACGTAATAAGTTCACCGATGATGACCTCACCGAAATTAAAGAAGCATATAGGGTACTTTATCGCCGCGGTAATAATATCAACGCCAGCCTCGACCAGCTCGAAGTGCCCGACGACCTTAACCCCCACGTGAAATATCTTTGTGATTTTGTGCGACGCAGTTGTGAAGGACGGTTCGGAAGATTCGAAGAAAACCAGAGACTGGATAACGATAGCGACCGTATCCGCCGAAAACCTCAGGAAACAAGAGACGAAGATTAGTTGCCCTAAAACCAAAAAGGAGTTTGCTTTGGAGAAGTTAAGAACAGCAGTTATTGGCGCCGGTAAAATGGGACGCCTCCACAGCCGTATCTACAGCCAGATGGAACAGGTCGAACTGGTTGCCATCGTCGACCAGGACCTCGAAAAAGCCCAGAACCTCACCGAGCAGTACGGCGGAAAAGCCTATAGTGACCCTGACGAAATAATTGAAAAAGTCGATGCGGTTACCGTATCAGTACCCACCGAATACCACCGCCAGGTCGCCGAACCTTTCCTGCGTCGTGGTATTGGCGTACTGGTCGAAAAACCGCTGGCTAGCACTCTGGAAGACGCTCGTTTCATGCTCGAACTGGCCCGCGCGCATAATTGCACTTTGCAGGTCGGATATTCCGAACGCTTTAATCCCATCGTGCAGGCCATGAAAAAGCTCCAGTTCAAACCCCGCTTCATCGAAGCTCAACGCATCTCGCCTTATACTTTTCGCTCCACCGATGTCAGCGTTGTACTCGATATGATGATTCACGATATCGATATTATCCTTTCCATGGCCCGCAGTCCCATCAAGGATGTCCAGGCCGTCGGTGTCAATGTTCTCGGCGAACACGGCGATATTGCCAACGTGCGAATTCTGTTTGAAGATGGATGTGTCGCGACCCTGATGGCCAGCCGACTCGCCCTGAAAACCCTGCGCAAAATTCGCGTATTCAGCGAAGATGCTTATCTGTCCCTCGATTATCTCCAGAAGGAAGGTGTCATGATAAGCAAATCCGCCAATATCGACATGGTCAAGCTCCTCCGCGAAAAACAGGCTTCCGGCGAACCTGTCGACATGCAGAAAATGAATTGGTCCGAACTGGTCAATATCGAAAATCTTAACATTGACGACCGTGAACCATTGCGTCTCGAACAGGAAGCCTTCGTCAAAGCCGTCGCTGAAGGTTCACGCCCCCAGGTTTCCGCCGAAGACGCTGTTGCCGCCATGGAACTCGCTGAACGTATTATGGAAACCATCGAACGCCACCAATGGGACGGTGTCGGCCCCGCCGGCATCAACGCCCAGCACTGGCAAAGCTAATACGAGGAAATAACAATGGCCCTCTTGAATGTAAATATCGACCACGTTGCCACCATCCGACAGGCCCGCCGCGATGATGAACCATCACCCGTCTGGGCCGCCGTCGAATGTGAACTGGGCGGCGCCAGCGGAATTACCATGCACCTGCGCGAAGACCAGCGGCACATCCAGCCTGCGGATGTCGAGCTCGTCCGCCAGATTTCCGGCGTGATGCTGAATCTGGAAATGGCCCTGACTCCCCGCATGATTCGCTATGCTCTCAAGGTCAAGCCAGACCAGGTAACGCTCGTTCCCGAAAAACGAGAAGAACTCACCACCGAAGGCGGACTAAACTGCCTCAAACAACGCCGCAAACTCACTGCTGCCGTCGAGCAGTTCAACAAAGCTCGCATCAAAGTATCAGCCTTCATTGACCCCGACGCCGACCAGGTTACCGCATGTGCCCAGGCTGGCTGCCACGCCGTCGAGCTGCATACCGGCACCTATTCCTTCGCCAAAACCGAAAAGCAAATCATCAAATGCCTCAAAGATCTAACCAACGCCCGCGATGCCGCCTGGCGTGAAGGCATGATCGTCCACGCTGGTCACGGCCTGACCTACCGCAACATAGCATCGGTCGCCCAGGTCGAGGGCATTGCCGATTTCAACATAGGCCACAGTATCGTCTCCCGCTCTGTTTTCGTCGGTATCCGCCAAGCCACCCGCGAAATGGCGGATTTGATTGACAAATACAGCCGACCTCCGTTAGACTAAACTGCCAAGGGTTGATTTTAGTATCTCTTAAGCAAAAATAGGAGTATCACATGTTTAGCGGAAGTATGGTAGCACTGGTAACACCCTTTTCGGATGGCGAAGTTGATTTCGAAACTCTACGCGAGCTCGTCAATTTCCAGATCGAAAGCGGCACCGACGCGATAGTACCCACCGGCACCACCGGCGAATCTCCAACCCTGACCCATCAGGAAAATATGGAAGTCGTCAAAGCTGTCGTCGAGGAAGTCGCTGGCCGCGTACCCGTAATCGCCGGAACCGGCTCAAACAGCACTGCCGAAGCCATCGAAATGACCAAATTCGCCAAGCAGGTCGGGGCCGACGCGTCTTTGCAGGTCATACCTTATTACAATAAACCCACCCAGGAAGGCATGTACCGGCACTTCAAGGCCATCGCCGAAGCCGTTCACATGCCTATCGTGCTCTATAACATTCCCGGTCGTTGTGTCGTCAATCTCGAAGTCGAAACTATCGTGCGGCTCGCCGAAATCGAAAACATCGTCGCCATCAAAGAAGCCACCGGCAAACTCGACCAGGCCTCCGAAATCGCCATGAGTTGCGATCTCGACATCCTCAGCGGCGACGACAGTCTTACCCTGCCCATCGCCAGTGTTGGCGGCAAAGGCGTAATCAGTGTAGTTGCCAATATTGTCCCCACCGACGTTAAAGCACTAACCGACGCAATTCTCGAAGGAGACTTCGCCACCGCCCGTCAGTGGCACAACAAGCTCTTCAAGCTCAGCAAGGCCTTACTTGGTCTAGCCACCAACCCTATCCCCATCAAAGCCGCCATGAGTGAACTCAAACTTTGCTCCGAAGAGCTGCGCCTGCCTATGGTCCCGCTGGAAACCGGCAAAAAAGAAACACTCCGCCAGATTCTCACCGATTACGGTCTTTCCTGCTGAGTTCAGTCGTCAAGGGCTTTGCGATAACTCCCCGCCAAACGGGTAATCATCGTACTGACCAGGAAATGTTTGCGCAAATGACCCTGAGCGTTCCGCGCCAGTTCCTGGGCTCGGCCATGGTCATCCAGCAGGCTCTCCAAAGTTTCACAAAGTTTTATCTCATCCTGAAAATTAACCGTCAACGCCGTCTTGCCCGGCAGTATCAAATCATTGCCCGTCCCTTCCACGATAACCACGGCATTGCCAACGCTCATTGCCTCCAGCAGTTCCGGCCGCCACATCTCCGCCGCCCACGGCTGCACGAAAATATCCGCACCCTCCAACAGATGCTTTGACGCGTCGCTGGTCGCCAGAATATTATCGATAAGCGGCACAAAATGCACCGATTCCCCCAATTTCAGTTCATCGACAATCTGTCGTAAATCATGCTCTGCCGGACCTTCACCCGAAATCGTCAACTGAAGTTTCTTGCCCTTATTGTGTAGCCGGCGTATAGCATGAATCAGCGTATTCAGACCAAGTTTGTGTTCCAGACGACAGCAGCAGATTGCCATTGGTGTACGTTCTGTCGTCGAAAAGCAGCACGGTGATTCGCCCACATGCGCACCAATCGGTAGCAGGCGTATCCGCTCCGCAAATTCCGGATACTCATGACGTAGATTCCGGGCTAGATTACTATTGCCGCACAAAACCGCTTTGCACCGACGGTCGGAAATATTCAAACTGCCCTTATCCATCGCCAGCAGCGAAAGAACATAGGGAATATTTAAAATCTTGCTCAGATTCCGAACCAGGGACACCTGACGTTCACTCATCGCATGCAGCAAAGTCGGCTTCAAAGGCATAATCGCTTCGGCCAGCTTCTGAACATGCCGCTTCGGTAAAAGTCGCTCCAGCAAATCATATTTGGCCGTATCAATCGTAATCTGCCACGCGTCCGGCGCTTCATTGGGAATCTGTTCCGGCAGAGCGTGTTTCTCCGTAAGAATCCGAATGGGTGGCGAGGGAATATATTCCAGCAGAGGACTGTCGCCAATACTCAGCAGACTGATACTGCTCACTTCGTCAATCAATCCTATCGCCAGACGCCGAATCACCGGACCATACCAGTGCAGCGCCGCCGGATCCGCCAGCAAAACTACCCGCGCCAGTTTCTTTTTCCCAGGGCCGTTATTATTTGTTTCCGCGATATTCGTCATTAATGGCTCTTACCTGCTGGCCGAAATCAATCCAAATGATAATTTAAATTCGTTCAAGACCGGTAGCATAACGCATTTTATACACAACCAACAAGCCATATTTGCCGGGAGGTCACGAAAGTTTTTTTTGGTGTGCCCAAAAGCGTTCTATATAACAATTTATTTATGAATTATCGCTCAATGGTTAGCCGCTTCGTTACTTTTTGCCAGTAATAGACTTATACGGAGCAGGTAGGTTTTTATACCACTTGCTTTTACTGTATATAAAATAAACTTGATTAAAGCGGCCTTGGTAGTGCTGTTAGACGCTTCTGTGCTAAAAAAAATATAGTTTTTTTATTGCCCGTCAAGTGGAGCTCCGCTATATTCAGCGTACGGAAATCCGAGGAAGTCCCAGCAAAATAAATTGTTGGCAGACAATCACTTGCGGCAATCTGTAGTTCTTTACCGCACATCAGCCTCGGTATTCGACAGCTTAAGATACGTTTTGACCTGCGTTCCTCTGCCGGGCGGTTAATGTACGCCCGCCAGCTGAAACCGGGTATTATTAGCCGTTGTACTGCGAATAAGGAGCAAGTTATTATGGCAGCAGAAGAAGTATCTGGAATCCCAACCTATGACGTTCCCCAAGCCATCAAAGGCAAAACAGACATTGATTTTGCCAAGTATCAGCAAATGTACAAGCGTTCTGTAGATGACCCGGAAGGCTTCTGGGCCGAGATGGCCGAGAAGTATCTCTCCTGGGATAAAAAATGGGATAGTGTCCTTAGCTGGGATTTTGTCGAAGGAAATATCGAGTGGTTTCAGGGCGGCAAGCTCAACGTCAGCTATAACTGCCTCGACCGGCACGTTAAAGATGGGCACGGCGACCAGACCGCACTTATCTGGGAAGGCAACGACCTGAATGACGATAAGAAGATTTCCTATAAGGAGCTTCTCGACGAGGTCTGCCGCTTCGCCAACGCCCTCAAAAAAATTGGCGTCAAAAAAGGCGACCGTGTCTGTATGTACATGCAGATGATTCCCCAGTTGCCAGTTGTTATGCTCGCCTGTGCCCGTATCGGAGCGGTACATAGCATCGTCTTTGGTGCATTCAGCCCCGATTCACTCGCCGAACGCATCAACGATTCTTCCTGCAAAATCCTGATTACTCAGGATACCGCACTCCGCGGCAAGAAGCAGGACATCCCCATGAAGACCAACGCCGATAAAGCCGTTGCCAACTGTCCCAGCATCGAGCATGTGATTGTTGTCAAACGCACAGGCCTGGATGTCCCCATGAACGACGGCAAGGATTTGTGGTATGAAGAAATCACCCAGGCTGCCTCAACTGACTGCCCCTGTGAGTCAATGGACGCCGAAGACCCCTTGTTCATCCTTTACACTTCCGGTTCCACTGGCCACCCCAAAGGCGTATTGCACACCACCGGTGGATACTTGCTGCACGCCACTATGACCCATAAATACGTCTTCGATTATCAGCCCGGCGACATCTACTGGTGTACCGCCGACATCGGCTGGGTAACGGGGCATAGTTATATTGTCTATGGTCCGCTGGCAAACCGGGCTATTTCGGTTATGTTTGAGGGTGTCCCTAACTATCCCGATTTCGGTCGCTTCTGGGAAGTCGTCGATAAGCACAAAGTCAATATTTTCTATACCGCCCCAACCGCTTTGCGGGCCTTAATGAAGGAAGGTAATTCCTGGGTCGATAAATATGACCTTTCCACACTCAAAGTACTCGGCACCGTCGGCGAGCCCATTAAGAGCCCCGAATGGCACTGGTACTTCGAAGTCGTCGGCAAGAAAAACTGCCCCATCGTCGATACCTGGTGGCAGACCGAAACCGGCGGCATTCTTATCACTCCGCTGCCCGGTGCTACCAAGACCAAACCCGGTTCCGCCACGTTGCCCTTCTTTGGTGTCCAGCCCGAACTCGTCGATGAGAACGGCAAAGCCATCGAAGGCAATGGTGTCAGCGGTAATCTCTGTATTAAATTCCCCTGGCCCGGCATTATGCGTACTCTGTATGGCGACCACAACCGCTTCAAACAGACCTACTTCAGCATGTACCCCGGCAAATACTTCACTGGCGACGGTTGTCGGCGCGACGAAGACGGATACTATTGGATTACCGGCCGCGTCGATGACGTTATCAACGTCTCAGGCCACCGCCTCGGCACCGCCGAAATCGAAGGAGCATTGGGCAAGCATCCCGCTGTTGCCGAAGCAGCCGTTGTCGGCATGCCCCACGACCTCAAGGGCCAGGGAATTTATGCGTACGTGACCCTCAAGACCGGCCAGGAAGTAACCGATACCCTCAAGGCTGAGCTGGTCAAAACCGTTCGTGCTGAGATCGGACCCCACGCTTCGCCGGACAAGATTCAGTTTACCCCGTCCTTACCCAAGACCCGTTCCGGAAAAATCATGCGGCGTATCTTGCGCAAAATCAGCGAAGGCGCTCCCGAACAAATCGGCGATACCTCAACGCTGGCTGACCCCACCATCGTAGATGCGCTGGTAACCGGCAGCAGCGACGCGTAATTTAACAATAGCGTCCCGGATAGATTACATGCGGCAGAACCCTGAAAAGTTCTGCCGCTTTTTTTATTATAAAGGCAGCACCACGCCGTTACACTCCTGCCTCTTGCCTCCTGCCTCCTGCCTCTGACTATCATTAAACAGCCGGGCCTTCTCAACACCATTCAGAACCATATTCTTATGCTGAACCATTTTGCTGACTGCCTCACGAGCGTGTCCCATATAAACCATAGGCTCAAATTCCGCCGAGTCATCACGGAAAAGCTGACGAATCGCCCCGGTAACCGCCAGACGCAAATCGGTATCGATATTTACTTTGCAAATGGTGTAGTTCACCGCCTCGCGAACGCTTTCGTCCGCCAGCCCGATAGCGTTTTTCATGGTCCCGCCGCAGGAGTTTATCTGATGGATAATATGAGTCGGCACAGCACTGCTGCCGTGTACGACAATCGGGAAGCCCGGCAGTTCTTTTTGAAAGCTCTCCAGCACAT
>CAXXMR010000028.1:0-48763 GCA_963663805.2 Sedimentisphaerales bacterium
TGATTTATCTGTCTCCATCGGCATAGAAAGGGAACTGTCGTTGGCCCTCAATACAATCTCCGCGTTAGAAAATCGCCACAAAGAGAAAGCCCACTGTAAAGGCGTACAATAAACTTTTTTGAATCATATAGTCTCCCGTTTCCAATACAAAATTAAGACGAACAACCAATTACTCGCATAATAGCAATATCAGGCCAGATGGGAAAACCCCAAATAACCTATTTACTTATGTCCCTTTGCTGACATTATTGAACATTCGATCAACACCCCTCCGCCATTTGTCCATCCTGTCCACTTAGTCCATTATGTCCAGCTCGCCTCCTGCCCTTCAAATTTTTCCACACCCTCAGCACCTCCCCCCGCCTGGGGCGGCATTTTGCCCGCTATTTTTTGAAACTATGACTATATGACGGAACCGTCAAAAGTCCAAATCAAGCTAAAAAAAACACTCTCACGCTCAAATATTGAAGGAGCGAAAAACTTTTGACGCTGGCGTCCTATATGGTACTTTTTTAGGAAAAATCACCCCAAACAGGTGATATAGTATAATCTCGTTCCGCCAAAAATCAAAAAAACGCCCAAAAACCGCAAAAAACCACGTTTTTCTCACCGAAAAACCCCCAAAAGAATCACCCAAAATCGGTTATTCTGTAACATTAGCGCTGCTTACCCAGCCCCATAGACTTGACGATAGAACCACTCACGGGTATAAACTATCAGCATGAATACAGTTTTTACACGGGTCTTAGGCCGGACTGACCCTTGGGGATGCATATAGTCCCCGCTGCCCTGTTACTGCTATTTGTCGGGGTGGCAATTGCCGGAATTTTCTGGCTAAGAAAAAAATTTGGGGCTGGCGATGAATCGCAAAGCTTTAAAAATAAAGTGTTTACACTTAGCCAAATTAAAGAAATGCACCAGACCGGCCAAATTACCCAGCTGGAATATGAAACGCTCAGAGACCAGATTATACACCAGACCCTGAAACCATAAAAGGAAAGGATAAGCCCTAAATGGCCAAGTCAAAATCAGGCGATGTCGCCCGTCGCCGTAATCATAATTGTAGTTTCTGCGGCAAGAGCGACAAGGACGTCGGACCCATAATTGAAGGCCCTGACCAGATTTACATCTGTGCTAGCTGTGTCGATCTCTGCGCCAACATCATCCGCCAGGAAAAACGCAAAGGATTCAGCAAGGGCTTCGCTTCTGACATCCCCGCCCCGCGTACTATCAAAGAACACTTGGACAATTACGTCATCGGCCAGGATAACACCAAGAAAAAACTCGCCGTCGCAGTCCACAATCACTATAAACGACTCGCACACGCCGATAACTCTGACGGAGATGTCGAAATCGAGAAAAGCAACGTCCTGCTCATTGGCCCAACCGGCTGCGGTAAAACCCTGTTGGCTCGTACCTTAGCTCGTTTCCTGAACGTTCCTTTTGCCATAAGTGACGCGACCACCTTGACAGAAGCAGGCTCTACGTTGGTGAGGATGTCGAGAATGTCATTCTTCGACTCCTCCAGAACGCCGAATTTGATGTTGAAGCTGCCCAGCGGGGTATTATTTATATCGATGAAATCGATAAAGTCGGTAAAACCAATCAGAATGTTAGTATTACCCGTGATGTTTCCGGCGAAGGTGTCCAGCAGTCCTTGCTGAAGCTTCTGGAAGGCACCGTAGCCAACGTCCCCCCTCAGGGCGGTCGTAAACACCCAGAACAACAGTACATACAGGTCGATACCTCCCAGATTCTCTTCATTGTCGGCGGAACCTTCACCGGCCTGGAAGAAGTCATCAAACGCCGCCTCGGCCGCCAGATGATTGGCTTCAGCTCCGAAGAGAAAAATGCTAAATCTGCCGAAGAGGAAACCAAGGACGTACTGCCCCAGGTAACACCCACCGATTTGGTACATGTCGGCCTGATTCCCGAACTTATCGGACGGCTGCCCGTAATCACCACGCTGGAACCACTAGACGAAGCGGCCCTCGTAAAAATTATGAACGAGCCCAAAAACGCCCTGGTACGGCAGTACAAAAAGTTCTTCGAAATGGGAAGGTGCCGAGCTGGAATTTACCGAGGACGGTTTGTTAGCCATTGCTAAAAAAGCACTTGAGAGAAAAACCGGGGCCCGTGCCCTCCGTGCCGCCGCGGAGGAAATCATGGACTGACCTCATGTACGACCTGCCCGAAAAGGGCCAAAACGCCCATTATCTCATTACCGAGGCCATAGTCAACGGCCAGGAACCTGCCATCGCCGCATTGGTCAAAAACCGAAAAGAGACCGCCTGAAGAACATATTACCGGTTATAGACCCCTGCCCCAAACTTATGGTACTTAGTTATAAAGCCCCTGAACTTGATGGACGATACAGTGATAGAGGCTGGCGGGATATACTGACAGCAACATACAAACTGGTGAGAGTAGCCCAAACACCTTGTGTCACTTAGTCGACATGCAGAACTTGAGGAAGCTATGGCAGTTACAATAATGTGCCCTAACTTACGGTGCAGAAAAGTACTTATGGTACCAACCAAAATGCGCGGCAAAAGGGTTCGTTGTGCCTACTGCAACACGGTTCTCTCAGTCCCGTTCGCCAAAGCCCATGTCAGGGAAAATCAGCACGAGCCCGCCCTGGCATCCGTTGGGGAAGATGTCCTGGAACAGGATGGGGGAAAAAAGTCCAAGAAGAAGAAAAAATAGTCTGATAAGGACCTATCCGGGCTCAATCAGGATTCCGAACTTTGTTTTTGTTCTTCGTCGCTGGCCTTATCAATATCTTCCTTGATGCCCTTCAGCCCTTTTTTGAACTCGACGATGCTTTTGCCCACACTGCGGCCCACATCCGGCAGACGATTACCGAAAATCAGAACCGCCACAACCCCAATAACAATCCATTCTGTAGGACCAGGCATCCCAAAGCTCAACAGCATATCAACGTAACTCATATTAGCACCCTTAGTTATATCTCGTCTAATTCTCAGCTTTGGCCCAATACCAACACAAAACCAGCCAACTCCCCGCATTATAACAGCTTATCACGCCCTTTGCCAAGCCATTCTCAGTAATCCTCAAACCGCCCCGGCTCCAACGGCTCCAAATCCTGATAAGCTCGCAGATTAACCTCAATATGACGTGCCCAAACTTTTTCTGGTTCCAGAAACGCCGCCCGCCTCGCCCGCATTTCCGCGCTGGGCGGCCGCTGAATGATTTTCTCAATCGCCTCACAAAGCTGCCCCGCATCACCAGGCCTGATGCACTCACAGCCCATCGCTCGCAAATCACTATCAATATAATACCGCGGATTTTCCGATGTCACCACCGGCAGCCGCGCCAGCATTGCCGTTTGCAATGATGTGTTTCGCATATCCGCCCCCCGCCCCGGCAGAGACACAAAAATATCAGATGCCGCCAACCCCTGGGCAATCTGTTCCTCACTGGCGTACCCTGTCCAGTGCAATTCCGCCGCCAGTCCCAGCTCCTTCCCCAATTTCTGGCAGCCGTGATAATAATTGTCCGCTCCCGGAAACGCTCCGCCCATCATAATTCCGAATACCGACCTGCCCCGCTTCTTCAATTCCGCCAGCCCCCGCAGCACCACATCAATATGACGACCCGGATGAATGAACCCGAAATAACTCACACACCAGGCGTCTTTGGCAATTCCCAACTCCGCGCGAGCTTGCAGCTTATCTTCTGCCGTCGGGGCCTGTCCCGCGAAATGACTGCTCACCGGTGCCCGATACAATTTAGATTCGGGAACGCCCAGCCGCCGCACCGCCTGCTCATCTCGACTGTTGGAAACCACCACCGCGTCGGCATTGTGCAGCAACGGATAATAACGATATTGAAATAGCTTGCGACCTACCGCGATGTCATGCTGCATCACCACCAGCCGAACCCGCGGAGCAAGTTTTTTTAATATTGGTCCCACCCGCGACATCACCACGCTGCGCCATCCCACATATCGCGCCGTCGGATTCTGAATATGAACAATGTCAGGCCGCTCCGCCAGAATCAATTCACATATCCGCTTCGCTTGCACCAGCGACCAACTCTCGACCCGCGGCAAAACCCGATACCCTTGCGCTAAACCCACATCGACAGCTTCATCGGCAGAAGTCAGCACACTAATATCATACAAACCCAGTTTCTCGGTCCGCTCAGCAATCAGCCTCACATGGCCGGCCACCCCGCAGGTAATACGCGGATAGCTGCCCGAAACTATCAGAAGCCTGGGTTTACCTGACAAGGAAACTCCTCACCTTCAAAAACGTCCCCTATTTTATCGCTTTGGCCCCGATGTCCCGACGGATAGTGGCACCTTCAAACGAAATTGCATCAACCGCCTTATAGGCCGCCTTCTGAGCCGCTGGAATATCCCGCGCCAAAGCCGTCACGCCCAACACTCTGCCGCCGTTGGTAACGATTTCGCCGTCTTTGCTCGCTGTGCCAGCATGGAACACTTTCGTATCAGGCAGTGCGTCCGCCGCTTCGATACCGCTGATAACTTTACCTCTTTCGTACGAGCCCGGATACCCGCCCGACGCCATCACCACGCAAACCGCTGGCCGCTCATCCCATTTCAAACTTACGCTTTCCAAATTCCCTTTGCACACCGCCAGCATAACTTCCAGCAGGTCATTTTGCATACGCATCATAATCGGCTGAGTCTCCGGGTCGCCAAACCGCGCGTTAAACTCCAGCACCTTCGGCCCGCCGGCGGTAATCATCAGCCCGGCGTAAAGCACGCCGCGGTAGGGTGTCCCGTTACGGTTCATCCCATCGACAACCGGTACCAGTACTTCGCGTTCGATAAGTTTCATAACTTTTTCTGTTACGATCGGTGCCGGCGTATAAGCGCCCATCCCGCCAGTGTTCGGCCCGGTGTCACCTTCGCCGATGGGCTTATGGTCCTGGCTCGATTCCATCACGTAAATCGTCTTGCCGTCCACAAACGCCAGGATTGATGCTTCCTGTCCGAGCAATTTCTCCTCGACCAGAATCCGCTTGCCCGCATCGCCGAAAATCCCGTCCACCATAATCTTCTCAGCCGCCAATATCGCCTCCGACGGCTCATCGCAAACATAAACCCCCTTACCTTTGGCAAGCCCCGTCGCCTTGACCACCACCGCCGCGTCGCGCGAAGCGATATAAGCCCGGGCGCTCTCGAAATCATCGAACGTCTTGCCCTCAGCGGTAGGAATCCGGTTCTCGTGCATAATTTTCTTAGCAAACGCCTTATCACCTTCCAGCGCCGCCGCTGCTCCGCTGGGCCCGAACGCCATAATCCCCGCCGCTTCCATCGCGTCCACCAGCCCCATAACCAGCGGGTCTTCCGGCCCGACCACCGTCAGGCCAATATCATGCGTCTTGGCGAAATCCACCAGGCCTTTTATATCCGTGTCAGCGATATCGAGATTCGTCCCCAGCTGGGCCGTACCCGGATTGCCCGGGGCGATATACAGTTTACCGATGTTTGGTGACTGATTCAATTTCCACGCCAGGGCATGTTCCCGCCCGCCGCCGCCTACCAGCAATACATTCATCATCAATTTCCTTGCTTATCCAGCCTAATTCCTGCCAAACGCACATTGCCCGGCCATTGTAACAGGACCGCTCCACCGAGCCAACCTCATTTTTGCCCCCAAATCCCCCATTTCTTGCAAATTGCCGCGAGAAAAATAAATGTACCGGACACCGTTTCCCATAATAGTGATGGAATTGGGGGCGTTTTCGAGGAGGGAAAGCATTGACAAGATTTGGTTTAGTAAGTAACTTTAAGCTATGGACTTATGCGATAAATACAATCTGGTGGAAGCGGTTTTCTGGATTTTGTGCGGGTTGGGGGTGGTTTGGTCCGGGGTTTGGGGGGATGTTAAGTATCGGTTGGTGTTTGGGTTGGGGGCGGTTTTGCTGATATTGTTTGGGGTTTCAGACTGGGTGGAGATGGGGACGGGGGCTTGGTGGCGACCTTGGTGGCTTTTGGTCTGGAAGGGTGGGTGTTTGGCAGGGTTTTGGGTTTTGATTGTTTGGTACCGGAAGCTAAAGGGGGAAGGGTTCAACGGGGATGGACTGATTGGGGGAAAAAAGGGGGGGAAGGTGTACGGTACGATTTCTAACCTCATATCCAAGAGGAGGAAAATGTTGAAAATAATTATTATCTGCCATCTGGAGCATAGAAGAAAACTAAACCTTCAGCTTAAATTGTCGGACTACCGCATCCTTGAATAATCTCTGCGGCAGAATCGCCTTCATAATTGGTACCCAGAACGCCGCGTCACCGGCCCGGTAGCGCAGCTTTGGTTCTTTCGTCCGGGCGATTTTCAATACCAGTTTTGCTACGTCTATCGGGTTGCCTCCTTTGCGTACGCCCTTGACGAAATAATTATGAACCATGTCCCGAATTTCATTATAATCCCAGATAGCCTCCGCCGCCGCTCTTCTGCTGCTTACTCCCAGTTGCGTACGATAAAAACCCCGGCTCGATCAGCGAGACTTTGATATTATAATTGGCCAGCTCATAAGCCAGCGTCTCGCTGTAACCTTCCAGCGCGAACTTACTGGCCGAATAAAATCCCCGATAAGGCACACCCACCAGCCCCGACAGTGAACCGATATTGATTATTCGCCCGCCTCCGCTGCCGCCGCATCTGGGCCAAAAAAGCCTTGGTTACCCGCACCGTCCCGAAGAAATTCGTCTCGAACTGCTCCTGTGCATTCTCCATCGTCGTCTCTTCGATAAACCCGCTCAATGCGAACCCCGCGTTATTGACCAATACATCTATCCGCTCGGTCCGGGCCAGCAAAGTCTCCGCACAACGCTTGACCGATTCATCACTGCAAACATCCAACTGGAGCATCTCTACCCCCTCGATAGTCACCCCGTCAGGCCGCCGCGAAGTGCCGAACACCCGATATCCTGCCCCGGCCATAACTTCAGCGATATGCCTGCCGAACCCCGACGATGCACCTGTAACCAGAACCACCTTCTCTGCCGAATTAGTATTGGCCATATTATTCATCTCGCTTCAACGGCTCATGAGCCTTCCGCCCGTAAACCTTCTCATAAGCCCGACATTGCGGGCAGAACTTACCTTCCACGAATTTCACAAACGCAAACAGGAAGCCTCCCTGCTTCGCCCGCGCCCGTTTGCATACCGGGCAAGTCAGACACCCCCCGCGCCAGCTTCCGGTCCTTCTCCGTAATTTTATCTTTCATAAAATCCGTTTCTGTTCGCCGTCACTTAGCTTCATCCATAACCTTTAGAAGCGTCTCTAGCCCAAATAAATCCCGCAGTACCACAGGCCGCGTATAATCCTTCGCCCCGAACATAACCGTAAACGGCAAACTCTGCGAACCCAGCCTCTCCAGCATCTCACTTACCGCCGGGTCATTCTGTGTCAAATCCGCTTTGATAAAAACAATATTTTTTTCTTTGAGCTTCTCCTTAAACGCCTCATCCACAAAAAACCGTCCTCTCCAGATACTCACAATTCTTGCACCATTTCGCCGTAAACTTAACCAGCACCGCCTGCCCCTGACTGTGATAATCGTTCAGCTCCGCCGCCAGCCAGTTCGAGTTTTTTTGTGGCTGGGTTTCCGCTGCCCTGTTCCGGTTGCGCCGATGAAACCGAAGAATAAGTATACCATCCGCCCAGCAGCATCGCCGCCCCCGCGATTATCCGCATAAACTTCGCCGATAGTCCGGGCTCGTGGCGTTCACCGCGTACCAGCCCAGCCAGATACCAAAACCCACCACCACGCAGAGCATTAACAGCGGCATCCGCCACGCTGGCTCAAAAAGAAAAATCAGATAAACCGTTATCCCCATCATCACAAAAGCGATCGCCTGCTTCAGCAGTATCATCCACGTCCCCGGCTTGGGTATCCGATTCAGCAGAGATGGAAAAGCCGTCAGCAAAAACATACGGACTGGCCATCCCGACCCCAATCACCAGAAACACCGCCATCGTAACCTGCGTCGGCTGCGTAACCGACCAGGCCAGTACCGGCCCCAAAAGAGGCCCACTGCACGGCGTCGCTAATATCGTCGCCAGCATCCCCATCCCCAACGCCCCCCAAATAGCCCTGCCGAACAATCGAGATATTGGACACCTTACCCGGCAGCACCAGCTCAAACACCCCGAACATCGACAAGCCCAAAACATAAACTATCCCCAGTATCACAAGCTTAAACGCGTTTGACTGAAACTGCTGACCGTAGAACAATTGAAATACCGACATCACCAGCGCCAGCCCCGCGAACACCAATATTATCCCCAGCCCAAAAACCAGAGCGATCTTAACCGTGCGATATTTCTCGCCCGATTCCTGGCTGGTCTGGTTCTGCTGTACAAAGAATCCTATTACCAGCGGAATCACCGGCAGCACACAAGGCATTAAATTAAGGAAAAATCCCGCCGCTACCGCCAGCAGTATCCACACCACCCAGGTCTGAGCCGATACCTCCTGATATTCCACCGGCTGGTAATCCTTAATCATCACCGCCGCGCCGACCGACCCATTCCCCGCACCATTTTTATTACCCGACTCTGTCCTGCCCCCCTGCCACGACACCAGCCTCGCATCCTTAAACAATTCCGCCCGCTCCACCGCTCCCGCTTCCTCCCCCACCGCTACCACCAACCCGGCCTGCTCCGACCACGGCAGACAAGAACCCTTATCACTGCAAAGCAGCCCCTTCAGCTCCAGCTCAATGGTTGCCTCTCCGCCCACTTCGTCCGTAATATTCACCGGCACATAACAAACCGCCCGCCCTTCATATATGTGGTTACGCGCATCCAGAAAATCATCCCGGTACTCCTGGCCCGCCGGATAAATCACCTGACCAAATGTAATCCCCTCTTTTGCGACCGGGATTATCTCCGTGTCCAAGTCCCAGCTCACCCTGTTTCGGATTAGCGTAAAGATGCCACGGCTCCTCAATCTCCAGCACAACCGCCAGCAAAAAAATCCTGCCCCTGCCCCACCGGCTGATACTGAGGCACTAACTCAATCGCGACATGATTTTGCTCCGCCGTACCCCTGTTCCCCGCCCCAAAACCGAACTGACCATAAACAGGCCCACCCAAAAATGACCCTAATATCATCAGCCCTAAATAAACCAGAATATCCTTCTTCATCAAATTTACTCCAATATATCGAACAAATTATGCAGAGGTAGGCCCATTCGCGCCGTCTAAACTTATACCTCATATACATTATGTCAGCACTAACACATTTATTCAAGAAAACCCCTACGATAATCATTTACATTATTTTTGGATAACTGTGTGATCCTCGCCGTTGAATGCTTATTTTACTTGACCCTGACAGACAAACTCCGTAAAGTCAAGCACTAGAGTTTGCTGATACGGAGTATTGAAAACAGGAAAATCCAGTTAGGGCCTGCCCAATAGCGGGCCAAATAGCTTAGAAAGGAGCGTAACTCTTTGTTCTGGATGGACTTGTAGGTTCCGTTGTGGTAAATGCCGGATTATTTTAAGCGCTGGTCATTCCAATTAGGCCCACTCGGCAGGAAGGACCGGACGGTGACTTGGCTGAGGCGAACTTGGTTTCAGCCGCCTGATATATGCAACTGCCGCGAAATACATAACATGTTTCGCGGACGCGACTTACACCAACCTGAGTGTTGATGAGGATGCCGCGTATGGTGACATTTACACTAACATGCTTATTGAGAAAACCTTACGGTCTCTAAGTAGCTTTTTGCTGCGCTGCTGAAGTGTGCGTTTATCGGTTGTTCAGGTCTAACCCCGCTTATCATTGATTCCGCATCCCTGCCCTCAACGTTATCTGGTATCTCCGCCAGTAAATCATTAGTTATTGTTGTAGCTGCCCCGTCAGTGGCATTACCTCTGGCGGCAGACTGGTAGGCCGCAGTGATTCGGCCCTTGATATACTTGAGGAGATGCGGATATGCAATCAATCTCGATTTTGCTTGCGGTTTCAACCCCCGTGGTGATTTTGGTTTCTTTTTTATGTCTTATCGCCGGGGCGGTTCTCTGCTGGCTCGCCCAGCACATGATGGGTAATTCGCGTTTACAGATCGCCGAAGGAAAGGTCAAAAACATTCTCGACGATGCGCGGCAGCAGGCCGAAAATGTCGTGAAAACCGCCGAGTTGGAATCCAAAGCGGAGGCAATTCAGCGCCGCGAAGAATTCGAACGCGAAGCTGCCAAAATGCGCGATGAGCTCCGCGACCTCGAACGCCACCTCACCAAACGCGAAGATACTGTTGACCGGAAATGGGAAACCGTTACCAACAAAGAAAAAAATCTCGACGAGCGCGACCAGAAACTCAGCCAGAGAGAACGTGAAATTTCTAACAAGGATAAGCAGTTAAGCACGACTCTCCAGGAACAGCGTTCCCAGCTTTTGGCGTATTAGTAATATGTCAATTGAGGAAGCCAAGGAACTGCTTCTGCTGCGTATCGAAAACGAGGTTCGCCACGAAGCCGCCAACCTTATCGAAAGAATCATCACCGAAGCCAAGGAAGAAGCAACCTCCAAGAGCCGCGAAATCACCCTGAATGCCATCCAGCGTTTTGCCGCTGAGCATACCTGCGATAGCACGGTTTCCACCGTAGATATACCAAACGACGACATGAAGGGCCGGGTCATTGGTCGTGAAGGGCGTAACATTCGCTCCTTCGAAAAAGCTACCGGCGTTGATGTTATTATCGACGATACCCCCGGCGTGGTTGTGGTTTCCGCTTTCGACCCGGTTCGTCGCGAAATCGCCCGCATTAGCCTGGAAAAACTCATCCAGGACGGACGTATCCACCCCGCCCGCATTGAGGAAGTCGTCATTGAAACCCAAAAAGAAATGGACGAAAAACTCTTCGAAGCTGGCAAAAAAGTCGTGCTTGAAGCCAACCTTAACGGTATCAACACCAAGCTTTACCCCTTGCTCGGTCGCCTGAATTACCGTACCTCTTATGGCCAGAACGTTCTCCGACACAGTATCGAAAGTTGCGTTCCTCTCCCAGGTCATGGCCGAGGAACTCGGACTCGACGGCGATCTCGCTCGTCGGTGCGGCCTGCTCCACGACATCGGCAAAGCCGCCGACCATGAAATGGAAGGTGGCCATCCAGCCATCGGTGCCGACATCGTCAAACGTTACAACGAAAGACCCGAAGTCCTCAACGCCATTGCCGGCCATCACGGCGACCTGCCCGCGATTTCACCTTATACCCCGCTGGTAGCCGCCGCCGATGCCATGAGCGCATCACGTCCCGGCGCTCGTCGCGAAAACTCTCGAACGTTACATCAAACGCCTGGAGCAGCTTGAGGAAATCGCCACCAGCTTCAAAGGTGCCCGACAGGCTTACGCTATCCAGGCTGGCCGTGAAGTACGCGTAATCGTCGACCCCGAAAACGTCGATGATGCCGGTGCCTGGAAAATCGCTCGCGACATCGCCAAGAAGGTCGAAGCCGAACTCACCTATCCTGGTGAAGTCAAAGTCACCCTTCTCCGCGAAGTACGCTGCGTAGAATATGCCAGATAAAACAGTTGTGTAAGGACAGATAATGCTGGTTAAGTTACTTTGTGTGGGGGATATTGTAGGTCGGCCGGGACGACAGATGCTCGCTGACCACCTCGTCCACCTCGTCAAAGAGCACGACATCGACTGCACCATCGTCAACGCCGAAAATGTCGCCGGCGGCTCAGGCCTGACCAACGCCATCTACGACAAACTTATAAAGTACGGTGTCAACCTCATCACCCTCGGCGACCACGTCTACCGCAAACGCGAAATCGTCAACACGCTCAACAGCTCTAGTTGCATCGTCCGGCCCGCCAACCTTTCGCCCCTCGCCGCCGGCAAGGAATACGCCATCTACCAGACCAAACGCGGCCCCAAAGTCGCCGTCATAACCATACTCGGCCGCATGTACATGTCCATGCCCGGCGACAACCCGCTCATTGCCATCGACCGTATATTGCAAAAACTTCCCCCCGGTATTGACATCGTCGTTGTGGAAATCCACGCCGAGGCAACCAGCGAAAAAATCTGTATGGGCTGGCATCTCGACGGTCGTGTTAGCGCTGTTTTCGGCACCCACACCCACGTCACCACCGCCGACGAAACCGTACTGCCCAAAGGCACAGCCTACATTACCGACCTCGGTATGACTGGCCCCCATAAATCCGTACTCGGACGCGACATCGAACGTGTCCTCCAGGCCAACATTACCCAGATGCCCTTCCCCTTCAGCATCGCCACCGAGGATTTGCGCCTAAATGGAATCATCGTAACCGTCGAATCCCTCACTGGCCGAGCTGTCGATATCCAGCGAGTCTGCATCTGCGGAACTCACGAGCCAGGCCAGGCCTACGACGAAGACGACGGTAAACCAGACAACTATAATAATCACTGATGGCCCAGCACGAATTTCTATTTTTCGACAACCAGCCTGAACCGCGGCCCCAAACCCGCGACACCCAAGCCGCGCCCTGCGCCCAGACCTGCCCAAAAAAAACGCTGCCAAAATACCTGATGTAATGACCGTCACTCACCTGACACGTCTCATCAAATTCGCCCTCGCCGATAAATTGCCCCAAAGATTGACCATCACCGGCGAAATCTCAAATTTCAAACATCACGGCAGCGGCCATTTGTATCTCACTCTCAAAGACGAAAATTCCCAGATTACCGCCGTAATGTGGCGCAGCGCGCCGCCGACCGACTCAAGTTCCGTCCCAACGACGGCCAGGCAGTAGTCGCCACCGGCCGTGTAGACATCTTCGAACCCCAGGGCAAATATCAGTTCTATATCGACAAACTCGAACCGTCCGGTACCGGCGCATTGGAATTAGCCTTTCGACAGCTTGCCGAAAAACTTCGTGCCGAAGGACTTTTCAACCCCGAACACAAAAAGAGCGTCCCCTGTTTTCCCCGTACCATCGCCATCATCACCAGCCCCACCGGCGCCGCCATCGAGGACATCGGCAACACCCTCCAACGCCGCTGGCCTATCGCCCGCAAACTGCTCTATCCCGTCGCCGTCCAGGGCCCAGCCGCCGCACCCGAAATCGCCCACGCCCTAAACGCCCTCAACCAACATGCCTCAAGATTTGGCGGTATAGATGTAATCATCCTTTCTCGCGGCGGCGGCAGTATCGAAGACCTGTGGGCTTTCAACGAAGAAATCGTCGCCCGTGCCGTCTACGCTTCGGAGATCCCCATCATTGCCGGCGTAGGCCATGAAGTTGATGTCACCATCGCCGAATTGGTCGCCGACCAACGCGCCGCCACTCCCACCGCCGCTGCCGAGCTAGCCGTCCCTGTTTTAGCCGAGGTCAGACAAGCCGTCCTTCAAACCCAACAGCGAATTTCGCTGGCCCTTACCCGCCGCCTGGATTCCGAACGTCAGAAAATCCAAACTATCGCCGCCCGCCCAATCTTCGCTCGCCCCCTCGATTTGGTAAATTACCCCCAGCAGCGAATCGACCATCTCGAATCACAGCTAAAACGCCACCTCTCCGAACGACTGCACGCCGAATCACGTAAATTACAGGGACATACAAACGTAATCCGCCGCATCGAACCCCATAACGCCCTCAATGCCGCTTGTACTCGTCTGACCGAGCATCGCCATCAGCTCGACAACGCCGTTAAACAGGCCATCCGCCAAAACCGAGAACTAACCAAAGAACTTGCCCTCAATTTAAAAGCCGCTCAACCCACCCGCGCCATCACTCAGCACCGCGAAAAAATTAATAATCTTCAAGAACGCATCGTTCGCTCCCAGCATAACTATAACTGGCGCATCACCCAAACACTCACCGCTATCCAGCAGCGGCTCCAAAACCTGGACCCTCGTTCCGTACTAAAACGCGGCTACAGCATAACCCGCAATGAAGACGGCACGATTATAAGAGAACCTGCCCAACTCCAACCGGGCCAGAAAATCACCTCCGAACTAACCGGCGGATACATAGTGCAAAGCCAAATTACCAACAAGCCCAACCAGAGAAAGGATAACTCATGACCGACAATCAAAAAGAACTGACTTTCGAACAAGCCCTCGCCGAACTTGAAAAAATCGTCGCCGATGTCGAACAGGGCAAAATCTCACTGGAAGAAAGCATCGTCCGTTACGAACGCGGCATGAAACTAATCAGCCACTGCCGAGAGGTGCTGGACTCCGCCGAAAAAAGAATCGAAACCATCAACAAACAAGCCGAACCAAAATAACCAGTCATTCACGTAAGGCAGCACCACACATATCAGAGCCGCGCCCGTCAGTAAGCGGTATATTACTTCACCCCCCATCGGAACCGCGCACGTATCAGAGCCGCGCACGTCAGTAAGCGGTGCCGTTCCCTCATGCCTTATCTAATCACTCCCCTACATACTGCCCTGCTGCCCGACGCTTACTCGAAATCGAAGGATTACCCCGGCATATCGTCCCTATCAGAACTTTCGCTTCGTCAGCTTCCAAACTGTCAGGCCACTGCTCCAGAATATCATCACATTCCTTCAACGCGCTTTGCTTCGACAACCGCTTCTGCACATAAGCAACCTGAAGTTTCCGCTTGGCTTGAGGCTCAGAAACCTTCTCCACAACTTCCGGAGCCTTAACTTCCTCAACAACCGCCGCTGCTTCAGCCGCTTCCTCAGCCTGGCCCGCATCATCCTTACCGCCCGCGGTTTCAATACGCGCCATCGTCGTCACAACTTCCGGCACACTTTCCATCGCCTCGGCAATCTGGGCCGCGATAACCATCTGCGGTAATATGCCGCCCACCGGACCCATATATCTTATCTTCCCTTGGGTATCCACCAGCAGCATAATCGGGGCCGCCGCCGGAAGACCTTCTAGCTGTCCCGCGTTTATCGGGTCTCCTTGCAAGCACACCGGCCACGGACAAGGAAGCTCAACCGCCATTGTCGCAATCTGCTTTTGAGTGTCACTATTTAACTCGTCCAGATTTATCGCCGCCGTCACCACCCGCCCCGTAGCAACTGTGTCTTCAAACAGCCAGCGGAACTGGTCCATATTCTTCCACAAATCTTCCGTCGGGTCCGGAATGTCCAACTTGCCCGCATTAGCCGGTATCATCTCTTGCCCCATATCCATCGTCAGCAGATTCACCCCCGAACCGCTTCGCCTGGCTGTTGCCCGTGGTTTGTTGTCTTCATTGGCAGACGTCCACAGCAGCGAACACAAAATCTGACCCTGCCCCGGCCGGAACGAAAACGTACTGTGATTGAAATTCATCAACTGCACCGCCGGAAAATCCTCGCCCAACTGCTCATAAGGCATGCAGTTCAGTTTCAACTTCAAATAACTTTTGCCCTTCAGCTTGACAGTTTCGGTCTCTGCACCCGAAGGACGCTTGCCCGGCGAACGATGAGTGCCGCCCGGATAACCGCCCGGTCCCATCTCCATCCCCGGACCCATCGGCATATCCATCATTGGCATGTCCATATCCATATTCATTCCCGGCGGCATACCCTGCGGCCCCCTTCCCGGTATCTGACCGTTCCCGCCTCTGTCGCTGCCCCCGCTTCGGTCACGACTGAAACGACTCCGCCGTTCCGGCGCTTCAGATTTCCGTTCGGACTTACTGGCCGCCGCCGAATTAGGATCACCGCCCTGCGTCGCCGCACCGCTTACTTCCGCATTCTCCGCCGACGCAGCCTCAGTCTCCCGCGCTAGCGCTGCGTTCTCCAAGACATACTTGCCCGCTTGAACCTTCGACAGTACTTCCTTCATCGCCTGATAGTCACCCCAGTAGCAAGACATCGCCACCAGGGCCTCAACCGCTTCCAGGCTCTCAGGTGCCGAATCATAAGCAGCCTTAGCTTCCGCTACCGCCGTCGCTCCGTCCCTGGAAAAATGAGCCAGCAAGGATTTGATGAGATGCAGCGGAGCCTCTTCATCTGTATTGAACCGCTTAATCAGGTCTTCGCTCTCTACAAACTGCTTGAGTATTACCTCGATATCCACTTTCGCCAGCGGCATCATCCCCGCCAGATGATCCTGCAGAAGCTGTTGAGATAATTGCTCAAAATACCGCGCTTCTTCCTGAACCTCACGACCCCGCGTCGGGCTCGCCCCGCTGCGTCCTTGTCCCCAGGCCGAAGATGCAAACATTATCATCCCCGCCGCCAGCACAACAATTAATACCCGCTTGATTCTCGGAACCATCATGTTTCAAACCTCATTGTTCTTTTCATTATCACCTGCCAGACCCGCTGGGCCTGCCCTCATTATGCATATAGTAGATTGTACTGTCTTTTTAACAAATGGCAATCAGTTTGACTTATCCCTTCAAAATCTAACTGCCCTTGCTCCATCCAATTTCTCGAATTAAACTTGAAATAATCCATATTTTCTCCGAAAAAACGACCAAAAATCAAAAAAAACGCGAAAAAATCGTCGAAAATCGTCCATTTGAGCCTCAAATGCGCTGAAATTTCAGCGCGATTACACGCTTATTGACCAATGATTATAAATCGGTTATCCTATTCCGCTTATGCCGGTAACGGACCGGCCCAATTTCTGAAATGCCGAATAAACAGGCGAACGTGGAATTTTATTATGCTTAAACGTACACACAGTTGCGGCCAGCTGCGGGCGGCCGATCAGGGTAAAGATGTCATAATTTCAGGATGGGTAAACTCTTACAGAGATCACGGTGGAGTCGTATTTATCGACTTACGCGACCGCGAAGGACTTACCCAGCTCGTTTTTAACCCCGAAGAAACCAGCCCCGAAGCCCACAAAATCGCCCGTGACCTCCGTACCGAATGGGTCATCGCCGCCAAAGGAACCGTACGTTCCCGAGCCCAAGGCATGGCCAACCCCAAACTACCCACCGGCGAAATCGAGATTATGGCACAGCAAATCGAGGTTTTCAATAAAGCTGAAACCCCGCCTTTCGAAATCGATGGAACCGATAAAATCAATGAAGAACTGAGGTTACGTTATCGCTACATCGACCTCCGCTCTCGTCGGATGCAGGAAATCATGAGAGTCCGCAACCGCGCGACAGCTCTCATTCGCAAGCATCATCTTGAAAACGGATTCTACGAAATCGAAACACCTATTCTCGG
This sequence comes from Sedimentisphaerales bacterium, assembly GCA_963663805.2. Taxonomy (GTDB): domain Bacteria; phylum Planctomycetota; class Phycisphaerae; order Sedimentisphaerales; family SM23-30. Next base: position 17,102 of record CAXXMR010000028.1, read on the forward strand.
CAAGAGTACCCCCGAAGGCGCCCGAGACTTCCTGGTGCCTTCCCGCCTTTCCGAAGGCAGTTTCTATGCGTTACCTCAGTCGCCCCAGTTGTTTAAGCAAATTCTTATGGTTGGCGGCATGGAGAGATATTTCCAGGTTGCGCGCTGTTTCCGCGATGAGGATCCCCGGGCCGACCGCCAGGTTGAGTTCACCCAGATTGACGTTGAGATGAGCTTTATTGACATGGAAGACATTATCGCCATTACTGAGCAGGGTTTCGCCAAAGTCTGGAAAGAAATCCTCGACATCGACATCCCCCTGCCCCTGCCCCGCATGACCTACAAAGACGCGGTCGAAAATTACGGCATTGACCGGCCCGACACCCGTTTTGAAATGCTCCTCAAAAATATCACCGACATCGCGCAAAACTGTGAATTCAAAGTATTTAGCACAGTTACTGGTAATGGCGGCATCGTCAAGGGCATCTGTGCTCCCGGCGCTGCCACCTATTCTCGTGCTGATATTGAGAAGGGACTCACGGAATTTGTCGCGGGCTATGGTGCCCGTGGTTTAGCCTGGTTCAAGGTCATCGAAGCTGAGACCGAAACCGGGGCTGACCTCAATAGTAATCTCACTAAATTCTTCACCGACCAGCAGCGGCAGGACATCATCAACCGTTTCGGTGCTAAACCCGGCGACCTGGTGCTCATGGTTGCTTCTGATGTTGATACCGTTCATAAGTCATTGGCGGCACTGCGTTGCAAGCTCGGCGAAGATCTCGGCCTGGCTCGCGATGACCAGTATAATTTCCTGTGGGTTGTCGATTTTCCGCTCATGGAGTTCAACAAGGACGAGAACCGCTGGGACTCGCTGCACCATCCATTCACCGCGCCTCGGCCCGAAGATATGGATAAACTGGATGAAAATCCGCAGGAAGTTCTTTCCCAGGCGTATGATATAATCCTTAATGGTAATGAGGTCGGTGGCGGCAGTATTCGTATCCATCAGCCCGAAATCCAGGCCAAAGTCTTCTCGCTGCTGGGAATTTCCGACGAAACAGCGCAGGAACGCTTCGGATTCTTCCTCAAAGCTCTAAAATACGGAGCCCCGCCCCACGGCGGCATCGCCTGGGGACTTGACCGGCTGGTAATGCTGCTGACCGGTACTGATAATATTCGCGACGTAATCGCGTTCCCCAAGACCCAGAAGGGCCAGTGTTTACTGACCGACGCCCCCGGTGGTGTCGAAGAAGCCCAGCTTGAGGAGCTTCATATCGCGATCAAGCATCAAGGGCCCAAGACTAATTAGAGCTAAAGGTGCCGGGGCGGTGAGCCATTTCCAGAATTGGTTCACTGCCGGTCACTTGTCTCAAAAGTTTCAGGCCCGCCTCGATAGGGATACCGAAATTACTCCCGGAGAATCCTCTCAGCAGGGCGGTATTGATAGCGACGACCTTGCCATCACAGCCCAGGACCGGAGCACCTGAGCCTCCGATGGCGGTCTGGGCATCATAGATAATTTTACCGGGCGCGATTCGGCCACACATGCCGCGTGTGGCCACGGGTTGAATCATTTTTTTGCGGGCCAGATTATGCGCGATGCTGTCAAAGCTGCCGTCGCCGCCGAGTACATCAGCTAATTCATCTTTATCCATTCTTGCCAGCATGACATCAAAGCCGGTTGGATAGCCGAGAACGATGACAGTTTGGCCGACCTTGAGGCTGTTAGCATTGTTTGCACAATCCAGAATTGGTATGTCAGCCAAATCGCCTGGGGCTTTTAGTAAAGCGACATCTTCGTTTTCGGCACAAGCTATCAACTCCAGTTCGACAGGATTTACGCGGTCGCCGAAGAAAGCGCGGAACATACACAACTTTGGTTCGTAACCAGCGGCCAGTACATGCTGATATTCATCCGCGACCAGCCACGGTTTGGTTACATGCTGATTGGTTAAAATATATCCACGTTTATTAACGAGAAAACCTGTGCCGGTATATTGAATGAGTAAAGCCCGGCCTGTGCCTGATGTGCTTACCGGCATGAGCTGGGTTTCCAGTTCGGTGGGAGTTTGGCTGGAATAGCGCAGCGGCTGTTTAGTTATCGGGTCTATAAAAGTATATTCCCCCTGAATTAGACACACTCCGCCCGATAAGTCAGCGACGATTTCTTCGGAACTGCGATATTCTTTGTGCAGTTCATTTAGTTGAGCCAGTGAATTATTGACCTGTTGATTCAAACACGCCAACTGAGCCTGTAGGTGCTGAGGGATTATATTATCGTTGCCCTGCCTCTCCTGCTGCATTTGATAGACTTTAATGGTAAGGTCTTCGATAGAATCGCGCAGTTGACTTAACTGGTTGGCATCTTCGGGATATTTGTATTCGGCTTCACTTCGCCCCTGGATAAGCTCCTCGTGAATTTTCTTATCGAAACCCTCACACACCACCGCGAATTGCCGGGCGATTCTTGTTTGCTGACGATTCTGTTGTATCTCCTGTCGGCTGCTTAGCTGTTTGAGCTGGCGGATCTGCTGGTACTGCCAAAGAAGCATGCTGCCTAGTACGAATATAAGGCATATACAAACAACGACCCATAACCGTGAAGTTTTGGTTACGGCGTTATTATAAGCATGTAAACCCTGCTGCATAAAATTTGGTTCCGATAAATACTTTATAATGTCCAAGTGCATACCATATATCAATGCATCGTCACCCGCGAAGAGCGACTTTTGTGTATTCAAAAAAAAATTAGATTTGTATTTATGGCTAACCCCTACCTCAGCCGATATTTCACTTGTACACGGAGTGTCGGTCGGAAAAACTGGTAAGGGCAGAAAACTCGTTCCCACCAGCAAGTCTCGACGCTATCGGAATATTGATAATGTTTAATAGTGCGCTGGATTTTTGGAAACCGATTTTAGGATTAATTGGTCTTTCCAAAATGACGATAGGACCCACAGCAATACGGTGTTTCCGGAGGGAGCACTGGCAGTGAAAGTGGCAGAAAACACCCACTTTTGCCAGGACGCTGGAGGTTGATGTTTAGCAGAGCATCAGCCTCATTTTTTTTTGTGCGGTGCGTATCGCACTCATAGACCGCCGCGGTCGCTAGACGTATTTGGCGCTCCCGCTAGTCGCTTTCTTGGTTGGCAAGCATGGCCAGCTTTTCTGGAAATTCTAAGCAATAAACTCGAAATTCAAACAATATTGAAACAGAAAAATCTTAAACTTCGAACAACAGGCAAAATTGACAGGTTTTGGTGGTCTAATCCCGGTGTTCGCGTTTCGGGCTTTCGTTGTATTTGGTGATAGTCGGTTGGTGGGGGGGTATATGTTCTTGCTTATATGGGATGAGGTTCTATAATAATTATGTGATATGAAAAACGGACCTTGGGTCCTTGTATGGGCTTATTTGCTTAGGAGACAAAAATGGAGGCTTTAGAGGCAATTCTTTCTCGGCGGAGTATTCGGCGGTTTCGTGCTGATGATATTGACGATGAGCATATTCATCAGATGCTGGCGGCGGGGTTCGCGGCTCCTTCGGCTCATAATGAGCGGCCCTGGCATTTTATAATTATTCGGGAGCGCGAAACACTTCGGGAGCTGGTCCGGGTTCATCCTTATGCCGGGATGCTGAGTCATGCCCCGCTGGCGATTCTGGTCTGTGCGGATTTAGCTTTGCGTAAAGATGACACCGTTGACTATTGGGTGCAGGATTGTGCCGCGGCAACAGAAAATATTCTGCTGGCTGCTCACGGGATGGGGTTGGGTGCCTGCTGGCTGGGAATGTATCCTCGTGAAAACCGAGTCGCGATTTTGAAAACTCTGTTGGACTTGCCCGAATCGGTAATCCCGTTTTGTGCCATTGCGGTGGGCAAGCCCGCGGAGACCAAGCCGCCTTCACAACGCGAGTCGTCGGACAGACTCCATTATGAAAAATGGTAGTACAATAATCCGGGACCTGAAGGTTAATTATGAAAAACAATAATATCTGGGCGCCGTGGCGAATGGAATATTTGCGAACTCTGGAAGACGACCCTTCCGGCAGGCCCGACGGTTGTTTTCTGTGTCACTATTGGTCGCGCCCGGAAGAAGACAAAAAGAATCTGGTTTTATGGCGGACCGAAAGATGTATGGTATTGTTCAACCGTTTTCCTTATACGGGCGGACACATGCTAGTTGCGCCCAGCGGTCATGTTAGTTCATTGCATGATTTAGATGATGAAACGATGTTGGAGATGATGTCTCTGGCGCGCGATATTCAGACGGCACTTACGGAAACCATTCAGCCTCAAGGTTTTAATGTGGGTATTAATATTAATCATTGTGCGGGCGCGGGCTTGCCCGGCCATCTTCATCTGCACGTTGTGCCACGCTGGGAAGGCGATACGAATTTCATGGCGGTGATGGGGCAGGTGCGGGTTATCAGTCAGGGGCTAGAAGACCTTTACCGCGAACTGTCCGCGGCAAGTGAAAAGCTGAATTTGCCGGGCAGGATTTAATAGAAGAAAGTTGTTTGATTATGGATATGACGATACGGGAATTTCAGGAACTGATTCGCAAGAAATATTATGAGGTTGACAACAAACGGGGGACGCCCAAAACGTTTATGTGGTTCATGGAGGAGGTGGGCGAGCTTGCCACCGCTTTAGCCAGAGATGACCAGGAGAATAAGTTTGAGGAATTCGGTGATGTGTTGGCGTGGCTTTGCACACTGGCTAATATTAACGGGATAGACCTTAACGATGCGGTGCAGAAATATCATAGCGACGAGATTGGGTTCAAATAAACGGGTTTGGGTGGTTCAATCCTGGTACTTGCGTTTTGGGTTGTTGTTTGAGCAATACGTTCTTATGCTGCCCGGATTAATTCAGTCTTGTTGAGCCTATGCGATTGATTTCCGCGGGCAGTTCGCCTTGTGCGGTGGGGAGGGTTACGGTGAAGATAGCACCTTTACCGAATTCGCCGCCGATTTTTATATTGCCGCCGAGCATATTTACCAGGTCTTTTACGATGGCTAGTCCCAGGCCCGTGCCGGAATGTTCGCGGGTAACGGAGCCATCGAGCTGGAGGAATTTCTCGAAGATTTTTTCCCGGTCCTCAACAGAAATTCCCGGCCCGGTGTCGGCGACGACAATTTCGATATTCTGATCTTCATTTATTAGTCGAACGCCAATATCGACCCGGCCTTTCTGCGGGGTGAACTTGATGGCGTTGCTGAGCAGGTTGAACATTATTTGCTGGAGTTTGCCGGGGTCGGTTTCGATGAGTCCCAGTTCTGTGTCAAGATTGACATTGACATTAAGCTGTTTTTCTTCGGCCTGCACGCGGGAAAGGTTGATAAGCACTTCGATGATTTCCTGCACGGAACATTTTTCCCACTGCACCTCGACCCGGCCGGCCTCGATTTTGGCCAGGTCGAGCAAATCGTTAATAATCGCCAGCAGCATTTTGCCGGAGATAATCACATTAGACACATAACGCTGGGCTTTTTCGTCCTGACGATTGTCGGCTTGCTCTTTGAGAATTTCAGCGAAACCGATAATCGCGTTCAGCGGAGTGCGCAGCTCGTGCGAAACGTTAGCGAGAAACTCACTTTTGAGTTTGTTTGATTCGTAGAGTGCGACATTTTTTTCAGCTAATTCAACCAGCCGTGAATCTAGCGCCTGGTTGGTTTCACGAAGCCGGTCCTGAGCGAGTTTGAGGCGGGCGAGCATCTGATGGAACGCTTCGGCCATGCGTTCGAACTCGTCTCCGGTTTTGATGGTTTCGGTGATGCCCATAGCTTCCTGCCAGAGGTCACGATCTCCGGCTGGTTTGGAAGTCACACCTCCTTCGTCATCTTCGTCTTCGGCGGGGGCTTCCTGGGCACCTACGGGAATTGTGACCCGGTCGGCAGCGCGACGCAGACGACGTACGGGACTGAGGATAAAACGCTGAGTAATCAGGTAGAATGTTACAATCGCACAAATGCCGGCGAGAATTCCCGCTACCACAATTAAGATACGGTTAAATAAAAGTGTGGTGCTGGTCTGGCCGGCTGGCAGAGTGACGGAAATCACCCCAACTAGTTGTCCCTCATTAAATTGAGGCGGTCCGGCAGTTTTTTCCGGTTGCGTATCGTCGGCTGTTCCGATGCTGTGGCAGCCGGCGGCTAAACAGGTGCTGTCGGCGCGAACGGCACGCAGATAGCGGGAGGGCAGGCCCCAGCCGAGCGTTTCTTTTAGTTTACCGACGCTGTCCTGAGTGGTGTCTGTTTGTCGAGGCATGAACAGCACAAATCTTTCATTTTTACCGGGATGGGCCAGAAAAGTTTTTATACCCGATTGCTCGAACTCGTCACCGGGCAGTTCAACATCTTTGTCGCGTTTGCCCTGCTCGAGAGCGTTGGTGGGGACCGGCAGCCAAAGTGTTAGCGGTTGTTCGGTTGTTTCGCTATTATTTGTTTCGAGAGCAGGAAGGTTTGTGTTGAGCAGTTGATAATCGGAGCCCAGGCTAAGTTTCGGTGCCGGGGAGACATTCAAAGAATCGCCAATGTTGAAATGATGCCGCAGTACATATTGAACCTCGGCCTGGGCGACCTCGCGTTTGCCCTGCTCAACGAGTTTGTCCATCCAGCGATAGGGCACCAGCAGGGCGGCACCGATAATCAGCAGTACCGCGGCGGCGAAACCCAGCCGACACTTGGCCGCCAGTGACATTGAAGGTTTATACCATTTCGGCATTTAATCCGACTCCTGTTTATTCAAAGTCGCCCTGGCTTTCCGGGTCGCTTCGCTTTGATTGGTCCTGGTTTTTGCGAATTTTGTTGAGCAGGTCATTACGACGCTGCTGCTGAAGGAACCGGGCAATTACCTTTTCGTTTCTGCTATCATGATACTTGATGAGGGCTGATTGCAAAGCTTTTTCTTTGCGACCGCGTGCGACGTAAATTTTTTGCTGGTTCGGGCCAAGTTCCGATACGAACATCGCGGTGGAAAGTGCCAGCGGTACCGGGGTGAAATCCTGAACCTGACGCAGTTGCCAGTTTTGGTCCAGCAGGTATTCGGTAAGCTGCAAAGCGTGCTGGTCGGTGCAGCCGGGGTGGGCACTGATGAAATAGGGAACCAGATACTGTTCTTTGCCAGCGCGACGGGAGGCCTGGAAGAATTTATTCTGAAACTGCTCGAAAAGTTCGAACGACGGTTTGCCCATGAGTTTTAATACCGCTGGGCAGGTATGTTCCGGCGCGACCTTGAGATGGCCGCCGACGAAATGGCGGGTCAGCAGGTTGAGGTATTCGTCGCTTTGCAGGGCCAGGTCGTGGCGGACACCGCTGGCGACAAAGATATTTAGTTTGCGTTTTATTGATGAACCCAGACGGAGAAAATCTTCCATCAGCTTCAATAATTTTCGCGGGTCGGCGTTGAGGTTTTTGCAGGGGCTGGGGAACAGACAGCTGGCCCGGCTGCACGAATCGCTGTGGTCACAGCTCATGCCGTACATGTTGGCCGTTGGCCCGCCGATATCACTTATCGTGCCGCGGAAATCAGAATGGTTGAAGCAGCGTTGGGCTTCGCTGCGGATGGATTCGGGCGAACGGCTGCTGATGTGTTTGCCTTGATGGTAATAAATTGAGCAGAACGAACATCCGCCGAAACAGCCGCGGTGGGTGGTCAATGAAAATCTTACGGTTTCTAATGCGGGTATGCCACCCAGTGAATCATAGCGGGGATGGGCTCGCCGGGCGAAGGGCCGGTCGTAAAGACGGTCCATTTCTTCGGTGGTTAGGGGCCGAGCCGGGGGCATTGCCACAATTTGGACGGGCCCTTGGTCTTGTATGACTGGTTTACCTTTAGGGTGGGCTTGATGTTGATAGTCAAGCTGGGCTTGCATGACCAGGGATTTATCTGTCTGTTGGTTGGTGAGCGAAGGCAGCGTTATAGCGGTTGAGGGAATTTCACGTCCTTTGTTGACGGGGTAACAGGTGCCGGGGATGTCGGTAAGTTTTTCGATGGTTTCTCCGGCGGCTAATCGGCGGGCGATTTCGGCGAGTTGCAGTTCGCCCATGCCGTGAACGAGCAGGTCGGCCTTGGCATCGATGAGCATGGAGCGTTTGAGCTGGTCCTCGATATAGTCATAATGGGCCAGTCGCCGGAGGCTGGCTTCGAGGCCGCCCAGAATAATTGGTATACCTTTGTATGCCTGGCGAGCGCGGGCAGCATAGGCTGGCAGGGGTTTATCGGGTCTGAGGCCGGTTTTTCCACCGGGGCTGTAGAGGTCGCGGGAGCGTTTATGGCCCATGGACACATAAGAATTCAGGCGTGAATCGACCGCACCGGAGGTTATGCCCCAAAAAAGATTAGGTGGGCCCATTTCCTGGAAAGGTTCGACTTCCCGCCAGTCAGGTTGGGTGAGAATACCGATTTTATAGCCCAAATCAACCAGGTATCGACCCAGGAGAGCCACGCCGAAAGAGGGGTGGTCAACGTAAGCATCTCCGGTGACAAGGATTATGTCTAATTCCCGCCAGCCGAGCCGTTGCATTTCGCTACGGCAGGTGGGAAGGAATTCTGGTTGATTGTCTGGTCGTTTAGCTGGGCTCATGTCGGCATTCTACCGTGATTTGCCTCAAATGACCACTGTTCAGCCAGCATGATTTTCTGTCAGCTTGGCAGTTGGCTATGCCGGTTATGGCAGAATCAGGTAGATGAATTACGATTTGGATAGGGCAGGCGAGGCAGGCAATCATGTCGCTTGTTGCTGTAAAAATAGTATTAGAAGCAGTTTATGTAAATAATTGTTTTGGGTTTTAGTTGTGTGTTCAACGGTTAATGGTTCTGGCATATAGTTTGCTCTCTGAATTATGGATGACAGTTTTTTTACAGTTACAGAACGAGATATTACGATGCCGCGGCAGCTTTCACAACCAGACAGCATAAACGTGCTGATAAGCGATACGAACTGGGCATGGCCCCAGGCGGTGGCGGAGATATTCCAGCCTCGGGGGATTAACGCTCTGGTGGCGGCATCGACGGATGACGCGGTGGGGTTGGTGCGGAACAATAAAATTCACCTGGCGCTGGTGGATTCCACCGTTGAGGAAAGCCAGGGGCTCAAGACCCTTCAGGCGATTCGGCGGCAGGACAATCTTTTGCCCTGTATCCTGCTGGCTCAGGAACCCAACGAGAGATTGCTGGGCCGGGCGTTGGCATTGAACGCTTTTTCAGTGCTGGCTAAGCCGGTAGATTTGTCATTATTGGCGGCGCATATCGACCGGGTGTTCACCAAGCAATATGCCAGTAATGTTTTTTCGAGTATGGTAAACAAGATGAAAACCCAGCCGGTGAGTAATCCGGCCGGCCGTTACAGTATAAAAAAGACGGTAATAAGATGGACTATCAGGAAAAATGAAAGGAATGAACACTAATATGAAAATCAGACCATTGGCAGATAAAGTTCTGATTAAGCGGATGGAAGCTGAGACCAAGACCAAGGGCGGTATTGTGCTGCCGGATTCAGCCAAGGAAAAACCGCGTAAGGGTACGATTATCAGTCTGGGCGACGGCAAGATGCTGGAAGACGGCAGCCGGGGCAAGTTCCAGGTCAAGGCTGGCGACGTGGTTCTGTTCAGCGCTTACGGCGGGACTGAAATCAAAGTTGACGGCGAAGAATTTCTTATCATGGAAGAATCGGACATTCTGGCGATTCTCTAACGGGCAAATTTGCATGATTAAACGTGCGGGCGAAAATCCGTACGTGGGACAATGACAGAAACAGGAGACAAAAGCACATGGCTGCTAAGAAAATTATTTTTGACAATGACGCTCGCCAGGCGGTTCTGCAGGGCGTTAAGCAATTGGCCCAGGCGGTCAAGGTTACGTTGGGTCCGGCTGGTCGTAATGTGGTAATCGAAAAATCGTTTGGTTCGCCAACGGTCACCAAAGACGGTGTGACTGTTGCCAAAGAAATTGAACTGGAAGACGCCTGCGAGAATATTGGCGCTCAGATGGTCAAGGAAGTCGCCTCGAAGACTTCCAACGCCGCTGGTGACGGTACTACGACCGCGACGGTTATGGCAGAAGCCATCTTCACCGAAGGGCTCAAAAATGTTACCGCCGGCGCTAACCCGACCGAGCTGAAACGCGGCATCGACAAAGCCGTCGCCGCGGTAGTTAGTCGCTTTCAGGAAATGTCCGTTACGGTTGATTCCAGCAAGCAGATTGCTCAGGTAGGCACTTGTGCGGCTAATCAGGACGCCGAAATCGGCAAGATGATTGCTCAGGCCATGGACAAGGTTGGCAAGGACGGCGTAATTACCATCGAAGAAGGCAAGACGCTGGATACCGCTGTTGAGCTGGTTGAAGGTATGCAGTTCGACAAAGGTTACCTGTCCCCCCATTTCGTCACCAATACCGAGACGATGACGGTTGAGATGGACAAGCCGTTCATTTTGATTCACGAAAAGAAAATTTCCGGTATCAAGGACATTGTTCCGCTGCTGGAAAAGATTGCTCAGTCAGGCCGTCCGCTGTTGATTATCGCTGAGGACATCGAAGGCGAAGCTCTGGCGACTCTGGTTATCAACAAACTTCGCGGCACGCTGAATATTGCGGCAGTTAAGGCTCCCGGTTTTGGTGATCGTCGCAAAGCTATGTTGCAGGACATTGCTATTTTGACCGGTGGCCAGGCGATTTTTGAAGATCTGGGTATCAAACTGGAAAACGTTGACGTTGCCGATTTGGGTCAGGCCAAGAAAATTACCATCGACAAGGAAAACACCATCATCATCGAAGGCGCCGGCCATACCGATGACATCAAAGGCCGTATCGACCAGATTCGTAACGAGATTGAAGCTACGACCAGCGACTACGATATTGAAAAACTTCAGGAACGTTTGGCCAAACTTTCCGGTGGCGTAGCCCAGATTAACGTTGGTGCTGCGACCGAAGCGGAAATGAAAGAAAAGAAAGCCCGCGTTGAAGATGCCCTGCACGCTTGCCGTGCCGCGGTCGAAGAAGGAATCCTGCCCGGTGGCGGCACCGCTATGCTGCGTGCCATCGCTGCCCTGGATAAAGTCAAAGTCACCGGCGACCAGAAAATCGGTGTTGACATCATTCGTCGTGCTCTGACCGCCCCAATCAAACAGCTTGCCACCAATGCCGGGCTGGACGGTTCGATCATCTGCCAGAAGGTTTCCGAAGGCAGCGACGGCAATACCAACTATGGCTACAACATCGTGACTGATAAATTTGGGGACATGCTCGATGCCGGCGTGATTGTACCGACCAAGGTCGAACGCACCGCGTTGCAGAACGGTGCTTCGATTTCCGGTTTGCTGTTGACTACCGACGCTATCGTCAGTGAGATACCCGAAGAAAAGAAAGCTCCGGCGATGCCTCCGGGCGGCGGGATGTATTAATCAATTGAGTTGTTGTGAGCGGGCGTCTTTCGGGACGCCCGTTTCTTTTTTTATGGAGCCAGGGTAATGTTTCGAAAATCCGTATATTTTCGCGGGGTGGGTGGGGCGAGTCCTTTTTCGTCCCTGATGAGCGGCACGATTCGCACTTTTATTTCTCTGGCTTTGACTTTGGTGGGTCTGGCGGTCTTTTTTCTGCTGTTCCCTTTCATATTGATGGTTCTGGTGGTGGGGCTGCTGGGGTTTGGGGCGATTATAAGTCTGATTGTCGCGTTGTCTATTTACCGGCAAAGTAGAATAAATCGGTCGGAAGTTAGTGAGGACGGGCCTTCCGATAATCATCGCAAGCACGTTGATGTTGATGTAATCTCTTCTTCTGATATGTAGATTAGAGCCGGGGTGGACAATAATATCTGTTTTCTGGGGTCTTATCGGTTGAAATTTACTTTGGGGTATTTTTGCGCTATATAATTTCTAATAGAGAGAGAAAAAAAGACGTTAATCCTACCCCAGCCCCCTGGCCTACCATACCACTGACGCGTAAAACCGTACTAATAACACTGAAAACAAGGTCCAAAAAGTGCCCAAAAGCATTACTTCAGTATGGGCGGGGATTTATGTCAAACGTGTGAAATATCCGCATATCAATCTCCACAATAATTCCTATGATAGCGTATAAGCATATTATTATTATGTGGTTAGGGTTGAAAAGGATTTTTCTTGACTTATAGCAAACGTTTGCGTAATATTGAGAGGTAAATTAAAGTTGGTAACGTATTTAGCGGATATATCAAAAGTGCCACCAATTAACCTCGACAGCGAAATAACTATCACGAGTATGGCCGAGCATCTCAATCTGAGTGCCTCGACGGTCAGTAAGGCCCTGCGCGGTGTGAAGGGTGTCAATAGAGACACCGAGACGCGTGTTAAGAAGTTAGCGGACCAGCTGGGCTATCGTCCCAATATGTTTGCCCGGGGACTGAAGAATAAGAAAAGTCACCTGATAGGTTTTCTGCTTACCGCCGAACTGACCAGTCCGTGGTATGCCGAACTGATAAGCTGCGTTGAAGCCAAGCTGCGTATCGCCGGCTATACGATGATGCTGGGTATCGGCAACCGCAATGAAGTCAGCGAGATGGACTGCTTTGAGATGTTCGCGGGTTCTTTTCTGGCGGGCATAATCGCCGGGCCTTTGTATACCTATCGCGATTACGCGCTTTTCCGTGACCGTGTTGATACCCGTCGTACCCCGCTGATTGCTTTTGCCTGCACGGAAGATGTGCCGGTCAGTCATGTCAAAATAAACCATATTTCGGCGGCTTATCAATCGGTGGAATATCTGGTTAAGCAGGGGCATCGGCGTATTGGTTATTTTTGTTGTTCGAGCCGGGCGGTGCGGGCTGGCGGTCTGACGCGTCAGGCTGGTTTTGAGATGGCTATGCAGGAGTTTGGTTTGCCGATAGCGGCGCGGGACCTGGTGATAGGCGATATGAAGACCTATGAAACCGGTTACAAGGTTATGGACAAACTTCTTAAAGAACGGAAGGGTGATTTACCTACCGCGTTTTTCTGTCATAACGATGAAGTTGCCTTGGGGGCTATGGAGGCATTACGGCTAAACGGCGTGAGAGTCCCGGAAGATATTTCGCTGATAGGCCACGACGATATCAAGCGAGCGTCACTGTCGGTGCCGGGCCTGACAACCGTGGGCGGGATTATGGAAGAATTAACCGAAAAACTTTCGGACATGCTTTTTGCCAGCCTGGAAGGGCAGACGGGAGAAATAGAAACGGCTTCGATAGAGCCGCATCTGGTAATAAGAGAAAGTGTAAAACGGTGCTGCTAACTGAGGGCAGCAGGTATTTTTTATTCCTTAACAGGAAAGGAGATTTATGATGTTTAAGAGAATGTTAGTTGTAACGGTGGTATTGGCGATGCCCTGGACGGCATTTGCGGTGAACTACACTTGGTTCAATACTACGACCAACCAGAATTTCGTGGACCCCGCCAACTGGAGCCCTCCGGGTGGTACGTTCACAACCTCTGATAGTTTCTACATCGACATGGACGGGACCGGTGCAGCGATTATCAGTAGTGACGCTATAGGCGGCAGTGTAAGGGTTGGTAACGCGGCCAATTCCAGTGGCGAATTGCTTATCACCGGCGGTGATTCTGTTTTCAACGGTTCGTTTGGAGTGGGACAAAACGCGACGGCCTATGGTAAATTGACCATCAGCGGCGGCAGTACCACTTTCTACGGCAATTATTTCACGGTTGCTGAATATGGTACCGCTGAAGTGGAAATGACCGATGGTTTTCTGGGTCTGAACCGCATGACTCTGGCCACCAAAGCCGGTGCGGTTAGTTCTTTCAGCATAAGCGGTGGTGAAATAACCGCTACAACCGGTGACCAGCATATAACCTGCGGCGCTAAGGGGGTCGGGGTTATGAATATCAGCGGGACCGCACTTATTACTGTCGGCGGGCTTTTTAGGATTGGTTTGGGTGACCACTCTGACCCTAACGAGGATGCAAGCTGCTACGTGAGCGGCGGTACTCTTAGCGTTGGTGGTGACATGCAGATTGGTGAAAGCAGCTATGGTATGCTGGATATGAGCGGCGGTACTGTTTCGGCCGCGACATTAAATATTGGTCGTACCGACAGCGGCGACATGTTCTTGAGTGGCGGAAGTATAAACATAGCCGGTTGGTCTGCGGTTGGTAATGACAGTGCCGGTTCGCTGGAAATCAGCGGCACCGGTGAGTTTATTGGCGACAGAATGCAGGTTGGTCAGGATGATGGGCCGGGCACTTTAACCATAACCGGCGGCTCTTTATCTCTGGCTAATTACTTCACAATTGGTAATGAGAATACCGGTACTTTGGCTGTTAGCGGTGGTACTGTTCATGTTGACAGAAGCACCCTGGGGCAAGCTGCCACTGGTGTTGCGGACGTGACAATCAGCGGTGATGCTCAGGTTCTGGTTGACGATAATGTTCAGGTTGGTCGTGACGGTGTCGCGAACCTGACTCTTGAAGGTGATCAAGCCAGCTATACCTGCGGTTCAATGACGCAGAATGCCGCATCTACATTAGCATTTGTACTGAATGGCGCAGCTGGTGTTGACAATGGTATTCTGGTACGTGAGCGAATTGAGGACGAAGCACGCGTCGGTGGTTCTGCTACGCTGTTAGGGACGATTGACCCTTCGTTTGCCAGCGGCACCGAAGTAGGCGGTTCTTATATCGTCCTGGCCGCCAGTTCGATTGATGATACTAATACAGGTACGGGCGGGGCTGATACCCTGGCTCTTTCCACTGCGGCAGAAACAGCCGGTTGGGAAATGGATATTCTGAGCGTTGGTTACGACCTGCTGGTAGTTTCGTATCCGGGTTCGGGCAGTACGGTTGCCTGGACCAACGGCGGCGGCGACCAGTTATGGAGTACTTCGGGTAACTGGACCGGTACGATCGGCGTAGATGACGCAGCGATTATCGACCTGGACGGTGCCAACGGTGCGATACTGAATTCTTCCGCTCTGGCTAATACCGCGGTGGTCGGCTATGCCGCTTCCGGGGCAATGGATGTTAATACCGGTGCGAACGGCCAGTTTGTCAATATGGCAGTGGGTGCCGAGGCCGGCAGTACCGGTACGGTTGTTGTCAATGATGGCACTGTCACGGTTTCCAATGCTGTGGCCATTGGTCAGGAAGGCGATGGCTCGCTGACCCTTAGCGGCGGTACTTTCTCTGCGAAGAATATGGTCGTCGGTACCGGTGCTGACAGTTCGTCAGAAGTTATTATCGAAAACGATGCTGCTCTCAATGTCGATGGTATTTTGGGTCTGGGCGCTGGCGGCAGTATGACAATCACCAGCTATCAGACTTCGGTTAATGTCGGCAGCTTCGGCATGGCTGAAGGTTCTAATTTGACTTTGGGCTTTGATGGTGCGTTGGGTATCGGCAATGGTATTGTCGCTACCGGCGATGTTCAGCTTGAAGGTACTATCAGCATCGAGTTCCTGACCGGTAATCGTCAGGAAGGCACTTACACTGTGCTGACCACAGACGGGATTATTCTGGATAATACCGGCGGTGATTTGGTTGACACGGTTTTCTGCGACTCTGAGATTGTGGAAAACGCCGGCAAACAGGAACTGCGGATTGTCATCGGGCGTCCCACCGATTGCCAGGACTTGATTGATAACGGCTATGGTCTGCCTTATGACTTCACTGAAGACTGCGTTGTTGATATTCAGGACTTTGCGGTATTCGCGGCCCATTGGCTGTGGTGCAATGATCCTGACCCGCTGGCGACCGGTTGTGACTGGCAGTTACATTAACTATTACCTTTGTTGAGCCAATGTGCCAGGGTGGAATCGGTCCTCCTTCCGATTCCGCCCGGCGCGGCTTGGTGGTACAAAATAACAGAAAGGATTTAAGCCATGCGAAAAAAAGCTTTTACCCTCGTCGAGTTGCTGGTGGTGGTGGCGATTATCGCCCTGCTGGTCTCGATTCTCCTGCCCGCTTTAGGACAGGCTCGTACGATGGCCAAGGAAGTGCTTGATGTGTCCAATATGCACCAGTGTGCGGTAGCGGTTCTCACCTATGAAAGTTCCCATGGCAGACTGCCCGAACATTATGCCGAAAGAAATGTCGATACCCAAGGCATCCCCAAAGGTTTTTGGATTGAGCAACTGGCCAAAGATGACCCCGCTCGGGATCCCAAATATGATGTTCGGCCCCAGTGGGCGGATTATCTAGCGGATTTCAAAGTGCTAAACTGCCCCATGTTACGGCCTTTGGATATTTCGCTGGACACGATTCCCCTTTCGTCACGCCGGGTTTATGGCGGCTATGCTATTTATTTTGGTTTCTGGGTTGACCGTGCTAAAGACGGCACCTGGGCTGATGAAGGCACACGCTGGACTAGAACCGAAAGACCCTGGAATTATGAAGGCAACCGCATCGAAGTCCTCATGGGAGACCGTATGTGCCGCGTGCCTTCCAGCTATGCTTATCGTATCAATCATGGTTCGGCTTTGGGAGTTCGGGTTGAGTATAAAGATTATGCTGCTGGCGGCGAATTTGTTTCCAGTGTTTACTGTCAGTATGATTTCTCGCCCCAGTTCTTTGTAAATGATATTCGCCTGAGGACAACAGCTTGTTACGCTTTTAAGGATGGTTCCGCGAAGATGTATGAGGGCGACGACCCCACTTTGGTTGATATGGAACTACCCTCGGCCCGTACCGAAACTTACGCTACCCACATGGTTCCCAGTGGTCGATAGAATTTTGAATGGAGATTTTGCTGGTTAAACTGAATACCTACGCGGGAGTATTATGATTTCACAACTCAAGCTGGGGGTTATACTGGTTCTCTGTCTGGGTTCTTTGGTGGGGGCGGACTATTCGCGCGAAGTTGGTCGGGACAAGCCGGTATTATGGCTGCGTTTTGATGATGACTTCTACGAAGACGGTATGACCGCCACCGATGTTACGCGTAATGTCAGGGCCGCGACTTATCAGGGGATGGCCATGACGGTTGTTGGGGGGATTGGCGGCAGATGCGGCTGGTTCAATGGTAATCAGGCGGCGGTTGATCTGGCGGACCAATTGGGAGCTAAGCTCAAGGGCGGCTCAGCGATTACATTTGAAGCGTGGGTACGTAACAGTTTTTTTGAGACTGACCATGAGCCGCAGGTGCTTTTTGCTTCGCGGATAAATCGCGGCAGTGCCGGTGTTGATGTTGCTTTGATTTCCGCCACTGATACCAAAGGTTATATTCGCGTGGCTGGCAGAAGTCTTGTAAGTGATGCCTACAAGGGGTTCAATACAAATTTTTTCAGTACCGCGTGCTGGCGGCATGTGGTTTGTGTATTGAACTACGCTAATGACAGTATAGACGTTTATCTCGACGGCAAATTGGCCTCGTCGAATAAGGTTGATTTTGCCAGTGAGGTTTATGATTATCTGGGCGACCAGACTCAGACCGACCGGGTCGGCTGTGCGCCGGATGATACTCAGCATTATCGGGGGCATCTGGATGAGGTGGCGGTTTATAATTATCCCTTGAGTGCCGAAAGGATTTACGCTCATTATGCCAGCGTTAATCCGCAGGAGCCTGCCCCGTTGTGGGAAGGTGTTATTGCCGACGACGGCAAATGGGAAGGGCCTTTTCTGGGTTCGCCGGGAATGTGCCTGCTCAAAAGCGGCACCCTCGTTGCCTCGCACGATTATTTCGGTGATAATATCCCTGTTATGCCGGATGATACCTGTGCGATTCGTATTTCTTATGACCAGGGCAAAACCTGGTATTTACGTTCGCTGGTGCCCAATTGCGTGATGGCAAATCTGTTTGAGCTGGACGGTGTTCTTTATCATTTCGGGATAACAAAAAATACAGGCGATATTCGTATCGCAAAAAGTACGGACGAGGGGCTTACCTGGACTTTCCCAACTGATGGCGAAAACGGTATGCTTACCTCTTGCGGTAAGGGCGAATACGGCTATCACACCGGCCCGATGCCGATGGTTTTTGCTAACGGTAGGATTTACCGTGTATTTGAAAAGAAAATCTCCGGTGAGCGTTGGCCCATGGCTTACGCCGCGGTGATGATTTCCGCCGACCTCAAAGCCGACCTGCTCAAGGCTTCAAGCTGGACCATCAGTAACTCCGTAGCTTTTGATTCTTCCTGGGTGCCTGCCGAATGGAAATGCACCTCACCCGGCTGGCTCGAAGGCAATGCGGTTCAGGCCCCCGACGGAACAATCCTGGCGATGATGCGGGTTCATACTAATCCCGTAGTCGATAAAGCCGCTATCTTGACCTTGAGCCGTGATAACAGGCATTTGAGCTATGACCCGAAAACCGGCCTTATCGACATGCCCGGCGGGATGCACAAATTTAATATCTATCGCGACCCCAAGACCGGTCAATATCTGACTTTGGTAAACAATAATACGGATTTATCCCGTCCCGCCCAGCGTAATATGGTTTCTCTGATAGCGTCGGATGATTTAAAACACTGGCATCATTTGCGAGCTCTGATTCAGGATGACTCACCTTTAAGCTGGCGGCAGTCTCTGCTGTTCGTAGGCTTCCAGTATGTGGAATGGTGTTTCGACGGCGATGACATTATTTACATGAGCCGTACCGCCTATGACGGAGCCAACAATTACCATAACTCCAACAAGATGACTTTTCATCGGCTGGAGAATTACTTGAAGTATATCGGGTCGAAGTAGTACAAAATGGATGAGGGAGTAATTCGGAGTAGCACTATGTTGAGAAAAGTGATTTTAAGTTTAGCAGCGGTTCTTTCTTTGGTAAGTTTTACCTGGGCAAATTACGCAACCGAGGTAGCTGCCGATAACCCGATTATGTGGCTGCGTTTTGATGATTATCGTT
This sequence comes from Sedimentisphaerales bacterium, assembly GCA_963663805.2. Taxonomy (GTDB): domain Bacteria; phylum Planctomycetota; class Phycisphaerae; order Sedimentisphaerales; family SM23-30. The sequence continues at coordinate 35,890 of CAXXMR010000028.1, forward strand.
ATAATAACGACAGGACCGCCACGGACATTACCGGCAATGTGGACCAGGCGACCTATCAGGGCGATACGGTCATTGTTGCCGCCGGAATCGATGGCACCGCCGGTCTGTTCAATGGTTATATTTCCGCCGTTGACCTGGCCAGTCAGCTTGGACCTATGCTCAATGGTGTCGATGCCATAACCTTCGAAGCCTGGGTACGCAACAGCTACCTCCAGTCAGGCACCTCTCAACAGAGAATTTTCGCCACCAGAATTTCCGGCGGGCTGGCCGGCATGGATGTGGGCATTGGTTCTTACACCGACACCACCGGTTATGTTCGCATAGCGGGCCGCAGCTCGACCGCGGATTCTTATTCTAGTGCCAATGTTAATTTCAATTACGAAGACCAATGGTCCCATCTGGTCTGCATAATGAATTATGCCCAGAACCAAATCGAGACTTATATCAATGGTCAACTCGCCGGCTCAACTGCCATGTCGTTTTCCAGTTCGACATACACTTATGCCGGCAGTCCCACCCAGACCGATCATGTCGGCCTGGCACCTGACGGCAACAATCCCTATCGAGGCCATCTCGACGAGGTCGCCGTTTATGATTACGCCCTCAGTGCCGCCCGCATCAACGCTCACTATCTAAACGGCAATCCCCAGGAGCCAGACCCCCTTTGGACAAGTCTTGTCGCTGGCGAGGGAGCCTTCGAAGGACCATTCCTGAGCTCGCCTTCAATCTATCGTTTCGAGGGCGGTATTATATTAGCTTCATATTCTTATTTCGGTGATAACCGGCCCGTATCTGGCACGTCGGTAATAAAAATATCCTACAACAACGGCGCTTCCTGGGCCTCAAGAAGCCTGCTTCCCGATGTCAGCGGAGCGACCATGTTTGAAAACAATGGTACGCTGTACAGTATCGGCACCGGCGGCAACGCCATAACTATCGCCAAAAGTACAAACTTTGCTCTGACCTGGACTGCCGCCGTTGACCTTTGCACCGCGGGGACAGATACTAATCTGTCGTTCGAAGGTATTTCCATGCCTATGCTGTTTGCCAATGGCCGAATCTATCGTGTTTTCCATCGTAAAGATAAAACACAAAACTGGCCGGTCTCGTTTGCCGTGGTTATGATTTCTGCCGACCAAAACGATAACTTGCTGGACCCGGCCAGTTGGACCGTCAGCAATGCCGTTCCGTTTGACCCAGCCTGGGCATCTGCCTGGGGTACCAACAATCCCGGCTGGCTCGAAGGCAACGCTGTTCAGGCTCCCGACGGCCAGATTGTGGTCGTGACCCGCGTCCACTCCGACCCCGAAGTTGACATCGCCGCCATCCTGCCCCTAAGTGCCGATAACACCACGTTGACTTTTGATCCCGCCACCGGATTTATCGACCTGCCCGGCGGACGCAACAAATTTAATATCCACCGAGACCCCGTAACCGGAAAATATCTGGCCCTGGCCAATAACAACACCGACCCCTCGCGGGCGGCGCAACGAAATGTCCTGTCGTTAATCGCTTCAGACGACCTGGTCAACTGGACACATATCAGAACGCTCGTCTCGGACGATTCACCCATGACCTGGGGTGATTCACTATTGAACATTGGCTTCCAGTACGTCGATTGGCAATTTGTGGGCGATGATATAATCTATCTTAGTCGTACCGCTTATGACGGCGCCCATAATTACCACGACTCAAACAAAATTACGTTCCATCGTCTGGAAAACTATCTCAACTTAATCACAGCTTGCGGCGAATGGGGCTATTCAACCATGGATTTCAATCAAGACTGTGTGGTAGACCTTATGGACTTGGCCGAATTCTCAAAAGATTGGCTGGTTTGCACCTTGCCTCATGTCGACGGATGCGTGATGCGATAATCCCTTTTGTTTTCGGGAACCATAAAAGATTTTAGCCCAAAATATCCATTATATTTTTGGCGCGGGTAGTCCCCGCACATTTTTCCGAGTACAGAATGAACCAGGACACGTTAGGATGCGTGTTAATACAATTTCATATCTATTGAAGGAGCTGTAACCATGAAAAGAATTGGCTTGCTGTTAGTAATTTTATTGCCTTTGGGTTCAGCCGTATCAGCCCTGGAAGTCTCCACCGTACTTGGCTCTGGCGGAGGCACTTTTGACCCTTGGAATACTACCCGCTGGGCCGCTTGGTATTCCAGCGGTAAACTCGTCAAACAGTTTGATATTGACTGCAACATCACCTTTGACGGTGGATATGATTCATCAAATCCCTGGGAGCCTGACATCTCACAGCATGAAACCGGCTATATGTTCAGCCTTACTAATTCCGGCCGGGGTGTTACCGTTGACGGCAGCTACACCTTTATAGATGTTAGAGATTCTAAACCTTCTCTGGGCACTCTTTACAATTATTATTCCTGGTATGATGAAGATGACCTTTTTCCCCTGAACGGCTGCTTTTATGTCGCCCAGTACAACAATTCATCGTACGATGTTACCACCATCGAACATTTGTGGATGAAAGGATTCCGCAAAGGAATCCATACCGAATGCGGCGACACTTCGACCCGCCATCCACTGGTAATCGACGGCTGCCAGTTTCGCCACTGCCGTTGGGCAATGTTTCTCAAAAGCAACAATACCACTATCCAGAATTGCGGTATAAAACGAAATGCCAAAGGTGGTGTATATCTGGAAAACAAAAGCTATAACATCACTTTTCTAAATAATGAATTTCAGGATAATAACTATGAGCAAAGTTACCTCTATGGCGACATAGCCATGGATAGCTCCTACTTTAATACTATTCAAGGCAATGAACATCAGGCCCCGGTTATCAGCGGGACTTTTCATTGTGGTATCAGATTATATCGCAACATGGGCGAAAGTGATACACTGCGTGAACATGCTGTTCATCATAATTTGATTTGCGATAATACTTTTGATGGTTATTCAATCGCTTATGATGTTAGTTCTCGTGAGGCTATGGAGCGTAATTATGACAGTACGGTTCGCGATCTCTCCTATGAGGGACGCTCCTGTGTGAATCGTAATATTTTTGAGAATAACGAAATCACTAATACTACCATTGGTTTTCGTGTTGCCGGTTCAGGCAATACCATTCAGGGTAATACGTTTTCAAGTGTGAGTAAGCCAATTGTGCTGCATTGTGCGTTTTACAGTTTGTATGAAGTGCTGATTAATGATCAGGCCGGCGACGATGTTTATTACTGGTTTGAGAATTCAGATTTCAGTTCTTATGTCGATTGGTTTTACTCCAGCAGCAGTAGAGTACTCAATGAAAATATATCAGAGTCTTCCAAACTCATTCATGCCTACAGCCAGTATGGTACTCCGGATTGGCCCAGTTATTCCGGCTCTGCCGAGGTTCGGCATGATGCGTCGATGATCGCTAATAGCGGCAGCGGATTTCCGGATATCAGCGGCGATAAATATATCGACATGTCTGATTATAGTTTGCTGGTGAATTTCTGGAACCAAAGTTGTGATGAAGACGACGAGTTCTGCTATGGCGCAGACCTTAATTTTGACGGATATGTTGACGATGATGATTACGATATTCTTGTCAGCTACTGGCTTGAATCATTCAATATGAAAGAATGTTACGGTATCGCCGGAGCGCCCATAGATATTGCTGTCGGCAATTTCTGGGTTGATGAAGATCGTGACACCGGCATTGATGATGACGAAATTGCGGTAATCTGGAATGCTCCCATTTCCCGAATCGACAGTACCGATTATTATTCGATTATTATTTACGATAAGGACGGCATCGAAGTTAACCGTTGTGGCCGCAGTACCGTGCCGTGGCAATCTATTGTCGCTGGTGACTTTACCAGTCGTACCGGCGAGGAAATAGCCGCTGTGCCTAGCAATGCGGTTGGTGGGTACTATCCTGTTTATATTTTTGCTCGCGGGCGTATGGAGCCGGACCTTACCCTTTGTTCCACTAACACAGATGCCATACAGGATTTAGCCGCCGGTGATTTCTATAGCAGCGGTGATGGTTATGATGAAGTTGCTATTACCTATGAAGGTGGCGGACCTATGCGGATTGATTTTATTAAACCGACCGATACAAATTGGTCGGCGAGTACGACCAGTATCAGCGTTAGGCCTTTGGCTATTACCGGCGGCAACTTCTCCAACAGTTATAGCGGAGATGAAATTGCCGCAATTCAATCTGTGCCTAACGGCAGTGGTTATTATCTGCTTCGTTTTTATGACGTTGGTGCCAGCGGTCATTTCTATCTTGCCGAGAACAGTAACACTACGCCATTTACGGCTATCAGCAGCGTATCGGTTGACGGTGTTAGTGTAGACATGGCAGTTGCCGCAAAAGACGCTATTAGTTTCGGTTGTTGTGTCATCGGTTATTATACCGCTACTCAAACCACTGCCCATTGGTATGCCGAACAAAGTACGATAGGTACCAAAGTGCGTGCTCTTTCCGGCGGCCAGCTGAATGAGATTTATCCGCGTATGGGACGCTACGAAAAAGCGGAGGGTTTTTATAATTCAGATTTAGGTGATACGATTCTTGGCTGGGGTGGCCAGGTAGCAGTACTGCCTTTGAATGCTCAGGGCGACCACAGTCGTCCGGTATTCTGGATATCTAATAACCCCTACGACTCGGACGAAAAATATCTCAGAGTGACTCCGGTCACCCCGTAATCTATAACTAAACTTTTGCGAAACTCCACTTGAATTTTTCTCCCCCCTGGGTGAGTAGACGCAAAATCGACCTTGGCATGGTCTTGTACTATGACCGGGCCGATTTTGCCCTGCCGCCTTATATTTCTGCGGCCTTGTTCGCGTAATTACGCACCAGCTTTTCCAGCAGTTCATAACCTGCCAGTCCCCAGTTTGGGTTGGTGGTTGTGATGCCAATTGCCCCCCAGAGTTTTTCGTCCTTACCCTTGAATATCGGCCCGGCAATGTGTACAGCCCACGAACCTTCCTGCTCCTCCAGCACCAGCAGTCCCTTACGGCGAATCTCCCGACGATGTTGTTGCCAGAGTTTCAATTCTTTTTCGCCCAGCCCCTCCTGATTTATCAATATCTGACCTGCCCGCTCCTCATCCATATACGCCAGCACCACCAGCCCAAAAGCGTTACTGGTCAGCTCCGCCCGCGCACCAGCTTTCTCATAAACATATCCCCCGGCTGCACAGCTTCCCGCCCGCAACTCTATGTGATGCCCCGACCATTCATAAATAACCGACGACTGTCCCGTAGCTTTTGAAATTTCTGTTACCAGACCCTTATAAGTCTGCTCCGAAGTTGCCAAAGCTGACCGACTCAGCCCCACAAAAGACTCGCCCATGTAATAAAGCCCGTTTCGCTCCTTGCGAATCAGTCCATCCTCCAGCATAACCTTTAATAAACGGCTCAGCGACGCTGGCGACAAACCGGAACTTACCTGCCGCATTTGAGAAAAGCTGCATCCTTCCGAATTATTCGCCATGAGATTCAGTAACGCGAAACCCCGTTTCAGGGCTACTAATGCTGATTTCCTGGAGCTTTTTACGGTCATTTCACTCTCAGTTTCAAAAACAAGTTTCATTTTTGAAAGTAAATTATCCCATAACACCTTCTACGTCAAGTGCCAGCCTCAAAAGAGGTTACAAATTTTTCTTCCCGGTTATGGAAAATAATAAATAATTTGTTCTAACACGCCCTAATTGTGATATAAATCACGATAGATATATATTTTTTCTTATATTATGTATGTAGCACCAGGCTGGAATTCTGTGCCGGACAAACAGTGTTTTTCGTAATATCAGGAATAAGATATGATTCAAAAGCGACTTGGAGATATGGTCAACGCCGGGAATAATTTTCTCATTACCGCTGAGTTTGTACCTCTGCCCGGCCACAATCTCGCCAACTTCGAAAAATTCCTGCACGCCTACCCCCAACAGCGGGAGCAAATGCCCGCTGGTTTCGATCTGGCAGGTGTTACCATCCCTCAGAGTCCCGGCGGTATCGCTTCGATGAGTCCGGCTGACATCTTCGCGGTTCTCGACAAGAAAAACCTCTGGTCAGACCTCGACGTTATCCCCCACGTAACTGCCAAGGACCACAACACCGATGCCTTGGAAACCTACCTCATCGGTCTGCAAAAAATGGGAATGCAATCCATCCTCGCCCTGACCGGCGACAAACCAACCAAGGCCAAGGGGGTTTTTGAAGTCGAGTCCGTCGGCCTGATAGAGTTCATCAAAAAACTCAATAACGAGGCTTTCGCAAAAGCCAAACCTGAAACCTTCGACCAGGTGCCTCAGTTCTATATCGCCGCTGCTGTCTCGCAATATAAATACACCGAAGCTGCTCAGATGCAGCAGTATTTCAAAATGAAGAAAAAAATTGCTGCCGGTGCCGACACTTTCATCACCCAGCTTGGCTATGACTACCGCAAGAGCCAGGAACTTTTCCAATATTGCCGCGAAGAATATATTAGTGTCCCGATTTTTGGCAATGTATATTTCCTTACCACCATGACCCCTGCCCCGCGCCTTATGTACCAGGGCAAACTGCCCGGCTGCGTCGTCACCAAAGAACTCTTCGGACAGCTCGCCGCCGAAACCCCCGCACAACATCTTAAACGTGCCGCCGTCCAGGTCGCCATGTTCCGCGACCTCGGTGCCGTCGGAGTGGACCTGGGCGGCATTTTCGATTTCGATATGCTCCTCGATATTCTCAACCAGGCCGAACAAATCGGTGCGAACTGGCCCGAACACAAAGCCCTTCTCGATTATGGTGTAAAAGACGGGTTCTATTTATATGACTCCAACGATAATCGCCGCCAATGGCCAGCCCCACCCAAAACATTCCAGCATCGCTCCTACAATATTTTTCATAACGCTCTTTTTGAACCGGGCAAATGGTTTCACAATCCCGTAAAGAAAATTTTCTCTCTGAGCAAAAGTATGAGGGACGGCCACGGGACCGCCGAACATTTCTTCCATGCCGCTTTGGAAAAACCCGCTAAAAGTCTGCTCTTCAAATGTCAGGATTGCGGCGATTGCTTCCTGCCCGAAAATTTCGGTATCTGTACCCTCGGCCGCTGCGAAAAAGGACTCAGCAATGTCCCCTGTGGCGACGCCAACCCCGATGGCACCTGCGGGAATAACCCTGATATCCCCTGCGTGGGTCAATTAGTTTACGAAGCTGCCGCCAGCGAAGGCTCGGCCGGACTCAGCAAACTAATCCATCAGGTCAACCCGCCTCGCAACCCCCAATTGGCTAATACTTCGTCAATCCTGAATTTCTTCTTCGGACGCGATCATGCCCACCATATCGACCTCATCCGGGTTAGCGACAATCTTCATTCCTTCATCCCCAAGGTCAAAGCCGCCCTGCAAACTCTAAACGACGCCGGACCCAACGCCTTTACCAAACCGTCCGGCGCTCTTAGATATATACTGTCCCTTATTTCCGGCCAGGCCCTCAGCAATGCCGACTATATCTTCATCAATCTCGACGCTTTAGAATCTCCCGCCGCCATAATGCCCGGCTGCATCGAACTCATAAAACGTTACGGTCGAGGCGTCCCGCCCTGCGTGGACAGCACCAGTGCCGTAAATATTGAGTCTGCTCTTTCCGTCTGGTACAAAAATAAATCGTCCCAGAGCATTACTCCCCCCATGGTACGAATTTCAAACAGGGACACTATAAGTAAATGTGCTCCTTTGCACACTCGATACCCGTTCAAAATAATTGTTGCTATGGAAGATACGTCAGACGAAAATCCTGCCGCCGAACTCATCACCAAATACGGCTTCAGGCTCGAAGATATTTTCCTGGAACTCCCCGTAACTCCCATCATGAAAGATATTCCCGAACAGTCCCAAATAATCGGCCAGACCCACCAGACTTTCAAGGCCCTCGAAAAAATCAAACAGAACAAATCACTCAAAGGCATAAAAACCATTATATCCTTAACAAATTGTTGCCGCTCTGTCCCCGGTCGCTCGATTGGCATCTGCCGGGCCTATCTCCAAAAGGCTCAGGGACACGGCCTAAAAGCAGTCATCACCGACGCTACCCAGAATTACGGTCTGATCCCGCCCGCTGATGATTTACTCCAACTCATCGACGCTCTGGCTCAGCAGGATGGCACCGAAAACAACTTCAATCATGCCCGCAACCTGATGAACAACTTTTGCCAGGCCAACCAAAAAACAAAAACCACAACCGCAAGCCACAAAGCCCCGCGTGACAAAAATCCCCAACCGCAAACAGAAACTATCCGTAAAAAACTGATTTCTGACTGCTGATTTTTTATCAGTTTGAAATACAGATTTGACAAATCCCCATCCAGCATGTACGTTGCATTCCCCCCGCATTGTGACGGGGCAGCGAGTATCAGGCGGCGGAAAAATAGAAAGGAACTATCATGGCAGAAAAATATCTAATTCAAATTGGCGAAAGTGTCCACGCTTCAATCCCCAAAAGCGGTGCTGCGATGAAGGAACTAGCCCCAAAGGGCCCCGAAGCCTACGAAACACCCAGTGAACCACTGGACTATATGGTTTCTCTCATTACCGACCAAGCCGCCGCCGGAGCTGATTTTATCGCGGTAAACGTTGACGCGTTCGGCGAAGATGATCCTCAGCTCGCCGTAAAACTGATGAAACAATACGTCAAACTCGTTCGCAAACACAGCGGCGGCGTGCCCGTCTGCATAGATTCTTCCGATATGAGCGTTCTCAAAGCGGGCCTGGCCCAATGGTATCTGGACGCACCCCCAAAAATCGCCCCGCCTCTCGTAAACTCCGTAAAAGTAAGCACTATCGACGTTTTGCTGCCCTTACGCGCCAAATATCCGTTTAAGGTCATCGGTATGCTGGTCGAAGAATCCGGTTCCGCCGACAGTGTTACCGCCGAAGACCTCCACAAACTTGCCCGCACCATCTTCGATGCTGCCACCGAAAAATACGGTTTCGCCCCCCAAGACCTTTTCTTCGACACCACCACTTATCCCCTCGCCATCGATTTACCCTTGACACCCGGCACGCCAAGCTTTACATTTAGAGCGTTTAATGCGATCCGAAAGATCAAGGGCGACCCCGGGATGGTGAATGTGCACTGCTCGCTTGGGGTCTCGAACTGTGTCAGGGATCTACCCGCCCGCAAGATTGGCGTCTGCCGGGCTTACGTCGAATTGGCCCGTACCTACGGCCTCGATACCGGCATCGTCAACGTCAACCATGAATATGGCTCTAAGCCGGCGCCGCCGGAACTTATCGAGTTGGTTGACGCTTTTGCCAAACAGGACGGCTCCGCCGATAAATCCTTAGCGGCCATGGAGACTATGACCAGATTCTGCCAGGAAAACCGTAAGGGTAGCTCCAAATAATTGCTTTTGAGAGCTTCCCGTAAATAGTGGATAGTGCACGGATTAACCAACGTGAGGAATGATGGCCAAACAAGAAAAGGTCCTGGGAATACTAGAGATTACCGATAAAGGGCACGGATTTTTAAGAGACCTCGAAAAAAATTACAGTCCCAGACCTGACGATGTTTTCGTCGGGAGCGAGCTTATTGCCGAATATTCACTGCTTGAGGGAGTTATTCTCGAAGGTACCACCTGTGTTCGACAAAAAGGCAGACCACTTGCCCTGGAAAAAATCACCAGTATTTGCGGCCATAGCACCGATGACTATCTCGACCGGACCAGATTTGAAAATTTTACGGTTATCGACCCCCAATCGCCATTTGGCCCTTGAAACCGGACCAGAGCCATTTGGCCCGCGGGTAATTGACCTGTTCACACCCATCGGACTGGGCCAGCGCGGTCTGATAGTCGCCCCGCCCAGAACCGGTAAAACCATTCTCCTCCAGCAGATAGCTCACGGAATCACTACCAATTATCCCGATGTTAATCTGCTGGTACTGCTCGTCGATGAAAGGCCCGAAGAAGTCACCGACATGCGCCGTAAAATTCAGGGCGAGGTCGTTGCTTCCAGCAATGACAGAAATATCGATAGCCACGTCCGACTAGCTCGCTTGGCAATGGAGCGGGCCAAACGTCTCGTCGAACTAGGCCATGACGTAGTGGTCCTGCTTGATTCCATCACCCGATTGGGACGAGCTTTCAATTCCTGGACCCGTTCCAGTGGCAGGGTAATGTCCGGCGGACTCGACATTCGTGCCTTGCAGCTGCCCAAACAGATTTTCGGCTCAGCCCGAAACGCCGAAGGCGGCGGCTCGCTCACCATACTCGCCACCGCCCTGGTAGATACCGGCAGCCGCATGGATGAGGTCATTTTCCAGGAGTTCAAAGGCACCGGCAATATGGAACTGATACTTGATCGCCAGCTTGCCAACCAGCGTATCTGGCCCGCGGTAAACCTCCAGGAATCCGGAACCCGCAAAGAAGAACTGCTCATCGACCAGGACTCGCTCGAAAAAATCGCCCGCCTCCGTCGCCATCTCGACAGTATGCCGGTCGGACAGGATGTGAAAATGCTTATCCAGGCCCTCAGAAAGCATAAATCGAACCGGGAATTACTGGCGGAACTGCCTTAAATCTTAACCGGTCTGGGAATTAAAAGAAGAGGGGTCTTCAGATTCGTCGTCAGAGGGCGGTTGCAGTTTGTCCGCTTGACTGCGTTCCTTAGCTTCTCGCGACTGCCGACGCTTCCGACGCAGCAGCATTCGTCGCACGTGCAATCTGCCCAGTGGCGTATGACTGCGATACCAGTTTATCACCCGAAAGCTTACCAGATAAATTATCAAAGCCGCCAGCAGCCCCACCACAACACTGCCGACCCAAAGCTCCAGCCCCACCGTCATCAGCACACCCGAAAACTCCAGCCAGAAATGCCCCGTAAATAATTCCGTAAAACCCGCCCCACTCACTTTCGCCATCAACTCACGCATCTGAGCGTAGCTCATATCATGCCCGCCACTCCACGAGCTTATCAGATACCGACCCAGCACATAATTGAAAAAATACACCGGCGGAATCGTAAGGGGATTCGTAATCCAGACCATCGGCAGCCCCACCAGTTTGTTGGCTTTAACCACCGAAGCCAGCAGCAGCACGATAATCATTTGAAAACCGACCGTCGGCGTCAGACCCACAAACATCCCCAGCGCAATCCCCAACGCCAGGCGATGTGGGGTATCGTCCGCATGCAGTATCTTAAAGAAAATAAACTGCCGCGTTCGCCGATATATTTTGCCTATTGGTATCACGATTCAGTCATCAAACCTTTAACTTTATCCCACACTTCATCGACACCGATATTATCAATCCGATGTCGCTCATCCACGCTGTACCTGCCCTGGCGAGCCAAACCTTTGCCCGCCTCAATTACCGCCTCATTTTGTCCGTAAGGCCCGACAATCGCCGGGTTGGTCGGACCATACAACGCCACCAGCCTCACGCCCAAAGCTGCCGCGATATGCAGCGGACCTGAGTCGTTACCGATAACCAGCCGACTCGTCCGCAGCAGCTCAACAACTTCCGCCAACGCCGTCTGGCCTGCCAAATCAACCACAGCCTCACCCTCCAGCCTTTTAACCTCAGCCGCCAGCTCCTGTTCAGCTGCGCCGTGACCAACCAATACCGATAACAGGCCGAAATTGTCCCATATTCGCCCAGCCAACTCCGCAAATCGCTCTGCCGGCCAACGCTTCGACTGCTCCGTACCGCCTATCAGCAGTACCACATATCCCTTATCGGCCTGATAACTTGCAGGATTAAGCCCGACTTTCGCTCGAACATTATCGCAAGCTGGCTCGTCCTTCGGCAAATTAAAATATGGTTTCTCAGTCTCAATCCCCAACGCGGAGAGAAAACGCCCATAACTCACCGAGATATGTTCTTCCTCTGGTATTCTAATCTTTTCGCTGTAAAAAATCCCGGCAAATTCCCGAGCGTTTTCAAAGCCCAGACGAACCCCGCAACCCGTACGCCACGCGAAAAAACCGCTCCGAAACAACCCCTGCAAATCCAGAACCAGATCAAAACCGTAGTACGGCAGTTCCCTGATAAGTTTGATAATCCCCGCCGCGTTTTTCCGCGGAAACTCCAGTAGCTCCAAACCTTCCAGATTTCTCAAAACCGGCGCAATATCCGAACGCACCAGCCACGAAATCCGGGCATCAGGCCAACGCTCACGCAACGCATAATAAACACCCAGACAACGGACTACATCACCCAAAGCGCTCGGCTTGATTATCAGGATATTCTTGTAATCACCCTTAGAATCTTCAATATTCCGTTTGCGATATTTCCGCAAAGACCCCGCCGACCGAACCTTAACCCGTTTAATCAGCATCCGCCACAATTTATGACGTGACGCCCGGTCATTTAGTTCCGGTAGATGTCTTTCACGCAGATAGCAGTGCAGTACCCGCCCGTAATCACTCATCCGAACTTTGTCCAGATGATAAATCGAACTGCCCAGCCTCACTAACGTCCGGTTCGCCATAAATCGATCATCCCACCACCAACGCTTCCGCAGACCATCCAAATCTATTAGTGTCGGCCGAAAACCGCCTTCAGACGAACTGCCTATTATAATATTGCTCGCCTTGAAATCGTGATGCTCCAAACCCCGACGCATCAGATTTACCAGAATCGCCGCGATACTGCCAGCCAGATCCCAACGCTCAGACGACTTAACCGGTAGTTCTTCTCCGACTATCATTCTGTGCAGAGATGTTGACTGTCCTAGATTCTCGCATATCAGAATAGATTTACACATCAGGCCCAGCCGTTTGTATTCCAGCACCGCCATAGGCCAGGCTGTAGCGATATTCCGGTTCACCAGTTTGTGGGCCCGCTTCCAGTGTCGCGCCGCCCGGCTCATCCTGAGCATCTTCAAACCGTTTATCCAGATATTGTCTAAATC
>CAXXMR010000029.1:0-38253 GCA_963663805.2 Sedimentisphaerales bacterium
GCCGCCGAGAGTACGCAAGCATACCAGGAGTTAATATCATCAACATAACGGGCGTGAATATCCCCGGTTATCCCGCTGCCATCCAGACAATGCCCCGCCAAATCCCCGCCGGTGCCCACAGGACCGCTAACCGAAACAATACTCCCGCCCCACCGAAGCCGCCCCAACTCATCACGAAGCGAAACTATCGTATAGTTTGGGTCACTCACAAACGCAGCGTAAGGCTCCTTGCCCAGCACCGAAGTAACTATCTTGCCATCATCTATCAAAGCCCCCATAAGAGCCCGCTGGTCCTCCTGACCAATCCAAAGCTCCCCGCCGGCCAGATCAACCATCGCCCCGTCATAAATCCTCAACACACCCCCATCAAGCACAAGTTCTTCCGCGGAAATCTCCAGTTCACCGCTCTGCACAAACAGCTTACCAGCCCCAGCCGAAGAATCAATCACCACCGGCTCAGTATCACCATTATCTATCATCACAATATCGCCCGCCCCCGGCACCACCGTACCCAGATACTGATTTATCCAGTTACTCGCCTCAGCCCAGCTGCCACCCGTACCGCTGTTCCACATCAAAATCTGTTCCGCCGTCGTACCGGTCGTCAGATTCATATAAGGCGCCGACCCGCCGCTGTCATATTCCTTGGTCAAAAAGAACGAACCCGGCGTATATTTGTCCGAACCAATAATTATCGTCACCACCCCGTCCGGCCCACGATTATTAAGAAAAGCCTCCAACGCCGTATCCGTACGATTTAAACTCATCACCGCCGTCGTACCGTTGGTATAATCCAGAGTACCCAGCAGCCGCAAATAGGGATGCGCGACAATCGGATTCGAAACCAGCGGCGCGTTCAGATAGTTTGTCGTACTCTCCGCCCAACCGTCCGAACCATCCAGCAAACCATAAACCGGTATGTTAGAATAATTATAGCCCGGCAAATCATTTACATCCGCCGGCGCACCATAAAACGACAGATTCGCGTTGCTCACCGTATCGATAAAGGCATCAGCCAAATCAAACTTGACATAGGGGAACATAATTCTTCGACAGCCGCAAACTTACCGCCGTACCATAATTACCGCCTTGATTGTAATAGCTGATATAACTGTCCGCCCCCCCACCGTCCGCAGTATCAACCACCAGCGTCGCCCCGCCTGCCCACAATACCGTCCCCACCCAGAACCACCAGAAAAAAAATTATTGCCGACTTCATTTCATTTCTCCAATAATGCGGACATCATCTGCAATCACGCACCGATTCCCTTTCAACCAGTTCACAACCAACCGTTATCCGTTGCGGCCCTTCATCGTCCAGCGTACCCAAAGAACGGTCCATCACTATTTCCGCCGCCCGCCGCCCCATCTCCAAACCCCGCTGACGTATCGTCGTCAAGCCCGGCCGCATCCACGCACTGAAATCCAACGCCGCAGCACCCAGCACCGAAATATCATCCGGAATCCGCAACCCCATCTCCTCCGCCGCCTCATATATCTTACGAGCTACGTGGTCAGAACAAGCGAAAACCGCTGTAAGGCCAGGCTCAGCCTCCAGTAGCTCAAAAAACCGCTTCGGCACCTCATCAATCGTCGCCGCCTCAACCGTCCGGCAATTAGCATCCGCACATTGACCCACCCGCTGCTCAAAATTCCGCCGCCGCAACTGTGCCCAGTTATATGAACTCTGCCATGCCAGCTGACCAATATGACGATGACCCTTACCCAACAAATAATCCGCCGCCAGAAACGCCAGCTCACCCTCGTCAGTCTCCACCGAATCAGCGAAAGACAAACGATGGTCGATAGTCACCACCGGCAGATGACCCAGCTTCAACTCATCCACATGCTCGGTATAAAGCGGCGCCAGATGAGCCCACAAAATTATCCCGTCAACCCGCCGGTCCATCAAACCATGAAGTTGCTCCAGAAGCTGACGGCTGTAATTCGCCTCATTATCCTCATGCCGACACCACGTATTAATAAAGAAATGATTCGCCTCAGCCAGCGACCCCCTGAATACCGCAAAGCACCTCCGTCCAGAACGAATCATAAGGGGGAACAATAACCCCCATCGTACATGTCTTACCAGTCTGAATCCCCTTAACCAGAAAATTAGGCCGATACCGCATTTCCTTGGCAGCCTTAAAAACCCGCGCACGAGTATTATCAGAAACCTCACCTTTGTGCCGCAGAACACGAGAAACCGTCGCCACCGACAAATTGGTAGCTTCAGCAATCTCCTTCAACCGAACTGCCGCTTTAACTTCCATAAATTATTTTACTCAATACTCTAAAGGCATACCGCCCATCACTGACTGAAAATCAATGTACAACACCGACTTCAGCCCCAAAAACAACTACCCAGTACAGACAGAAGTTCGCGGCCTCACCTCGAGACCGCAAACTCCCGAATCTGATTTAATCCGCTTAGCGACGACGTCGCAGCAGCAAAGCAGAAATACCCATCAAAACCATACTCACCGGCTCAGGTACCACCGTAACAGAAGTATATAACCCCTTGGTCGTAACCAATAGACCTTCACCGCTGGTATTAATAATATCCTGCGCCGCGATAGCATCCAGGACATCATCCTCACTCCAGTTACTCGAAAGAATCAGTAGCTCACCACCCGTAATATCGACATAGCTGCCCTCGCCGTAAATATCCATATCATTCAAAGTCGCCAGCCCCCCGGATATATTGAAATATCCCTCATTCACTCCGCCGTCACTGACCCCAACCCGCAAAATACTGGACAAGGTTAATATCCCGTCGCCCATCAGATTGATTTCCATATCACAGCCGTTTTTCCACGGACGAATCTCAGGGCCAAACAACTCCCCTTCGATATTGATCGTACCATACTGAGGACCAGCATAAGTCGCCGAATCATTCCCGCTGCCGAAAATTTTATCCGTGAAACCAACCTTACCAGTCGGATCGATATGCAAAGTACCATCATAAAATAAAAAGCGATAGTAAAGTCCAAGATAGTTCGGATTGGCAACACCTCCGATAGTTGCATCCGTCAGGTTGTAACTCTCATGCAAAGGTGAATTGTTGGGACCACCAGAATACACCCCCTTGACATATATGGTACCACCTGCCGAACCGCCAATGTGCGGCGTATAGACCGCCCAACCAGCAACACTTACAGCCAAAACCAAAACCAGTGACATTTTCCAACTACTGCGCATCTTCATTTGCCGTGCCTCCTTAACAATAGAACACTTCAAATAAACCTCTCTGGCCCGACCACCGGGACAGATTCCTATTCCCAAACTTATATCAAAATCTTCTCAGATGATTGCACCAAAACATAACTGCCTGCTACAAAACAAATAAGAAAACCAAGAACTATTATTCACTTTTAAGAAAAAAATAAAAATGGTACGACCGTATCGCAAACAACGGTGGTGCAAAAAAGAAAACTTGCCTTACGAAATCAAAGATTTACACAAATATGACTCCGCAAACATTTGCGACACTATATATCTTATACTTACCCCACCCCGCAACGTCAAGATTTTTTTTAGTTTTTTTACCCCGAACAGCATAACCATCGCAAAAACAAGCCCTTAACCAAAAACTATTCATATGAAAAGTTTAAACAATAACACCCATATTTAACCACACCACCAACCATCATATTTAACCAAACCACCTCAGCCGTTATGCACGTCAAACGCCGCAGGGCAGTTCGCTCTCGTCGCAGGAGATACGGCCGACTTAGGCTCGCCTCTGCCGGCGATGATGACGAAGGTCCGTTACAAAGCACCTGGTACTCCCCAGCGGACTGCTGTTTATCAAACCCCTGCGTCAGTCAATCGCAGCCGGTATCGCCGCGGCCTTCATCTTCGCCGGACTGCCCAGCGAGGCCTTCGCCATTACCAGTGACCCCTCTGCCGGACTTCTACTATTACCACTCTAACCATCTCGGCTCATCCTCCATCATGACCGACCGCGACGGAAATGTCGTGCGGCATTATGAATACTCACCCTTCGGCAACGAGACCTACGCCGCTGATAATGCGGGCTACTCCGCCTATGATTCACCCTCCAACCGCTACACCGGCCAGGTATTCGACTCCGAAACAGGCCTCTACTACTACAACGCCCGCTTCTACGATGCCGAACTGGCCCGATTCATCCAGGCCGACACCGTCCTGCCCCACCCAGACCTCACAGGGCCTCAATAGATACACCTACTGCGAAAATAATCCGCTGAAATATGTTGACCCAAGTGGGCATTTTGCCTTTGCCGCACTGGCCATCGCTGCTGCCATAGGCGCTCTTGTTGGTGGAGCCGTAGGAGGCATAATGGCAGCAGCTACCGGCGGAGATGTCTGGACAGGAGTTTGGCAGGGTGCTGCCGGTGGCGCCATAGGCGGGGGTGAATTAAAGGGGTGAATTAAAGGGTGAATTAAAGGGTGAATTAAGAAACTATGAAAGCCAGATGCTCCGGGACGAATTATGTTATAATCGTCCCGGCGTGGTTGCCGCTGGGGCACCACAACTTTATTCTTCACAAGGATTAAGGAGCATCTGACCATGGAAACTATTGTAGCAATCGACCTAGGTAAACGCAAGAGTGCATTTTGCAAGCTGGAGACCGGCTCTTTGACAACCAAATACGCGACCGTCAGAACTTCCCCACAGGAGTTCCACGATATTTTCGCGCAGCTGGACCCTGAAAATTCCATCGTACTTTTCGAGGTCGGTTCTCAGGCCGGCTGGCTGGCGGACATGCTCACGGCGTTGGGCCTGCAATTCAAGGTTGCCAACGTCAATCATCTCGCCTGGAAATGGACCAACAATCCCAACAAGTCTGACAAAGATGATGCTCACCGCCTGGCTATGATGTATCATCACGGCTTCTTTCCTGAAGTTCATGTCCCCAATAAACCGGTTCGTCAAAAACGCAGTCTCATCTATTATCGCCAAAAGCTTGTCAATCGCCAGACGCAGGTCAAAAACAGCATCCGGGCCCTGATGACTATCATGGCCATAGACCTGCCTGATGGCAAAAGCTGCTGGACAAAAAAACATCTCAAGCAAATAGAAACATTGGCTCAGCCCTTCGCTGAAATAGATAACCCCGAAGAACTCTGGCGTGGCCAACTGGATCTGGAACTGAAACAACTGGAGGCGCTAAAAAAATGTCTCGACCAGACCAGCGAAAAACTCAACCAACTCAATGACAAATCGGAAAAGGTAAAGTTGTTACAAACCGCCGTAGGAGTAGGTCCCCGAACCGCTGAGGCAATAGTCGCGGTTATTGATGACCCTCACCGTTTTAAAAACAGCCGCCAGGTTAGCAGTTATGTCGGTTTTACTCCCCGCCGCTATCAGTCCGGCCAAATGGACCGTACCGGCCGTATCAGCAAACGCGGCAATCCTCTTTTGAGGGCGTTATTAGTTCAGGCCAGTTGGGCCGCTTTGCGATACGATTGGGCCCGAGAGATATACTTACGCGTCAGCCGAGGCAGCGCTAAACGACGTAAAATAGCCATAATCGCCGTTGCCCGACATTTGCTTATTCGCTGCTGGGCCATGCTGCGCGACCATAAACCCTGGAAGTATAAAATACAAAAGGTATCAGTTAACACAAGGAGAAATCGACTGACCCCAACACCTCAGAGGTGCGTTCAATAAAAAATGAATCCGGCTCAGGTCGCATCCTCGCCGGCTTCCCCCCGGCTGACGCCGAATATAAAGAACCGTTTACAATAACCAGATTAACCAGAACCTAACGACCATAAGAAAAACAAAATTGACATGATTGAAGCTCTTTAGTGATCGAGATCGAATACAGTCGAGCCTGACGGACACCTTGGGCCATTTGAGCCCGTACTTAAGAATAGGCCGACTGCCGCATAAGTTTAATAGGCCCGCGAAATCAAAATAATCCCGCGGCAACCTGAATAGGAGCATGAGACGACCGATCATAACCGAGCTGCAGAAAAGGTACGTAAAGTGAAAAAAAAGAAAATCAAAAAAAACTAAAATCAACCTTGACACATCTGGCTTCATAGGAGGTGTCCGGTACATTTTTTGATTGACATTTCCGAACGAAGAAACGGTGAACGAAGAAACGGTGTCCGGTACAATTAATTTTTCCCGCCGTTCACTCTTGCCTCATCCCTCATCCCTCTTGCCTTCTTAAAAAAAAAGAGGTCAAATCTCTTTTTTCCTTGTTTGAAAATAAAAACACCCCCTGCCCAAGGCAGCACCTCGCCGTTAATCATTCAGCCCTCGACCGCAGGTCGAAACCTAGCCGTTCACTTCTGCCTCATGCCTAATGCCTCTTGCCTTCTTAAATGCCTCATCCCTCCTGCCTTTCTAAATCTCAAAATCACCCAAAAAAACACTCAAAAACCAACCCAAAAATCAAAAAAATCATCAAAAATCGGTCGTCCCAGTCCAAGCCGCGCCGAAAACCCCCACCGCAAACACAACTTTACCACCGCAGTAACGCCCCAAACAGGCATATTCACACCCCAAATCCCCCGCCCCCTGCCTCCAAACACTCTTTTTGCCCCCCCAAAAATCCCCAATCGCGCTGATTTGGCCCCCTGCAAATTGCGCATTAAGGAGACCCCCCCACCCGAAAAACCCGTTTTAAGCCCCAATCGCGCCTACGAAGTCACCCTCGCGCTCACAAAAATAAAGACTTACAACCATCACTCCCACACAAAACAAGCACTTACAACTATAGTCTAAATAAACTTTCACTTTATGGGCGAATTAAAGAAACTATGAAAGCCAGATGCTCCGGGACGAATTATGTTATAATCGTCCCGACGTGGTTGCCGCTGGGGCACCCAGGACCCAGTCCATAAAAACAATCCCTGCCAAAGGCAGGCACCACGCCGTTAATCGTTCAACCCTCGGCCAAAGGCCGAAACCAAGCCGTTCACTTCTGCCTCTTGCCTCATGCCTTCCGCCTGCCGTCAATACCGCTTACCCAACTCCCCACATATAAAAAACACGCGATTTATGTTAGCCCAACATTAACAGTCGTCGCCGACCAACCTCGCCACAATCCCATAACTCCCTAAAAACACAATACTAACATCTCGCTAACGCAATCCTAATGTTTTACACTATAATCCTGTTCAGGATTGGTTATGATAATAGGGGTTTATCTGGAACTTGTGGATAATTAGAAAGTTAGGTGTTGATATGGCTGGCGAAAAAATCCTAATCGTAGAAGACGAACATGACGTTCTGGAGCTCATCCGTTACAACCTCGTTCAGAATAATTACAAGGTCGAAATAGCCACCTCGGGAGACCAGGCGCTCCCCATGGCCCAGGCAGCCAAGCCAGACCTGATACTGCTCGACCTCATGCTCCCCTCAATCGACGGACTCCAGGTCTGCAAACAGCTCAAACGTTCTGTCGATACCGAAAAAATACCCGTTATCATCCTCACCGCACGTTCCGAAGAGTCCGACATCGTCTCAGGCCTCGAACTCGGTGCCGACGACTACATCACCAAACCATTCAGCCCACGCGTTCTAATCGCCCGCATCCGGGCCGTACTGCGCCGCGCCCAGAACGAAGCCAACACCTCGAACCCAGCCTCAGTCCTGAGCGCCCACGGTATTACCATAGACAGAGAACGCTACAAAGTTTTAGTCAACGGCGACAATGTAGACATGACCTCTACCGAATTCTCTCTGCTGAACTTCCTGATTGCCCGGCCCGGACGAGTCTTCACCCGCTACCAGATCGTAGATGCCATCCACGGCAACGACTACCCCGTAACCGACCGCTCCATTGATGTCCAAATCGTCGGTCTCCGAAAAAAACTCGGAACCGCCGGAAAATGTATCGAAACCGTACGCGGCGTGGGCTACCGCTTCAAGGAGTAAAAATGAAACGCACCCGGCTAATCTGGCAAATCTTCCCCGCTTTCCTCGCGATAATCCTGCTGGCGTTACTGGCTGTCTCCTGGACCGCCTCAATTTATCTCCGCGAACTCTACCGCGAACAAATCACCATCAGCCTGACCGCACGGGCAAAAATGGCCCGCGAACTCGTCAAAGAACAGGTAATTAACAGCAACCTAATCAACATAGACAAAATCTGCAAAGACATCGGCAGCCAAACTTCAACCCGCATCACCGTCATCTCCCCCACCGGCCAGGTACTCGGCGACTCTCAGGAAAACCCGCGCGAAATGGAGAACCACGCCAGCCGCGAAGAATTCCGACAGGCACTCACCGGAGAAAAAGGAATCTCAACCAGATTCAGCGCCACCTTGCGCCAGGAAATGATTTACGTCGCCCTGCCCCTGACCGATAATGACCGGACCATAGCCGTCATCCGAACTTCACTGCCCAACGACGCCGTCGAAAACACCCTCTGGACCATCAACCTCGCCATCTTCAGAATGGGTATTATTATCGCACTTATCGCCGCAATGCTCAGCCTGCTGATTTCCCAGGCCCTGACCCGCCCTCTCCAGCACCTCCAGCGAGGTGCCGAATCTTTCTCGCACGGCCAACTGTCACTCAAACTCCGCGCCAGCAGCTCCATCGAAATGCACAACCTCGCCGAAGCCATGAACCAGATGGCCGAACAGCTCGACAAACGCCTACGCCTAATAACCCGCCAGAGAAACGAACTCGAATCTGTATTCGCAGGTATGTCCGAAGGAGTACTCGCCACCGACAAGGAACAAAGGGTAATTAAAATCAACCACGCCGCCGCCACACTGCTCGAAACCAACGAACTCACCGCACCCGGAAAACACCTGCACGAAGTAATCCGCAACAACGAACTCCACGATTTCCTCAAAAACACCTTCACCACCCCCGACCACACCGAAGGACAAATAACCCTCCACCTCGCCGGACGCGAACGTACCATACAGGTCTACGGCTCCCCACTACGAGACGAACACCACAATATCACCGGTTCACTTATCGTCTTTAATGACATTACCCAGCTCCGCCAACTCGAAAATATCCGCAAGGATTTCGTCGCCAACGTCTCCCACGAACTAAAAACACCAATCACCAGCATTAAAGGTTTCGCCGAAACCCTCATCGACGGTGCCCTCAAAAAACCCGAAGACGCCCAGCGATTCGTCAACATAATCGCCCGCCAGTCTTCCCGACTCGAAGCCATCATCGATGACCTGCTCACCATATCCCGCATCGAGCAGAACAACGACAGCGACACCCTTCTAATCAAAGACGCCCCCCTCAACCCCGTAATCAGCGCCTCCATCCAGCTCTGCCAGCCCGCCGCTCAAGCCAAAAATATCAAGATCGAACGTATCAACGGCACCGACCCAATCATCCCCATGAACTCACGCCTGCTCGAACAAGCCTTCGTAAACCTCATCGACAACGCCGTTAAATATTCACCCAACGACACCACCGTAACCATCACCTCGGAGGCCACCGACACCCACGTCGCCATCTCTATTACCGACCAGGGCCCCGGCATACCCCCCGAACACCTGCCCCGACTCTTCGAAAGATTCTATCGAGTCGATAAAGCCCGCTCCCGCAACCTCGGCGGCACAGGACTGGGCCTCTCCATCGTGAAACACATCACCAACCTCCACAAAGGAACCGTCTCCGTTAAAAGCCGACCCAACCACGGCTCAACCTTCACCCTGAAAATCCCCCGCGAAAACCCCAACCCTCAAGATTAATTGCTGTAATTAGATGTCTCAAAAACTTTTTTTTCCTTGTCGTCTTCGCTCAAGAGGCGGTCGAGGGTTTCCCAGAAACTGTCAGGGGTTTCCCGGGCAGGAAGCTGATGTTCGCTGCCGCTGGTAGCGTCCACGGCAAAAATTTCGTAACTTCCGGCGACTTTTTTGCTGATAACTTTGAGCGGTCCGCGTAACGGCGTTTTAATTTTGGTTTCGACCCTGGCGAAACGCAGGGTTACCCCGGCGTGTAACTGGCCGAGAATCTCGACTTCGGGAACGCCCTTTTCGAGCGAAGCTTCGTAGACATCCCGGAGTTGCCTGATTAAATCTTTAACTTCACATTCCAGCTCATCGGCACTATAGAGCAGTTCACAGGCTTTTTCTTTCTGCTCGGCATTTAACTGTTTCTGATTTGCCAAAAGCGGCTCGACGGTCTGGCGAACCTTGCTTGCTTTGCGTAAGCGGATGTCGACTTGCGGGGCGACTTCGAGGCATTTTTCGCGAAGGGATTCATCGGTGCCAACTTCGAGAATGGTCTTAATGCCGGCTTCGCTGCCAAGTTCCTTGACTTTGGCACCACCGGTAGCGACGGCGCGTCCGCCGACCAATGGGCCGGTCTCAATAGTAAGTTTGCCAGCACAGGCCAGGTCACAGTTGACTATCTCGGAATGAACCGTAATCGTTCCGCCGGCACGGACTTTGGCATTGGTTATATATTTACTTTCAATATTTTTACCGGCACCAAAAACACCTTTTTCTTTGCCGGCGATACCACCGGTAATAATAAGGTCTTCGGCGGCCCAGACGGTAGCAGCTTCGGCGATACCGTGAATCGCGACGCTGCCTTTGCTGCTGGAAACAGAAAACAAATCGAGAACGTTTTTAGCGATTACGACTTCGCCGTTAAAATTGACATTTCCGGTGGAAAAATCTACGTTGCCGGGTATTTCCAGCTTGGGGCTTACCATCACCTTATTGCCCTGGATGATTAACTGCCCGTCACTCTCGGCGAAAATCACATCACCATCCTGGCGTACATTCATGCCGCAAACCACGTTCATTTCACGGCCGAGTTTACGGGGAATTGGCTTGCCATAAATGTTAATTCCGTCCTGACCGGTGACCGGCGGGA
Source organism: Sedimentisphaerales bacterium (assembly GCA_963663805.2). Lineage (GTDB taxonomy): Bacteria > Planctomycetota > Phycisphaerae > Sedimentisphaerales > SM23-30. The sequence goes on from CAXXMR010000029.1 coordinate 10,811, forward strand.
TGACTTTCAAGAGTTCATCGCCATTCTCAACGGTGATGATATTGGTACGTTCGTAGAAACTGCCCGCCTGTTCAGACTCTTGCTGGTCCGGGTCTTTTTTATCTTTATCGTTTGGTCCGGCCTGGGCCTGTTCTTTAGCCTTTTGGGCCTCTTCGGCGGCGACCCGTTCGTCTTCGCGTTGTTTGGATTTTATTTCGTAGAGTTTTTCGACTTTGCCGTTCTGGTCGGGCACTGGAGGAGTACCCTGGGCGACAATAGTAGGTTCGGGAATTTTCTTGTCGGCGAGTTCAGCGGCGAATTTCTCACAGGCACCTTTGTCGATGCGGTCCATTGCAATGGTAATAGCCCTGAGGTCCGAGATTATGCTGTCGGCGGTAACCGCGGAGGTATTTCCCTCCATGTTCAATGACAGAGTAGCAGTCAGTTCGTCACTGCTGATATTGACCCGAAATAGTTTATCGGCAGTTAAAGGCATGTTTTCTCTTCCTTCCTAAAACAGCGTCAGGCGGCACGAACAACTTGGCAACCGCCCCACCGCTGTCGGGCTGATAATCAGCCCAACGTCAGCCGACTCTATGCCGGCTGTCCTGCCTTCTGCATGGTCTCCTGGATTTTACCGAGCAAGGTATCCGGTGTGAACGGTTTGACAACATAATTATTCACACCAGCTTTAATCGCTTCGATAATACGGGGCTTTTCAGCCTCGGTAGTAACCATGATTATAGGCGTAGATTTGTTTGTTTCACGGACCTTCTTGACCAGTGTCAGGCCGTCCATATTGGGCATGTTCCAGTCTACCAGCATAAGGTCGAAGGGGGTACCGCTAGTTTCGATTTCCTTCAAGGCTTCGAGGCCATCACCTGCTTCGGCAACTTCCGCGCCATCCAGGCCTGTCACGACCTTTTTCCAGATGTTACGCATTGTGCGGGAATCGTCTACAAGTAAAATTTTCATAATTGCTTCCTCTCAATCTTAATCAGCTAACCTGCTTAATGTTTACTTCGACCGCAAATCCGCCAAATTCACAACTGCATGGGATTACCACACATGGCACATCGCTCATACGTGAAACGCTATGGCCGGAACCAACAATTACATTTGGAATACCAATACCGGCGGTTAAGCCAAAATCTTTCTTGGCATTGCCAGCGAACATATTACACAATTCACCGATGGCGTCAGCGAAATCTTCGCTATGAACATCGAGTTTTTCACAGCAGAAGGCTTCGACCAGCGAAACAGCGGTCTCTTCGCTGAAGCTGATGACAACCGAACCAGCGACATCACCGGAGAAACCCACAATACCGGAGACATCGTAGGTCGGTTGGGGTTCATGCTTAAGCATGGGTTTTCCTAACTCGCACTGCACCCCGACCATGGTATTCAACACATTCTTTGTCGCTTTGACAAAGGCCGCTATCAAGGTCGGGTTTATTTCCTGGGTTGCAACTGACATTTGATTGTCTCCTGAATAATTTTACGCCTTACTCCAACGAGCTACTCTTCATGCTACAGATTACCGGACTTGCTAACGTAATCCGTATCATTCAATAGATAAATCGGTATTGGTTCGGTCAGACTTAAAGCAAAATATATATTGCCGATAGTTTTTTATGATTCGTGGAGAAAATCGTCTCTAACAGCCCTGAAATGGGCCAGACCAAAACAAAAGCGGATGAAGGTCCGATAAAACAAATGGTATTCAAGGTCCCCTAATCCAGATGAACTGGAAATTCTAAGCTCTAAATTCAAAATAACAACAACGACAATATTTAGCCTCGGATTACAGGGATTACGCAGATTTTTTACGGCACCGCTTACTTCCGTACGCGGCTCTGGTAAATTTAAGTTATACGAAATAAGATTAACGGCACGATATGGTTTCGGCCTTGGGCCGAGGGTTTTTATTTAACGGCAACTAATTGTTATTTCGTTAGCCAGCAGGAGGCGAGATGGGCAGGGTCGCCGCCTTTGGGCTCCAGGCCCGGGGTTTCTGTCTTGCAACGTTCGACGGCCATCTGGCAGCGAGGGTGGAAGGGGCAGCCCGAAGGTGGATTGACCGGGCTGGGCACTTCGCCTTTGAGGACAATGCGATTGCTCTTGCGTTTGGGGTCGGGCTGAGGGATGGCGGACATCAGGGCCATGGTATAAGGGTGTTTGGGTTCGGCGTAGAGTGCCTCGGCAGAAGCATATTCGACGATTTTGCCCAGGTACATTACCGCGACATAATCACTGATATGCTCGACGACGGCCAGGTCGTGGGCGATAAAAAGGTAGGTCAGATGGAACTCGTCCTGCAAATCCTGCAAGAGATTGATAATCTGGGACTGAATCGAGACATCGAGTGCGCTAACCGGTTCATCACAAACGATAAAACGTGGATTGAGGGCCAAAGCACGGGCGATGCCGATACGCTGTCGCTGTCCGCCGGAGAATTCGTGGGGGTAGCGACTGCCGTGATGGTCCGCCAGGCCAACCTTTACCAACAGTTCCCGCACCTGCTCGAAACGCTGGCGACCGCGGGCGATGCCATGCACACTGAGAGACTCGCCGACAATGTTGGCGACGGTCATACGCGGGTTAAGACTGCCGAAAGGGTCCTGAAAGATTAGCTGCATGTCGCGGCGGAGTTGACGCATTTTTCGGGCGGGTTTAGTGAAAACTTCTTCGCCATCGAAAAACACTTTGCCTCCGGTGGCGGGTATCAATCTCAGCAGGGTGCGTCCGACAGTGGTCTTGCCGCAGCCGCTCTCGCCGACCAGACCAAGGGTCTTACCTTTCTCAATAGAAAAACTCACCCCGTCGACGGCTTTGACCCAGGCGGCGACTTTACTGAGCAGTCCCTTGCGGATGGGGAAATGCGTTTTGAGTTCTTCTACTCGTACCAGTTCTTTGTTAGCGACTGTCGTCATATTTATATCCCGTAAGGCTTATTTACTCATGTTCTCGAAAATTTCGCGTGCTTTCCAGCAGGCTGTCCAGTGGCCCGGCTCGATTTCTTCCAGCTGCGGCTCAGCGGTGCGGCATTTATCGTCGGCTTGCCCACAATACGGACAACGCGGATGGAATTTGCAACCTGCCGGGAAATTCAGCGGGTCGGGGACCGTGCCGGGGATTACCTCAAGCCGGTGGCGGTCTTCGCCCAGTTTGGGCAGGGAACGCAGCAGACCTTGAGTATAAGGATGGACGGGCGTATCAAATATGGTTTCGACATCTGACCGTTCCATTATTTTTGAAGCATACATCACCACTACATCATGAGCATTCTCGGCGACGACAGCTAAATCGTGCGTTATGAGAATCACGCTCATCTGATTTTTCTGCTGTAAGTCTCGCAGTAAATCGAGAATCTGGGCCTGAATGGTTACGTCCAAAGCGGTGGTAGGTTCATCAGCGATGAGCAAATCCGGGTCGCAGCTCAGGGCCATGGCGATCATTACCCGCTGACGCATCCCGCCGGAGAGCTGATGGGGATATTCCCGCACCCGCTGAGCTGGTTCGGCGATACCTACGAGACGAAGCATTTCAGTGGCTTTTGCCCAGGCGGCCTGGCCTTTGATATTCTGATGCAGCTCGATGGCTTCGATAATCTGTTCGCCAATGGTATAAACCGGGTTGAGGCTGGTCATGGGCTCTTGGAAAATCATGGCGATGTCGTTGCCGCGGATTTTTCGCATCTGACTTTCGGAAAGTTCCAGCAGGTTCTGACCATCAAAGACTATCTTACCGCCGACAATCCTGCCGGGGGGGTCAGGAATCAGACGCAAAATAGACAAGCTCGTGACACTCTTGCCGCAGCCGCTTTCGCCGACAACCGCGAGGGTACGTCCTCGTTTTACTTCGTAACTCACGTCGTTGACCGCGTGGACTTCGCCCTCGTCGGTGAAGAAACAAACCTTTAAATCCTGAATCGACAATAAAATTTCGTTGTCGGTCATAATGCCTTCCTCAACCTCGGATCAATAGCGTCCCGTAAGCCTTCTCCGACAAGGTTATAAGCCAGGACTGTCATAAAAATCGCTAATCCTGGAAACAATGTCAGCCACCACAAAAAACGTCCCGAAGAACTAACCCCCAGGCTAAGCATCTGTCCCCAACTTGGGGTGGGCGGGACCACCCCAAATCCTAAGAAGCTAAGTGCCGCCTCTGTAAATATTGCTCCGGCAATTCCAAACGTCGCACTTACCAGTACCGGGGCTATTCCATTGGGCAGCATGTGCCGGAACAAAAGACTCCTCAAGGGCAGTCCCAGGGCCAGCGCCGCCTGCACAAAATCCTGTTTTCTTAACTTAAAAAATTCTGCCCGAATAAATCGAGCAGTCCCCGTCCAGCTCGTCACACCAATGATAACCATAATATTCAGCAGGCTTCTCGGAAAAAATGCGACGATCGTAATAATTAAAAAGAATGTGGGGATAGCCATAAAAATTTCGACAATCCGCATACCAACAAAATCAACCTTACCTCCAAAATACCCCAGTACCGCCCCTACAAAAATCCCAATCATCGACGAAATTCCCACTGCCACAAACCCGACTGAAAGCGAAATTCGACTGCCGTGAATTAATCGGCAAAAAACATCCGAACCGACATCATCAGTTCCCAACCAATGCTCTTTGCTCGGCGGCTGTTCACGCGAACTCAAGTCCGTCCGCGCAAAACCATAAGCTACCGGTGGGAAATAAGCCTTCTGAGCTTGACCCGAACTGAGCATAAGTTTATAATTTGACGCATCAAGGCGATTGGGAACTACACTAAACAGCACTACCATCCCCACGACAATCACAGCTACTCCACTGCAAATTTGCCAAAATAAAACTCCACCCCGTAATGACGGTTCAATTTTCCGGTGATTCCGGCGTGAAAGCCCCAGCAAAACCAGACCAACCAGAGCCGCCAGTAAAATGACATAATCAAGCGCAGTCAGTGCCTTAAATAATGGAAAACTCCACTGGCCATCAATCTTAATCGCATAAGGTTTATCATTCGCCAGAAACGGTGCCAGTATCGCCGACACAAAAAGCAAAATTATAAATCCTAAACACCAGACATTTCTCCGGTTCCGCGTAAATTCCTGTCTTACCAGGTCACCGTAAGAAACTCCCCAGTCCTTTCTTTCATTTTTAAGCTCATCTTTTTTGGTCATGCTCCGCGGCCCTCGAAACTAATCCGCGGGTCAGCGATCGCATAAGCAATATCACCCAGTAGCAGACCAATCAAGTTCAAAACTCCCGCAATCGTCGCCACGGCCATTACGACATCATAATCTCGCGTCGTCACCGCCTCGAACGCCAACAATCCCATCCCCGGAATACTGAATATTCTCTCGATAATAACAGAACCTCCGAACATCGCCGGCAATACCGTCGCCATAATCGTAATCACCGGAATCACACTGTTGCGAAATGCGTGCCGCCAGACAACCACCCTTCCGGACAACCCCTTGGCCCGGGCCGTGCGAACATAATCCATCCGCAGATTATCCAGCATACCCGCCCGCACTTGCTTGGTTAAAACCGCAAACCCTCCATAAGTCAGGCAAACCACCGGCAGAACCAGATGCCAGATTCTGTCCCAAAGCCAGGGAAAGAAAGGCCACTGTCCCGCCTGATTGCTGTTAAGACCTGCCGAAGGAAACCAATCGACAAAATTAGTGCCGGTAAAATAACTTATCAACATCTGTCCAGCCCACATCGTCGGGAGTGACCACAGCATCAGCAGGATAATGCCTACCCCCCTATCCATAAATCGCTTATGCTTTACTGCCGCAAGCGTACCCAAGGGCAATGAAAGTGCCACGATTATCGTAAAGGACATCAGATTCAACATCAGCGTGATAGGCAGTCTTTCTGCCAGCAATTCACTGACCGGGCGTGAATGTTTTATACTGTCTCCAAAATCCAGCTTTACCATCCGTTCAAGCCATCGGCCATACTGAATATATATCGGCTGGTCAAGACCGTACAACGCCATGCGTACCTGCTTAACATCCGCGGCACGCTCGGCATCCAGTTGTGATTCGGGACCGGCCTGGAGACTAATCGGATCACCCGGGGCCGCTCGCGAAATCCCAAAAACCATTATGGTGATTCCCAGCAAGGTAGGAATAATCAAAAACAATCGTCGTATTATATAACTGCTCATACAAAACTCTTATTTATTACGATTCAATGAATCATTGATACTTTTGTTGTTCCAGGGGTACGTACCACTCATGATAATCCAGACCCAGCTTGTGAATAATCACGTTCTCAAACCGCCGGTCTAAAAAACGCTGCGATGGCCGGGAATAAATAAAGGTATAGGGCTGTTCTTCATGCAGAATCTGATGAAACCGATGATAAAGCTTATTGCGATCTTCCTCATCCAGTGTTCGCCGAGCTTCTTCGATCAAGGCATCCGCTTCGGAATTTTCAAAACCAACATAATTCGAACCGTGGTCCTTAGCCTGAGACGAATGCCAAATCTGATAAGGGTCTGTTTCGATAGAACCACCCCAGGCCAAATTAACGGCTTGGAATTGGCGGTCTCTTAATTTGTCCGTAAATACAGACCATTCGTAGGGGTCGGCCTCAACCTCAATCCCAATTTGCGCGGCCGAGTCTTTAACAAGTTTTACCATCTGCTCATGCAAAGAAGCGCCGCTGACAATCATATACTTAAATCTGAACGCCACCCCATCCTTATCACGGATGCCGTCTCCGTCAGTATCAACCCAACCGGCCTCTTCCAACAATTTTCGCGACTTATCGAGGTCATAAGGCCAGGGTTTGATAGACGGGTCATTCTGTCTCCCATATACATAAAATGGTCCTGTCGGTATCATACCCGTGCCTTTAAGCAGATACTTAATAACTGATTCCCGATCGACCATATAGGTCATAGCCAGCCGCACCCGCTTATCCTTGAAAAATGGGGTATCCTGATTCCAGCCAATATAAAAATAACCGCTGCCCGGATTCCAGTAAGACAGGCATTTGAACTGTTTTGAAAAAACCGGGTCTTCCGATAGCTCCGCGTACTGCTCCGGAAGAGGTCTCATCAAATCAATTTCCCCGGTCTGCATCGCCTGTGTGGCCGCGGTATCGTTCAGAATCATCCGAAAAACTATTTTCTTAAGATTCGGTTTTTCTCGCCAGTAATCATCATTTCGCCGCAAAACGACTTCGCGTCCCACATCCCATTTTTCAAAAACGTAAGGACCGCTGCCCACTGGGTTCGAACGGCGTTGATTAAAATCCTCGGCGTCTTCAAACTGATAAATATGTTTGGGCAGAATACCCATACCACCGATTATGCTCAGCGACTTGAAATACTTCTGTCGCATCACACAGTGAACCTCACGCTCACTGACCTTCTCTAAACTTTCGACATCATCAAAGTAATTCGCCAGACTCGCTGCGTCTACTTTCGGGTTCTTGATCGTTTCAAAAGTAAAAACAACATCGTCAGCCGTAATTGGTTTGCCGTCGGAAAAATAAATATCATCCCGCAACTTGAAAGTCATTTCCAGTCCGTCCTCGGATACTTCATAACTCTCGGCCAGCTTAGGCTTCAGTTCCAGCGTATCAGGGTCGTATTCCAGCATACTTTCCAGAATATTATCCAGAATCCACGTTCCCGCCAAATCTCGGCAAACCAGCGGATTCAGAGTCGCAGGCTCTGCTCCTAAACGCCAGACCAGCCAGTCGCCGTCGTCACCAGGATAACGTTCGACGCTACCAGCCTTTGAAGGAACCCGGCTCGAACCGGCAACCGTAACATTTCCCATCCGTTGTTCAAACTGATTGAAGCGTTCATAAAGCCGGTCAGACTGAACCATACTTAATATTTGCAGAAGAATCAGAACCGCCAGAAACAAAAATAGAAAAAAAGTGACTATTCCAGATCGACCATTCATAATTTAACTATCTCCAATTACGCCGTAAACCGTGTCACAAACCCATGAGCAACAGGCAACTTATCTTTCATCAATCCCAGATTTCATTTTCCTGTTCGCGGGTCAAAGGCATCCCGCAGGCCATCCCCCACAAAATTTAAACATAAAAGCGTCAGCCCCAACATACCGCAAGGGTAAACCAGCAGCCACCAGAAACTTTGTACTGTATTTACAGCCTTCACTCCGTCGCCGGCAAGTGAACCCCACGTCGGCATAGGTGGCTGGATGCCGATACCGAGAAAACTCAGGAACGACTCCTGTAAAATCGCCTGCGGAATGGTCAGGGTGGCGTAAACAATTATCGGACCGATAAGGTTGGGCAGAACATGACGCATGATAATCTTGCAAGTGGGCAAGCCCAGAGCCCGGGCAGCTTCGATAAAGGGCTGCGATTTTATTGATAACACCTGTCCTCGTATAACTCGGGCCATGGTCAGCCAGCTTACGCCGCCGATGGCCAGAAACAAAACCATAACATTTGCGGTTCTTTCCGCCGAGCCCGGCAAAGGCTCCAGTATCCCGATTAGAATCGGCTCAAAAGCTATCTTAAGTAAAATAACCATCAATATGTATGGCAGTCCATAGAGCAAATCGACAAACCGCATCATGAGATTATCGCATCTGCCGCCATACCAGCCGGCGAGGGCTCCCCAAACGGTACCTATCAGTACAGATATGGTCGCGGCGGCTAAACCGATGCCCAGACTCACCAGCCCGCCAAACATACACCGCCAGAACATGCTCCGGCCCAGAGTATCGTAGCCGAACCAGCCCCGCCCGGCTGCTATATCAGGGCCCTGGCGATTTAGAGCGAGGTCCTGAACCTGATATTCGTTATAGGACCAAGGTGAGGCTAAAACGCAACCGACGACAACCAGCATTAAAACCACCAGTGCACCCACGCCAGCACGATTGCGTGTGAAGCGCCGCCAGATTTGGCCGGTTGGACTTAATGATTGTCGTTTGTTAATTTGCATGTTCTTCTCAGGCTAAATCAGGGCAACAATGCCTCATCAAGCGAAAACGGTACTTTTACAATATCTTTCGAGATAACAACCTCAATTTCACATTTATCATCACGGGCAATCATGTCATTAAAATCATAGGAATAATTATCACCCCATCCCCCACCGCCGCGACTGCTGCGTTCATTGCCCTCCTTGCTGAATATGGCCAGAGCGACAATGCTGTCGTGGCCGCCATCAACGCTAATATCAAGTCGGGCACCTTGGACAGCCTTTATTTTGAAATTGAGCTTATCGAGCGTTTCTTTACCGGTGCTGTCCTTGCCAGCCAGGTCGTAAAGATTCTCTAAAACGACCTTCTCGGTTTTAACACTCTTAACTACCGAACAATACCCCTGAATATTTAACAGTTTCCGGGACTTGGTATCTGGAACCTTTGTTTTGACTTCAATTATCTGGCTTTGTGAATTAGTATGAAATTCCCTAAAACTTTCATAATTATCCTCAACAAGGTCTTTACCCTGATCATCCTGAATACTCTGAAGTACCGGGACATTGTAACCATAAGGAGTAATCTCTTTGGGCCAGGAAACTTTGACACCTACCTTCATATCAGACATTTCCGGCCCAGAATCACCTTCCAGCATGATTTTTTTATTCATTGATATAGAAACTACCTCAGCCTGCAAGTCGCCATTAGATTCAGCAGTAAGATTTATGGGAAAAATCGTATCTTTGTTCGCTATCGAATCGTTCTTTAAGGGGGGGGGGGGGGGGGGGGGGGGCAAACTAAATTTCAAAGCGGAAGCATCGAATATCACATAACCATTACCTTTGTCTTCGCTTTCGACAAATTTACAAGTACGGGCTAAACCATCCTTGTTCCGTAAATCTGTCACCCAACTCACAACGTGGTTAGACGAATAACCGTTGGTCTTCTCTATCTTGGTGGGAATAACCAGCGACCTTTTCACATGCAGGCCTTTGGCCAGACCATAAAGTTTTTGGGGTTCAGGACCGTTACCGCTGAAATCCCAGGTTTTGCAATATATCACGGCCTGCCCCTGCGCCGTCTGAGACAAACGCAGGCTTAAAGTCTTCTGACAATAATCCGACAGGAAAAATTGCTCCGGTGAATTGAAAGTGCCCTCCATTTCAATTATTCGCGAACCGTCAGGCTGGTCAGTTACAACCAGTTTGGAAATTTCAAGTGCGGAATCTATTGTTTCACGCATTTCTTCTTCGCTAAGCGGAGGAGCGTTTTTATCAACTTCGCCGTCTGAGGCAGCGACAAGAAGCCTCTCCGTAAAGTGTAGCTTTTGATGTACCGAACCGCTGCCATCGGTATTCAGGACGATTACAGCCTCATCTTCATAACAACCAGCCAAAATAAACATACAACATAACATGGACAGAATTATACGAATTTTCATCATTTTAAGCTCTCCATTTCCGTGTTTACATTATCAACTTTCCAACTGAATCCGTGGGTCAACAACTGAATAAAGCAAATCGACCAGCAGGTTAAAAAATACTATCACCGTTGAATATACTAATACGGTCGCCAATATCATGGCCCGGTCGCGGTTGAGTACGCCGGCGACGAAATGCTGGCCCATGCCGGGGATATTGAAAATCTGCTCGACAACGAACGAACCCGTCAACGCGGAAGCACAGGCGGGACCGAGAAAGCTCAGCACCGGCAGAAAAGCGTTCTTGAGGGCGTGTTTCCAGATTACCATGCGTTCACATAAACCTTTGGCCCGGGCGGTACGGATATAATCACTGCCCAGGACATCGAGCATACCCAAACGTGTCAGGCGGGCAATATAGGCCATATAGGGCAGCGAAAGGGTTAAAGCGGGCAGCCAGACCTGCGACAAACTGCCCCAGCCCCCTACCGGCAGCCAGCCGAGTTTGATTACAAACAAAACCATCAAAGCGGTACCAGTGACAAATGTCGGCAACGATATACCTATCAGCGCCAAAGCCAGCGAGCTGTAATCAAACCAGCTATGCCGTTTGACCGCCCCCATCACTCCGATGGGTATGCCGCCCCAGACAGCCAGCAGCATCGCCGCCAGACCGAGACTGACCGAAACCGGCAAGGCTGTCCCTATAATTTGATTACACGTCCAGTCGCGATATTGCCAGCTCGGCCCTAAATCCACCAGCGGCCCTTCGCCTTTCCAGGCCTGCACCGGATTGAAAAGCCCCGCCAGATAATCACGATAAAAAGCCCAGTTGTCATCGACCTTATACTGGGCCATCACCGCTCGTTCGACATCGGCGTTCATATTGCGTTCGCTGTCCTGAAACGGATTGCCGGGCACACAAACCGCCATCAAAAACGTAAGCGTATATATCCCCCACAGTATAAACGGTATCGCCAGCAGTCTGTAACCCACATAACGCCACATGATTCAGTATTCAACCCCCTGCCGGGCAGGTGTGCCCTGTGTGAACGGATGTTTCACTTCTTCCATTTTCGTGACGAGGTCGGCGTATTCCAGCAGTTTAGCTGGCGCCCCCCTGCCGGTCAGAACCAGCTCGGTATGTTCAGCCTTGCCTTCGACAATCCTGATTACCTGCCCCAAATCAACCAGCTTCATATCCAGACAAACCAGCAGTTCATCCAGAACAATCAAATCATATTCCCCGTCGGCTGCCAACATTTCAATTTCCCTGAGCTTGCTCGCGATTTCACCGCGCATCTGCCAGACCTGCTCGCTGTCAGACGCTGCCGCAACCATGTCCCAGTTTGCCGCCAACCGTTCAAATCGAAGCATATCCCCCTGCCTTTGAGCAAAAGTCGCTTCGCCTGTTTCTTTATCAGCGGGCTTTAGAAACTGGCAAACATAAACCTTGCCGCCCCAACCCAGCATCCGCCAGCAAAGCCCCAAAGCCGCGGTGGTCTTGCCCTTGCCGGTACCGGTATAAATCTGTATCAAACCTTTAGGTAATATATTCAAAACTACAGGTGTCCCTTATTGCATATACTCATGGAGCAGTCTATCAAATTCCTCAGCCTTACCTTCACGCAGCATCTTCAAGGCACCGGCATCAGCGAAGGCCTCGAGTTTTTCAGCCCGGCGTTTCTGGTCGCCCGGATAAACCAGCTTCAAACGCTCACGCAGCCTGCCCAGAGCATCCAGATAAACCACATAATTATCATCGAACTGTTCTTCCAGCTGCTGACGTATCCGCCGGGCTTCTGCCGGACTGGTGCCCGAAGTTGAAACCGCTATCTGTAACGGACCGCGTGAAACAACCGCTGGCACCTGAAAACTGCACAGCGGAGTTTCGTCAACCACGTTGCAGAAAACCCCCCGCTGATTAGCTTCGGTAAATATCATCGCCCCGACCCGTCGGTCGCCACAGGCGGCAATCACCAAAGACGCACCAGCCAGGTCGCCCATTCGATAAACTCGCGGCTCATATGTAAACCGTTTCTGCTCAAGTAGTTCTGTCAGTCGCTCGGTCAAATCCGGGCTAACCACATGCACCGCGGCCCCACAATCCAACAGCGAAGTTACCTTACGCTCAGCGATTTTACCGCCCCCGATAACGACCACTCGCCTGCTCTCCAGATTCGCGAATAATGGATATAATTTAGCCATGGCAATTCTTCCTTGAATTTTCATACTGTTGGTCATTATTCTATAGGCCGTGACTGTTGCTGTCTAACCAAATCGGAGATAGGCAAATGACCGTAGAAATACGATGGATTAACCATGCGAGTTTTAGGCTAACTTGCGACAAAACTGTGATTTACATCGACCCATGGAAGATTCCCCAGACTCCGCATGACGCGACGTATATCCTTGTCAGCCATAGCCATTACGACCATCTGAGTATCCCGGATGTCGACAAGGTTTCGACACCGCAGACCAGAATTGTCGCCCCGAAAGATGTCACCGACCCGCTCGGTCGAGGTGATATTCTCCTGCCCGGCGGGAAAATTCAGCTCGGAAATATCACCGTCGAAGGGGTTGCCGCGTATAATCCCGCCAAAAAATTCCACCCCAAGGCCAACAACTGGCTCGGTTTTATTATCAATCTGGACGGCCTGCGAATTTATTATGCCGGCGATACCGACCTGACCGACGAGATGAAGGTCCTGAAAAATATCGACCTGGCCCTCATGCCCGTGGGCGGCACTTACACCTTCAACGCTGAAGAAGCCGCCGAAGCCCTGACATACTTCAAACCCGCCAGGGCTATTCCCTATCATTACGGAGACATCGTAGGCGAACCCGCCGACGCTCAGATTTTCGCCGAGAAAGCACCGCGCAAGGTTACTATTCTCAAGCCCGGCCAATCATGCAAGCTGGAAAAAACGACCGCAGAAAATTCGTAAAAGTAAGTAAGTAAGTAAGTAAGTAAGTAAGTAAGTAAGTAAGTAAGTAAGTAAGTAAGTAAGTAAGTAAGTAAGTAAGTAAGTAAGTAAGTAAGTAAGTAAGTAAGTAAGTAAGTAAGTAAGTAAATAAATATTATGATTAAACTCCTTACCTTGTTGACAGTTCTGGCCCTGACTAATTTTATTACTTCCTGCACCGCCGAGGACAAAATGATTACCGTAAACTCATATCACATCACCGAAGATTTCACCCCCGACGCTCAACCCGAAAAAGCCGTATGGCAAAACGCCAAATCATCCTACACCATCGACACCGACTGGCAGGGCAAAGAAAAATCCCCCGAACTTACCACAACCGTCAAATCGCTGTGGTCGGATACTTACCTGTATTTGCTCTATGAAGCAAAATTCGATGTGCTGGCTGTAAATAAAGAAATCCAACCGGACGAAAACGACGACTGCTACAATATCTGGAATTACGATGTCGCGGAAATTTTTATCGGCGATAATCCCGACATTAAGAAATATTTCGAGTTTGTCGTCTCGCCTATCAACCAGAAAATAGACATCTGCCACGACCGCAATCTGCCCGGTTCCGAAGGAGCCGACCTGCCCTGGTCCTCCGGCTGGTCGATTGCCTGCAAGATCGATGAAGAAAAAAAAATCTGGTACGCCGAATTCCGCATCCCCCTCAAAGCCATCAGTGTTCAACCCATCGCCGCGGGCAAGGAATACCGTGCCAACCTCTTCCGCTGTGCCCACGATACCGGCGACCGCAAATATCTGGCCCTGAACCCTACCCATACCGATAGACCGAACTACCACGTGCCCGAAAAATTCGGACGACTCAAACTGGTAACCGGCGAGTGAATCACACGGCAAACTCGCTTAAAACCAGTGGAATAAAAACCGGCAAAATCACTTTTTTTTGTTTGACAATGACAGATGTGGTAATTAGCATTTGCAATCAGCCTATGACTAAAAATCGCATATTCCGAATCGGTGTGATAGTTGCCCTCCTTCTGGGGGTGTCCCTAGCCACTTATTATTTTCACGCCATTCTTAAAATTGGCACGTTTTTTACCCATTTGTTCTATATTCCTATTATTCTGGCATCGCTGTGGTGGAGAAAATTTGGAGTTGTCATCGCGATAATTCTGGCATTGATGCTGTTGTTGAGCCATTATTTTATCCAGAACGGCGATTTCACCCATGCTAATTACTATCGAGCCGGTATGTTTTTATTCATTGCGGTCATGGTATCCACAATCAGTGAAAGGTACGCACGAGCTCAGGACAGAAATCTGGCCTATCAGAACCAGCTGCGCTCTCTGGCATCGGAGTTGGCGGTGGTCGAGGAACGGGAAAGACGGGATGTGGCGGTAAAAATTCATGATATTTTCGGCCAGGAACTGAGTTTAATCAGGATAAAGCTGGAGGAGCTGAAAAATTCCTGCACCGCACCTGAACAAACAACCGAACTGGACAATATCAGCGCCCGGCTGAAAGAGAATATCAAGAAGATGAGGGGCATGACGTTTGAATTATGTTCGCCGACTCTTTATGAATTAGGGTTTGAAAAGGCGATATATGAATGGCTGACAGAGCATATAGAGAAAGAACAGGGCATTGAAGTAGAGTTTGAAGCTCCTGAAAACAGTGAACTTCTGGAAGAAAATGTCAATGTGATTTTATATCGCGTGGCAAGGGAGCTTCTGGTAAACGTAATCAAACACGCTCAGGCAAGTAAGGTCAAAGTTGCCGTGGTTCGCGATAACAGAAATATTTATGTGAAAGTTGAGGATAACGGCAAAGGCTTTGATTTAGCCGAGGTCGGACGGAAAAGGATTCAAAAAGGAGGATTGGGACTTTTCAGTGTTCGGGAACGAATAGAATATTTCGGAGGCAAGGTTGAAATTGATTCGCGTGCGGGACAGGGAACACGAATAAACATCACACTGCCGATTTAACACAACTGATACTATCAGGCAGGTTACAATGAATATTAAAATCGTAATAGCTGACGACCATCCTATCATGCGGCAGGGACTGCGTTATTTAATTGAAAAGCAGCCGGACATGGAAATTGCCGGCGAAGCCGAGAACGGCCAGCTGGCGGTAGAACTGGCTGAAAAACATCGGCCTGATGTCGTGATAATGGATATTTCGATGCCCGAATTAAATGGTATCGAGGCTGCGGCAAAGATTGTGGGCAAGATGGCAAACGTAAAGGTCCTGGCCTTATCGATGCACTCGGGGCGTGAATTTGTTCTGAAAGCGCTTAACAGCGGGGTATCGGGCTATATCCTCAAAGAAAGCCTGCCGGAGGAGCTGGTCAAGGCGATACGCCTGATCGCAACCGACAAAAACTATCTCGACCCGGAAATCGCGGGCATTGCCATGGAGCAGCAAAGCTGGAAGAAAACCTGTTCAGCAAATTCTTCTGTTAAGTCATTGACAAATAGAGAAACCGAAGTCCTGCAACTGCTGGCCGAAGGAAAAACCACCAAGGAAATCGCAGCTCAACTTTATGTCAGCACCAAAACCATCGATACCCATCGGCGGCAAATTATGGCCAAACTGGACCTGCACAGTCTGGCGGATCTGACAAAATATGCTATCAAAACAGGATTGACCTCTCTGGGATAAATCCATTTGCCTCATTTCTGCTATTATTAGCCGCTTTTCCACAATCCCCCCTTCTGTCTCAACTCATTCTGAGGCTAAGGTCTCATCCTTTGGCTGATACAAAATCAGCAATAAAAACCTGTTTTTGCGCATATTATTGGCCGATGGTCAGATTATTGGTCAGCCGGAAAGTATTTCGGCAAGGAAGTCTAACGTTATTTTAGGAGAGTGAGATGACTATCAAAAGCAGAATAATTACCACAAGTTTGTCGGGCATAATGGTAATGGCATTGGTTATAATTGCCATTTTGATGTCTCAGAAATCGAATCTGGAATCAAAAGTGCGTCAGGAATTGAACGAACAAGCCAAACAGGAATGTGTATCCAATACCCGCAATATATATCTGATGCTGAGAACCCAGCAGGAGAGCATTAAGCAGAAAGTCGCCAGCGACCTCAAAGTTGCTCAGAATATTATGGACCGGTTCGGCCAAGTAAACTTTGCCTCAGAAACCGTCAACTGGAAAGCAACAAACCAGTTCACCAAAGAAAGTCAACAAATAGATCTTCCCAAAATGATGTTCGGTGCTACCTGGCTGGGACAGAATCAGGATATCAATATCGAATCCGAAATCGTAGATAAGGTTCAAGAACTGGTAGGCGGAACCTGCACAATTTTTCAAAGAATGAACGAATCAGGCGATATGCTGCGGGTAAGCACCAATGTCAAGAAACTTGATAACACCCGGGCGGTGGGCACTTATATTCCCGCCCACAATCCCGATGGCACCGAAAACGCGGTTATCGCAGCGGTGATGAAAGGCGAAACTTTTGATGGCCGTGCTTATGTCGTTAATGACTGGTATATAACCTCATATCAGCCAATATTCGGCGAAAGCCAAAAAGTTGTGGGTGTGCTTTATGTTGGGGTCAGACAGGAAAATATAAAAGAAGTACGCCAGGGTATTACGGACATTACCGTAGGCAAGACCGGCTATGCTTATATTTTGGGCGGCTCGGGACAGCAGGCCGGAGAATGTATAGTACATAATGGCAGTAAACTCCAGGGCGAAAATATTTTGAAAATCGCAGATGTTGACGGCAATCATTTCGTTCAGTCTCTGATAAATAAAGCCAAAAACGCCCCGGAAGGACAATGTGACTCCGAAAGGTACCTCTGGAAAGATAGCGACGATGCCGAGCCAAGATGGAAAATCGCCAGTGCCGCATATTTCGCACCCTGGGACTGGGTGATAGTTGCCAGTGCCTACGAAGATGACTTTCAGGATGCCGCCCTGCGCGTTAAAGACTGCCTCAACAATCTTATGATGTGGAGCAGTCTGGGAGCGATTGTGACCTTATTGGTTTGCGGTTTTCTTTCACTTATGATTGCCCGCAATATCATCCGGCGAATTAACGCAACGGCAGAGGTGTTAAGAGATCTCTCGGAAGGCGACGGCGATTTGACCAGAAGATTTGAGGTCGATGACAGTAACAGCAAAAACGAAATTGACCAAATGGAGCAAAACTTCAACAAGTTTGTCGATAAGATTCATAAACTCGTCTGCAAAATCTCCGAAAATGTTTTGTGCCTGAACAATGCTTCCACCGAATTGTCGGGCACGTCCACCCAAATGGCAGGAGGCGCCGAAGAAATGAGTCGGCAAGCGGTTTCGGTATCCAGTGCCTCAGAGGAAATGGCCACGAACATAGCCAATATATCCCAGTCGACCGAACAGATGACAGCAAACATGAAGTCTGCGGCAGCGGCAGCAGAAGAAATGACCGCCAGTATTACGGAAATCGCCAAAAACGCCGAGCAAGCCTCGCAGGTAGCCGACCGGGCAGCAGAACTCGCGACGGTAAGTAATGACCGCATCAGCCAACTGGGTAAGGCCGCCGATGAAATCGGCAAGGTCATCGAAGTCATTCAGGACATCGCTGAACAAACCAATTTGCTGGCCCTGAACGCCACTATCGAAGCCGCCCGGGCCGGAGATGCCGGCAAGGGGTTCGCGGTAGTCGCCAATGAAGTCAAAGAACTGGCCAAGCAGACCTCCGAAGCTACCGAAGGAATCAGTAAACGTATCGAGGCCATCCAAAACTCGACAAATGAGTCGGTAGAGGGAATCGCACAAATCAGCGAAGTTATCAATAATGTCAATCAGGTTTCACGCAGCATCGCCTCAGCGGTCGAGGAGCAAAGCATAACCACCAAAGAAATCGCTCAGAACGTCACACAGGCAGCCTCCGGTTCCGAAACAATATCACTTAGCGTTTCGCAGTCAGCCGCCGCCAGCCGGGAGATTACCCAAAATATTGCCCAGGTGGACCAGGCCGCTCAAAACACTGCTAAAGGAGCAGAGACGGTCAATTCCGCCAGCGGTAATCTGACAAAACTTGCCGCTCAGTTGCAGGAAAATATCAGACAGTTTAAAATCTAACTAACCCCTGAGGGGAGAAAACTCCCAACCGGCATGGAGTGGTTCATTACCCATTCCATGCTGGCCCTTTTTGGTCTCTTACAAATGATATTTTACGCAAAATGGCAACAATATTCCCGAAAACGCGTGTACATAATTAAATTAGTTGCCGTTAAAAATCCGCGTAATCCGTATAATCCGCGATTAAATATTTCCGTTGTGTTGTTTTGAATTTTGGGCTTAGAATTTCCAGCTTATCTGGGTCAGGCAGACTTTTGCCCCCCCACAACCAATCCACACTCCCGCCCTGGTATTTGTTTTTCTTAACAATTTTGCCAAACCGACGTAAAAACAACCTTGAGAACTCTGATTTTTCTTTGCCAACCCAGTAATCTCCCGATAAAATATCGAGGTAATAATCGAAGATTTACCCTGATATGTGTGAGAGTTATAAATGCAAAATAAAGAAGAACAAACTCAGATTCAGCAGCGTATGAGTCAGATTAAAAATAAGATACTCGTCCTCAGCGGTAAAGGCGGCGTGGGCAAAAGTACCGTCTCAGCCAACCTTGCCATATCCCTCGCTCAGGCCGGCAAAAAGGTCGGACTGCTCGACATCGACATCCACGGGCCAAGCATCCCCAAAATCCTCAAACTGGAAGACCGACGACTTACATCAACCGAAGACGGCGGCTCCATTATGCCAGTCCCCTTTTCTGAGAATCTGATCGTAATGTCAATCGCCTTCATGCTGGAACATAATGACAGCCCCGTCGTCTGGCGCGGCCCAATGAAATATCAGATGATCAAACAGTTCCTCAAAGACGTGGAATGGGGCAAACTGGATTACCTCATTATCGATTCCCCACCCGGCACCGGTGACGAACCTCTTTCGATTATCCAGCTGCTGGAAAACGCCAACGGTGCGGTCATCGTCACCACGCCGCAGCAGGTCGCCTTGTCCGACGTAAGAAAAGGCGTTCGCTTCTGCAAAAAATTGGACCTGCCCATCATCGGCGTAATAGAAAACATGAGCGGTTTCGCCTGCCCCAAATGCGGCGAAATAACCGACATCTTCAAATCAGGCGGCGGCAAACAAATGGCCGACGAAATGGAAGTAAACTTCCTCGGCTCAATCCCGATAGACCCCCAAATTGTCCTCTCCTGCGACGCTGGCGAACCATATGTCAAACATTATGGGCAGAGCATTGCGGCTCAATCGTTCAAAGAAATAATCAAACCCATTCTGGCTCTTTAAATGGACATAATCGGCGTTTTTTGTTAATATGGGTAATCTACAAATAGTCTATGATGATTATTTAAGCTTATTTTGAGTGTTTTTTTTACGTTTTTTGAACAAAAAACAGCGTTTTTTTCGTTTTTAACCGCACGGGTTTGGGTAATAAGGGCTTGCAATGGTCCGGGCTTTGGATTATAGTCCTCTGGCTTGGCGAGTTTCGCCTTGGAGAGATGTCCGAGTGGCTTAAGGAGCAGCCTTGGAAAGGCTGTGTACGGTTTATCTGTACCGCGGGTTCGAATCCCGCTCTCTCCGTTTTCTCAGGGGTCGGCTAATGATTATCAATCCTCGTAGAGTACTTCGGAAGTTCTGGAGATTTTCGCAGGCTTACGGCTGGGGTCGGGTTTGAAGGTCATGGTCACTTCGGGCATTTTGTCGATGCGAGCGGTGATTGTCAGGCCCTGATTGGCGGCAATATGGGCCGGCAGGGTTATCCTCTGGGCAATTCTGCCGAGGGTGAACATGTCGCCGGGCATACAGGTTACGTAGGTACTCAGGAAACTCAGCATTTCCGCCGGCATAACAACATAATCGCCCACTGAACCAGCAACCCTGCCGATACCGGGAATCTCCAGAGTCATTTCCAGCTTGGCAATCTTATCCAGCGGCATCTCGACCAGGTCGGGCAGGACAATATTAAAATCATCAGCCCAACGGCCATAGACCACCGGCAGAGCCTGCTCCTGTGAGGTGGCAGGCTGAATGAGTATCTCATCGAAAGAACGGTCGCTAAGGGAAATCAACGGCGTCAGACCTAAAATATAAGAAGTCGCATCTTCGACGGTTACTTTTCGAGCGAGTTTTTTGACGACAAAAGCCAGTTCCACGCCAATATCCAGCGAGGTGGTCCGGGGCGGAATCTCGACTTCGGCACCGGTTGCGGCCAGCGAAGAAGGCGGAGCGTTCAGCAGACGCGGATAACGGGAAACCTTTATCGATTCGACTTCTTCGACCTGTTTATAATTGCCATAACTGGTCCAATACTGACGCACCTGGTCCAGCGACCAGTCGGCGGTATTTTTGATTTCGATTTGATTACTTTCAATTAAATCACGTATCGCCGGTGAAGGATGCAACGCTTTTGACGGATCGTTCTCGTCCCGCCAGTCGTTAGTATTGACGTTCACTACGCGGTCGGTGAGCTTGCCCATACCTTCGATTTCGACCTGAATATAATCATCCGGGCCATATTCCATATCCATACAAGGCAGCCCGTCAGTGCCCATCGTGCCCAGATGAAGGACATCGCCGGGGTAAACGGTCCCAAACGAGGAATACCACTGAATCACTCTTTCCACGCCCAGCAGATGACAACCGGTATAGGTACGATTACGCAAATGGCCCGACTCACGGTTCCATGCCAGCAAATCGTAAAAATTATCAAATTCATCCTTAGTGACCAGATAAGGGCCCATAGAGCTATGAGTGTCGGCCATTTTGCCGCACCAGGAACACATAGCCTCCAGAAACCAGTCCGTCCCTTCGGGTAAACGCCAGGTGTCATACTTACCGTTGACAATGTTATAGAAGCCATCGGAGGCGGCATCGATTACCGGCACAAAACCCGCGACATAATCCAGGGCCCGATGAGCGGGGATATACCGCCTTTCTTGCCGATTACCACCCCTAATTCAATATTGAAACCCCAGCTAAGGATATTTTCCGGCAGCACCAGAATATCGTCCGGGCCCAAAACAGAGGCCTGCGGGCGATTGTGTCCCTGCGGGAAAAGGTTGGTGCAGGTACGGTTGGGATTATTGCGAATGAACGAAGGGCCGTTCTGGACCAGGCCAAAAAATATGCGCGGACGCGGAATCGGAGCCTTCAGCTTCATACCCGCCAGAGGACGACCAGACAAGTTCAGTACACGATGGTCCGAACCACTTTTCAGACTAACCAGCAGAACCTGCTCCAGATGCTTCAGGTCAGCCATGCCTTCTTCTTCCAAAGCCAGAAAACCCGCTAAATCAGCAGGCCAGCCCTGCCGGAAACTCTCACGGGACAGCCAACGGCCCATCGTAGGCAGTTCACACCGTTTCATCGACTTTACCAATTGCTGCGGATTAAATACCCAGTCTTCCTGAAACACCGGATGGTGAATAAGAAAACCCCAAAACTCCTGACCGTCTTCCTGATAACTTAACAGCTTCATTTTAAACCCAAACCACTTTACTACTTTGTACCCATAGAATAAATTGTCAAGCCGGTCAGATCCTTTTGACATCCGCCGGTCATTAAACTAACAATATAACCGACCAGACAGGCAGTTACCAGTGAAAACGTACCAAACAGGAAAAAGTGCAGGGAGGTATATTCCTGAACAGCAAATATGGCGACACAGGAGACCGCCGCCCCCGCCAGAGCGCCGGCGGCATTAGCCTTGCGAGTAAGGGCACCCAGCATGAAGAACCCGCCCAGTCCGCCGATGAATAAACCAACCATTCGGCTGACCAGATCCCACAGTGATTTAATATCATAGGTCGCCATCATGATGGCAGTAGCCGTACCAAACAAGCCGAACAGAACGGTCAGAATCCGTGCCAGGCGTAATTGAGATTCACCGCTGAGATGGTGTTTCTTCAAAACAAAGTCGGAAATCACCGCCGCCGAGGCACTGTTCATACTGCTGTCCAGGCTGCTCATCGCCGCGGCAAAAACCCCGGCAATCAATAAACCTGGCATCCCCGTCGGCAGCTCATTGAGGATAAACCAGGGAAAAATCGAATCGTTACTCATCCCCACATCGAGACTCGTTGAGTGCTTACAGTAAAACATATACAACGCCGTGCCCAGTGCGAAAAACAAGAGGCTAGACGGTATCGTCAGTATCGCACTGGTCCAAAGCGATTTCTGGGCAGCCTTTTCCGATGGCGTGGTCAGGTAACGCTGCACCACGGTCTGGTCCGAAACATAGGTCAGATGAGCCGCCAACGCGGAAACCAGAATAACCAGCAAAGTCGGTCGGGTAAGGTTCCAACTACGTTCACCCAGCGAAAATTTACCCGCATCCCAGGCCTGGGCAGCCAGAGTACCAATATCACCATCCAGACGCATGAGAATCAGCACCATGCAAAGCAGCGCCCCGCCCAGCAGTACTATCACCTGAAGCACATCGGTCCAGATAACCGCTTCGATACCGCCCAGCACGGTGTAAATCGTACAAAGCAGCCCCATAATGATAATGCACCAGGTGACCGGAATATTCGTAACCGTCGCTAACGCCAGCGCCGGCAGAAACAACACGACTCCCATCCGCATAAGCTGCATCAGGACATAAATCGCCGAAGCGAACATCCGCACCGAAACACTAAACCGCTTTTCGAGATATTCATAAGCAGTCATCACATTCAACCGACGATAAAACGGAATGAAAATAAAAGCCGTAATCGGGGCCGCTATCAACAAAATACACATATTCGGAATAAAATAATGCCAGTTGGAACTGTACGCCTTGGCCGGCATCGCCATGAAAGTTATCGCCGAAAGCTGAGTACCGAATATACTCAAACCCGCCGCCCACCAGGGTACACGCCGGCCCGCCAGAAAAAAGTCGTCAGCAGTTTTTTCCCGCCTGGAAAAATATCCGCCCATCAGAACCATCGAAAGAAGATAAACCGCTAGAATAATGTAATTCAGTTTGCCAAAGGCTTTGCTGCTGATTTGCTGCAAAGAAAGTATCAACTCCGCGTCGGCATCCTGCCGGTCAACATCCGACGACAGCACCGCGGATTGCTTCCAGGTGTCAGTCAGAGTATGGTAATCATAAATTTTACCATCTTCGGTAATCAAGGCAATATCGCTTTGGCCCAGTGAGACCGCCCGGACAATATTACTCGTCAATTGCTCAGACGAGAACTCTTTCCAGCCGCCGATTTCAATGTCGTATTTATAATTAACACCATCGGTAAAAAGCCAGAGACAATCGTCGAAACCATCGTGCTGAATAGCCGCCGCCGCGTTTGACAGCGAAAAACTGCCCGGACTGACCAACTCCTGCCACTGGCCCGTACCACCTTCATCAAAACGCCAGAAGCGAACTTGTCCCTCGGTTGTATTGCCCGCCAGAAAAAACATCTCGGCAGTACGTACCTGAACAAAATCATCATAAGGCTCAGGCATATCAGGCAGAATGGCAGCTTGAATACCAGAAACAGTTACCACAAATATCAGCGACAAATAAAACACCATGTTTTTTTTGAGCATAGGCAAAACCTCAAACCTTGGTTAATCTACGTCAGCCATTATACCATCATTTCATTTTGGGCACAAATCCGCTTTCCAGCCATTCAATATTGAATCGAATCAGACAAATATTTTCAGCATACATTTCCTCGCCGCACTCAAACACACAAAGAATCGTACCGCCTTTGGTAACAATCATATCCGAATAACCGCCCAGACCGGGAAAAATATTCTTTGAGACCGGCCAGGTCTTGCAGTCGTCATAACTCATCTTCACAGTCAAATTCTTACGCCCCTCACTAGGCGCAATCGCACCGCCCGGAATACTCACCGCGGGATTCAAAAATAGCACCCGCCCCGGCGTATCGCTCTTGGCATCGGGGAAAGAATACCGCACCATCGAGGCATGACACTTCGGCTCCGGCAAATCTTCAGCAACGCCAAATTCCGTAAAAGTCTCACCCCCGTCACGGCTAATAGCCCACGAACGAAAACCCCAACTTTTCGGATCATGATTACGATTATTGATATAAACCGAACCATCGGAAAGCTCAACCACACACCCTTCGCCCGTATAACCCTGAGCAGCCCCGCCCCAATGCCAGCTCTCGCCATGGTCATCGCTATAAGCCAGCGTATTACACGCTTCAGGACCAACCCGCTCCCACTTCTTACCAAAAAAACGCCCCGGCACAATCAACCGTCCCTCATAAGGCCCCTTCTGCAGCTGAATACCACGCCCGATGAACCAGGCCAGCCCGCCATTCTTATAAGTAAACAGCTCCTTCGTAAAATCACGTCTGCTCCAGGTCTTGCCGTTATCGCCGCTCATACTCACCTTGGACCACGAGCCAATCTCAATCCCCTTTTGCGGATTGTTAATCATCCACGCTTCGGTCATCGCCTTGCCGTCGGCATCATTCATAGGCCAGTAACGATCGAACTGAAAAACCTTTTGCCCCGTTTCATCCACCAGATCAGCCATTTGGTATTCGGTCGTATCCTGCCAGGTCTTGCCGTCGTCGGTGCTGTATTTGATTTTCGTAGCGTCCTTGCCGCCGGCGTCACGCATGTGGCCCATCTTCAAGATACCACTAACCACAATCGTACCATCCGGCATCTGGACAATCTTTGGACCGCGAAAATGGTCTTCATTTTTCGTACGCTGAAAAACCATACTCTGCTCAAACAAAGGCTCCGCAGCAGTGCATACACTCACCAAAAACATCGCTATCAAAGCGCAGGGAATCAACATCTTAGTCATAACAATCATCCTTTCGCAAAATCCTTTAGTGTAAAGGCGGGAAAGCCGGATACGGCTCCAGCTTGGCACGTTCCACACGCGTAACTTTCAGACAATTAACCCCCGACCCGTAAGCACCGTCAAAATTGACATTGGGCATACAGAAAACATAATCTGTATCGAGATACATCGCCAGGTTCCAAAAACGATTATCCCGTCCCTCAAAATCATCCACATCCAGCAGATATTCCCAGCTTTGCATATTATTACGTGTACGCGCCAAAGCCAGCCGATTACGCGGCATCTGCGGCGCCGAAGCTTCGCTGGTATCTTCATATACCCAGAACACGAAAATCTCACCGGTCTGGTAATCCCGTGCCGTATTGAACGCACACATCGTCGCCGGCAAATCATAAAGTATCTGAATATCTTTACTCCACGTACTGCCGTTATCGGTCGATTCCGAGTAAACCAGATACCCCGTGTCACTGCGACAGATCAGACGCAAATTACCATTAGTCAGCTCGACAACTTCAGCCTCCTGCAAATTCTCACCCGTAGTACTCAAATCCAGCCGCCAGGGACATTCCTGCCAGCTCCCCCCCTCGTTATCGCTATACCACACCCCTACCCCGCCATCCTCTTCCGCCGCCCCGCCTTCACCCCCGGTACTGGTAGCCCAGAATATCCGGCCCGAAGAAGTCTGACGCACCTTACTGTTCATCGTGCAGTAAGGACCAGACACGGTCTGCATCCACGAAAGATCACCCCAGGTCACACCATCATCCGTGGAAATCTGCGAAGCCTGTTTCATCTGAAAATTAGGATGAGGACTTACCAGATACTGATAAATACTCAGCAAATTACCGCTCTGCAAACGAATAATATTCGTCGGTCCCGCCCAGCCGCAGGTCACATTGTCAAACACCGTTGTCGCCGTCCAGCTAATCCCGTCCATCGAACGGGCAAATCGTGTCGGCGAATTACGATGAATAACAAATTCCCCATTATTACGCTTAACAATATTCCCACCGCTGCTGTTGTACCCACCCGGATAGGTCATATAATACGAAGCCACCCCATCCTTAACCGGGGCCGTGCCGTAATGCAGAATATTGTCAAAATCCGCTTCAACATGGTCGGCATAAACACCCACCTGACCATAATTGGTATTGTACATCACATTAGCCGAACATTTCAGCTCACTGTTGACATAAAGCTCAATCAAATTGCCAGTAGCAACCAGCTTCAACTCGTACCACGTATCCGCCTGAAAAGAATCATTAACGCTGGTCAGCAGATAATTACTGCCGTCCCAGTATTCGGTTATCCGCCATTGCCCCCGCTCCAGACTATAACCCGCCCGCACCAGCGAATACTCATCCAGATTGTACCGGCAAGCCAGATAAACACCACCGCTGCCCAACTGCTTCACCCGAACCCGCACCTTAACCACCGGGTCCTGAGTAAAAACATGCAAAGTCCCGTGAGCTTCCACACTGTCATCCGTAAAAGCCCAGACATTATCACCAGCCCCATAAGCACCCACCGCCGCCGTGCCTTCGTGAACCTGCCAGTGACTCACCGAACTGCCGACAGGCTCGTCATTGAAAGTATCGTAATAACAATACTTCTGCTCAGCAATAACCGTCAGCGTAAGAGAAAGAACCAAAACAAGCGACAAAAAACGCTTCATATTAAACCTTTCCAAAGCGGTGATAATCTAAACAAAAACCATAACCATTCACAGTTCTTTTCTTTCAAAGACCCCAAAGGGGTCGTAAGAACGCATAGCCGGGCGGCGTAAGCCCCCGGATAATAGCAAAAAATAACCATAAGCCCCAAAGGGGCGAAAGAAACTACTGTCAATGATTAACACAAAACTTATCTCTCCAGCGGCATCAATGATATCGGATATTTAGACTTGGATGTATACTGAATTACAAGATCATCGTAAGCAACTCTCTCAACTCGTCCATCATCATAACCGGCATTTACACCAGGTCCTTCCAACGGTATTACGCCACTACTTATCCACTGCTTATCAACGGATTCATAAAACAAAGAATTCCCACTTTTCTTGCCACCCTTGTAAGGGTGCGTTGTCTGCCATACATTATGTTTCATTGCCCCCTCATCATTCCAGATAATCATATCTGAAACCATCAGATGAAATCTTGAGCTTGCACCGGGACCAAGAAATCTGTTTTCATTACTCGGAGAGTTAAAGCCATGATAATTCCAAAACATAAAATAAGAAGCGCCCACCCAATCACGATTACCAGTTTTATAGATATCCTGATAATCTACATAAACCTTATTAACCGTATCATAGCAGGTCTTTTGATTATCATTATAATTGGCCAGCGGACAATTATAGACACTGGCATCTGGCAGGTAGTCATA
>CAXXMR010000030.1:0-66882 GCA_963663805.2 Sedimentisphaerales bacterium
AGGCCGCTAATAAGGTTGTCCAGGCCGCGAGATTCTACGACGAGGATGAGGATGGCCTCATTCAGGACTGGCAGGGCCGGGTGTTCATGAACCCACCCTATGCTCAGCCGCATATTCAGCGTTTCTGCGAAAAACTCGCCCGGCATGTCAGCAGCGGTGAAGTGTCCGAGGCGGTGGTACTGGTAAATAACGCCACCGAGACGCGCTGGGGCCAGATGCTGCTCGGCCTGGCCGCGGCGGTATGTTTCCCGGCCGGGAGAGTGAAATTCTGGCATCCCGAAAAAGTATCCGCGCCCCTGCAGGGTCAGATGATCCTGTATTTCGGTTCGGAAAGAGAAAAATTCACCCATTTATTTAAAGAAGAAGGAGTCATTTGCCATGGTCGCTAATGGATATAACCCGCTACGTTGGGATTGTGAAAAACAGGGCTGTTTCAATCAGAAGAAGCGGCCCAAGATCGAGATCTTCGCTGATTGTTTGCCCGGTAAGATCGCCTTGGGCGATGTGGACGGCCTGGTGGAGATTCAGGGGAATCTGCTGTTTCTGGAATTCAAGGAACATGGCCGTATCCCCCGGGGTCAGCAGATTCTCTTTGAGCGCTTGACTCGATTGTGTCCGGCTACGGTGCTGGTAGTGGAAGCCGACACCGAGACCATGGATATTTTCGGGGTCAGTTACATCTTCGACGGCAAGATTGAGCCGCAGGTTCTCATGAATCAGGAAGGACTCAAGAATCTGGTGAGAAGCTGGGCTGATTGGGCTCAGCATAACCCGGCCTTCAAATGCAAGGTGTCAACCTGATTTAGGGCCGGCAGCACAGTCAAGCTTAATGGTAATTACTCAATAATCCAAATTGATGGAGAACTTATGTCAAAATACACATTGGAAAAACTGGAACAGGATATTACGGAAATCATCAACGATCTGTCAGCTCTAAGGGCCGCCAAGGGACATGATTACAGTGGCAGCGCAGACACCCTCGACAACCTGCGCGAGTTCGGCAGCCACGGTGTCCTGGTGCGGATTGGCGATAAATTTAAACGGCTCAAGCATTTCTATCAGCAAGGAGTGCTGCAAGTGGCGGATGAGAAGATCACCGATACCATGGATGATCTGATCAATTATGCCCTCTATCTCAAGATCATGTATGGCCAGTGGTGATTAGCATTGAAAATGGAGCCAGATTTGCGGGTTTTCTCTTCTGAAAAAGCATCGAAAAAGGAGCCACTGTAAAAGGCCGATAAGATGTGTTTAAGATACGTAACATTTTAGACACAGGAGGCTTAGAAAGGTGCTTACAGTGGAGCATTATGAGATTATCAGACGTAAAGTTCGTGATGGGATATCGCAACGTGAGGTTGCCCTGGAGCTGGGGCATTCGCGTAACACGGTGGCCAAGGCCCTGAAAAATCCGATTCCGCCGGGCTATCGGCTCAGTCAGCCGCGGGTCAAGGCTGTCATGGATCCCTTCGCGCACATTATTGACACCTGGCTGGAATCTGACAAAAAGGTTCGGCGTAAGCAGCGGATGCAGGCGACCAAAATGTATCAGCGGCTTTGTGACGAGTATGGTTTCACCGGCCATTACAGCACTGTCCAGCGGTATATCAAGGAGGCGAGTAATCGCCAAAAAGAAGCTTACCTGCCGTTAGCGTTTGAGTTTGGCGAAGAAGCCCAGGTTGACTGGCATGAAGCTAACATTAAAGAAAACGGCAGGGAGAAGAAGGTCTACGTTTTTTGCATGAAGCTGTGCTGTTCTAAGGCTCCTTTTGTTTGTGCTTACGAGAGCATGAAGATCGAATGTTTTCTTGACGGCCATGTCCGGGCGTTTGAATATTTCGGCGGCGTGCCCAAACGCATTGCTTACGACAATTTAAAAACTGCGGTTCTAAAGGTTCTCAAAAAAGGCAAGCGTCGGCTCAACCGCAAATTCGTAGAGCTTAAGAGTTGGTATTTGTTTGACACTCGTTTTTGCAATGTCGCTAAAGGTAATGAAAAAGGCGATGTCGAGAATCTCGCCAAGCGAAGTGAAAGGCAGTTCTTCTCTCCGGTTCCGAGAGTTACCGATATGGCTCAGCTGAATGAGATGCTGATTGCTCAGTGTATCAAAGAACTGGATCGCCAGGGCCCTGCACCTCATACGAATAAAACCATTGGCGATTTATTTGCGGAAGAGAAAACACATTTATACGAACTGCCTGAGCAGAAGTTTGAAGCCTGTCGTCGAATATCCACCTTTGCGGACAAACAGCTTACAGTACGGGTTGATACTAACCGGTATTCGGTGCCGACGGAGTATGCCTATCAATCTTGCCAGGTCAAGGTATTCGTTGACCGGGTTGACCTGTTCTATAAAAATGAGCTGGTTGCCTCGCATTCCAGATGTTACGATAAAGACCAGTATATCCTGGATCCGCTGCATTATATCAAACTTTTAGAGCGTAAGCCCGGTTCGCTGGATAATGCTCGGCCATTCAAGGGCCAGCCCTGGGGCGAAGATTTCACCTTGATGCGAACAGAGCTTGAATATCGATACGGCAGTGAAGGGACCGGTAAATACATCAACATCCTGCTGCTCTTTATCAGGCATCCGCAAAAAGAAGTTGAACATGCCGTTGGTGTTTGTGTCAAGTGCCGGGCGTTCAGCGATGAAGCGGTGGAAAGCTTTTTACGTAACGGCTCACAATTGAACCTTGCCGGCAATCAAGTCCTGGTAAACCAAGGCGATGGCAAACGCAATCTCGATGTTTATAACCAGTTGGCCGGGGAGGTAGCATGAAAGATCCAATGGTTTTATTAAAAAGCTATCTCAAGACCCTGAAGCTTCCGACAATTCAAAAAGAGTATCAGACAATTGCCCGGGCATCCGCCCAGGCAAACGAATCCTATGAAAGTTACCTGCAAAGACTGGCCGAAATCGAAGTCTTTCATCGACAGTCGCAGGCCATCGCCAGGAGATTGAAACAGGCAAACTTCCCCATGACTAAGGAACTTGAAAGTTTTGATTTTATGGCCGTGCCGCAGATAAATAAAAAACAGATTATCGACCTTTCGATGTGCGGCTTTATCGACCGCCGCAGTAATATCGTCTTTACCGGCCCGCCGGGCGTGGGTAAAAGTCATCTGGCCATCGCCCTCGGCCGGGAAGCCTGCCGACGAGGTTATAAAGTGCGGTTCTTTACCGCTGCTGAACTGGTTAATACGTATCTCGAAGCCCGACAGGAAAGAGCGGTGTTGAAATTAGAGAGCTATATAAAAAAATGCGACCTGATCATCATCGATGAACTGGGCTATGTCCCGTTCGACCGTATCGGAGCGGAACATCTGTTCGGCTTTTTCAGCCAGTGCTATGAACAAACCAGCCTGATCGTAACAACGAATCTGCCATTCGCCGATTGGCCCCAGGTCTTTGGCGATGATGAAAGATTAGCCGGTGCTCTGCTGGACCGACTGACCCACCATGTGAGCGTGGTCGAAATCATAACCGACAGCTGGCGACTTAACCAGAGTTTAGAGAAAAAACGGAAAAAAGAAGGCTAAGAAAGCCTCAATCCAACGAAAAAGGACCAGAATCCCTATTGACAACGCCGAAATCGGCGTTATTTTACTAACCTAAGTGGCTCAGATTTCGATGCAAATCTGGCTCCATTTTCAATACTAATCACCAATTGGTATCCCATCGGCAGCGGAACGGTGGGAGAACATTACAATCAGATGGTTTGGTATGGCGACAAACTCTATATCAGAACCACGGCCAGTGAAGTCTTTACCTGGGATGGTGAGAATTTTGAACGGTTCAAAGGCGGATATAATTCTGTTATGGAAAATAGTGAAGGTTTAATATTTGGCTTAAACAGTTATCGCCAGCCCGCCGATATCGAAGCCCGTAATATCGCCCTTTGGGATGGCACAGAATACCACGCCCTGGGCGATGGTGTAAATGGCAGAGTTCATACCATCGAAGAACACAACGGTGAAATATATATCGGCGGAGTGTTCACCCGAACCTATAATAACAATCCCCTCTGGCTAAAATATGTCGCAAAATGGAACGCTGCGGAGCAGAAGTGGGAACCGGTGGCCGGTGGTCTGCCGGGAACGGTACTAAAAATTCGCAGTATCGGTTCGCGGCTGTTCGCCTGTACCGACGGCCATGGAGTTTATGAGCTGGTTGAAGATGAGTGGATACGATATGACAAATATTGCCGGGAGACTATCCGGGATGCGGCGCTGTTTGCGGGAGAGTTGATTGTATGCGGGGAATTCGGTTCTATCGTCGGCTTAGGGCCGGCGACGCTGGTGCGTTGGGATGGCGCAGATTGGGAAATAATAGCCCAGGGACAGTATCAATATAGCTCCATAGAAGATGTTGTCGTTGACGGTAATCGGGTGATTGTGGCGGGCAGTCAGTGGGGGTGTCCGGAGTTCTCACAGAATTATGGGGAGGTTCGGGTGGGGGAGGTTGCCAAAACGTAGTGTTTTTTAGAGTTGGGGTCCCGAGTTGGACACATCACTGTTAAGCGTTTTAGAATTTCCGAAAATCGAATGGTACGGGGAGGTAGCGTTACCAATATTTCTTGAATACTGGTAGCAGTACGTCGGGGTAGTCGGTACCGACATTCAAAATGCCGATCTGGAACAGTCTTTCGTATACGGCGGGGTCGTCGATATCCCAAGGCATTATTTGCAGTATTATGCCGCGTTTTTGCAGTTCAGCCTGGGTTCCGAGCATGAACTCATCGGAAAGCTGATAGCCATTTTCGATTGGTTTATAGTGCAAGTGAACAATATAAATATTTTTAAAATCATACTGACGCAAATAATCGAGTTTGCGGCTGATAGCCTGCTCGGAACTGCCCATCCATATCATCGTTTGTGATTCGGGCAGCAGTTCGCGCCAGCGGCAAATAAGATCGTAATTCTTGGTGGTAAAAATCACCTGTTTCTCGATGTTATGCTTTTGGGTCATTTCAACCAGACGATTTAAATCGATAGTCTTATAGTCCAGATACATGCACTTCCCGGGATCGCGTGACATTACTTCAAAAACTTCGTCGAGAGTAGGGATTTTTTGTCCCGGTTTCCCGCGAAATTCGCCCACATCGACAGACTTAAGATCAGCCAGAGTAAGTTCGCCTATGGGACGATTTTTTAATTCATCCGGCGCGGACGGCGCGGTGCGATTGAGGTCATTGTCATGAAAACAGACAATAACATCATCCTTTGTGGTGCGAATATCACCTTCAGGAACAAGATTGCGTGACCAGGAATATTCAAAGGCCTCTATGGTATTTTCGGGTTGATATCTTCCGCCGCCGCGATGAATGGGGACCGGGTAAATATCGTGGTCTTGATAGATTTGGGTTAGTTTGGCATTTACCAGAATGTCCCTGTCAGCCAGCTTTTTAACCTGATTGAAATTAAGGGCATTATCGTAAATCTTCAAGCTGTCAAGTGCGCCTTTGAGGAAACAATATGGTTCTTTTTTACCACGAGCGATTTTGGCACCGATCACCAGAGGTGAATCAGTAGAGCCTATGCCTTTCGCCGGCGCGTCATCAATATCAGCCAGTTTGCCGTCAACGTAAATACTCGCGAACCTGCCCTCGTAAACCGCAGCGATATGATGCCAATTGCCGTCATCGACTCTCAAACCGCCAAAGCAGTCATTTTTTTGACATTCCGGACCACGCAAGAGAAAACTGGCAAATCCATAGTTCTTATATGTACGAACCTGCCAACCTTGATTTTCCTCACCGTTTTTACTCACAAACGCGGCCAATATATTGGGACTGCCGGTATCCAGTTTGGCCCAGAAGCATATACTGAAAGCGTTAAGATTATTGAAGATTTCGGAATTATTTACGATTAAAGCTGTATCTGAACCGGCAAGATTGAGGGCCCGACCGCTTAGCCCTTCACAATATTTAACCTCGCCGTAAGGAACAGCATTCAACGGTGAATTCTCTACCGAGTTGTCAATGTTGCCGTCAAAAGACCAGTCACAAATAAGCTCCGCAGAACAAACCGAAGCTAATACCAAAACGATTGTAAATAAAACAATTCCTTTTTGCATCTCGATAATCCTTTACTCAATTTCCGCTTGCACAAAAGTTTCTGGTGATGACAAATTATTATGTGTCGCTTGAATCCAGGCAGCGTTGCGAACAGTTTTGGAGATGCGAACCTCGTCGAACGTACCGCGGGCAAGGTATTCAGGATAATCCGAACCGAAATAATCTCCAAAATCGGCACCGCCGACGCATAAGGCACCCGGCTGAAAACTGGTAACGGTGCTGCAAGACGCTGTACCAGCCGCCTGACCGTCATAATAGAAGGTCACTGTCGAACCATTTGAGGCCGCGGCAAAATAATGGTATTTACCACGCGGCTGAGCGATTGCGGTGCCATAAAGCCAACTGCCGTTCCAGATGCCTAACTTATAAACAGAGCCGTCATAATATGGCTTGAAGGCAAAGCCGTCATTGACCAGATTGCCCTGCTGATTGGAGAGATTAAAGAAACGGGCGTTTTCGCTTATGTCGTCAAGCCGTGCCCAGACTTCAAAGGTAAAATCACTCAGGCTGGATACCGCGACAGGATTGGAGCAGAGCAGATAGGTGTTATTGCCATCAAAGACCTGAGCATAGCCGACCGGGGAGGGAATACCACTCAATCCATAAGAGCCGATACGGGCCAGATGATGCGAATTTGCGGCACTGTCATACACGCCTGAAACTTCCAACGCGGACGGATTGGCAAGTCTATAAATGCGATGGTCAACGGTTCCGAAATACAAATCGTCGCCATAAAAGGCCAGCCCTTCACCTTCGATCGCAAGTTCGCTGCGGATAGTATCTGCAAATTTAACCACACCGTTATCCGGCAGTTCAATTAAAGCGATTTCAATAGTGGGATTCGGATCAAAAGAATCATAGAGATACCAGAGATACCCGTCGTGATAGTCCATACCCTGGGTCCGAATGCCGGGCTTGATCAAACCGGCCCAGGTGTTAATAACGAAATATGAACCGTTATCAGATAGATACAGCTCGTAAACATTATAATTAGTCGAGCCATCCTCAGCTCCGAGCATATATACAGTATTCTCTTCTTTATAGGCGATCATACCGCCATCAATATACTGCGAACCGGCAATTGTCCAGCTCCTTATTTTTACACCACTGGATTTGTCAATTTCCCAGATTTCGCGATTGTCAATTCCGCAACAGTTAGAAAAAATCAAAGTGTCGTGGTCCTCACGAATATCGGCACCAGTGGAATGCGTCGGGCCGGGAAAATAATCAACAATATTACCATCCATATCAATCTTATAAATCCGCCCGTCGGTGTATTCACCCATATTGCGTCCCCAATAGAAATACTCACCGTCAAAGGCCAGGCCCTGATTGGCATAGCTGGTATTGAGCAGATGGGTCAGAGAAGAGGTCCGACCGGCTGGTGCCTTGTCGTTCATGTGATAGACTACGGCATAATCTTCGGCATCCCAAATCTTTCCAGTAACAGTTTCAGGCGTGCCGCTTAGTTCCATATAAATTTCAGTATCACTGCCGGACGACAGCAAAGGTACAGAAACGTATATTTCCAGTTTACGGCTGTCTTTATCAAATGTTGCCAACTCATAATCAAGGGCAGTATCATCGGACAATTTAAAGTTCAGCCGGCCGATATTATCCGCAGCCATTAACCAGAACGCCTCGGGCAATACCTTTTCGGTTATCAGAAGCGGAAAGTCCGTCAAATCGCCGGACACTTTGTTATGATCCACGGTAAGTTTGATGCGTTTGAGGGTATTTTGTTCGAGCCATTCGTCAGCCAATATCGCGAAATCTACAAAATCGACAATGTCATCGTTATTCAAATCAGAACGGAGAATACCACCCGCAGTCACAGTCGTAAAGTTGTCCGCGGAATTATACCAGACCTTCACATCCGCCAGACCGCCGTAAGCCTTGATCTGCCCGCCGGAAACATAAGTATTCACTGCTGAAACATTATTACCCTTGAGCAGCAATGTACCGCCGGTAATATCGACTCCCTCACTCAAGACACCGATACTGAAACCGCCAATAAGATTAACGGTAACCGTGCCGCCGTCCAGGTTTATCTTGCCCTGGCCGAAACTGCTCCTGCCCACAATCAGATAATTACTCTCGACAGTCCCCCCGGAGACAGTCATAGCCGCGGGCAAAAGACCGTACCCAACCGCAAGGCCTTCCCCGGCAACTATGACGGTCCCATTTGAAATATTCAGTTCACTTTCGGCACCGTTTGAGGACATCCGCAACCCACTACGGGCATAAACAGAACCGCCCGAAATATTCATATCAGCGTTGCCTTCCATGCCAACATAGAGCAGGTCAACATCGACAAAACCGCCGCTGAGATTGAAAGTACATTGGGCTCCGGGTTTATAACCAAGGCCGAGATATTGAATCACCCCAGCATTATCATACATCTGAATCTCACCGCCGGACATATTAAAGACTCCGCCACCGTGGCCCGCGGTACCACCCATGCGAACACGGTCGAGCTGCATGATTCCACCGGTCATATCAATGTCGGCATAACCCAGTCGCGGCGCGGTAATCTGCATAACACTGATTAAGCCGTCGTTGAGAATCAGACTGCCGTAAGTTCCAGTTGAATGCCCAACGTTAAGATAACCATTACCGTCAACCATGCGGTCCATATCCAGGGTGCCGCCGTTAATGGTCAGGCACACCGGGTCCAGTGTCACTGTACCAACACCAAGTTTTAGTTCGCGATAATGGTCGGTTGTAACACCCGCAGCGATAATCGGGTCGTTGGCTGTATTGTAGATATTGACGAAATTAGCGGGATTAGCCGGATCGTAGGTGTTGTCCCAGTTGGCGGGATTAGTCCAGTCGCTGTCAACGCCCAGCCAGGCAAGATAGTTTGTTACTGCAAAAACTGGGCAAGAAGTAAGCAAAATCACAAACAACCAGATATACAATTTGCCGAAAACAAACATTAAAACCTCACTATTAAACAAAAGTGGAATGTAAACAGGCTCCAGCCAAAACATAAGCCGGAGCCTGCTAAATTTACAAAAGCAACTTAAACACTTTTATTCACATGCCTCAGGAATGCTCCAGCCGCAGTCCATCCAGCCGGTAGAGATAGTCGCAAAATCGTTCAGGTCAACAACGCAGTCGCCATTCAAATCACCTTGGGTTTCGTCGATGGAACATTGCGGGTCAACCATGGTAAAATCAACGGTAATTCCGGTCGTCGCCACACTGTTCTTCACGCCATCGACTCGCCAGAAATACTGTTTGCCGTATTCCAGAGCACCGTAGTGATAGTCAGTGTCGCTTGCGCCCTGAGAATTCACCAGAATCATGCCGGCTTCGGTTTCGCCGATGTAAATATCAACGGTATCATAATCGCCGGCCATGTCCCAACTCAAAACTTGGGCCTTGAGAATGTCAGGCGTACCTGAAGTGGGTACATGATTATAAGCACCCTCAGGAGAGGTGGTAAAACTCCAGACCTCACCGGTGGTCGCCGTCGGCGAAGTGGTATCCACCCGCCAATAATAGGTCGTGTTGGGCAGTAATGATAACGAAGCACTGGTAATGTCCGTGCCGGTTGCGACATTGGTCGCCGTCGCCATAGCCGGATCGGTATCCAGCCACACGCTTACACCAACTGACTGACCTTCGAAAGGATTAACCCAGCTTACCAGACCCGGCAATACCGACACAAAATCCTCATCAAGCCACGGGTTAGGAGTATGGGCCGTATCATCAGCGGTAATAGTATCAACACCGTCAAACTTCGCCCGGCCGGAGCCGCTGTAAGCAATGATATTGCCCGATGCGATATAGCCTTCGATCGTGCCGTTTAACGGATAATTGTTCCAGACAATTTCGCCGCCGCTCATATCGATAATCGGATTAAGGCCGTCTGCGGTCTTCATCGACAGGAAACCGCCGGAATTGTCATAATTAACTTCGATCGTCCCGCCGCTCATATTCAGCGTGGGGTCGGTAACGCAATCATCGCCGCCTTCGGGGTCGGTATAGCCGACATAAAGGTTCGTGCAATACAAATCACCGCCCGACATATTCATCGTCGCGCTGCCCGGCCCGCTGTGCCCGACGATCAGACCTGAACCGTTAACCGTAACAGTACCGGCGGTCATATTCAAAGTACCGTCACCATCCATACTGTCACTATTAGCGGAAATCCGAATGTAGCAGGATTTGTCAGGATCATTCGTGGCATTAATAGTGCCGCCGTTAATATTAAACTCACCATCTTCGTACCACGCAATGGTGATAGTATTCAGATTGATAGTGCCGCCGCTAAGATTAAACGCCGTATACCCGCCGGTCTGGTAACCAATGGTGATATATTGGGTATAAGCGGGATTATCCGTCATCGCCAGCGTACCGCCGGTCATATTAATAAAACCACCTGAGTGACCCGCTCCATGCCCCATACGGATACGGTCCAGATGTAGCGTACCGCCGGAGATATAACCTTCGGCATAACCGCGACCGGGGCAGCCCATCTGCATCGCCCAGATATGACCGGCACTGATGTCAAGATACGCCGTGCCGCCGTTTTCAGTACCAATGTTAAGATAACCGTTAGCGGTATATAGCCTGTCAACCAGAAGCGTACCGCCGGTAACCGTCAAACCCGAACCGTCACCACCGTCGTTATAGCCAAAACGCACTTCACGGTAAACTTCGGTAGTAACCCCGGTTGGCAGAACCGGGTCGCAATCAGAGCTTTTAATAATAGCGGTATTCACATAACCAACCTCAGTACTGTAAGGCTTGTCCCAGTTGTTGGGGTCAAACCAGTCGGTACTGCCGTCACAATCCCAATATCGGTAATTCGTCGCAGCGCTCGCGGCGGTAAAACTAAGGGCCAGAACCATCAATATCATCAGCAAAATAGATTTCTTCATTTTACGTCTCCTATAGTTCTCTCCTGCCCGGAAACACTGTGTTTCCGGGCAAGTGAATAAAACTCAATTTCTCCAGTTAGTTACAAGCTTCTGACACATCCCAGCCGCAATACAACCAGTATGCCGAAATAGTCGCGAAGTCATTCATATCGATCACGCAGTCACCATTAATATCGCCGTCTTCGGCATCGATTTCGCAAGTGGGGTCTATCATATCGAAACTCCAGATCAGGCCTGTCGTTGTCGCACCGCCAACTACCGAATCAACTCGCCAGTAATATGTATTGCCATACCCCAGAGCGTCATAGTGGTAATCCAAATCAGAAGCCGACTGCGAGTGAACCAGGGCCAGCGAAGTCGAAACCGTGCCAATATAAACATTAACCGTATCAAAAGTGCCCGCCATATCCCAACTGAGAACCTGAGACTTTAATATTCCAGTCGCTTCATCAGCCGGTGCGGGATTCTGAGTACCCATAATATTTGTTGTGAAGCTCCAGATCTCGCCGGTAGTCGCCAGCGGCGAATCAGTATCTACCCGCCAGTAATATGTAGTCTCCGGACTCAGCAAAGGCAGCGTCGCACTGGTAATATCAGTACCCGAAGCTATCATTGTGGCACTCGCCATGGTTTCGTCAGTACCGAACCATACCTTCACGTTGACGGACTGACCGGCATAAGGATTCTCCCAACTCAACCCTCCCACTGCCGGAGATACGATCTGTTCGTCAAGCCCCGGCGTAGGATTATGAGAAGTTTCTTCCGCGGTGAGCGTACCGTTAATATTGGAGACACGACCCGAACCGCCGTAAGCGACAATCCTGCCCGCGGCGATATGGTCTTCAATATAACCAGAGAAAGAAGAGGTGGCATAATTCTTCCAGATAAAAGTACCGCCGCAAAGGTTCAGTTTATTGGCAGCGCCTTCAGCCAGATTGAACTGCAACGCCTCTACATTACTGTTATCGTACGCCGCGGTTATTACGCCACCACTGAGATTAACGAGATTGCTTTCGTTGCCTATATTGTTACGTCCAACATTGAATATCGTACAGTCAACCTGACCACCAGACATATTCATCGTCGAAGGAGTCCCGCCATAACCAATATATACACCAATACCATCCGCGGTAACCTGACCTGCCGTCATGTTGATTGTACTTATCGAATTGGTGTTTGAGGAGCGAAAAGCTATGGATGTATGGATCGTGCCACCGTCAATATTCATTACCGCGTCACCGTTCATACCAATGTAAATGCCATTGGCATTGATAACCGAAGAACCGCTGATATTGAATGTGCAAAGACCGCCGTCAACATAGCCAATACCCAGATACTGCGTATAAGGAGCATAATCATCCAGAGTTATCGTCCCGCCGGTCATATTGAATACACCGCCGCCGTGACCACTGAAGCCACCCATACGAATCAGGTCCAGCTTCATCTCGCCGCCAGTCATATTTACTTCAGCGTAACCGTAACGAGGAGCACTAAGCATCATGACTTCTAGAAGACCGCTGTTGAAATCCAGATATGTATTTGTACCGCCAAAATGGCCAACATTGAAATATCCGCTTGCACCATCTTCTTTACGCATCATATCTAAATGAGCACCGTTAACTGTCAAACCTACCAAATCAGAAGTGGCATTCACACCGTCATAGCCTAAACCAAGCTTTAATTCTGTAAACTCCGGCGGCGCAACTGTACCGTCCGCAATAGGGTCATTACTGCTGTTGTAAACATTTATAAAATTGGGATTATTCGGGTCGGTATCAAAAACGTAGTTGTCCCAGTTCGCAGCATTGTTCCAGTCCTGATCCACATAACCTTGCCATGTAATATAATTAGTCGCCGCCGACAATAAGCTGCACAAACTAAAACTTGCCAATAACATAACCATTAATTTTCGCATAAGATTTCTCCTTCTTAAACCGCTAATTAAAATCTCACCTCTAAAACTAAACCGTAATTATTATCTGACCGCTGAACTGTAGTAGTAAATCATCTTTTCCAAAGACTCCGAAAGCTCTTCATTATTCTCCGAAATCGTAAGAATGTCCTGACCCTTGGCAGTCTTCTTCATGACAGATGTCGATTCAGTATCCAGATCAAACCTGTCAACATGGCCGTCGGCAAAGGCCAGATTAGAAGCCCCCCGGCTGTCCATGCCATGATCAATACGAAGCGGATCCAGCCAGCGACCCTTGCCATTAGCCAGAAAACACATCGCCCAGGAACCGGTAGAACTCATCAGAGTTGCAGGATTATTTTGCCCCTCCTCGACAATTACCAGTCGATCACCGCTATTGCGAATCTGTTCCAGTTTATAAAGCCGACGACGTCCTTCATTACCGTTACAACCACGACCCTGATAATAATTACCCGCCATAGCGTCCGATATCGCGTATGAACGCCATTGCTTATTATTGGTCTTCTCATAACGCTTATCTATAGGACACCTGTAGCAATCTATATTCTCCACATAAGGCCACATCAAACCTCTCTTGCATCCTTCCTTCGATACCCCATCAGTCCACGGGTCAATCCATTCCGGATTCTGAGGTGAAGAATAGCGAGGGTCCATAGGGTCGCCTATAGTGGTCTGATAACCGGATGCCGAGACA
The DNA here is from genome assembly GCA_963663805.2 of Sedimentisphaerales bacterium. GTDB lineage: Bacteria > Planctomycetota > Phycisphaerae > Sedimentisphaerales > SM23-30. The sequence goes on from CAXXMR010000030.1 coordinate 13,597, forward strand.
AATCTGCCATCATTATCCTCAGCATACAACATCCACCCCAAAACCAACTGACGCAGACTGCTGGAACAGACAATACCATAAGCCTGCTTACGAGCCTGACCCAACGCCGGCAATAAAATACTCACCAGCAAAGCAATAATAGCCACAACCACCAGCAATTCCACCAGAGTAAAACCAGCCTTGGGACTCATACCTTTTCTTGACATAGGATTACCTTTCCAGAATATTCAGAATGAATAAAGAGATTCTAAGAAAAAAACATCATGGATCTGGCAAAAACAACTCATTTCAGCAGCCTCCATTAACCAATAAACAAAAACTTCTCAGTTTCATATTAGCACATCGACAACTTTTTTGCAATAACAAGATAAATATTGTTGCCAAATATTTATTACATATACATCCTACTTATTCGCTTTTTTGATTTCAAGAGAAAAATAAATAAAAATGCTAAATATTTATTTATTTTGTTGATGGGGCCCTGAGAGAAAGGTATGATAAAGCCGTAAAGTTTGATAGTTAGAATACAGTTAACCGGAAAAAAACGCGAAAAAACTCTGAAAAACGTGTGTTTTTCCAAAAAAATTTGAAAAAATTCGCTTTTTTCGGCCACACAAGGCAGCTTCGCGGTTATTTTCAGTGTACTGATTAGACCGCCTTAACCTGCACAGGAAACAAAAAATGAACCTGAGAATGCTTGATTTACTGAAAGTATCGCCGGACGCACCGCCCATCACTGACGAAAATGTCATAAAGAAACAATATCCATATTGGCGACTGAGAGTACTTTATGCCACAACTATAGGCTACGTAGCATTTTACTTCGTTCGCAAAAGCCTGGCCGTTGCCATGCCCGCCATTGAAGAAGAATTCAAAATCCCCAAAGACCAGCTCGGCCTTATCCTCACAGCTTTTGGCCTGACCTACGGTGTATCAAAATTCATAAACGGATTCGCCGGAGACCGATCTAACCCTCGATACTTTATGGCGTTAGGGCTAATCTGCTCGGCACTCATAAATGTTTTATTTGGCCTTAGCAGCGGTATTATCGCATTCACAATTCTCTGGATACTAAACGGATGGTTCCAGGGCATGGGCTGGGCACCTTGCAGCCGTACCCTGGTACAGTGGTTTTCAGCAAAGGAAAGAGGCGTAAAATTCTCACTATGCAATAGTGCTGTTTCAATTGGCTCAGCTCTGGTAGTGTTCTTAAATGGCTTTCTAATAGTAAGATACGGCTGGAGAACCTGCTTCTTTGTACCGGCGGGAATCGCTTTCCTGGGCACCTTGTTTATATTAAACAGACTGCGTGACCGCCCTCAATCGCTGGGCCTGCCGCCTGTCGAACAATACACCGGAGACGAAGCAGACCTCGCCGACACCAACCAGCCCGAAAAAAGCAATTACAAACAGCTTGTTAATAAATACATTTACAGAAACCCACTTATGTGGATTGCCTGCCTGGGCCAAATGTTCGTCTATGTCATCAGATACGCCATTCTGGACTGGGGGATAATGTACTTAAATGAAGTCAAAGGGCTGGATATAGACAAAGCATCGTGGATTGTCGGCGGCTATGAACTGGCCGGAATTGCCGGCATGATTATCGGCGGCTTTGCCATGGACAAGCTCTTTAAGGGTTACGGAGGAAGGACTTGCGCTATATACATGGCATTGTGCGCTATTTGCGTACTGATATTCTGGCGATATCCCGTCGATAGCATTCTGGCCAACGGATTACTGCTCTGGGCGATGGGATTCTTCATTTACGGCCCTCAGTGTCTCGTAGCGGTAGTCGCAGCCAATATGGTACCCAAAGACGTTGGGGCCGCAGCAATCGGCCTGACGGGCCTTTTTGGCTACCTCAGCACGGTTGTGTCCGGTTGGGGATTCGGCAAGATCGTGGAGGAATACGGATGGAACGGCGGCTTCCTCATGCTCGCCCTGGCTGGTGCGGCTGGAACTGTAATGTTTATCATCCTGTGGAACACCAATTCCCACCTCAGTCCACATTCCCAAAAATCGTAAGCGTTCGCACGAAAAAGGCCTCTTGTTTTCAGCGCAAAAGTGCCGGAAACAACCGATTTTTAAGGAAAATTTCGCGTTTTTTCGAGAAATTTTAAATAAATTTACGTTTTTAGCCTGTTTTTTTGTGCTTTTGGACAAAGGTTCACAAAAAAAACTCAACCAAAACCAAGTCGCCACAAAGCGTGAAACATCCTTGCCATGGAAACACTTAGCAATCACTAACTGCTGGTAACGCATATTTATTCACTTAAAATTTCCAACTAAGCATAAAATTTTCTTGAAATCATGTCGCAGAGGTTGTATAGTAGGCTGAGTTGCATATTTATTCTGAAACTTAATGCAATAACAGGATCGGATTTAGTTGGAAAAATAAAAAAATTATCAAAACCATTTAGAGGAGGACGTGTATGGCCTAATTATTTTTCGTTGAGTTTTTACTGTTTTTATTGTTTTTTTAGATGGAGGAAATGTTATGAAAAATTTAGTTATTTGCGTAATCGTAATCACCCTTTCGCTGACGGGCATGAGTATGGCAGACCAAAGCTACGGCAGTTATATGGCCGGCGGGATGTATAAACAGTGGGTCATTACTGACGGCGCCATCGGTTACATCTCCGGTCTGGCCTGGGATCCAACCCACACCGATGTCAACGGCGACTATGATATTCTTTATGGTGGTAACGCAGTTACAGATGCCTCGCTCAGCGGTCTGTACTATATGAATGTTACCAACGAGTCTATCGGTACACTTGTCACCAACGCGACAACCGATAAAGCCTGGGATGTCACCATTGACTCAACCGGAACCGTTTATGTCAGCTGTGACGGCGCACCACAGATATGGAAAGTCGAAAGTCCTCTGAGTTCGCCCACCATTACTCAGATTATGGGTAATGTTCGCGATGCCGGCGATGATGACCCGATATGCATGGGAATTTTGCCTGCCGGGTTTGATAACGATTATGAGTATTATGCGGATCAGGATATTATCGTTTTCGATAAAGGGCTTGATAATGACGCATTCGAAGCTGTTTATGTATTGAACAACGAAAGCACTCCCGAATCTCCCATGATCGACGTTGTCTGGGAAGACACTACCAGTCCCGGTTACTCCTGGGCCGAAGTCAGCCAGTATGACGGGTACATGTATCTCACGCTGGACAATCCCACAACAGACCTGGTAAACGGCGAGTCGAGATATTTTATCAAACGCCTCAACTCTTCCGGCGTACTGGAAACCGTCTTTATGGACATTGACCCGGCGTTGCTGCCCACCAATGAAGTTGACGATGCTATTACCTTCAATCCCGCGGATGGTTCGATCTGGATCGCGTTTGACCACGGTACTGAAGGCAGGGCGATTTATCGTCTCGATGTTGCCAACGCGACTGATCTTGGTGATGGTTCCATTCTGGCTTCAACCACCAAGGAAATCACTCTGACAGGCGACGACCTCATCAATGTGGCCAATAACTCGATGGCATTTTCGCCTGACGGTAAATTCCTGGCTTGCGGCGATCCGGCCGGTGATGACAGAATGACAATTTTCAGCACCGTAGCGGTCCCCGAACCAACGAGCATTGCTCTGCTGAGTATGGGATTAGCTTTTGCGTTCAGAAAGAAACGTAAATAAGATTTACACATAAAAAAGCCCGGCAGTCGAATGTTTCGATTTGACTGCCGGGTTATTGATTTGTAAGTGTTGACAGTGCGTATCGCACTGATAGATCGCCGCGGTCGTTTGGCGTATTTGTCGCTCCCGCTGGTCGCTTACTTGGTTGGCAAGCATGTTAACGGCGTGGTGCCTGCCTTCGGCAGAATTTGTTTTATTTGCAAATTTTTACCCAGGGTGCCGTTCGCTTTGCTCACTTGCCCTGGGCTAAGTTATGTTACCACCCTGGCCATATTTTTACGCAAAGAACGGGGTTTGGTAGTCCAATCGTGGCGTTGTCGCTTCGGGATATTGTTTGGTTGTTTTTAAAATTCAAGAAGCCCTTCGGCTGTTTCCTGGTCGGTAATTATTGATTTGACGTAACCGTTTTTGATCAGGGACGCAATCGCGGGCACTCTGCTCAAACCGGAACTGACGGCAACTACCTCCGGGGTACGCTTCAACTGCTCCAAAGACATCCCCAGCACACAATTCTTATATTTAGTATCGCACTCTTTGCCATCGGCATCGAAAAATCTGCCGCAGACCTCGCCCACAGCACCTTTGGCAATCAAATCAGCCGGGCTTTGATGTTTAAATGAGTCATTGGCGATAAAGACCGAATCCTCGACCGTACCCACACCAACAATCGCTGAATCTGCCCGATCCATCATCGACAGCACGCATTTAATCTGCATGTGATTCATAAACGAATCGCGTTCTTCCTTACACGAAGTGACCGCCGGGGCCTGCAAGGGATGGAAACTCGCCCCAAAAAACGAAGCCAGTTTCAAGCCAATATCTATCGAATCGTGGCTGGTCAGAGTCATTCCCAGTCCACCTTGAGTCTGAATGATCGACATTTTATGCTTAGACGGCTTGATTTCCTGCTGCATAATCTCACAGACCAGATAAGAAATGTGCCGACTGGTTGAAAGACAAACGACATTGCTTTGCAAAATAATCTCCGTCAGCACCGGAGCCGCGAAAAACGCGATATTCTTGTAATGGTATTCCTGGTCCTGCTTTTTCCAGGTCTTGATTGAAACTACAGTATTAAGCTTATACTTTTTGATAAGTTTCTGTTCCAGTTCCTCGTTACGCGGCTCGTGTTTATTGACGGTAACCTGAACCATACCGATCTCACGGGCTTTGGTAATCAGCCGGGAGGCCTTGGTCTGCGAGATGCCGGTCAGCTTGGCAATTTCCTTCTGGCTTTTACCATTGATATAGTAAAGCTCAGCGATCATCGCCATAAACGCCAGATTTTCTTGCTGTTTCACGATTAACGGTTCCTAAAAAACAACTAAAATGAATATTATTGCATTCTAACTGTTTTCTTCCTGCAAGTCAACGCCGTTAGTGAATCAATCAGCCATCCATGCGATTCACATAACATATTATTATAAAACATTTTATGGCATATAGGTTTAGTATTCCCCTCTAATATTCCCGAAAATAACACTAATACAAGCTACTAAATCACTATCCGCAGAAAATAAATATTTATTCTAAATTTTATTGCATTTGTATTAGCAGATGGTTAAAATGTGATGGTTATTGTTAGAGGCAAGAGCAAATGAACGAACAGGTATCGTAGAAAATATCACAAAGTACCCTAGGAAAGGGATAATTTACCATGAGAATGACACCCAACCGGCAGTATGCCGTCCAGCTTACCGGGCCGGACAAACTGGAACTCAACTTAAACAAACCGGTACATGCCCCCAACGATTACCAAATGCTTTGTCAGGTTGAAGCTACCGGACTGTGTTACTCCGACTTGAAGCTGGTTAAGCAATTTGATAAGCATGTCAGAAAATTTGAGGTTGTCGCCCCGGAGTATCAGAGTTCGTTAAAGGAATATCCCGCTTATCAGCCCTACCGGAATCCAACCGTGCCCGGCCATGAAGCTGTTGTCAGAGTTCTCGAAGTCGGCAGCAAGGTAACTATCGCCCAGACAGGCAAGAGATACCTCGTCCAGCCCGACCTGAGATGGCTCAAGACCGAAACCTCAAACGGCTCGTTCGGCTATATCGTCGAAGGTGCATTGCAGGAATATGTCCTTGTTGACGAAAGGGTCTTTGTCTCGCCGGAAGGCAAATCGATGCTTATCGAAGCCCCGGAAGACAAAAGCGCTTCGGCGTCAGCTCTATGCGAACCCTGGGCCTGCGTCGAAAACGCCTATATTGACCCGGAACGCACTACTCTAAAGAGAGGTGGTAAAATGCTGGTTGTCGCAGATGAATCTATCGCGGCATTGAACAGCCTGCCCGGTATTGCCGAAAAACCTGCGGTAATCGATATTGTCGGGGCTAAAACCCATATCGAAACCAATGCCGAAATCAACTATCGTCTGAAACTGGCTAATCTCGACGACATTTATGACGACATCATCTGTATAGGCTCGGATGCCCAGACTGTAGAGTCTTTATTTGGAAGAATCGCGAATAAAGGTCTGATGGTCATCGCGCTTTGCGGTAAGAAACTGGAACGGAAGGTCGCGATTCCTGTAGGCAGAACTCATTACGGCGGTATCAGGATATGCGGCACCAGCGGGAACAATCTTGCCGAGGCGATGGCAATTATTCCCCAAAACGGGGAGATCAGACCTAATGATAAAATCAATGTCGTCGGTGCGGGCGGGCCCATGGGTGTCATGCACGTCATTCGTAATATCTGCCAGAATGTGCCTGGTATTTCCATTGCCGCTGGCGACCTGGACGACAACCGCATTAACCAGATGACCAAAATTATCGAGCCGTTGGCCCGGAAGCGTCAAATCGGCTATGCCGCCTATAATCCCACCAAAGGCGAAAAAGCCGGGCCAGCAGACTATACCGTGCTGATGGCACCTGTCCCGCAACTGGTCATTGACGCCGTGGCTGATTCTTGCGATAATGGCGTTATTAATATTTTTGCGGGAATTCCCGTTGATGTAAACGCCCAGATTGACCTCAATGCCTACATCGAAAAGAAACTTTACTTCATCGGCACCAGCGGTTCAACGGTATATGATATGATTGCGGTACTTGACAAAGTCAAAAACAATACTCTCGACACCGACCTGTCCGTCGCGGCGATTTCCGGACTGGGAGCTGCTATCGAAGGTATCAGAGCTGTAGAAAACCATAAAATCGCCGGTAAGATTATCGTCTATCCGCAATGCAAAGGACTGGACCTTATTCTGCTGGAAAATCTCGCGGAAAAATACCCGCAGGTTGCCGAGAAACTTGATGATGGAGCCTGGACTTTAGAAGCTGAAAATACCCTGTTGGAACTGTTTGAAAACAATGGTGAATCACTGTCCTTACCTAAAAAAGCCTCAAAGCTCAATACCGTACCATAAATAGAAATGAAAATCATGAACACCTCTGGACGTATTATTACTATCGGGTTGACTGCCGCCTGGGATATGCACTGCAAAGTTGAAGGGCTCGACTGGAGCAATCATAAAACAGTTCAATCGTATACCAAAGTACCCGCCGGCAAAGCCCTTAATATCAACAAAGCGCTGGCCTATCTCGGCCGGTCATCTATCGCCGCGGGAATCTGGAGCGAAAACGACCACGCCCTGATGAAAAATTGCCTCAAGCCGCTGGCCAAATATATCGATATTAAAATCACTCCCGCGCCGGGCAATACCAGAACCAATATCACCATCGAGGACACCGCCCACAACCGCCACATGCACCTGAGATTTCCCGACGAACTATGCTCGAACGCCAATCTGGATAACCTGGCCGGCTTTCTCAAAAAGCTCGTTAAACCAAATGATATTTGCGTATTGGCCGGCTCATTGCCCAGAGATGAATTTATTGACGCCACCCTGAATGTTATTCGCGTTTGCTCCAACAATAACGCCAAAATATTCCTCGATACGAACGGGCGGCACTTTCCAGCTATCGTAAACACCGGTCAAATTTCGCTTATATCGCCCAATATCGAAGAGCTGGGCGAACTGCTCGGCACCAAAGTAAATAACACCCCGGAAGAAATCACTCAGGCTGCTGGGGCCGCTATTAGATAAAGTCGCCATCATCCTCGTCAGTCGCGGCAAAGAAGGTGCCCTGACGATAACCAGGGACACAGCAGTTTCCTGCACTCTCACCGCTCCCCCGCGACCGGTTGCCAGTGAAGTTGCCTGCGGCGACAATCTGCTCGCCGGTTTCATCGCCGGCAGATGCGAAAAACCTGATTCCCTCAGCCACGCCCTGGAAAAAGGTGTCAAACTAGCCACCGCCCAGGCCTGGGGACTGACCAAAACCACCAGCTTCGCCGAAATAGAAAAAAACGTTACTGTCAATACCGCCTGTAGTTGTCAACCGAACGTGATACCGCTTTTGAGCGGTTGAGAATTGAAAATTTTGCTCTTTTTCAAGTTAATATGAGTTCAGATTCAGAGTTATCAAAGGATGCTGAATGGTAAATCTGAGGATTTTCGGCAGACTTGCCGATAAAACGCAAAATCTGCGCAGAACGATACCGAAGTTAAGCCTTGGATTGACCAAGATTCAAGCAGACTGTTTTAGCCGATAGCCCATTGTTCGAGTTTGGCTGAAAAACCGTTGTTCAATATTGGGTGGCACTTTTTTTGCATCGCTGCCAGGCATTTCAGGCTTATTGCCATAGAATACATCATCTGGCCGTAAACCATCGAGTGTCATGTGAGGCCGCCATTGGTTATACCAAACTTGGAATTCATCGCAGAGTTCGGTTAGATGATTGTAGCCTCTGATGAGTACGACTCTTTTGAGCCATTCGTACTTCAGGGTTTTGTTGGCTCTTTCCGTCACTGCAATTGAGCCATGCTTGCCGATGGCTCCGTAGCGGTGTTTGATGTTATCTCCCAATAGATCATTGAAAGCCTGGCTGATGAAAACGCTGCCCTGATCGGAGATGATGTGTTTGGGTGGTCCATATTTTTCGATGGTGTTATCCAATAGTTCGCATACCCAACCGGCATTTCTGCCTTCCAGCGGAGCAACTGCCATGATCTTTCGCGAGTAATGATCGATAATCAGACACACATGAATTTCCCAAAATCCCCAACAGAACACTGACGTGTTGTCAATTGACCAGACATGGTTGGGGTACCACGCAGGAATAGAACAATCTTTTGCTTGCTCTTCGGCCTTTTGCTTACGTGGAGACATTTTCGGATTTATGGGTTGAGGGCGATTGAGGATATTTCTGACGGTGGATGCTGAAATAAAAACTTTCAGCAAGGCCAGTTGGCTGGCTATCCTCACTCTACCCCAGTTGGTATTATTTTTAGCAATCTCCCAAACCAACGCTGCTGTCTCGGCAGGCGTTTTGTTAGCAGGTGTCCTCTGTTTCACTTGGGTTTCAATATTGTGCATCCAGCGATAGTAAGTTGATTTGGCGATGCCGACATACTCAAAGAGCTTATTCCTGGGAATCTGAAAAGCTTCGACGTAATTCAGGATGAACAATTTCTCGTCGAGCGAATAGCGTTTGTTGGTGTCTTTTTTCTTCAAGCCTTTTTGTAGTATGCTGATTTGGATACCCTGCTGGTAAACTTTGTCACGAAGAAAAAATATTTCCTTATCCTTTTCGTCAATATCCATTTGGGCTACTCGCTTCAGTTGGCGTTTTCTGGCCAGGCCTGAAAATTGAGCTGGCTAATACTACGGCTTTGATGAGATAGGAAATAACAAAGCTGAGAGCCTCGATGTTGTGATACATGCTTTCCACTTCGGTTGTTTGATATTGATCGCTCCTAAACACCCATATAAATCTATTATATGTTTCAGCAGTAAAATAGCAAGCCCCCCTACCGCCATGCTTACCCAGTTGCTATTTGCCCAGAATCCGCCATGATGCTCCCACGATACGAAAAACATATATTTATGGAAAGCCAAACCCAGAAAATCCGATTGATATTTCTGATTTTAGGCCGTTTGATGCTACGTTGCTGGACTATCAGTTGTTGCCTAAGTGCCAGATTTTCCAGAGGCAATGCCAAATGCCTAGAAGTATTTCAAGTTGCTATCGGCTTTGGATGAATTAATGCTTTTAAAAGTCAAACCATTTGTAAAAAGCTGGTATTACAAAAAGAGTGAGGATCGATGAGGAGGTCAGGCCGAAAATAACGACGACGGCTAATGGTTTTTGCACTTCGGCTCCAATTCCCTGGGAAAGCAGCAGGGGCAGCAGGCCTAATACGGTGGTGATGGAAGTCATAAGCACCGGCCGGAAACGCTGGTGGCAGCCGGAGAAAATGGCTTCGGTCGAAGGCATACTTTCTCTAAGCTGATCGATCCGGGTCACCAGCACCATGCTATCCTGTATGGCAATACCAAACAGGGCGATAAAGCCGACGACGGCCGGTACGGAGAGGTATTCACCCATAAAATAAAGCCCAATCATCCCGCCGATGAGCCCCAGCGGTATATTGATCATTACCAGCAGGGCACTGGATGTTGAGCCGAATGCCAGAAAAAGCATTATGAATATAACAAAAACTACCACCGGAATAATAATGCCAAAGCGTTTCATAGCTCGAAGTTGATTCTCGAACTGCCCCCCGTATTCGATGTAGTATCCGTCGGGAATGGTAATCTTATCGGAAATTCTCTGCTGAATGTCGCTGATGACTCCACCTAGGTCTCTGCCGCGAACATTGGCCTGGATCATCCAGCGGCGTTGATTATTTTCGCGGTTGATCTGTATTGGACCCAGTGTCTTTCTGATCTCAGCGATCTGGCTCAACGGTATCATGGTGCCGTCGTTGGCGGGTACCTGAAGTGATTTCAGCACCTCCTGGTCCTCGCGAAACTCGTTTTGATAACGTACCTGGATGCCGTAGCGACGGGTATTCAGGTAGATGTGGTCTATAACGCGCCCTCCGACAGCGGTTTCCACGAGTTCAAGGATTTCACTGACATTGATGCCGTAACGGGCGCAGTTTTCCCGGTTAGCGATAATCTGTATCTGAGGCTGGCCGAAACTCTGTTCCAGTGAGAGATCGGCCAGACCGGGGATGTTGTCGATGCTATTATGTATTTCCAGGGCTTTTTGCTGAAGAATATTCAGGTCCTCGCCGAAAAGTTTGATGGCTATTTGAGCACGGATCCCGGACAGCAGCTCATCGAATGCATTCTGTATGGGCTGAGTGAAATTGAGTTGGATGCCGGGATATTTTTTGAGATTTGTCTCAAGCTCGGATATAAGTTCCTGTTTGTTGCTAAAATGTTGCCAGTTTTTTTGCGGCTTGAGTTCAATATGAATTTCCGCATAGTTTACCGGGTGAGGGTGACTGCCGGCTTCGGGTCTGCCGATGCGGGAGATGACTTCGTCCACTTCGAGATACCGGATTATCCGGTTTTCGAGGGCCTGTATAGTCTCTACGGCTTTTTCCAGTGAAATTGAAGGTGCCATGTTTACACCGATGAGTATGGAGCCTTCTTCCAGGGTGGGTATGAATTCTGTCCCCCAGACAGGGCAGGATAACTGCACTGCTCGCGACAAGTATCAGCACCAGTAAGAGAATGATCCAGGGGTGTTTGACGGACCATTTGAGCAGGGGACGGTGCAGCTTCTCGAGCCAGACAAAAATGAAGAACTCGCGATGCAGCCGGGCTTGGAGGAGATAACTGGACAGCGGCGGAACGATGATTATAGCGAATACGAGCGAGCCAAGCAGCCCGAAACATAGAGTATAGGCCATGGGAATGAACATCTTTCCTTCGACGCCTTCGAGAGTAAATATGGGGATAAAAACAATCACGATAATGAGCAAAGCGAAGATGATGGGTTTGGCTACCTCCAGAGCGGCGTCCATGATAATATCGGTACGATGCCGGAAATCGTCGGACGCCGCGATATTGAGGTGCCGGTAGATATTTTCGACCATAACTATGGCTCCGTCAACCAGCATACCCAGGGCAATCGCGATCCCGCCCAGTGACATCAGATTAGCGGAGATGCCCGCTGAACGCATGAGTATGATGGAAACAAATACGCTGAAGGGCAGGGCGAAAACCACTATCAGCGCGGTGCGAATATTTCCCAGAAAAAGAAATAGTACCACGGCGGCCAGAAAAGCTCCGAGCAGCAAAGCGTTTTTGACGGTGGAGGTTGCTTTCTGGACTAGTTCCTGCTGTTCATAATAGGGAACGATAGTGACACCTTCGGGCAAAGACTTTTGCAGTTGGGGTATTTTCTGGTAGAGACTTTCGATAACCCGGGAGGTGTTCTGGCCGTAAAGCTGGAGTACCATGCCGGAGACGACTTCTTCTGTGCCGTTACGGGACACCACGCCGCGCCGGACGGCGTGGCCGAACTCAACCTGGGCGATATCCTGTATTCGGATGGGAGTGCCGTCAATGGTTTCGATAGTGATGCTTTCTATATCCTGGATATCCTGAAGCAGTCCGATGCCGCGTACAAGATTTTCTTCCTGGGCGGTGACAATGTGCTGGCCGCCGACATTGTTATTGTTTTCAAGTACCGCGGCTACGACATCGTGGACGGCCAGGTTGTGCTGGAGGAGCTGGTGGGGATCGATGTTTATCTGATACTGGAGGACATGCCCGCCGATAGAAAGGATGTCGGTGACTCCGGGCACGGTTTGCAGCTGATATTTCACGACCCAGTCGTTGATATCGCGCAGGTAGACCATGGGCTCCAGGCCGCCCGTATCGGCGTTCTGGTCCAACTTCAGGTAGTAGATGAAGATTTGCCCCAGTCCGGTGGAAATTGGTCCCAGGGCGGGTTTTTCCGTTAGTTCGGGTAACTGGGCTACAGCCTGAGAAAGCCTTTCGGCAACGACCTGCCGGGCAAAATACATATCTGTATCGTCATCGAAATAGACATATACGACGGACAGTCCGAATGCCGAAGTTGATTTGATCTGTTTGATGCCGGGCAGGCCGTTCATAACCGATTCGACGGGGAAGGTGATGAGGCGTTCAACTTCCTCAGGGGCCATGCCGTCGGCTTCGGTGAAGACCGGGACCATTATGGGTGAAATGTCGGGGAAGGCATCGACCGGCAGCAGGGTGTACTGGTAAATCCCGAAGGCCGTTATAAAAAGAATGGCCAGTATTACCAGAACGCGATAATGCAGTGCGATAGTGATCAGTCTGTTATGCATATTTATACCTTATTAATGGCCGTGTCCGGCATGGCTGGTCGAGAGTGCTGGTGACGAGTTTGGCTTTGAGGTCGAAAGCTCCATGGGTGACGACTTTTTCGCCAGGCTTCAATCCGGCCGTAATTTCTACATGTTGGGCCTTGGCTTTTCCTGTGGTTACCTCTCTGGTTTCGTAACCTTGGGGCAAGGCCGACAAACACACATTCTTCACCATTGATATTCTGGACGGCCTGGGTTGGGATGATGATCCCGGTGTCGCCTTGGCTAAATATTATGGCGTTGACAAAAAGTCCCGGTCGCAGTTGTCCGGACGGGTTTGGGATTATGACGCGGGCTATGGCGGTGCGTGATACCGGATCGAGTACGGGGCCGATAAAGCTGATCGGGCCGGAAATGGATTGTCCGGCGATACTGATCTGGCATTCCTGGCCGGGATGGATGTGGGGCAGGTCTTTGGGAAAGATGTCCAGATCGATCCACACGGTATCTAGGTTGGCGATGGTGAAAACGGACGTTTCCGGGCGTACCAGCTCTCCAAGCGTGATGTGCTTGTCAATCACAATGCCGTCGAAGGGGGCGGTGATTTCATATTTGATGAAGGATTCGCGGTCCTGCCGGGGCAGATCATTCACGGTCTGAGCGGAAAGCCCCAGGGCCCGGAGCTTTTGTTCTGCCAGCATTAAATTGATTTCAGTTTCGGCAAAATTATTCCGGGCCAGGATGAACTCCTGTTCTGAAGTGATCTTTTGCTGCCAAAGCTGGTTTTCGCGTTTGAATAGAGATTCTGCCAGTTGCTGCCTCTGACGTGCGGCCAGGTACTCAGCTTTGGCTTCAGAGAGTTCGCGGCTGTGGATCATGGCCATGACTTGGCCGGTTTTAACAGTACTGCCCAGAGTAGCATGTACCTGCTGAACTACACCGGGGACCAAAGGGACGATGTGGGCCAGCTCATCCTGATTGAGTTGAATTTTACCGGTCAGGTAAATGGTTTTTTCCAGCAAGGTGATTTGTACTGCCTGGGTTTGGAGCCCGATGAGCTTCTCAGTTTCGGGATCAAGGGTTATCAATTCCTCATGATCGTGTTCGGCGCGGGTTTCGGATTCCTGGTGGTCATATTCATCTGCCGGCAGAGTGCATTGGTGGGCGTGCTCCTCCTCATGTTGTGATTTGTGTTCATGGTCATGATCATGATCGTGGTTTTGCTGAGCTGATGCGGGATTCAGGCCGTAAAGTGAGCATATAGCGATCAGGCAGCATAGAGTTATTATATTTCGTTGATTTAACATGATAATCCTCATTCAATGGTTTGGTTCAGTTCCCGAAGGCTCAGGCCAATGAGTCTTTCGAGTTCGGTTTTGATTAAATGATATTGACCTTGGGCTTCGATATATTCGTTCTGATATTCGAACCACGTTTTTTCAGTTTCAAGAAGGGAAAGGTAATTGGTTTTGCCTTGCTGGTAGGAAGTCTGGGATGAGTTCAGGGCTTCGCTTGCGGTTTTTATAACCTGGTTTTTGAGAGTTTCAGCGCGGTAAGCGGCATTTTGCAGTTCGGTGCAGATTTGGTTGAGTTTATTTTCCGCGTTGATCAGAGAAGCTTTATGGTTGAGCCGAGCCTGGTTGAGATTATGCCGGGCTTCAGCACTGCCGCCTTGATTGCGATCCACCAGGGGCAAAGGCAGTGACATGCCGACAATCAGGGCCTGGTCGTCTGTCTCCTGGAAATGTTTCAGGCCTGCGCTGATGGTGATATCGGGGACTGCCCGAGCGCGGGCCAGTTTGGTCTGTACTTTGTGCTGCTCAATCTCGACGGTCCTGCGGATGATGTCGGGATTTTTTTTGAGTAGCTTTTTCAGCGTCCCGGTTTCCGGTATTTCAACGGTAGTGTCCAGGTCGCCGACAAGTTCGGTAAAATCAAGCGGGCTGCCTCCCCAGTATGATGCAAGTTGCTGTCTATAGGCCCGGTTCAGGTTGGTCAATTCCTGTTCCCGCATCTTGGCCTGGGCCAGTGCCATTTCGGCCAGAGATACCGAAAGAGGGGTGTCTTTGCCGGCCCGGACACGCTTATGAGCAGAGTCGCTGATTTGAACGCAAACCTTAACCAGTTTTCGGGCAAGTTCTATTTTTCGTTGGATCAAGAGCAGTTCGATAAAGGTTTGGGACATATCCGCCGCTACGTCAAGTTGACGGGCGCGGTAATCGAGTCGTGAGAGTTTGACATCGAAGGAGCCGGCTCGTTTTCTTTGGGATATTTTACCGCCGAGTTCAATGAGCTGACTCAATTGAATGGTTGTTTCGGAGGCATCAAGGTTTTGAAACTCACCGGGTCCGGTGGTGATTAGCATTGAAAATGGAGCCAGATTTGCATCGAAATCTGAGCCACTTAGGTTAGTAAAATAACGCCGATTTCGGCGTTGTCAATAGGGATTCTGGTCCTTTTTCGTTGGATTGAGGCTTTCTTAGCCTTCTTTTTTCCGTTTTTTCTCTAAACTCTGGTTAAGTCGCCAGCTGTCGGTTATGATTTCGACCACGCTCACATGGTGGGTCAGTCGGTCCAGCAGAGCACCGGCTAATCTTTCATCATCGCCAAAGACCTGGGGCCAATCGGCGAATGGCAGATTCGTTGTTACGATCAGGCTGGTTTGTTCATAGCACTGGCTGAAAAAGCCGAACAGATGTTCCGCTCCGATACGGTCGAACGGGACATAGCCCAGTTCATCGATGATGATCAGGTCGCATTTTTTTATATAGCTCTCTAATTTCAACACCGCTCTTTCCTGTCGGGCTTCGAGATACGTATTAACCAGTTCAGCAGCGGTAAAAAACCGCACTTTATAACCTCGTCGGCAGGCTTCCCGGCCGAGGGCGATGGCCAGATGACTTTTACCCACGCCCGGCGGGCCGGTAAAGACGATATTACTGCGGCGGTCGATAAAGCCGCACATCGAAAGGTCGATAATCTGTTTTTTATTTATCTGCGGCACGGCCATAAAATCAAAACTTTCAAGTTCCTTAGTCATGGGGAAGTTTGCCTGTTTCAATCTCCTGGCGATGGCCTGCGACTGTCGATGAAAGACTTCGATTTCGGCCAGTCTTTGCAGGTAACTTTCATAGGATTCGTTTGCCTGGGCGGATGCCCGGGCAATTGTCTGATACTCTTTTTGAATTGTCGGAAGCTTCAGGGTCTTGAGATAGCTTTTTAATAAAACCATTTGATCTTTCATGCTACCTCCCCGGCCAACTGGTTATAAACATCGAGATTGCGTTTGCCATCGCCTTGGTTTACCAGGACTTGATTGCCGGCAAGGTTCAATTGTGAGCCGTTACGTAAAAAGCTTTCCACCGCTTCATCGCTGAACGCCCGGCACTTGACACAAACACCAACGGCATGTTCAACTTCTTTTTGCGGATGCCTGATAAAGAGCAGCAGGATGTTGATGTATTTACCGGTCCCTTCACTGCCGTATCGATATTCAAGCTCTGTTCGCATCAAGGTGAAATCTTCGCCCCAGGGCTGGCCCTTGAATGGCCGAGCATTATCCAGCGAACCGGGCTTACGCTCTAAAAGTTTGATATAATGCAGCGGATCCAGGATATACTGGTCTTTATCGTAACATCTGGAATGCGAGGCAACCAGCTCATTTTTATAGAACAGGTCAACCCGGTCAACGAATACCTTGACCTGGCAAGATTGATAGGCATACTCCGTCGGCACCGAATACCGGTTAGTATCAACCCGTACTGTAAGCTGTTTGTCCGCAAAGGTGGATATTCGACGACAGGCTTCAAACTTCTGCTCAGGCAGTTCGTATAAATGTGTTTTCTCTTCCGCAAATAAATCGCCAATGGTTTTATTCGTATGAGGTGCAGGGCCCTGGCGATCCAGTTCTTTGATACACTGAGCAATCAGCATCTCATTCAGCTGAGCCATATCGGTAACTCTCGGAACCGGAGAGAAGAACTGCCTTTCACTTCGCTTGGCGAGATTCTCGACATCGCCTTTTTCATTACCTTTAGCGACATTGCAAAAACGAGTGTCAAACAAATACCAACTCTTAAGCTCTACGAATTTGCGGTTGAGCCGACGCTTGCCTTTTTTGAGAACCTTTAGAACCGCAGTTTTTAAATTGTCGTAAGCAATGCGTTTGGGCACGCCGCCGAAATATTCAAACGCCCGGACATGGCCGTCAAGAAAACATTCGATCTTCATGCTCTCGTAAGCACAAACAAAAGGAGCCTTAGAACAGCACAGCTTCATGCAAAAAACGTAGACCTTCTTCTCCCTGCCGTTTTCTTTAATGTTAGCTTCATGCCAGTCAACCTGGGCTTCTTCGCCAAACTCAAACGCTAACGGCAGGTAAGCTTCTTTTTGGCGATTACTCGCTTCCTTGATATACCGCTGGACAGTGCTGTAATGACCGGTGAAACCATACTCGTCACAAAGCCGCTGATACATTTTGGTCGCCTGCATCCGCTGCTTACGCCGAACCTTTTTGTCAGATTCCAGCCAGGTGTCAATAATGTGCGCGAAGGGATCCATGACAGCCTTGACCCGCGGCTGACTGAGCCGATAGCCCGGCGGAATCGGATTTTTCAGGGCCTTGGCCACCGTGTTACGCGAATGCCCCAGCTCCAGGGCAACCTCACGTTGCGATATCCCATCACGAACTTTACGTCTGATAATCTCATAATGCTCCACTGTAAGCACCTTTCTAAGCCTCCTGTGTCTAAAATGTTACGTATCTTAAACACATCTTATCGGCCTTTTACAGTGGCTCCTTTTTCGATGCTTTTTCAGAAGAGAAAACCCGCAAATCTGGCTCCATTTTCAATGCTAATCACCATTCGCGGCTGTTCGCCTGTACCAGCAGCCACGGGGTCTATGAATTGGTTGAAGGGGAGTGGGTGAGATACGACAAATATTGCCGGGAGACGATTAGGGACGCGGCGCTGTTTGCCGGGGAGTTGGTTGTCTGTGGTAAGTTTTCCTCCATTGTAGGCTTGGGACCGGCAACGCTGGTGTGTTGGGACGGGGTGGATTGGGAGATAATGGCCCAGGGACAGTATCAATACAGCTCCATAGAAGATGTTGTTGCTGATGGGAATCGGGTTCTTGTGGCGGGCGGGCCGTGGGGTTGCCCGGAATTTGGGCAGGATTATGGTAATGTTCGGGTGGGAGAGATTGCAAGCGAATGATAAGCTTTTCCGAAATGCAGATGATACAGGAAAGGATATACTACTGGCTTCGAGGGCGACGGATAATAAGGCGTTGGGGCTGAGCTTGGCTGTGGCTGCCCGTTGAGTGTTGACTTGTTCTGGGAGAGTGAGATTTAACTTTTATTGATCTGGTGGCAGCAAGATTAGCTTCTTTCGAACGAGGCTTTGCTATTACATCGGCGGTTACAGTTAGATTAACAGTTGGCTGGGCAGGATCATTGCTGGCAACAGTTATGGTACGAGTACGCTGTCCGGGGTTGTTGCCCACAGAAAAAACAACTTCCAATTCCGAGCTTTCGCCCGAAGCAAGGGTTTTCTGAACAAGTTTCGCAACGGTACAGCCGCAAGAGGTTTTTATTCTGCCAATTTCCAAAGGAGCATTACCGGTATTTACAAATTCAAATTTGTGGCTTACTTTTTCGCCAGCCTTAACTTTGCCAAAATCGTGCGATTGCTCCACGAAAACCAACTCGGGTGGTAAAGGCAATTCAAGTTGTGATGAAGGATTTTCACTTTCTTGTATAATAGTTACTTCACAAGTTTCATTGGAGGGGATTGCAGGCAAATTTGGTGCATACCGAAGTTCCCTCTCAGAACACCCGCTGGTTAATACGACGCATGCGAGTGAAATAAGATATAATATCCTGAGCATATCAATTCCTTTCGGGGCAGTTGGGGGTAGTTTCAACGACAGGTTTGGCACAGGCCTGGAAGACAAATCGTTTGGAAAGAAAAAAATTCGCAATAAAGCCTGTAGCTACACCAATCAGGGCGGCTTGGTTGAAGTGGTTGTAAAAATGCCCCAGCGAATAATAAAGAGTCATGGATATTGCCCAATTGGCCGCGGCACCAGTCAGGCAGGCCAATATAAAACGGCACCACTGACGAAAAACAGATTTGTCCTGACTTTTAAAAGTAAAACGGCGATTCAGAAAGAAATTCCAGGTTACCGCAACCAAAAATGAGATCAGATTAGCAATGACAAAATTCTGATAAATCAGCATGCTCAGATTTAGTATACCCAAACCTACAACTATACCAGAAGCGCCTATCAAGCCAAAAAAGATAAACTGTTGAATCCATTTTCGTTTGATCTTACATCTGTCAAATGGGGGATTGCGGACTGCAGGAATTCCAGAAGTGTCTCGAATATCAATACTCATAGAATGATCTCACTACCAGGTGCCTACTTGTGTTCTCTTTTTACGGGAACGGCAGTTGTTTTTATCGGGACATTGCAGTCATTAATGCTTGGCTGTTTTCGGAATAGTCCAACAATCATACCCATCGTATAACTTAAATGCGTAAGAGGGAATAGAGCGAGACAATATACGGCAACCACCGGATGCCGTTTTTTTAATCCGCCTATAATCGAAGTCACCAAACTGACTGCCAAATAGCTTGCCGCCAGAACTACTAAGGCAATGATCCCTCCAGGTAATGTTATTGTCAAAATAATCATGGCGAGCATTAGCATCAAAACCACCCAATGATAAATACTTGTCGGAGATTTTCTCTTGCGAAATTGCATACTGCGCCCCCGACCGTAGCAAAAAAGTTTTTTTACATATTCCGAAAAGTGAGCAGGACGTTCCCGGACAACAATTAATTTAGGGTCATACCATAATTGTTTTTCAGGTAATATTTGGCGGATTCGTTCAATTAAATCATTTTCTTCGTTGGGGAACAGGGAACAATCAAAAAAGCCGGCTTTTTCAATTGCATTACGGCAAATAGCCAGGTTACAGCCAATCAATTCATGATCTTTTGCCAATCGGATTGGCCCGGTAGGCTTATAACGACTTTTTTTATTCAGTATCCCGAAATAACTAGTCCAAATAACATCTATGGACTGGCCAACAAGGGTATCGTCAGAAGGAGCGACATTAGGACCTCCCACAAGAATTACACTTGGATCATTGAAAAGGCTGGCAATTTTTCTAAGATTATCTGGCGGAGCAACAGAGTCTTCATCCAGAAAATATACTATTTCCCCATTAGCAGCTTGAATTGCTTCATTTCTTTGTTTGCTGGCATTACGGCCCTGGACATGTAGAATCTGAATTTTGTCCGAAGGATAATCTTGTTTTTGCGCAGCTCGGATACTTTCTGGATATTTGCTATTGGGATAAGATGGAACAATCACTGATATAACAGGCAATTGTTTATTTTTAGAGCTTTCCGATGTTTTTTTCATTATTTGCCGATCGTATTATCAGATATATTTTTAGACAAAGCTTCTATAATCTGGGGCTGTTGAGGATTAAGACTCAGAGACTTACCCCAATTTTTGATGGCTAGATCCATATCTCCATATTGGCGTAAGAGGAAACCCAGTTCGCCGAATATACGGTAATCTTCCGGTTCTATACGACCCAGATCATTGAAAACCTGAATAGCTGAAATCAAATTGCCTTGGGATTTAAACAAATATGCTAAATTCCAACGAGGAACACAGTAATTATTATCTAACTTGGCGGATCGTTCATAAAAACCAATGGCCTGCTGATTCAAACCGAATTCCGCCAGCAGGGTTCCCAGGTTATTCATCTCCTCTTTCAGGCCGGCGCTTAATTCTGCTGTGCGGTCGATATATGTAAATGCCTGATTAAAATCTTCCTGTCGCAGAGCATTAGATGCTAAATGAAAATAATAGTCAGATAAAATAATGGTAGCGGCGTGGTCCCGAGCAGTTTTCAGATCGTCCAGATTACGATAATAATAGTTCGGCAGATGTGTTTCGACTTCTTCAAGCTTTTGGTTGGGTGGCACGATTCTTACTAACATACCAAAGGTGGCGGCAGTATATTCTGGCAATAGGTCCATTCTGGGTTTAACTGTGTAATATACCGGTCGTCCAGACTTTTTTATGAGCCAGGCCTCGATTTCTTCTCGTTGTCGGCGGGTACGAATGAGTTTAACTGCCTGAGGCATGTCTTTATAGATTTCATATTCAATATAACCATATTTATCAGCCAGTGTAACATCCGGACGTAATCCTTCTACAAAATGACGATATATAATGGGGAAGGTGTTATGATCTCCTGATGGTATCAAAATAGCATTTGGACTGAGGGATTCTAAAATGTTACCGGCATGGTCATAAGCGTAATAATAATTTCGCATATTGTTATGCTGATAATTGGTTGCTGTTATTGTTAAGAGCAAGGCCAGAGGCAGATATGCCAATAAGGATGATGGCAAATTAAGCGGCTTAAGATGTGCTATTATTCGAGATATTCGTTGCATGCCAAGAGCCAGGAAAATCGCTGTAATGACATAAGCCGGCAGTTGAAATACTTGAGTACAAAACACATCCTGTCTTTGGAAACTCATGTTTAATATTTCCAATAGACCTATGGTATGGATCAGCCATAATCCCAAACAAAGAATAAATAATCCCTTGTTTTTACGAATCAGAACCATGGCACCAATTATTATCAGAGGCATGGCAAAGAGCGTGTATTGCCTAGTATTCCATTGCCACAAGATACCCAGATGCCCCAGGATGCGATGAGGGCTGCGAGGAGCGTGCATGGATTCATCGGCATATTGCTGACGCAGGACATGACGCTGGAAGTTTTCCAGATTGTCAGGGTTGCCCCAGTTCATATAAGGATCGCTTCCTGCTGCCAGGGGCAGGTATAGATAGGGCAGAAGCCCAATGGCAAGTGCTAATATACAGATAATAACTACTTGCAATTTTAAGAATATACGTGGATTGCGGACAAGTAAGGTAATAATCAATACTGGCCCTAATAATACGGCCAGATGATGATTGGCTAAGGCCAGGCCGGTCAGGAAAGAGATAAGATATAATAAACCATTTTTGGGTTTTTCAATCCAGGCCAATAAGAAATGCAGTATCAGACAGAATAATATGATATGCAAGGTATAGACCTCGGTTATAACGGCCTGGGACCAGAGATGTCTTCCGGCGGCAAAACAGATGGCTCCAGTTACCGCAAAAATGGGTCTAACCCCAAAGAAACGTTGCAAGGTTCGGCAGAACACGGCAGCGGCAGACGCTGCCAGTATCGCCGAAAGCAGGTTAACCCGAAAGGCCACAGATTCAAATATAAAGAATATCCGAATCGCCAGCCAACCCAGCATGGTCCAGAGCGGATAGCCGGGCGGGTGGGCTACCCCGCCTTCCCAGGCGGCAGCGATCAGTTCCCCACTATCTTCACCGGTTACCGTGGGGGCCAGGGTAAAGCCATAGATTATCATGCTGACGACAAATACCAGCAAGGCCGGAAAATACTCATACCGTTGTTTGGGGGCGATGGCTTTGTTTGGTGTTTTCATGATGCAGCCCTCCCTGGCGTCTTTTTAACAGCCAGATAAGTCATAATGGCCAGGGTCAGCAAACTCAGGGCGGCGGAGCAATAGAAATACCAGGGCCGTCGATAGCTAAATTCCAAATGATGTTCTCCCGCCGGCAGGATCAGGGCCGGCAGAGTCTCAGCGATGCTGTGAAGAGGCTCTGGTTTATCATTAATCGTGACAGACCAGCCGGGGTAATAGGATTGACTTAGTACCAGCATACCTGGCTGAGTGAGGGTTAGATTGAGACTGATATGGTCCTGACTTCTACTGTAAACAGCGGAAATATCCTCGGGCGGGATCTGTTCCAGTTGGGATAGTTCTGTCAGGGAATCCGGGGCTTGGCCGGGGAGTTGATAATTCTGTATTCGTTCCCGACAGAGCCGATTCTCATAGAGGGCATACATTTTACCGGAAAACAAGTTACGCAAATTATCTGTGTCGGCAGGCGGCGGGCCTTGAGTCAGGTCATAGACTAAGAAACGAACCTGAAATATACCGGCCAGCTTCAGAGCCTGTTCGAGAGTTTCCGGATTATGGAGCTGAGGATAGATCTGCTGCATGAAGGTCCAGTGGGTGGCCTTGGGGCAGGACCAGTTAAGCCAGTACCAGGCACTATCGCGTTTGCTGAGATGGATGAACATGTCAGCTAGAGGGTTATAGGATTCTCGGGCCAGGAATCTACCGGGCAAGTCTGAATCATCCATGATTTGGGCAATTTGGCGAAGTTCGGTGACTTTTTGTTCAGGTTCATGTTTATGGAAACATTCGCGATAAGGATAGTAGTCCAGCAGAGTCAGGCTGATTAATACTACTATTAGTATGATATAGTTTTGCTTTTTCCAGTTTCGGCTGAAATAATGAACCATAATCGTTGCTGCCAGGGTTAATACCAAAGGCGGCAAAGCCGATATGAAATAACCGGGATTACGCATGTGGGAATATAGGGGAGTCAGACTCAATAGTCTGAACAACGGCAGATAAAATGCTGCTAACAACAAACCGAGAATCAAGGTGAGCTTAAGAGATGAAGTGGCCGGGAAATGCAATTTATGACGCAAGTACAATAATAATATGGCAATGCCGGCCAGAGCTACAAATACCGCAGGCAATAGATAAGGATGATCGTCGGCATAGGTTAGATGGTGATATAAAGTATACATCTGCCCGGAGAAATTTTCGTAGAGGCTATAGATTCCCGAAGCGGACCAAATCGCTCCGAGCAGAATAAGCCCCAGGCCCGGCAGCCATCGCAAATAGCCGATTTTCTTTTTTGTCAGGAAGAAACTACCGCCCAGAATCAGGATACTGAGACCCAGATAGTAATTGCCGGTATCGGCACGGTCCCGGTCCGGAAGATAAGGGGCCAGCTTGGACATCAACCAGCCGTTTCGGTCAATTAGATAGAACATATTGTTCATACCGAACATTTCGCGACAGCTCTGCAGGATGGGTTCGGGAAAAAAGGCCAGATTACGACCGTCCAGGGTCATGGGAATAATAAAAAAAGCTCCTAAAAGAAAAGCCAGTAGGCCTGCGCCAATCAGCCAGGCTGTTCGTATGGACCAAGTACCAACGGTGTTTTTATTAGGTAAGCCATCTTTTATAAAGAAGAATAGATACAGAAAGGGCAACGAAGTGAAAGCTCTTTCTGTGTCTATCCAAACACCCAGCATAATAAATATTGCAGCCCAAAAAAGCCGAGAGCGATTTGGCTGCTCATATAAACGCCAGAGCATCAAAAATATTACGGGCAGAATCGCAAAATATGGAGCCAGATTGGTGTGACCGGCAGTACTTAGGGGATAGATAAAAATGGGACAGATCATATAAGTTAGTCCGGCCCAGAAAGACAGGAGGACTCGTCTGGTTAACAAATTGCATAGCCAGAACATACTTGCCCCAGCCAGACCTAAATAAAACAAAACCGCAATTTTGATTGATTGTTCGATTGAAAAGAATAGTGTGAAGGGTAAGTAGCCCATAACGTTCCAATTCAGGCTTCCGCCTAAAATTGAATTGGCACTGCCGCAGAACCGTCGAGAGGACCAGTTACTAAAATCAAAGTTTATGACAGAATCGTGTATTTCACTGACAACGGCAACTGCTCCGGCAAAATCATTAGGGGGCATTATATCGGTTAGCCAATATTTGCCCCAGAAGAAGATAATTATCTGATAGGCAATAAGGATTAATGAAATCTTGATATACTTTTGCAACGGGACCTCGTGATGTTTTGTGTCTTTGACTGGAAAAATGTTGAGTACATCTTCCGATCTTAATAATAAAAAAAATGTTCTATAATTATTTGCTAATGATAATTATTAAACAAGTTACATGCTATATTATTTTTTTAAGTTTTTTTATTTGACAAACCCCACATATCCCTGTAGTTATTTGTCATCGATAGTGAATGTGTTGTTTCTGCGGTGCTGTTTTGGCCGCCGTTTGGAAATGGGGAGACACGCTCGATCTTGGAATCGGGAGGGTCTCATCGGTCTGGGAATAGTAGTACTTTTGGTTCTGGCGTAGTTTGCTCTTATGGTGGAGTTTTTGCGCCAGGGGAAGGTCGGAGTATGTCTATTCATATTGAAGTGCCTGTGGCGTATGCCGGGCTCAATGGTCGGTGTGTATCGGTTGAAACCATTCGCCCGGGGGCGGATTGTCTGGTGGTTATCCCCACTTACAATGAACGCGAGAATATCGCTGCAATGATCGGGGCCTTGCGTTCTCTGTCGGAGCCGGTAGATATCCTGGTAGTCGATGATAACAGCCCAGACGGTACCGCTGCTGTGGTACGTAAGCTAATTGCTTCTCAGGACGGAATTTATCTCTTGCATCGACCGGCCAAGCAAGGGCTTGGCAATGCTTATAAAGCCGGGTTTGCCTTTGCCTTGCGACATGGCTGGTCGTATATCGTGCAGATGGACGCGGATTTCAGTCATGACCCTACCGATGTCCCGCGTTTGCTTGCGGCCTGCCGGGAAGGCGGGGATGTGGTGATTGGTTCCCGTTATGTCAAAGGGGGACGTATTGCTGGCTGGCCGCTGAAACGCTGGCTGCTTAGTCGTTGTGCTAATCTGACCACACAGATCATGTTGCGTAGTAATATCAAAGATGTTACCGCGGGCTTTAAATGTTTTCGGAAAGAGGCTTTAGAGAAAATTGATCTAAGCAAGGTCGCCAGCGAAGGCTATATATTCCAGGTGGAAGTTAATCATCGGGCCAAGCTGGAAAAGTTGAGTATTAAACAGATTCCCATCTGCTTCACAGATCGACGTCAGGGAGTAAGTAAGATGGGTAAGGATGAGGCTGCGGCAGGATTAAGACAGCTTTGGAAATTAGCTTGTCATAAAGTGACGAATAATTCCAATGAATTAACATCGTATAAGGATGTGGTATGAAGAATAGATTTTTCTTACTTTCAATGATAATGTTTATGGCTTTTTTATGTGGCACAATTTGTGCAGATAATATCTTTCCACAAGAATGTAACGAGCATAACCCAGATAATTTACCGGAGCCCATGCTCTGTACACGAGAATGTCAGTGGGGCAAACAAGGAGCCAAAATTTTAATAACATGTAAAGGTTGTAATGCGAAAGTTACACCTGCAAAAGGATATCTAGACGGTAATTGTCAAGTCAAATGAGACAGTTCCGGAATTAAATTAAGCTCTAAACTAACACTTGGATTTCCTTGTTTTGTGGTGGATTGATCCAGACGGCTTGCGGGGGCAATGCGGCCTGGGGTGGTTTGTTCACAAAACGCTTGGGATATCGCTGATAGGCGGCATCCAGGGCATTTTGGCGGTCGATCTGGATTTGTTCGACGCGGCCATAATGGACGTCGGACGGGGTATACAGACTGATGCCGGAGTGGCGATGCTCCTCATTGTACCACCGGAAAAATTCCACCGCAAAGGCCCGGGCATCCTGAATGCAGCCGAACCGGTCGGGATATTGCGGCCGATACTTCATGGTCTTGAACTGGCTTTCCGAATACGGATTGTCATTAGACACCTGTGGACGGCTGTGGGTTTTCGTCACACCCAGGTCCGAGAGCAGCTGGGCGACGACCTTGGATTTCATTGACGAGCCGCGGTCGGCATGCAGCGTGAGTTGATCCTCGGCAATATTCTGCTTATCGCATGTTTCGCTAATCAACCGCTTGGCCAGGGTAGCCGATTCTCTCGCGGCGATCATCCAGCCCACGACATAACGGCTGAATACATCCAGGATGACATACAGATAATAATACGTCCACTTGACCGGACCTCTCAACTTGGTGATATCCCAGGACCACAGTTCGTTGGGCCCGGTAGCCAGCAGTTCCGGCTTGGCATAGACCGGATGCGAGGCCACCGCCCGCCGTTCCCGCACTTCACCCTGAACGTCCAGCAGGCGATACATCGTGCGGATCGAACAGAGATAACGGCCTTCTTCCAGCAACTGGGCATAGACCTGGGCAGGAGCCAGATCAATGAACCGCGGGGCATGCAGCACATCCAGTACGGTTTGCTGTTCGGCTTCTGAGAGGGCATTCTCCGGTCGTGGGCGTTTGCTCGGCATGGTCTCATTGGTGTTATTCCTGGCCTGCTGACGATAAAACGATGCTCGGGGAACATCCAATGCCTCACACAAGGGCAGGACCCCGGTTTGATCGCGATAATCTTCAATCAGTCTCATGAGTTCTCCTCGTTGTCCAACGGCGTCTCGATCGGATTGCCCATCATCGCGGCCACTTTTTTTTGAATCTCAATAATCAGTTCCGCCTGACGGAGCTTTTTGGTCAGCCGTTCATTGTCACGACGAAGCTGCTCGAGTTCCCGGTCCCGGCTGTCACGGGTGGTTTTGCGACCCCGCTGGTCATCTTTGAGGCCCTTGAGGGCACCACTGTGGTATTGGCGTCGCCACAAGGTCAGGGCTGAGGAATACAATCCTTCCCGCCGCAACAGTTGGCCGATCTGACCGGGGCCGGTACAACGCTGGGCCTCTTCGACGATACGAGCCTTGTAAGCCGCCGTGTGCCGCCGCCGGGTCGGCCGGGACAATACCTCCGGATTAGGGACCGGGCCCGCCGTCGCCGAATTGTTGGCCCCTCCGTTCGGCTCGCCTCCGCTGCGCTGCGGCTCACCTCTCTCCGGGGCCAACAATCCCTCTTTCTTTCGTGTAGTATCCATACGCTCCAGCATACCAAATCACTCCCTGCCCTCAAGTCTAATTAATGACAAGGAACTGTCTCACTTATTCTGGCACAGAGGGGAGCCATATTGGACGATAAAGTGCCTTGATGCTTTCCAGGGAGATTTAAGTTGCCCCGGGTATGATGATTATATTTGGTATGTGCAGATAGCGGACGAGCAATATGGCGCTAAATACTTGAAAGAATATTATTCTTTCAGCTATGCAGATGTCAATTATGGTGATAATGATCTGCTCAGTGTAGGGTTGAACACTCGTGAATATTGTAGTACGATTGAATCAATAAGTAACGTCAAGATTTATCGTCAAGTGATATATTTAGTAGAAACGTCCTATACGACATGCCATACTAGCTGGGCCATACACTGTTTAGATATAGAGCGTGTAGCTACGGTAGGCGTTTCCAATAGATGCGGCAAAAAGCGGTTTTGCAATAGCATAGGAATGCCCTACCCACCGGCACCAGGGCTATAAGTTTGTTTAACTACATGAAATATTATTGATTTTACGGCATTTGCCTAACCATAGCATGGCGTTGTATAAGAGTGATAATTATGCTTAAGAAAGCAGTTTGGGGAATTGGGATTATTATGATTGCATTGTATACAATGTGCTATGCACGAGAATATACCGCAGGTTATATCCCGTCATCATGCACCGAATACGTTGCATGTGGCATGCCGAGGCCCGATTATATGAGAATAAGGTATGATTGGGGCAAACAAAAAGCTAGAATTTTGATTACCTGCGAAGGATGCAACACAAAAATTACACCAGCATACGGCGTGCCTACTTTCCCAGATATCGCTTCGTGGGATCCGCCTAATTTGCCATGCGGATGTGTACGTGGATATGTCGGTTTGCTTTGGGACACCCCTACCTTTTATGCTTCAATTTACAATGAAACATATTACAGTGTTTCTTACGACTATGGCTCATGTTCGGTTAACTTAAACACCACTGAATACTGTAATACTACTGAAAACATTGGGAGAGTTAGGGTCTATGCAAAAACAGAATACGAAGTAACTGCTCGTTGGGATAGCCTCCATTACTACTCATGCTTTTACGATTGCGCCTATGACGATGGTTCTGAGTCCCGTTTTTGTGGTCCTGTGACACGTGTAGCCACAGTGGGCGTTTCCAACAGATGTGGCAAAAAGCGGTTTTGCAATAGCATAGGAATGCCTTACCCGCCGGCACCGGGACTATAAGTTTCTGTATTTAATGATATAAGTGTATTGATATGGTTCTGCATACAGTGAGAGGTGCTGATATGATTTTACGAATACGATTGGTTTTGCTACTATTGGTTGTCGTAACATTTTCTATGGTGGGTGATGTTGTGGCTAATACATGTAGCAGTGGTAGCTGCGGTTCTAATTCAGGAGATAGTGATGTTGATCCTCGTGATGTCAGACGTACGCTCAGTATCAATAATGCATCTGCTCATGTTGGCAACTCCATTGATGGTGGTGAATCAAGTTATGGTTCGGTCAGCCAATTGGGAGGTAATGTCATAGAAGCTAATGTTGACGGCTTCTGGTTTGCTGCTGTAAGTTTCCGGCCAAGTAGACCTTGGCTGACAATTGGTGGATTGCGGTTGGGGCGGGTTAATTTTGCGGGGTTTTCCAGTTGGCGGGCAGGAGGGTGTCGATTTGGTTGGCGCCGGTGGTGGAGATTTTTCTGAGGACATAATTGAAATACGCGAATGGGTCGTGATTGTGGAGTTTGCAGCCGGCGACCAGGCTGTAGATTATGGCGGCGCGTTCGGCTCCGGCTTCGCTGCCGGCGAACATATAATTTTTTCGGCCAATGACTACCATTCTCAGCGTTCGTTCCGAAAGATTATTATCGATGCTCAGCCGTGGGTCGCTGGTATAGCGGACCAGGGCATCCCACTGGTTCAGGGCGTAGGTGACGGCTTTGCCCATATTATTTTTAGGCAGAACCTGTCCCTGATACTCATCCAGCTTCGCCCGGATTTCGGCAAAGATCGGCAGGGCTTCTTCCTGGCGGGCTTGCAAAAGTTGCTCCGGCGAATATTTTTCCGCTTTTGCCCGTCGCTCGATTTCATAAAGCTTACCCCAGAGCACCATAAAATGTGCCGCCCGCACCGGGTCGCTGTCTAAAGCGTATTCAAACTTCCGCCGCGCATGCGCATTACAAGCCACCTCAACGGCATCGGTAGCCCGAAACAGTTCATCATAGCCGCTATAAGCATCGGCATGCACAAAACCCTGATAATCTCTGCCGATAAAATTTAGCGGACCTTCGCGCGAACGCGTCGGCGTAAAATCAAACGCCACATTATAATCAGTATCGATATAAACCCACAAATAGCCCTTATACGTGGATCCTTTACGGTTTTTGCTCTTGATGGGGATGGAGGTATCATCGGTATAAATGATTTCCGACTGCTGAATCTTCTCCCGCATACGTTTGACCAGCGGCTCCAGCAGTTCAGCGCAACTGCCCACCCAGTCGCACATGGTTGAGACGTTGATTTCCACGCCGTGCCGCTTAATAATACCTTCCAGACGGTTCAACGGCTGGTGGTCCGCATACTTGCTCGTTATGATATACGCCAGCAAACCTTCAGCGGGAATGCCTTTGTCGATCGCCATGGGCGGCAGTTCGCCGATTGAGATATTATTCTCGCAAACCTTGCAGGCGTATTTGCTTCTGACATAACGCTGAACATAAAAAGATGCGGGCACATAATCCAGCTTTTCGGTTACTTCCTCGCCGATACGTTCTTTTTCGTTATGGCATACCGGGCAGGTTTTTTCTTCTTCGGCAGGTTCAATGTCGATAGTTTCGCGGCGCAAATTTTCCGGTAGCGGCTTGCGGCCTTGATGATTAGCATTCTTACGGCCTTTGACAACCTTGGCGCGTGAGGGCTTCTGCTGTTCAATCTTCTGTTGAACTTCCTCGTAAAGATTTTCAAACAACAAACGCTGAGCCGGATCGAGCTTTTCGCTTTTCTTGCCGAACAACTGCCGCTTGAGATAATACAACTGGCCGCTGAGATCATCAATCTGACCCAACAGCGTCAGAACCATCTCTTTAAGAGTGGCAACATCATCGGGAAGCTGCTCGACAGAGCTTTGAGCGGTTATCTTTTCAGCCATCATCAATCCGTAACGTTTAGTAACTTCGTCATCCTTAACGATGAGATTATGATAAGCGAAATGATGAAAAAAGCAAGCATAAAAATGAGAAAATATGTAATATTCTTAACTCTAAGAGCCTATAGCGAGCTTTTACGCTCATAGCGTTTTCGGCGGCGACTGCGAAATAAATCAATGCCTTCCAGTATCCAGCTTAGCTTGGCAATATCAACTTCGATTGATGCCTGATTATTTTTGCCGGGGATTTTTTCAAACGTGCCTTCCTCCAGCCGCTTATACCAAACGACGAATCCGGTGCGGTCCCAGAAAAGAATCTTACATTTGTCGCCGCGTTTATTGAAGAACACAAACAGATGGCCGCTGAACGAATCTTGAAGCATGAAGTTTTCCGCCAGCATCGAAAGCTTGTTAAAACCGCAACGCATATCCGTCGGCTGAGAGTAAATGAAAATCTTCACCGCCGGGGGCAGAGTTAGCATAGCTTTGCCTGTTTTAGCGCGGAAAGAACGCCGGTTAAAAATGCATCGTCGATATTTGAAGGTATCCGCAATGTATGGCCAGCCGCCAGAACAAGCTCCAGAGAACCGGGCTGGGACGGGGGCATCGAAACGCGAATGAAGGCCTCCGGCTGCGCCTCTGACTTGCTGTCGTAATCAGAGTTTCGGGCTTGGGTCAGACGCCTGCGCCAGGAATAAAAAGATGGCTCAGATAAACCTTCCTGCCGACAAAACTGACGAACGGATAACCCACTGGATTGAAATGTCTCCAGCACCATCCGCCAAAACTGCCGCTGTTCCGTATCAGATTTTCGCGCTTTGCCCATGATTGCCTCTCCATTAAATCATGAGCCGTATTATCAATTTTTCAAAGAACCCCGCAAGATGCACTTGGCCGGAACCTTACGCTTGAAAAACGAGAGAAAACAACGCAAAAACGCGAGTGTGGCATAAGATATTTATTTATAAAGATTTACAAAACATAGAGCGCGGGCTTTTTTCGTATCGTTCGGGGTCCCGAGTTGGACACATGGCCGTTAATCATTTTAGCAATTCCGAAATAAGGATGTTTTGGGGAGTCGAAAGCCTCTCACACCCCCTGTGAGAGGCTTTTTTTATGCGCGTCAAATCGCGCAGAATCCGCGATATTTGTACAGGGAAACCCGTTCGATTTGACGGGGTTTTGGGACGGGGGTACTCAGGTTGTTAACTGGGATTAGGCCCAAAAACGCCTATTCTCCATAAACTCTGAGACTCTGACGCCCTTGGAGCTCTTTCAGTTAACACTCTAAAAAGTTTTGGGGTAGATAAAAAAAGTCTCGAACTCGGCCTGATGAAACCACCCCCGCAATTTTATTTTTTCTCAATTTTCTGCGCGACAAAATCGGCCCAGCTGCAGATATAGAGGGTGTAGGCAGTTAGTATTTTTTCTTAAAACAGGAGGCCGAACTTGCTCAAATCCAAGTCACATTTGGAACTCACCCCCCGCCAGCGTCGGCGGCAGATTATTGAAATCATTTCCGCATCCCTGGCTACCCCGCCCAAGCCGGAAAATGCCCCAGAGGAGGCATGTCAGAATTCTGCAAAAACCGGCAAAAATACTCCAGATTTTTCTCAGAAAGCCCTTGAGTAACTCGGTGAAATCGGGCTTAAGTGTGTCTGTGTTAACTGAGAAATATGGCTCAAAACCCCGGCTGGGAGTATGCGCAATGAAGATGACTACAAAACAGAAAATCGCGGAAATTCAGAAGATGACGGTGGGTGAAATGCGGCGGGAATATATCGATGTGTTCGGTGAAGATACCCGTTCCTGTAATCGCCAATGGCTGTATCGAAGACTTGCCTGGCGGCTGCAGGCCTTGGATGAAGGTGGTATTACTAACCGGGCCCGGAATCGAGCTCGGGAACTGGTGCGGGATCAGGATATTCGTGTCATTCCCCCGGCGGAGATGAATCTGGAACCGCCACACAAATCAACAGACAAGACGCTCGATGCCCCGGATTTCATTATCAACAACCGTGACCCCCGATTGCCTATCCCGGGCCAGGTAATCCCTCGCAGATATAAAGGCACCATGCACCAGGTCACCGTCCTGGCTAATGGTTTTGAATATGAAGGCAAGGTCTATCGCAGCTTGTCGGCGATAGCCCGCTTAATTACCGGCAGTAACTGGAACGGATACCACTTCTTTAAACTTCCCAGCCCCAGAAAGTAGAGTGAATGATAAGAGCCACAAAAGAAATAGTTCGTTGTGCAATTTACACCCGCAAAAGCACCGAAGAGGGATTGGAGCAGGATTTTAACTCTCTGGATGCCCAGCGGGAAGCTGCCCTGTCATATATCAACAGCCAGAAACACACCGGCTGGATAAGTATCGGTGATAGCTACGATGATGGAGGGTTCACCGGCGGTAATACCGATCGCCCTGCCTTCCAGCGTATGATGCAGGATATTGAAGATGGTTTGATTGACTGCATCGTAGTTTATAAAATTGATCGGTTGAGCCGTAGTCTTCTGGATTTCGTAAAAATCATGGAAGTACTCGAAGCAAATAATGTTTCGCTGGTATCGGTGACTCAGCAGTTTAATACTACTTCCTCCATGGGGAGATTGACGCTGAATATTCTCCTGTCATTTGCCCAGTTTGAACGGGAAATCATCTCGGAACGTACCCGGGATAAAATTGCCGCGGCCCGCCGTAAGGGCAAATGGGCTGGCGGCCACCGGGTACTGGGCTATGATCTCAAAGAGAGAATCGGCAGTAAATATCTGGCTGTCAATTCCCGAGAGGCCGACCAGGTAAAACAGATATTCGAGATTTATGCCCAAACCGGCTCCATTATGGATACCTTGCGGTCATTGCGGGAGAAAGGCATTACCACCAAGAAATACCATACCAAGAAGGGCAAGTTGCGGGGAGGTGTTAATTTCGACACGGGCACGCTGCGCACCCTGCTGACGAACGTAACTTACCTGGGTAAGGTCAAATATAAAGATCAGGTATATGAAGGTGAACACGAAGCGATAGTCGATGAGGACACCTTCGGGTTGGCCCAGGGACTGCTCAAACAGCATCGCCATTCCCAGCATAGAAGCCAGAAAAACCCGGCCTTGCTGAATGGCTTGCTACGCTGTCAACATTGCGGCTGTGCCATGACGCATCATTATTCCAGTAAGCCGAATAAGCGGTATCGTTACTATGTCTGCCTGAAGGCCCAAAAGCAGGGTTGGAATACCTGCCCCGGGCCATCACTGCCAGCGCCGGAACTGGAGCGTTTTGTGGTTGATCAGATTAGGGGTATCGGTCAGGACACTGGGGTATTACGGGACTGCGTCCAGAGTGCCCTGGCGAAAATGCTGGGAGAGATTGAATCCCTTAAGAAAGAGCGCAGCAAAAAAGAAAGACGCATCCGGCAATTGAGTAAACAGACGGGCAAAGCCGCCGGCCGGGCCAGGCAAGATGAGGCGGTGGCCCAGAAGATGCAATCATATGAACAGCAGATGAAGCAGCATCAGGACGAGGTGACGAAGATCAATACCCAAATAGCGGCCCGGGAAAAACAGATGCTCAATTCTGATGAGCTGGTGGGCTCCATAGAGACTTTTGACCCCATGTGGAACGCGCTGGGACCGCAGGAAAAGGCCAAACTCATGAATTTGCTGGTAAAACAGATTTCGTGGGATAGTGGTCAGGATAAAATTCATATAACATTTCATCAGGCTAATATTGAAGCCCTAACCCAGGCAGGAGTAAATTAAATGGCAGAGATAACCAAGACATTTGAGGTACATTTCCCCAC
The DNA here is from genome assembly GCA_963663805.2 of Sedimentisphaerales bacterium. Taxonomy (GTDB): domain Bacteria; phylum Planctomycetota; class Phycisphaerae; order Sedimentisphaerales; family SM23-30. The sequence continues at coordinate 48,074 of CAXXMR010000030.1, forward strand.
CGGCCAGCGCGGGCGTAAACGTATCAAACGCGGCCCAATCCCCGTTGTGGATACGCCCAGTGGCCGTGTGCCGCGACTTTCGCGCTTGATGGCCCTGGCCTACCATTTCGAGAATCTGATCGAACAGGGCGGAGTTTATAGCCAGACAGATCTGGCCCAACTGGGCCATGTCAGTCGGGCCCGGGTAACCCAGATTATGAACATGCTGCACCTGGCACCTGATATTCAGGCAGAGATTCTGTTCCTGCCCCCTATCACTCAGGGGCGGGAGCCAATCCCGGAAACTAAGATTCGGCCTATTATCCGGGAAGTGTGCTGGGAGAGGCAGCGGGAGATGTGGCGGAATCTCCACCAAAGCATAAATATAAAAGCATTTTGAGTTTGATCATGTTTGTCCTGTTTGGCATAAAGTGATGTCTATAAGTGTTCGGGCACATGAAAAACCGTATATTACGGGATTTCGAGAAAAATTAGGGCATGGCATTGAATTTTCTTGACTTTGCGGTATCAAATCATGTAAAAGTATAGGTGTCTTAAGGATTTTTATCGCGATTTTCTTTCAACCGCGCATCCGGAAAATATCAGTTAATATTAACCTGGTACTTTTTGATTATATGTTTTTTTCCAAGAATAGGAGAATGAGTATGTGGAAAATTCATACAAAATCGTTCGTTTCGTTTTGTATTTTGGCTTTCCTTTGTACAGCCCTTCCCGTATCGGCCCATACCGTTGTTGGATGGGGATATAACAGTGCCGGCCAGGCTACACCACCTTCAGGAAATGATTTTATCGCAATAGACGCCGGTGACTATCACACCGTTGCCATAAAAAGCGATGGCTCGATTGCTGCATGGGGCAATAACAATTACGGCCAACTGGTAGGCACTCCTTCCGACAATGATTATACTGCTGTCAGCGCGGGTGGGTGGCACAGTCTCGCTTTAAAATCTGATGGTTCCATCGTTGCCTGGGGAGGTGATGGTGCCGGTCAGGTCTCTAATACTCCTTCAGATACTGGTTACATAACCATCGCCGCTGGAATGCTTCACAGCATAGCTATAAAAAGTGATGGTTCGATAGTGGCATGGGGAGATAATACCCACAATCAGGCAACACCACTTTCCGACAATGATTTTATTGCGGTAGATGCCGGAGACTATCACAGCGTTGCTTTAAAATCCGATGGCACTATTGTTTCGTGGGGATGGATTTCATCGGCTCCTTCCGGCAGTGATTATGTGGCGATTGCCGCAGGGTCATACCACGACATCGCCTTAAAAAATGACGGTTCGATTGTTGCATGGGGAGATGATCTTTACGGTCAGGTCTCAAATACTCCTTCCGGCAGCGATTATGTAGCCGTCGCCGCTGGAATCTATCACTGTCTTGCCTTAAAAAGCAATGGATCCATTGTTGCATGGGGAAAAAACGATTATGGTCAGTCAACAACCCCTGAAGGTTATAATTATGTAGCCGTTACGGCAGGATGTGATGACAGCCTCGCCCTCAGAGATATCACCAATGTCTGCGAATACAATCTCGCCGGAGATGTAAATGACGACTGCAAATTGAACATGTTAGATCTGGCTGTTATAGCGGCGAGTTGGCTCATTGACTGTAACTTAGACCCATCCGACCCAGCCTGTATCCCAAAGTAGAATAAATAGTATCTCAAAAATAAACCCACCGGCAACGAGCCAGTGGGCCATAGTAACTCTTTTAACTAACACTTAAACAGGCGTTAGTCAAAAAATGATAAGTTAATTCTGATACTGCCGCCGGGACCATATAGTCCAAGCTACTATACGACCGGTAATAATTATAATCCATCTGCCAGCGATACGCAACACAATCTTAATTCGCCGGAGAATAAAGCGGTATCAGATAAAAACAGCCACCCTCGGGTCACGTTCCGCTAAAGCGGCTTTCGCTGTCCGAGCGGGTAGTTGTTATATCTACAGAAAAAAAAACGGGCAACAACCTATCTGATTGCTACCCGTTCAGTTAATCACATCAACTCATATTTGCTATGAGGCTGTTTTACTTACAGAGGACAACTCCGATTTCCATTCTGTCAGAAGTTCATCGAGCCAGTCGTAGAGCATTTCTAAGGCTTTCTTATACTGGTCTTCGGTAATTTCCTTCTGGAAATCGGGGTTGGTTAGCCAGTCGTTTTCTATGAAGTCGATTATGTCCTCGACCATTATGATAGTTTCGTAGGTGGTGTATTCCCGTTCGGGTTGATTCTTTTGCCATTTGGCTTGGCGGTTGGATTCGATTTGGGTGTCGGTCAGGATGGTTGCTTCGGGGACTGTCATGGTTCGCATCATGGCGACGGCGGTAGAGTCGGAATCATACCAACAGGCTTGCCAGAGCCAATAACCGAAAGTTTCGGCGTTGGTGGAATCTACAAAAATCATCAAATCATCGAGGTCGATGTACTGGTCATTGTCGAGGTCGCAGCGGGTGTCGTAGTTTTCGTTGGGGTCACTATTAGTGGCGGGGTCGTAGTTATGCCAGGCTTTCTCGAACAGGGCGAACTCTTTTAAGTTTACCACACCGTCGGCGTTATAGTCGAGTGTGCAGCTTATGCCGGAATCGCAGGAATAATATTCATCGGCTCCCATGTCTACATAGGTATCGTTAATGCGGTCCTCATTGTCGATGTCGGTTTCGCCGGTTATTACGTTCGTGTTGTCACCTTCATCAATACAGGGGGAATTGGCGGAAAGGTGGAAATTGCCGAGGGTTTCATCATCATAGGCGAAACAGGGGTCGCAGAAGATATTGGTTGGATTATTAGGGTCAGTGTCGCCGCAAGTCAGAGTTGGGTGATTATAGCAGCTATAGATGGGAATACAGCCGCCGCCGTACTGTTGGCCGGAAGAATTATTATCCCACAGGATACCATTGGTGACATCAAGATTGTTTGTGGTGCCGTCAATGGCTTTGCCGGTGTTGTAGACGATGGTGCAGTTACGCACTTCGGAGCCGGTGGAGCAGGCGGAAAGGTTTATGCCTGTACCGCCGTTCAGGTGTATCCAGCAGTTTGTGGCTGAGAGGATATCGGCATAACCGCTTATGCCGCTGCCGTTATTATCGCAGATAATAGAATGATCGACAATCAAATCGCTGTTGGTGCTAAAGCTTATGCCGTTGCCGGTATTGTTGGTTATACGGCAGTTGCTGATGGTTAGTTCGGTGCCGGTGCCGCAAGTGACGGCGTTACCGTAAGCGCTGGTCAGGATGAAGCCGTCGATAACTACGCCGGTGGTCGAATTGTTGAGATTGATAATGGTTGAGCAGGTGATGTTGCCGCTCAGGTAAGTTTTATTGCGGGCGGGTTTGCGTTCGGATAGGGTGGTTTCGGTGCCTGTAAAACCGCCGTAGATTTCCACGTCGGCGGGGATGGTGAATTTATCGGTGGACAGTGTCCCCGGTATATAAGTGCCGGCGGCAACCCTGATTTCATCACCGCAGCCGTTAGCAGCTCTGGCAAGGGCCTCCTGTAAGGTGTTGTAGGCGTTGGCCCAACTGGTGCCGTTGTTATAGCCGGTGGCGTGGGAGGAAACATAGATTATATCACCGCCGTAACAGCAGAGGTCGAAAGAGGTTTGGTCCTGAATGTAGTAATAGTCTGAAAGTATGTCCACGGTGCTGTATAGGGTTTCCAGAGGAGTGACGGCGTTGCTGACGGTGGCGGTGATGGAATAACTGGCGGGAGTGCCGGGGTTGACGGTTACGTTTGGCCAGATGTAACAGTATTCGGTTTCGTCGAGATAGCCGGTGGCGGGAGTTGCGGAGCTAAAGATAAGATTGTCCGGTATGTAAAGGATTATATCTGCGTTAATGGCGGTGGTGCCGTTGGGGTCGAGCGTAGCGGTGAGGGTTACCGAATCATCGGGGGACACACAGTCGCCCTGGTGGGTGGCGGTTAGAGTTACATCGAAGTCATAGCCCGCATCGGCACAGATCATCTTGACAGGGGCCGTGAAATAGCCTCCAGAGATGCCGATACCAAGTTTGCCAATAGCGTTGCTTCCCCAGCCGAAGATTTCGCCGGTGTCCTCTATTGCTAACTGATGAGTGTAACCATCGTCAATCGCGGTGATGTGCTCAAGATAGCCGGAGTAGCTTGCCTGTTCGCCGGCGGGGACGATGGTCGGGGCTGTCGGTGTGGCGGTTCCGGTCCATTGCCAGACGAAACCTTCAGCATCGAGAGCGAGACTATGGCTTGAACCTGCGCCAATGGCGACGATGTTTTCAAGATAGGTCGTCCCCATTTCGCCGCCGGGAACTCTGGCAGGGTATCCGGTCGTCCACTGCCAGACATTGCCGTTTTCATCGAGTGCCAGAGAATGATAGCAGGAGGAGATTTCAATGATGTTTTCAAGATAGCCTGTCCCGTTTTCGCCGGGAACCTTCTGGGCGCAAAGTGTGTTATTGCCCCATTCCCAGACGTTGTCGTTAGCGTCACGAGCGATAGAGTGTTGTACCCCGGCGTCAACTTCGATGATGTCGAAACCGGTGTCGTGGCCGAGATAAGTAACCGGGTCCAAACTCGTTTTGACTTTGACGGGAGTTTCGATGTCAGCCCCGGAAGTTCCGTTGCCGCATTGCCCGTAAGCGTTATAGCCCCAGCCGTAAGTATATTCCCCTTCGGAAGCGAGCGAGTGCAAACCGCTGCGGCCTGCGGAAACACAGGTTATGTTTTCGAGAATGGCGTTTGGGTCAGTGCTTTGTTCGCCAGCAAAAACGGCGATGGGAACTGTAATTTCTACCGTAGTGGATCCATTACCTATTTGACCGTTTGTATCACCACCCCAGGCCCAGACATTGCCATCAACATTATCAACAGCGAGCGAATGATACCAACCGGCATCAAGGGCGATAATATCTTCAAGAAAATTAGAAGTTGTTTCCATTTCGCCATCATAAACCTGTATAAGTACATTGGATGAACCGCCAGGTTCCCCTATCCCTAACCTACCATCTGAGTTACTGCCACATGCCCATACAGTATTATTTTCCATTAGTACTAACGTATGGTCTTCACCGCCGGAAATCGCTATAGCTCTGAGACAAACTTCGTTTGCATTTGAAATTGCGGTGAGGGTAAGAATAATAAACATCACAATTGCAAGACTTCTTTTTGCGCGCACCATACCCGTTTTCTCCTTTCGCGAGATTGGAATAGTAAAAATTATTTAAAGACTACGTCTACGAATCGCCAGTAAACCCGCAGCTAATAAACTTATAAGGGTTGGTTCGGGAACCAATACCGCCGAGGTAATATGACCATATATATCGAAATTTTCTTCAGCACACGCATTCTCTGAAATGCGAAAGGAATTTATATCCCAGTTCGATAAGTCCGGTGGTGTTAGTGGCAAATCAATGCTGTTAAAAGCTGATTCTGTATGATCCTCCAGATTCCATGATATTTCAGCAATAGACAGGGAATTAGTGTTCATATTTGTAGTGCTGCCCACATAGTATCTATCTCGACCTAATTTGTTATTTATTATGCCAATGGTATAATTGGGGGTGCCAACCACACTAGCAAAAGTAAGGCTGTTGATTGTTATTGCTATTTGTGTGCTTGTTCCCTCTTGCCTATAATCGCCGACAGAGCTAAGGTCGCTCGAATCAGGGGCCGTGGTATCAAAAGAATATGTGCCTAATATTGTACTTCCTGTACCTATCGAACTGTTTAGTTTACCCAAAGGGTCAACAACCGAATCGACCACACCTTCGATAGCAATGGTTATAATTGCCGCTGAACAGGCAGAAGCGGCAAAAGCTAAAGTTGCCACAAAAACAATGATAACGCCATTTTTCATGTCAAATCCTCCGTAATAGTGTAATTGTTAAGTTTCCATCCTGATTATACGTAGCGTCCAGTCTATTTGACCAGGTGTTTTTCATTTTTATGGCAGTGCATAAAATAAGGGCACCGCCAAACCTATGCTCGCGCTGGGCCCGCTACAGACCTGTCAAGAACACACGCCAGCGATACCCAATGCCAAATGGCAAATGGGCACCAACCGGTATGCGTCTTCTAACAATAAACTAGCGGTTTTGAGCAAGACGCTCACTGGTAACAGTGATTCACCTATTCAAATGTAAAAGGCGGCATATTCTGCCTAAGTTCACACTCCTAAAGCCATAAAAATACTTCCCAAACTTACGACTTCCTGTATTTTATCAGATGTTTGTTCTCATTGCAAGAGAAAAAACTTTTATTTCTGCCACAGCAGCCCCGACCAACTGCTGTAACAATAGGAACTTAGCGTCCTTTATGCGCAAAAAGGGGACGCCGCTGCAATTACGCTCGTTCGAGGCTCGCAAAAGCCCAGCGGGTCATAAAAGCAAACGGCGCCCCTGTATCAAAATACACGGGCACCGAGCCTTCCAAACCACCCGCTAACAAATTTTGCGATTTCGAACGAGGTGATTGAAATCTCAGTGCATGACGATTTCTAGTATTAAATTATGTTTTGCTTGTTTAGGTCAAATGTGTCTCCTGAAAAAAATCGTATAACCACAATCTACATCAACAAATCGGAAATGCAAATACAAAATCGGATAATTTCGTAGTGAGCCGGGAATGAAAAAGTACCGGGCCAGATTAAATGCCAAAATTAGTAAGCGTTTACGTGATTACAACTCAACTGACTTACTGGCTAACTGTGACAAATTTCAATGTGGAAAAAACGGTGTAAAAACCTGCACAACCTCTCGCTTCACCCTGCCATCCAGGCAGATTATTTCGGGACGGTCACCATTTGTGGCTGATTTGACGGCTCGATTTTTCTGGGTAAAATCATAACTTGTTTATAAATAGCAAGATACAATATCTAGTGTTTTCTGACATAAGATTTGCTCATATAATCCGCCATGTTAAACTTATGGATATATTGGCACCTTTTTTTCATGGAGGATGATTCATGGCGGCGTACTCTCTCAAATCTTTTCTCAGAAATACCCCGAACGCATTATTAAAAGAGTATCTGGAGGGACGCAGCCTGCTTCCGGATTTCAATTGGACAGTTTCAGAAAATGACCAGTTGCGCGACTTGGGGGAAACCGAAATAGATGATCTGAGCGAATCTATTTCCGAGCTGGGCTTATCTATTTCAGGTAGTCTAGAGCAAGACTTTCGTGATATATGTTCCATGGCTGATGATCATGGTGTTCAATGCTTGGTCGAACAAGCATCGAGTCCGGTTCATAATATCAATCTGTCCCGAGAATATTGTGAAAATAAAATCGAAGGATACCATGCTCGAGTCATGTGGGCGTGGCTGAAGCATAATGATGTCTTTGAATATGCCTACAGAAATCAATATTTGGACTCCATGTCCGCATGGAAAGATTGTGAAATAGGGGTAGGTTTACCCTGCGATAGTGACCAGTCTTCATTAGATCGTCTGGCCCAGGCGATTTCTGAATATCTTAAAAAGCAGGCAAAGGGCAGGCATTGTCAGGTTGATTATTACCATCGTCAAGTCCCTGACCGGCATTGTTTTTTTGCATATCCGGAAGACAGCGCCAAGCCGGAAATGAGATATAATGATCAGGGCAACCTGATCCGGTCCGCACGACGGCCGGTATTTGAGGTGGTTTTCATGTATGAACCAGAGAGCGGCATACTTCGTGTGCATGCCCGAGGGGCTAAAACCGTAAAAGTAATGCAGGAATTGTTCTGTAAAGAAATATTAGATCTTGACGGAGTTCCAGATGAAAATACTCGTGTGTATGATCTTGCGAATCTCAAAAATCCGAATTTCCGCTTCCAAACAGAACCGATGATCGACACAGTCAAGTTAAAGTCACTCTCACTTGATATGCCCGGTCGTGAACAGGTAATCATTAAGATCGAACCTCGTGATGGCCAGGAAATGAAACTCCATGAAAGAATGGTTGCTATTGCTGCCGCCTATAAAGCAACGATGGGTAACATAATTATCAAGAGAGCTAAAATGCAGGCGGTATTCAAGCCCGAAGAAGGCAGAAAGCCAAAGACGGTAACGTTTGCAGTGGGACTTCCAGATTATTCCACCCTGGAAGACAATAAATATCACAATATTATCAAACGGCATATCGACAAGTGGGGATTTAGACGCAGATTACTAGATGATATCGAAGCTGAAGTTGCATGAGTATTTTGAAGCCTTATTTAGAGTTTTTAGCTGAGCAGATAAAATACGGAAACAATTTTTTGCTCCATTCTGACACAAGGGGATGGTCGGCAGAGATTGTCCCTGAGTTCCTAAAAATGGGTATTCTTGTGCAGGCAAAAAACGCGTCCCATATAAGGTGTCCAGGTTGTCATGAAGGATGTTATGTTGAACCTGATGTGTTTATGTTGGATAATGGCGACTGTCACATGCAAATTCTCTGTCGTGAACAGGGTTGTCGTGTGGACCTGGATGCTGAATTATTGACTCAATATGAGATTTTGCCTCAGCAATTGCTCAAATACGGCATATCCTGGGAAGAGACAGGTTCTGAAGACCATAAGGTCAAATATTCCTACGAGTGGCTCGGGGATACCTGGCGGTTAGTGTTTGATGGTGAGGAGACCCATCTACGTAATACTAAAGGTGCTCGCATCCTGGCTATTTTGCTGAATAACCAGAATCGTGAATTATACTGTTGTGACTTGCAGGCTCAGGAAAGCAAGAATCCGATAGTCAAACTCCACGAGTTTGAGGACCCGGTGGCAGACCAAGAGGCTATTGATGCATATAAAGGTATAGTACAGGAATTAAAAGAAGAGGTTGAGGACGCTGAAAGATGCCACGATTTAGGCAGGAAAGATAAAGCCCAGGATGAATTAGGTAAATTGCAGGAGCACCTATTGAAGATTACGGGCATGGGCGGCAAAAGTAGAAAATTTAATACCGATGCTGAAAAAGCCCGAGTTGCTGTCCGCAAGAATGTCTCTGGCCTCATCCAGGCCGAGGCAATGGATAAAATTCCGCAAGCCCGGAAACATTTTGAAAATGCCATAACTTACGGGAAATTCATACGTTACAGCCCAGAGCAGGAGATTAATTGGAATATAGAAGAAAAAAAATCTTAATGTTACCTCAAAAGTAACATTGTTACCCCAAAAGTAACGCCTCGTCGGTGAAGAGCGAAAACCGGCGAGGCTTTTTTTATATATGGCTCGCTGAAGCGCTCCCCGCCGGTGTTCTTCAGCGAGCCATTTTTCGTGCCTGGCACGAGAAAGGCGTTACTTATGGGTAACCAATCTATTGACCGGCGGAACAATACATCCTCCAACCACTCCCCAATTGATGACTATGTCCTGGCCCAAATCCAGTATCGCGGACGGCGTTTTGCGGTTCTGTTTGGATTGAGCGATGACCAGTTAGATGATCTGAAGCAGGAAATGGCGGTTGCCATCCTCAAGGCCTTTAAGAAATTCGATGAGAAAAGGTCCCACCGAAAAACATTCACTAATCTTGTTTTGAACTGGTTCATCAGAAATACCGTTCAAAAGGAAATCAGGCAGCGAAAGCGAGCTCGCGAAGTACCACTGGTTCACGATGACCCTGTTAATCGCTATTCGCAAATTATTAACGATCCCCGCCAGGGTGAGCTGAGTGAGATTGGGCAGCTTGAGCTGCGGATGGACCTGGCATTTCTGATGACAAAACTCCCTCCGGACTTGCAGCGTACCTGCCAGCTATTGCAGGACTATTCACCTTCTGAAGTTGCAGAAAACTTGGGCGTCCATCGGGGCACTATCTATCGTCAGATTAATGAGATACGAGAGTTATTTACTCAACATGGCTACGAAATCTCAGATTTCCGCGCAACAGATTCGTCGGAACTACAGATATAACAGGTGAAGGGAATAACTCATGGAGACCATAAATATGAATGAACTGAACATTGATTTGAGTGTTTTGGGTGTGGAATCTGCCGAGCAGTATCACCGTCAGGCAGAGAGCTATCTGAGCAGCCATCAGTTAATCGACTTTATGCGGTGCCCCTGGCTTTATCGCAAGAAGAATCTGGGTCTGATTGAGGATAAGGATTCACAGGCTTATGTATTGGGCCGGGCGGCTCACACCCGGATTTTGGAAGGGCGCGACATTTATGAGCGCGATTATGCGTTAGGCGGCCCGATTAATCCTGCTACCGGCAAACCTTATGGCAACACCACCAAGAAGTTTGCCGCCTGGCGGGCCGAGCAAGGCCGTCCGGTGCTCTCTCACGATCAGGTAGAGCTAATCGAACAGATGGCATCTGGGGTGTCCATGAATGATGAAGCGATTGATTTATTGTTGTATGGCCGGGCTGAAGGTGTCGTCAGGGCCCCATATTGTCAAGTGCCGTCGCAGATTCGTATCGACTGGGTTCATCCCCATCGCGGGATCGTGGATTTCAAGACTTGTGATGATCTGACCTGGTTCGAATCGGATGCCCGGCGTTACGGCTATCATCACCAGATGGCCTTTTATCAGGCGGTTCTGGCCCAGGTACTTGACGGTCTGATGGCGCCGGTCCATCTGGTTGTCGTTGAAAAACGCGAGCCGCTCAGATGTGGAGTATGGCGCATCAGCGATGAGACTCTGTTACGGGCCCAAAGGGAAAACGAAGCCGCGATCCGGCGGCTGCTGTCGTGTCGACAGAATGACCACTGGCCCACCGGTTACGAAGAGCCTCGCTTGCTGGATGTAAGCTGAGCAGTATCAGCGTCCGAGTAGGCTTGTGGCGAGTCTAAACGGTCACCCCCCGGACGCTTTGTGGCCGGGAGGGGGAATCACCGGGACGACGGTTTGATTCCCCTCCTTGGCCCACCTGCCCTCATAGATTGGGAAATAATAACCTCCAAACGAAAGGAAACACTATGTCTAAATTGCAGACAATTTACAGCGGCAAAAAAGATTCACCGCCTCGATTTCTAATTTACGCTCAGGAAGGTACGGGCAAAAGTACCACGGCCGCCCAGGCGCCGAAGCCGATCTTCATCCAAACCGAAGATGGACTGGATCAGATCGACTGTGATTCATTTCCCCTGGCAGAGAGCTTCGCTGATGTTATAGATGCTCTCAACACGTTAATTTGCGAGGAACATAATTACCAGACGGTTGTAATTGATTCCTGTGACTGGCTGGAACGGCTGATCTGGGATGAGTTGTGTGAAAAGTATGGGGTTAGTTCCATTGAAAAAGTCGATGGTGGTTTTGCTCGGGGCTACAGTCATGCCATCACTCTCTGGCAGCAGGTAGTCAGCGGGCTCAATATCCTGCGTCGCAATAAGGGGATGTGTGTCATTCTCCTGGCCCACAGTAAGGTTGAAAAGTTTGATGACCCCGAACATGGCGCTTATGACCGGTATTCACCCCGCCTGCATAAACATGCCACCGCCTTGTTGACTCATTGGGTGGACGCCGTCCTCTTTGCCACCTGTAAAGTCATCACCAAGACGGAGGAAGCCGGTTTCAACCGCACCCGCACTGTCGCGGCGGGACTGGGCAAGGATGGAGGCGAGAGAGTATTGCGTTGTATTGGTTCACCTTCATGTCTGGCTAAGAACCGATATTCGCTGCCATATGAGCTTCCGTTGAGCTGGCATGCTCTTATGGATGCGATGAAGTCTAAATAGAGAAACTAATTGTTTGGGAACAATATTTTTTAACCCTGAAAGGAACATAACGAGATGGCAAATTTGAATGGATTTAACGCTAATGAAGTGGAACCGAATGTTGGTTTTGAACCGTTGCCGGCCGGTGATTATGTGGCGGCGATAACCGGCTCGCAGATGAAGCCCACCAAAAATGGCGCGGGCAGTTTTCTGGAGCTGGAGTTTACGGTTCTGGAAGGTGAATATCGGGACCGCAAGATTTGGGATCGTCTGTGTCTGAATCACCCCAATGCCCAGGCGGTGCAGATTGCCCGGGGTAATCTTTCGGCTTTGTGTCGGGCCGTGGGCATCATGCAGCCGGGGGACTCGGTGGAGCTGCATAATCTGCCCTTGAGCATCAAGGTGGCCTGCAAGAAGCGCGAGGACAATGGCGAGATCAGTAATGAGATCAAGGGCTACAAGAAGAAAGGGCAGAACGGGGCGCCGTCCCCCAGTCCCGGTCAGGCTGATAACACGCCGCCGTGGCGGAAATAGTGATTCAAGACTTCTGAACCAAGTTTTAGGAATTGATTATGAACACCAAGGCTAAAGGCAATCGCCTGGAATACAAGACCATCAAGCTGCTGCGGGCGGCAGGTTATCAGTGTATGCGTTCGGCGGCCTCGCTGGGGCCTTTCGATATCATCGCCACGAATCGGCTGGGCATGCGCTGTATTCAGGTCAAGGCCAACGGCTGGCCTCGGCCCGAAGAACGTGAGAGCTTGCGGGCGGCAGGTAAGAACCTGCCGTCCCAGGCTACCGTCGAGTGCTGGCGCTGGAACGATGGTGATCGGGAACCGCTGATCAAGATGTTGGATGAATTTAACTGAACAATGAAAGGATCAAGTAATGGAATATGCATTTGGGGCAATGATAGGTGTTGGAATTGGTTTTATTTTTGGCATCCTGGCCACCCAGGAATCGGTTGCCAAGAAGGATGTCCAGGAGCCGGTGGACCGGCTCCATACTCAAGCCCAGAAGAATCTGCAGGAGTTTCAGGAAAAGCGCCAGCAGATCAATCAGCTGCATCAGAAGACTAATGTTATTCGTACGGAACTGAAATCCCGGGTCAATGAACTGGCCGGGCAGGAATAAGCTTTCGTAATGATTGCTGTAAGTTAACACCAATAACAGATTTGAAAAGATTTATTTTAGGAAGATTAATCATGATAATACAAACATTAAAGATTGAAGATGTCTACATCAACGGTGGTACTCAATCGCGGGTGGAGATTAATGAAGAAGTGGTCTCGGATTATGCCGAACTGCTCAAAAGCGGGATTGAGTTGCCGCCGGTGACGGTGTTTTGTGACGGGTTCTCATATTGGCTGGCTGACGGCTTTCATCGGTATTGGGCTCACACCTGTATCAACTACCGCCAGATCACAGCCGAAGTTCATCAGGGCAGTCGGCGGGACGCGATTCTTCATTCGGTGGGTGCCAATGCCAGCCACGGTTTGCGGCGAACAAACGCGGATAAACGTAAGGCCGTGGAGATACTCCTAAAAGATGCTGAGTGGAGTAAATGGAGTAGCCGGGAAATTGCCAGGCGGTGCGGAGTGAGCCCGGATACGGTTAATCGTTGTCGTCTCTCGATGCCTGGATCAGGAGAGACATCCCAGCCCCGCTATTACGTCACCAAACATGGCACCATCGCCCGGATGAACACCGCGAAAATCGGGAACAAGAAGACCACCCGGAAATCTGACGGCCCGAAACTCGACACTTTAACAACGGTCCGGGAATGCGGCACCTGCGAGAGTCGTGCGGCTCTCGAATTAACTTACGACCCCCGTTGTGCCGCCCATACCATCATCAGTGCCATGGGTGAACCAATGTCTTTGGATATTGCCCACACCATCATCTCTGTTGTTCGGGGAAATGATGTGATAGCGCCGAAGTAAATATATTTCTTTTGCGGGACTTTTTGAGCAAGAAAGCGGTGATGGTGTAATGGTAACACAGCGAACATTCCAATTCGAAGAAGAGGGTTCGATTCCCATCTCACCGCATCTGCTCAGGATCAGGCCGGGTAAATTCCGGGAGTTCAGCGAACTGCTGGAGAAATATCATTACAAACACTCCAAAATAGGCGGCAGTATCAGTCATAACCTGGTGTTAGAGTTCGAAGACCGCGTTTACGGCGGTGCGGTGCTGGGCCCCATGCGGCATCAGAACAGTTACGAAGATGATGCCATCGAAATTCGCCGCATGGTGCTGCATCCGGATTGCCCTCAGAATACCGCCAGTTATTTCCTGGCCAAGATTATCTGGTGGCTCAGGAAGAACACCGACGTCGGTATGATTTACACCTTCTCTGATCAGACCGTGGGCCATGTCGGTACCTGTTACCGGGCCGCTAATTTTCAGTATGTCAGGGATACCCCGCCGACAAAGCATGTCCGATGGCAGGACAAACTTTATCATCCGCGCAGCTTAACCGTAGACCGGCCTTACTCTTATCGACTCAGAAAGGCGGTCGAAGAAGGCGACGCAGAGATTATTAACGGTAAACCCAAATCTTTATTCGCATACGAAATCAAGAGGAACAAATGATAGATAAGACGCAAATATTCCCCCTGCTGCTCATATTTTTGGACCTGGCGGCCTCGGTAATGTACCTGGGCAGCGACTGGCGGAAGGTGATTTACTGGCTGGCGGCGGCAGCCCTAACTACCGTGGTGACATTCTAATGCTGCAATTACGTAAATATCAACAGGAAGCCGTGGATGCTGTTTATCAGCATTTACGGCAGCGGGATGATAATCCCTGTGTGGTACTGCCCACCGGAACCGGCAAGAGTCTCTGCATAGCCCAGATTGTTACCGACGCGGTAAACCTGTGGAACGGTCGAGTACTGGTATTGGCGCATGTCAAGGAACTGCTCGAACAGAATGCCGAGAAGATTCAGGTGCTCTGCCCCGATGTTAAACTGGGGATTTATTCGGCCGGACTGAACCGGCGCGATACGGACAATCCCGTGATTGTCGCTGGTATCCAGTCCGTCTATAAACGCGCCTGCGAACTGGGCCCCTTCGATCTGATTATTATCGACGAGGCACATTTGCTCAGTCCCGACAGTGAGACCATGTACCAGCAGTTCCTCAAAGACGCGAAGATTGTCAATCCCCACATCAGAATCGTGGGCATGACCGCCACGCCGTACCGTCTCAAAGGTGGTCTCATCTGTAAACCCGAAAATATCCTCAATCACATCTGTTATGAAGCAGGCATTCGGGAAATGATTGTGCAGGGATATCTCGCCAAACTTAAGTCCCGCAGCGGCAAGACGAAGGCCCGCCTGGAGAATCTGCATATCCGGGGCGGTGAATTCATCGCTGCCGAGATGGAGGCAGCCATGGACCAGGATTATCTGGTGCGCAGTGCCTGCCGGGAGATTGTCGAACTCACCGAGAATCGAAACAGCGTACTCATTTTTACCACCAGTGTGGCTCATTGTGAGCATGTGGCCGCCGAGATCAGCAAAATCTCGCAGCAGGAATGCAGCATGGTCACCGGTGATACCCCCGCTGTTGAACGAGCCGAGATACTGGCGAGGTTCAAGGGCGAAACCATCACTTCGGATTTGTTCGACGGAACCAAACCGCCTCTGAAGTATCTGGCCAATGTCAATGTCCTTACCACCGGTTTTGATGCCACCAATATTGATTGTGTCGTGTTGTTACGGCCGACAGCCTCGGTGGGACTCTACGTTCAAATGATCGGTCGTGGTACTCGTCTTCATCCCGGCAAAGGGAACTGCTTAATTCTTGACTATGGCGGTAATGTCCTGCGGCATGGCCCGGTAGATGCGGTGTCGGTTCCGGATGAGAAGAATGGTTCCGGCGAGGCCCCCGCCAAGGAATGCCCTGAATGCCAGGCCCTCATCCATGCCGCTTATGCCGTCTGTCCGGAATGTGGTTTTGAGTTCCCGGCTCCTAATAAGAGCCGCCATGAAGCGAAAGCTGATACGGCGGCGGTGCTCACCGGTGAAATTGAAGATAACGAATACAGCGTTCAGGATGTTTTTTATGCGGTACATACCAAACGCGGCGCGGACGAAAACACACCCCGGACCATGCGGGTGCAATATCAGGTGGGCTGGCACCATTACGTCAGCGAGTGGGTATGCCCGGAACATAGCGGTTGGGCCCGACAGAAGTTCGAGAAATGGTGGAACCAGCGTTCTCTGTGTCCACCGCCCCGGAACGCCCATGAAGCGGTTCTGCTGGCTGAAGATGGCGCCCTGGCCCGCACGAAGATGATTACCGTGCGCAGTGTCTCGGGCGAAAAGTTCGACCGGGTAATCGGTTATGAGCTGGGCGAAAAGCCGGAATATGCCCCCGAGCCGGGCTGGGATGATGAAGTTGAAGAAGAGAATGTTTTTGAACCGTCCAGTATGGGAACCAACTGGGATGAAGAAGAACTGCCCTTCTGATTGAGTAAATAACCATGATTGATACAGAAAAGGAGAACCAGACGATGACATCATTTGAATTTCATACAGCGGCCCAGCAGTTTCCGCTGCTCGATTCAGAGCGCATTGAAGAATTGATCGAGGATATTCGTCAGCACGGACAACGAGAAGCCATTCGGGTTCTCGACGGCAAGATTGTGGATGGACGCAACCGCTATCTGGCCTGTCAGAGAATTGGAGTTGAACCACATATCGAGCATCTGGACGATGACATTGATCCTTTTGCCTATGTGTGGAGTCTCAACGGTGAACGTCGCGATCTGACCCAGGACCAGCGCTACCTGATCTGGAAATCCTGCGCTCAAAAATCAGGGCAATGGGACCAGATGCGGCAAAAGTTACAAAAGCGGGCCAATCAATCCCGCAGCGAACTTCTTAAAGGAAGACCCCGCAGTTGCACCCCGTCCACAAGTTGTGGACGGGATACTGAGAAGCCTCGAGGCCAGGGCAGTGCCCTGCGTGCGGCAGCCAGTAAGACGAATCGCGGGGCTGTCGAACGGATGGACCGTTTGCAGCGTGTGCGTCCGGACCTGGCGGAAAAGGTTCGGGAAGGAACCCTCTCGTCCGCAGAGGCCATGCGGGAAATCAATCCCGATATCTCTCCCCACATTGCCAATAACACCGGCGATAACGAATGGTACACTCCCAAACAATATATCCAGCTCGCCCGACAGGTTATGGGCGGTATTGATCTTGATCCGGCTTCCTGCGAGGCCGCTAATAAGGTTGTCCAGGCCGCGAACTTCTACGACGAAGATGAGGACGGCCTCATTCAGGACTGGCAAGGCCGGGTGTTCATGAACCCGCCTTACTCTCAGCCGCAAATTCAGCGCTTCTGCGAAAAACTCGCCCGGCATGTCAGCAGCGGTGAAGTGTCCGAGGCGGTGGTACTGGTAAATAACGCCACCGAGACGCGCTGGGGCCAGATGCTGCTCAGCCTGGCCGCGGCGGTATGTTTCCCGGCCGGGAGAGTGAAATTCTGGCATCCCGAAAAAGTATCCGCGCCGCTGCAGGGTCAGATGATCCTGTATTTCGGTTCGGAAAGAGAAAAATTCACCCATTTATTTAAAGAAGAAGGAGTCATTTGCCATGGTCGCTAATGGATATAACCCGCTACGTTGGGATTGTGAAAAACAGGGCTGTTTCAATCAGAAGAAGCGGCCCAAGATCGAGATCTTCGCCGATTGTCTGCCCGGTAAGATCGCCCTGGGTGATGTGGATGGGCTGGTGGAGATTCAGGGGAACCTGCTGTTCCTGGAATTCAAGGAGCATGGCTGTATCCCCCGGGGTCAGCAGATTCTCTATGAGCGTTTGACCCGGTTATGTCCGGCCACGGTGCTGGTAGTAGAAGCCGACACCGAGACCATGGACATCTGCGGGGTCAGTTACATCTTCGATGGCAAGATTGAGCCGCAGGTTCTCATGAATCAGGAAGGACTCAAGAATCTGGTGAGAAGCTGGGCTGATTGGGCTCAGCATAACCCGGCCTTCAAATGCAAGGTGTCAACCTGATTTAGGGCCGGCAGCACAGTCAAGCTTAATGGTAATTACTCAATAATCCAAATTGATGGAGAACTTATGTCAAAATACACATTGGAAAAACTGGAACAGGATATTACGGAAATCATCAACGATCTGTCAGCTCTAAGGGCCGCCAAGGGACATGATTACAGTGGCAGCGCAGACACCCTCGACAACCTGCGCGAGTTCGGCAGCCACGGTGTCCTGGTGCGGATTGGCGATAAATTTAAACGGCTCAAGCATTTCTATCAGCAAGGAGTGCTGCAAGTGGCGGATGAGAAGATCACCGATACCATGGATGATCTGATCAATTATGCCCTCTATCTCAAGATCATGTATGGCCAGGAAACCGCCGCAAATAATAAAACCCTGCGCTGTTATTTCGCGCGGGCGGTGCGCGGGGCGAACGGTGATGCTGCCTCGGTCGCAGAGGTCAAGGCCAATATCCAGGCCGCCCTGCAGGAGGTTGCATCTTTACGCGAGACGGTTGCCGATCTGGAAATCTACTGTCCGCACGAACATGAGGACCATTATCAGCAGGCCTGGCGGCAAGGCCTCTTCAGTAGTGCTGATGTCCTGAACCAGTGCCTGGCGATTGTACGGCTTTGTGAGGTGGTGCTGGTGGCATCTGATCCAGCTTCCAGTGCCGGAGTGGCGGTGGAGATCGAGGAGGCCCGCAAGTATGAACTGCCGGTCTTGCATTTGTGGTGTCATCCCCCGGAGAAATGGCCGGACCTGATCAACGCTTATAAAGAGAGCATTCACTAAAGGCTGAGATTTCCCCTTAAGCAATCATCTAAGCGAAGGAGAGCATAACCCTTGCGAGATACCGCCCAAGCATATGGGGGCGCCGGTTTGGCTGTCTTGCCGGCCCGACGTCAGGACAAACGGCCGGGGATCGGCTCGTGGAAACAGTACCAGAGGCGACTGCCGACGGAGATTGAGCTGTCAGCCTGGTTCAGTAATAACCACGAGGCAATCTGCATAATTACCGGAAAGATCAGCGGCAATCTGGAGATCATTGATTTCGATAATGGTGGTGAGCTGTTCGATAAATGGTATGCGCTGGTAATTGAGGCCGATGCCGACCTGGCGGATAAGCTGGTGATCGAACAGACACCTTCGGGTGGTTACCATGTCATCTATCGTTGTGAGTCTGAAGTT
>CAXXMR010000031.1:0-85715 GCA_963663805.2 Sedimentisphaerales bacterium
ATAGATGCGCAATGTCGCATTTAGGTTTGCGTCCTACAACACCTACAATGGGGGCAAGTGGGGGGTAATGTTGTTAAAAACTCACAGTTTTTGCACAGATTTCCGATAACTAATCGGAGTGTGCGTTTTGAATTATTGAAGGACAAAAATATTTTTTGGGTTATTCACCCTAGATACATGGCTTGTCGCAGCTTGACGCACAATATGTAGCATTATCGTCTTATTCTGGTCGAAAAGGTTAAAAAAAATTTCGGATTTTGCGTTGTCAATTGTGGGGCAATGTGGTAAAGAATAGGTACAGGTGGTTAGTGGTGGAGTAACAATGCAGGAAACGGCGGGCCATGCTCCTTCTAACAGGTGAATACGAGCTGACAATTGACGATAAGAATCGTTTATCGATTCCGGCCCGGCTGCGCGAACAGATTGACACGATTGAAGATGGCGAAGATTTCTACCAGGTACTAGGTGTCAATCGTATCTTAAGTCTTTATCCTGAGAAGTATTACCAACGCATCGCCCTTGCCGTGGCCCCACGGAGGGTGGCCCCGGACGAGTTGTTGGCCTACGAACGGGTCAACTTCGCCCTGGCCGGCAGGGTTTCGCTGGATCGGCAGGGACGAGTGCTGTTGAGTGATAAGCTGTTGAAGCGGGCCCAGTTGACCGAACGTGTGGCTTTGGTGGGAGTGCGGGACCATCTGGAAGTCTGGGACCAGCAGCAGTGGCTGAACTATGTAGAGGAAAATCTACATACTCACGAGCGGATGCTGTTGCAAGCGCGTGAAGAAGAAATGAAACGTCAACGGGAGTCGATGGGGTGGTGACGCGGGCACAAATGAGTTTGGGTATGATAGTGTAACTTTTTGAGAGCATGTGGAGGTGCCAAATGCTAAATGAGTCTGTCTGGGTCAAGGATGCAAAGAATAGAGCGGCGATTGGTATACAGCAGCAGCTTGTTGACGGGGTAGGGATTGAAAACGATGTTGACGAAGCTTTCGTCGACAATGTAGATATTCTGCAGGAAAGACTGGCTCGAGTGCAGG
Source organism: Sedimentisphaerales bacterium (assembly GCA_963663805.2). Classification (GTDB taxonomy): domain Bacteria; phylum Planctomycetota; class Phycisphaerae; order Sedimentisphaerales; family SM23-30. Next base: position 1,041 of record CAXXMR010000031.1, read on the forward strand.
CCTTGGGCGGGGCATTTGCCGAGATAGGCTTTTCTCCGGCAATGCACGGGGCAATAAAAAATTGTGAAAAATATCAGGAACAGGCATTAGTGTAAAGCGGTTTCTGGGCAAGATAGTCTGAGGTATTATTTTGGAAAAGAACTCAGAATCTCCCGGTCCACCTGTTTATGCCGGCCACTGTCCGGTACTTTATGAGGCAATTCTGGGTTATGTTGATTACCCCGCCGATGCGGTTGTGGTGGATGCCACGCTGGGTCTGGCGGGCCATAGCCTGGGTTTAGCCAAGCGGCTGGGCCCGGACGGTTTGCTGGTCGGGCTGGATGTCGATTCGGTGAGTCTGGGTTTGGCGCGAGAGCGTTTGTCTAGACTGAAAGGGCTGAAATGCCGGGTTGAGCTGGTTCAGGAGAATTTCGGCAGGCTCGACGATGTGCTGGCGGGGCTGGACGTTGAGCAGACTGATTTTATATTAGCTGATTTGGGGATTAGTTCGCGGCAGTTGGCTGACGCGGAAGTAGGAATAAGTTTTCAACAGGACGGCCCGCTGGATATGCGGCTGGACATGCGGCTGGAGCAGACAGCGGCGGACCTGGTAAACACGTTAGGTCAGGAAGATCTGGCTAATGTGATTTATCAATATGGCGAGGAGCGAAAAAGTCGCCGTATTGCCCGTACGCTGGTGGAAATGCGTCGGAACAAGCGTTTTGAGACCACAGGTGAATTGTGCGAGGCGGTGCTGAAAGCATTCAATATGCGTTCAGCAGAGGGCCGACGCGGCAAGATTCATCCAGCGACACGTACGTTTCAGGCTTTGCGTATCGCGGTTAATGATGAGCTGGGTCAATTGGAACGTTTGCTGCGTTTGGGGCCGCGAATTTTGCGGTCGGGCGGCATGATGGCCATCATAAGTTTTCACAGTTTGGAAGATCGGCTGGTAAAGTGGAGTTTTCGGGGCGGCAAGGCCGATAACTTATATGAGATATTAACTCCCCGGCCTGTCGTGGCTGACGAGGACGAACGACTTGGCAATCCACGCAGTCGCAGTGCGAAGCTCAGGGTTGTGCGTCGTACCGATGGCTCGCTGCCGGTGCCGGGCAATAATACAAGGATTATGGATAATCGAAATTCGCGTGGGCAGGAAGGAAGCTGGTTATGATGACCAAAGAAGCAAAAGTAGGTTTGCTGTTGGGTTTGGCATTTATTGTCGCGATCGCTCTGGTATTGCGCGGCGTGCATCAGGAGCAGGCTGACCAGTTCCAGGAGACGGTAGCTTTGAATCCGGTACAGACCACCGATGTGGTTGGCACGGTTGACCAGGCAGTGTCTGATTTGTCGGGTCAGGTTCGTCAGTTGGGCCCTGATGCTACGGCTGAGCGTTTTGTGGCCGCGGCTGAGCCTCAGCGTCACCATGTCGTACCGCCAATTGGTATTCGACCGGAAGATGCAGAGGCTGAATCGCGTTTGCCGCGGAGTGTGGTTAATCTGAGCGTTTCGGAAGAAGCTCCCGCGCCGGCGGATATGCTCGTTGATGAAGAACCGGTCACGGAGTTGCGGTCTTTGTCGGACGTAACCAAGCCGGTACCGACGGTGGGGACTCGCTTTGTTCAGGATATACCTTCGGCAGAGGCTATGACTCCGCCTAACGGTGCGATTGACCGGGCAGTGGACCGGATGAACTCGCAAATGAATCCGGTTGCCCCGCAGCGAGAAATTGAACAGGTTGCGGCTGGCCCCAAACCAGCGGAACGCGTTTATGTGGTAGCCAAGGGTGATGATTTATCGCGGGTGGCACTGAAGGCTTATGGCCCATCGGAAGGTAAACGCTGGGTGAACGTTAAGAAGATTTATGAAGCCAACCGTGGTACGCTGGCATCGATAGACCAGGTTTTTCCGGGGCAGCGTTTACAGATTCCAGCTTTGGCAAACAATATCGGCACGGTTTCGCAGATGGCCGCTAATCAGCCGGCCCGTACGGAAACAGTTGTAAAAACGCGGCTTTATACGGTGAAGAAAAATGACAGCCTTTGGCGGATAGCTCAGGAGCAGCTGGGCGACGGCAAGCGGTTCACGGAAATAGCTAAGCTGAATGACAAGCTGCTCAGCGATGAAGACAGTATCAAAGTCGGCATGAAACTGAAACTGCCGGCCAAATAGTTAAACAATCAATGGACCTGAAAAGAATAGTATTAATGTTCGGCGGGGTGCTGGTTTTGGCCTTGGCGGTGGTGCATCTGCGAACTTCGCATATGCAGGCGATGTATCGGATGGCGGATATGATGGGGCAGGAACGTCAGCTTCGGCAGGAACTGTGGCAGCAGCGGGCCCGGTTGAGCGGGGCGCTGGAGTGTCCGCTGGTGGTTAAGGAGCGATTGGAAGAAGTGCTGGCGGCTCGGAAACACAAAGGCGAGCGGTCAGATTTGTAAAAAAGCGTAGTAACTCGAAAAATAAATGAAATGAATATTTCCCGGCGTGAGTGGTGGTGGGGACAGACAGGATTTATGTTTCTGCTTGCGCTGATGGGGCTGGTTCTGGTCCGGTGCGGACATCTGCAATATTACAAGGTCGATGAATTTCGTCAGCGGGCTGAACGTCAGCAGTTGAAGGTACTGCGTCAGGAACCGCGGCGGGGTATGATTGTCGACCGGCGTGGGCGGGTGATGGCGGTCAGTACGCGTATTACTTCGGTGCGGCTGGACCCGGTGCTGATAGAGGACCGGGCGGGGATAGCGAAAAAACTGGCCGAGATTCTGGAGCTTGAATACGAACCGTTGGCAGCCGAGCTTGAGGAGCGTAAAGAGAAACGCTTCATGTGGGTTAAACGCGATGTCAGCGAACAGGAAATTAAATCGCTGAAGGAGCTGGGCCAGCGGGGGATTGTTCTGGAGAACGAATATCAGCGGTGTTATCCGATGGGGCAGCTTGCCTCGCATGTAATTGGTTTTACGACTATCGATGGGGACGGGCTGGAAGGCATCGAACGTCGCTACAATGAATGTCTGGCGGGCAAACAGGGGTCTCTGGAGCTTTGCACCGATGTGCGTCGGCGTACGGTTGGCACGGCTGGTAAGCAGCAGGCGGTGGAGGACGGACAAACGGTGGTGCTGACTATCGACGCGGTGATTCAGGCGACGGTTGAAAAGCATTTGCAGGATACCGTGGAAAAATTTCAGGCAACGGCCGGCACAGCGGTAGTGATGGATCCGAGTACGGGTGACGTGCTGGCATTGGCTAACTGGCCGACATACGAACCTGCTCAGGGACGTCAAAGTTCGCTGGAGGCTCGGCGAAACCGGGCACTTACCGACCCCATTGAACCGGGCAGTACGTTTAAGCCTTTTACCGTCGCGGCAGCACTGGAAGGCGGCTATACGCGGCTGAACGAGAAAATCGACTGTCTGCAAACGGCCTATTCGGGCAAGGGCATCGGTACGATTCGGGAATACAAACATCCTTACGGAGTTCTTTCAGTTTCGGACATCCTGATTCATTCCAGTAATGTCGGCGTAGCGAAACTTTCGCAGTGGATGGGTAAGGAATATTTCTATGGGATGATCGAAAAGTTTGGTTTTGGCCAGAAAACCGGTATCGATTTGAGCGGGGAAGGGTCCGGGATATTGAGGCCTTTGAAGGAATGGTGCTGGGGTGATTATGCTTTGACGCGGGCGAGTTTTGGTCAGGGACCGGTGGTTGTTACGCCCATGCAGTTGATTCGCTCATTTTGCTGTCTGGCCAATGGCGGCTGGCGGCTTCGTCCGCGAGCGGTGCGGGGAATTTTATCGGCTCAGGGCGAAGTATTGGAGGATTTTACCTCGGTGGATGACGCAGTGCAGATATTGTCGCCCAAAACTACCTGGTCGATGATTGATGACCCTCTTTGCGGGGTGGTGGAACGTAAGGGCGGCTCGGCGAACAAGGCGAGTCTGGAAAAATATAAAGTTTTCGGCAAGACCGGCACCGCCCAGATACCGCGCAAGGATGGGCCGGGTTACGAATATGGTAAATGGGTGAGTTCGTTTATCGGCGGCGCCCCCTCGCGACGACCTCGCGTGGTAGTATTGATGAGTATTCGTGAGCCGGACCGTGCGCTGGGGCTGGGATATACCGGCGGCCAGGTCGCAGCGCCAGCGGTGGGTGCAATAATTCAGGAAACGCTGGAATATCTGGGAGTGCCAGCGGAAATCGAAAACGAAATAGCTTGCAACTGACCGAAGCCGGGACAGACAAAAACCACATAATCACCTAATGTGATTTCCCGTTTAGAAGAGGGCAGGTGTCACCCGTTCCAAGATGCAAGTCTGCTCGGTCCACGCTCGAAAGCATGGCTAAACTCACACGTCGAATCGGGCAAGGCTTCCCTGCCCGACACCTGACCATTCGGCATCCGTGCCTAAATATCGCAGCGCCTACCCGCCGCTTAACGCCGAGGCCTTCCGGGGCCCCTGCCAGCTTATATTCATGTTGCTGCCTGATGGATAGCGTCCTGACCATTATCCAACAACTCACCTGGCCCTGGGCTCCGGGCAGCAACGGTTAAGCTAAATCATTCTAATCTATTTATACCGCAGCCGCAACCTGTTTACGCTCGGTAAAATTTTTCATCGCGTACATCGTCAGTGATTTCTCGGCTTGTTTCATTGTCCACAACTGATTTTCCACCAGTTCATGTACTAATGTCGACCGTAATTCGTGAAAACCAAGGCCCAATGCTTGAGTTTCGACTTCAGCGGCAACCGCCCGGGCCAGTTCTCGCTCAAGACTGCGTCGCACGAGGTCTCGAACAATTACGGATTTGTCCCATGGTTTCGTGAGCGGCTCACCGGTATAATCATTGGCGACTCTATACAGCACTTCGGTACGGTTACGTCGCATTTGCCGCTGTATTCGATGTTCGTGCAAGGCCAGTGCCGCCCGACCGTGCCCGGTTTCTGAGAGCACAACTTCTGTCATCGAATGAATTTCGTCCGAACAAACTTCGCTGACTTCATAACGCTTACGCAAAAAAGAAGTAACCGCTTCAGCGAGATGTTCAGCCAGGTCGGGCTCAAAACTTCCGCTTTCACTCAGCCCGGCGGCAATGGAACCTATCACTTTGGTGTGAAGATAAATTTCACTGCTGCCATCACTTTTTCTAACGGTAAGCTGCATTTATTTCTCTCGAGTACGCCCCAATCAATGTTTTTTACGGCTACTCGCTCCTGAATGCTACATCTTATTGGTCAAACAAATCCTTCTGGCCGTCGGGGTCGCTGGGCTGTCCCATCATGTCCTGTACTTCATGTAAAAATTCGCCCAGATCCTTGAATTCATGATACACACTGGCATATCTGACATAAGCAACCTTGTCCAGATCCCTCAGCAACCGCATGGTCAAATCCCCAACAACCCTCGAAGAAATCTCCTGGCCGGGCGATTGAAAAATCCTTTCCTCTACCTCCTCAGCCAATTCATGAAGCTGAGCCGCCGCAACCGGCCGCTTATAACAGGCTTTCTGGACACCGCTAATGATTTTCTCGCGGTCATAAGGCACCCTTGAGCCGTCTTTTTTTACTACGCTAAGTTTTATTGGTTCTTCGATGCGCTCGTAGGTTGTGAAACGTCTTTTGCAGGCCAGGCATTGGCGGCGGCGGCGTACGATTCTGCCGGCTTCGCTGGAACGCGAGTCGATGACTTTATCCTTATCTTCTTTGCAGAAAGGACATCGCACTTAATATAATTTCCGTAATAACAAAAACTTATGGTTATAAACTCTCACGAAACCCCAGTTTGGGCAGTATATTTTTTTGTTTCGTGGTGCTACATCTTGATATGGGGAACTATAACACACTACATATAGGATGTCAAGTGGAACTCTATATTTTCCAAGCACTTACGGCGATTCATACCTGTGAGTTATTTTGAATGGTCGCTATAAACCTTTACCGCTTAGTACGTTACAGATATTTATTGATTTCGGCAGGTCCTATAATATTTTTTGATTTTTATGTAAAATTTCAGCGCGACAGTTACTCAGAGGTCGATTTTTTGCGATTTTTTGAGCGTTTTTTTTAATTTTTTGCCAAAAATTCTCAAAAAAACACGGTATTTTGAGCTGTTTGCTTGCGTGTCAGCAAAAAAAGAGGGACGGCGGAATTAACCGTCGTCCCTTTTGCTTAACGTGCTATCTGAAACAAGAGTTTATCAGGCTTCTGCCATCTTCTTGTACATTTCGTAGCGTTCCTTGCATTCCTGAGCCAGGAGCTTATGCAGCGTAGCAGCTTCTTCGGGGAACTGCTTGGTGAGGGTCTTGTAGCGAGTTTCGCCCATGAGGAAGTCGCTGACATCGCTGGTCGGCTCTTTGGAGTCGATTTGGAAGGGGTTCTTGCCCTGGTCCTTGAGCAGGGGATTGTAACGGAAGCAGGTCCAGTATCCGCTTTCGACTGCGCGTTTTTCTTCTTCCTGGGTCAGGCCCATGTCGATACCGTGAGCGATACAGGGAGCATAGGCAAGGATGAGCGAGGGGCCGGGATATGCTTCGGCTTCGGCGATAGCCTTGAGTGCCTGATTCTTATTGGCCCCCATCGCGATTGAAGCGACATAAACATAACCATAAGTCATGGCCATCGCGGCCAGGTCTTTCTTCTTGGTCTTCTTACCAGAAGCGGCAAACTTGGCAACCGAACCGGTGGGGGTTGACTTACTGGCCTGACCGCCGGTGTTGGAATATACTTCGGTATCGAGTACGAGGATGTTCACGTCCTCACCGCTGGCAATAACATGGTCCAGCCCGCCGTAGCCAATATCATAGGCCCAGCCGTCACCACCCACTACCCAGACGCTCTTCTTGGTGAAGATGTCCTTCATCGAGAGGATTTCCTTCAGGAGTTTATCGCTTTGACCATCGAGCAGTGCGCGGAGTTTGTCCCCGGCGGCACGGCTGGCGTCGGCATTGTTCATGCCTTCGAGCCATTCGGTCAGGGCGGTCTTGATGTCATCCGAAACACCGGCTTCGATGGCCTGTTTCATCTTGGCAGCAAGCTGTTCCCGACGCTGGGTGAAGGCGAGGTTGAAACCATAGCCAAACTCGGCATTATCTTCGAAGAGCGAGTTGGCCCAGGCCGGTCCCTGGCCGGCAGCATTAACGGTGTAAGGACAGCTCGGGGCTGAACCACCGTAGATACTCGAACAACCTGTCGCGTTGGCAACTGCCATGCGGTCGCCGAACAACTGGGCGACGAGTTTGACATAGGGCGTTTCGCCGCAACCGGCACAGGCACCACTAAACTCGAACAACGATTGTTCGAACTGGCTGCCCTTGACGGTGTTCTTTTCCATAATATTGCGGAACGGAACGGTCTGGGCGAAGTCCCAGTTAGCGACCTGTACTTCCGCCTGGGGTTCAAGCAGTTCCAGGTGCAGGGCCTTGGTCTTAGCGGGACAAACGTCAACACAGTTGCCGCAGCCGGTGCAGTCGAGGGTACTTATCTGGAGACGATATTTATATTCATCGGCACCCTTGCCCTTGATGTCGAGAACTTCAAACTGCTGGGGCGCTTTAGCGAGTTCTTCTTCGGTGACCAGTACCGGACGAATAACTGAATGCGGGCAAACAAAAGCACACTGATTACACTGTATGCAGTTTTCCTTGAGCCATTCGGGTACCTTGATGGCGATACCGCGTTTTTCGTATCTGGTCGTCGCGGTCGGATAGGTACCATCCGAAGCACAAGCATTGTAAACGCCGGTCAGGTCGCCGGCGAAAGAGCTAACCGGCAGGGTTGTCCCCTTCTGGCCCATCATGGGGCGCATTACATTCTTAACGAAATCGGGCTCATTGCTTTCAACGGCTTTTTCCAGCTCGGCGTCAGCCCAAGTGGTCGGATAATCGATCTGGACCAGATTCGCCAGAGTCGCGTCCACGCCGGCATAGTTCATATTGACAATCGCATCACCTTTACGCCCGTAAGTCTTCTTGATGGCGGTCTTGAGGAAATTGATGGCGTCATCAACCGGAATAACGTCGGCAAGTTTGAAGAATGCGGTCTGCATAATCATATTGATACGCTGGCCCAAGCCGACTTCTTCGGCGATCTTGACAGCGTCGATATTGTAGAATTTCAGCTTCTTGGCAGCGATGGTACGCTTCATCGAACCGGGCAGATGGGTTTCCATGTGCGCCAGGTCCCAGGGCGAATTCAGAAGGAGCGTACCGCCGTCTTTAATGCCTTCGAGCACATCATAAAGATGCACATAGGCGGAATTATGGCAGGCGATGAAATCGGCCTTGTCGATAAGATAAGGCGACTGAATGGGCTGTTTGCCGAAACGCAAATGTGAAACCGTCAGACCGCCGGATTTTTTGCTGTCATAAGCGAAATATCCCTGAGCGTACATGTCGGTATTGTCGCCGATAATCTTAATGGCGTTCTTGTTGGCACCGACGGTACCATCAGAACCCAGCCCCCAGAATTTGCAGCGAACCGTACCGGCTGGTACGGTGTCGATAGATTCAGTCAAGGGCAGTGAAGTCATGGTCACGTCATCGGTGATACCTACGGTGAAATGATTCTTGGGCTCGTTCTGGGCCAGGTTCTCGTAGACAGCCTTAACCATGGTGGGCGTGAACTCGGCACTGGAAAGGCCATAGCGACCGCCTACGATTGTCGGCATGCTGCCGCCCTTTTCAAAGTAAGCGGTGCAAACATCCTGATAGAGAGGCTCGCCCAGACTGCCCGGCTCTTTAGTGCGGTCCAAAACCGCGATCGACTTGGCTGAAGCGGGAATTGCCGCCAGCATGTCCTTAGCGGAGAACGGACGATAGAGGCGAACCTTAATCAGACCAACTTTCTCGCCTTTACCGTTGAGGTAATTAACGGTTTCTTCGATTACGTCGCAAGAAGAACCCATCGCGATAATAACCCTCTCAGCGTTGGGGTCGCCCACATAGTCGAACAGGTGATATTCACGACCGACCACCCTGGCAAACTGAGCCATGGCTTCAGCTACGGCAGCCGGGGTAGCATCGTAGAAACGATTGCAGGCTTCGCGGGCCTGGAAGAAGGTGTCGGGGTTCTGAGCGGTACCGCGCAGCTGCGGATTTTCGGGGTTCAGGGCGCGTTTGCGGAACATCTCGATAGCGTCGTAGTCTACCATCGAGGCCATGGTTTCATAATCAATCATTTCGATTTTCTGTACTTCGTGACTGGTACGGAAACCATCGAAGAAGCACAGGAAAGGCACGCTGGTTTTGAGCGTGGCCAGATGGCCTATAGTGGCCAGATCCATTACTTCCTGAACTGAAGCTTCCGCCAGCAAAGCAAAACCGGTCTGTCGAACAGCCATTACATCGGAATGGTCGCCGAAAATACTCAGGGCATGACTGGCGACAGTACGGGCCGAGACATGAAAAACGCTGGGAATAAGTTCACCAGCGATTTTGTACATGTTCGGAATCATCAGCAGCAGTCCCTGACTGGCCGTAAAGGTCGTGGTCAGGGCACCGGCGGCAAGCGAACCATGCACAGCCCCGGCGGCACCGGCTTCGGACTGCATTTCGCGCACCCGTAACGTCTGGCCGAATATGTTCTTACGACCATAGGCGGCCCAATCGTCGGCTTGTTCGCCCATGTTTGAGGAGGGGGTGATAGGATAAATCGCGGCTACATCACTGAACGCGTATGCGACGTGCGCGGCGGCGGTATTTCCATCGATTGTTTGCATTACTTTCTTTGCCATAAAAAAATCTCCGTAAGGGTTAAGGTTTCCCTTGTTGCCAGAGCCGGGTAACTGTCATACCCAAACTCATCGACTTATCTATAAAGCGGTTATCATAACTATATATATCGGCCAGGCCAAGTGCTAATCTGGTTTTTCCTGAAAGTATTGTCAGGAGAGTCAGGTAATACCTAAGTCGTAATTAATTAAGCCATTATGAGTAATGAACCAAACAGTGTCACAGTTTTTTTACTGTGAAAAAACACACACCCTGACAGGTGGTCAATAACTATAAGGGCGGCCCATGGGCCTACCATGTTTTTTTTCTTTTCCGTTGTACAAAAATGTCAGCTTTGGGGGGTGAAATCACTTTCGCCGAAGACCTCGGCAGTGAAGAAAAAGACTTCGGTATCGGGGTCTTGCCAGGCATTTGGTTTCATACCGGCTTTGCCGGCGCAGCACTGAGAGAGGAATTCTTCTTTGGACCAGCCGGTTTCGGTGGCGACCTGGGGCAGGAAACAACCGGCGGAATATCCTCTTTTGATATAGATGCCGTGTTTGCCGAGTTCGAGGCTGAGCGGGTCGTCTGTGGGCGTCAGGGGCGAGAGGACGGAGATTTCCACATCTATTTGTGAAAGCTCAGGTTGCGTTACGGGGTTGGTGGTGAATCTGCCGTCGCGGGTGGCGGCCAGGGCCATATCCCGTATGGTTTTGATTAAGGTTTTAGCGGGTTGAAACTGGCCAATGCAGCCGCGTAGTTGGCCGTGATTGTGGATGGTGACGAAACACCCGCGTTTTTCGTTGAATAAAGGGTCTTCAGACTCAAATTCACTGATGGGCTTGCCACTTACCGCGGCGGTAATCACTTTGCGGGCGATGCCCAAAAGAACTTTCTTTTGTTTGTCGGAAAGCATATCAACTCCAGATTGAGGTTAGGAACGCGTTTGGCCACGGGCAAAGGTTATTCCGTTATTATCAAAAAGTCAATATGAAGAAGGCATGAGGCATGAGCAGAAGGCGGAAGGCGGAAGTGAACGGCGAGAAGCTACCGCCCGGATGTTGGCTCTGCGTAAATGACGGTTTTGGGGTATGAAGGGGTGAGGGTAGTCGAATCCGGCTGCTTAGGCAGCTCGGTTCCTGTTGGGGGTTTCAGGTTTTGATTAGTCCGAGGTCTCTCAACTCGGACTTGAAAGCCTCCAGGCGGATGGGTTTTACCAAATAAGACTCGCAGCCTTCCTGGAAAGATTCGAGGATGGTTTCCTTATCATTGAAGGCGGTGGTCATGATGATTTTGGCACCTTGTCCCATTTCGATACCGTGTTCGGCTTCGATTTGACGAATGACCTTCATGCTTTCCCTGCCGTTCATATCGGGCATGCCGATGTCCATGCAGATTAAGTCGTAGGGCTGGCGGTTTTCGAGGGCCAGTCGGAATTTATGGACCGCCTCGCGGCCATTGGCAGCGACATCACAGGTGGCAATGTTACGGAGATAGGCCTGCATTAGTTTACGGGCGGTCTGTTCATCTTCGGCAATTAAAGCTCTCATGCCAGGTTACTCCTAAAGCAGATCCACTGGAAATTCTAAGCAACAAAAAAAATATTTAACCGCGGATTACACGGATTTCGCGGATTTTTAACCTCAACTAATTTGGGTTCTAAGCCTGGGCGCATGATTTTTGGGCTTGTTCAATCCAATCTTCACGACTTAGAAAAGCCAGTAATTCGTTAACCTGCCGCGGCAAATCCTCGGCGATGCATTTTATACTTTCCACATCCCCATTTCCAGCGGTTTCTTCGAGATTTTTCAGAGCGTCGACAATTTTAGTCGCTCCCATGGTTCTCATGGCTCCACTGAGGCGATGGGCATAAAACTCAATTTGAGGCAAATTCTGCTGTTCAATCATTTCGGTAAGTTTATTGAGGCAGCCGGGTGTATCATCAAGTACAGCTTGAGCGATTTCCTGAATTACTTCCGGGTCATCACAGATTTCATTCAGTTCATTCCAATTAATTAATATCGCCGCAGATGAGGTAATTTCGCCAGACATCGTATTATCCTTTGTAAAATCATTTTCAGCGTTAGTCTGGTGGTTTGGTTTGTCCAGATATTTAGTCAACACCTCCTGAAGCGTCTGAGGTCTGAGAGGCTTGGCGAGGTAGGCATCGAATCCGGCTTTCAGACATTTTTGTTCGTCCCCTTTCATGGCATTAGCGGTAAGCGCGATAATCGGGACATTATTATTTTGGCGTCGAATTTCTCGTGTGGCTTCAAATCCGTTCATTACGGGCATCTGGATGTCCATAAAAATCAGGTCGAACTTTTCATTTTTAAGTATTTCCACCGCTTTTTGGCCATTATCAACTATGGCTATTTCCAGTTTCAACTTATTCAATAGTGCGGCAACGTATTTCTGATTGGCGGGGTTATCTTCGGCCACCAGAATCCGTTTTTTAAAATCACCGAAATCCGCAGGGTTTGAGGAAGGGGAACATTTCTGCACAGTTTTTTCTCCTAAGCCAGATAAAAAGGCATAAGGCACAAGTAAACGACGTGGTTTCGGCCATTGGCCGAGATTTTTCAATCAATGACCACCGGCAGAGCCGGTGGTATGAGGAAGGCCCCTAAAAGGGGCCATTACAGTTAGTCTAATCCTTTTTCAATATTTTGCTCATGCTTGTCCTGATCTTGAATGTACTTACGAATATGGGCTTCATCAAGACCAACGGTACTTACACAATAACCGCGAGACCAAAAACTGCGGCCAAAGAGAGTGCCTTTGGTACGCATCAGATCACGAGAAATCCGGATGGCACTTTTACCTTTGAGATAACCGATGGTCATAGCGATGCTGTACTTGGGCGGAACGCTCAGGAGCATATGAATATGGTCTGCCATGGCGTTACCTTCTATAAGCTCTATCCCATATTGGCGGCACAATTCTCGCAATATCGCACCTATTTCCTTTCGCAACTTACCAAATATTGCTTTGCGACGATATTTGGGTACAATAACAACATGATACTTACAGTCCCATTTTACATGGGCCTGACTCTGCCAGTCTTTCATAGTGTCCTCCTTGACCCCAGGAGCCTTCCTCAAGGAGGACCATTGTAACGCACTTAACGGCAGAGCCTTATAAATTCTCACCGGCAGAGCCGGTGGATTAGCTTGGATTTAGCGGCAACGTTACGGCTTACGTGCGCGGCCCTGATAAATTATTGCCATTTTGTATAAAATTTCACTTGTAAGCGACTAAACAATATTAACCCGGCAATCCTTCTTTTTATCGTCCAACCGCAACATGTCCCTCCATATTTACGCCAAGGTTCTTATCCTCTCCCTCTGCTTTCTGTCACCCGTTTCTTTGCTTTTTTATGTAAAGTTTAGTTTTTCAGGAGAATGTTTGTCAATAGTCCCGTTTGGGGGGCGCACAAAAAATGGCCGGGGCCTCTGGACAGGTAAGACTAACAAAATCTTCCTGACAGAGGCCCAGGCCTGCGCTATTTCAGCCGGGTCAACAGGTTAATTCGTAACTCCGCGATCATCCTGCAGGGTCCGACTGTGGACAAGGCCCACCGGTTAAGGTGAGCCAAGCCCCTTAAGGTTCACTGCCAGGCGTGATCGCCGGCTATCCTGAGCAATCCTCACGAAGCGAGCCGATCAACCAGGTTCCGCACAATCCTGGCTGTTCAGGTTAGTCCGCTGGTGAGACTCGCTCAGGAGCCGACTAGCCTAACAGCGCCAGGACGCTCTGCGGCAACGAATTCGCCATAGACAGAATCGAGGTATTAGCTTGTACTAATATCTGAGATCGTGTCATGGCTGCGGTTTCAGTGGCGAAGTCAGCATCACGAATCGCAGATTCAGAAGCTGTTACGTTCTCCAAAGAAATCTTAAGACTGTTGATATTGGTCTCCAGTACGTTCTTCTGGAAAGCACCGAGACGACCACGTAGTGTACTTATATTCAAGATAGCGTCATCAACAATTCTCTGGGCGGTGTAGAGATTATCGCCCGAAAGTGCATTAGTAGCACCACTCTTTAGAGTATTGAGATGTCCATCTGTATTATTTCCTAACTGACTGGGCGCGACGTTCATAATGCCGATGGATTCCAGTCCGACCGCATCAACCCTTGAGCCAATGGCAAAGTTTGCCCCGCCACCGGTGACATAGAAGGTTGAGGTAGCCGTGGTGGACATCGCCGCTGCGGCAGTAAGGTCAATTTCGGCATCCAGCATCGTAGTACGTATAGTCAACTTTTTGCCATTGGCAGTTGCCTGGGTACCATTTACCGAAGCGACCGCGTTGACACCATAGTCCTTTGCGGAAGCGGAATTGCTGGCGTTGTCCTTATTCAAGACAAATGTATCGTTGGTAGCATCGTCCTGCCCAGCCAAAATTGATACGCTGGTATAGGCATCTGTACCGAAATCGACACTGGCCAACTTTAGAGTCGTGCCATTGCTGGACAACGTAGCCGAAATACCGGTGACTTCCTTGACGGAATTGATACTCTGGCGTACGTTGGCAACGGTAGAAGCCGCAGCGAAAGTCAATTCTGTATTACCGCGGTTAGAGCCAATCTGGATGGTCATATCGGCGGTACTAAGTGTCGCACCACTGAAGAATGCCATGCCGGTCTGGGCACTGGTAACCATGGCCAGGTCGACCTGCATCACCGCCCCGTCAATCAGCTTGGCGGCATTGATACGTGCCTCGGTAATGTCGGTAGAATCGACATCACTAAGGTTGTAGGCCTTGTTACCGTTGAGGAGTTTCATGCCTTCAAACTCGGTAGCGTTAGCGATACGCTGAATACTGTTAATCGCGGAGTCTACCTGGAGCTGGTTAGCGTCAACTTCTTCATCGGACAAGGCACCCGTATTCGCCGTCGTCACCAGAAGACCCTTGATGTCAATCAAGAGCGCGGAGATTTCGTTCAGGGCACCTTCTGCTGTCGCGATCACGTTCGAGGCGCGGGTCGAGTTATCGATACCCGCCTTGAGCCCGGCCATTTCTGACCGGAGCACTTCCGAAGCGATCAAACCAGCAGGGTCGTCCTTACCGGTGTTGATTCTTAGACCGGAAGATAGGCGTTCCAGCCTGGTGCTCAAGTCTGTGTTGTTTGCGACCAGTTTATTGATCGCATTCATAGAAGCTATGTTCGTGTTGATACGTGACATGGCTTATCCTCCATGACAAGGGAGCGAGAGCGTCTCGCCCACAGTTCCTGATCGTCACCATTTGCGTCCTGGCCGATTCAGGAACATTCCACCAGTCCTTCCTCGAAAAGCTTTAGTTTCTCAAGGTCACTCGGGCAGCGTGAAATCACGCGATTCCACCGTCCTGGGCCACCAAAGTGAGGACCGTACAACAAGTTTGAATTTGCGAGTTACTGCTTATTTCAAACTAACGCGGTACAACTATTCAATTGTAAAGATCGTGAAGGATGCTATTCGGGTTCCACCGTCAGGTAGACATCCAAAACCGAGAGACCTCGGCGTGCTGCCATTGCGACAGCTAGCATATGAAAGGCTCGCAACTCCGTTGCAAATTCCGTTTCAACAAACCGGTTTTTTTTGAGTAAGGCTAATTTGCCCAATTGCCTTTACTCGCCGGCCAACTCATCCTTGAGTCTTCTTGCGACTCTGCAACTCTCGAAACTTTTACCAAAGCAACCCGGAATTGTCTTTTGGTTTCTTGTCTCGCTCGTTGCTGTATGATTTTCGTCATGATTTAAAAAAAACTTTAGTGAGGGCGATAATATTTTAAAAAATGCCCATATAGGACCAAAAGAGAGTTGTTATGGGACGTTTCGAGCTCTTAGGGGCGATAATTGCAAGAGTTATCGGACAGTTCGGGATTGTTAGTATCAGCCCGGAATCAAGTTTTTCCATCGTAAATTCCAACATTTTTATAATTTTTTTTTACGACTGAAAACTAACTGACACCATTTTTCACCGCATCAACGTTACTGTTCAATGGATGCCGCAACCTTGGCAGGCCCAGTTTATCAATCCCCTTCCTCTAAAGAGGTTCCGATCTCAGCTTGAATATCCTCCATTTATGCTTATAATCCAGGGAGCACCGGATTAAGTTTCGTGAATCGACATTTTTGAGCAACTTTGCTAATATTAACCCGCAGTGGAGCAACAATATGGAACTGAGTAAATATTTTGGGGAGGCTAAGGGTAGCGGCATTCTCGCTACGGCGGATTCTGAGGGGAAAGTTGATGTAGCGGTCTATGCCCGGCCCCATTTTCTGGACGACGGGTCATTAGCTTTTATCATGCGGGACCGGCTGAGCTATCAGAATCTCCAATCAAACCCTCAGGCGGCTTATATGTTCATTGAGGACAAACCCGGCCATGCGGGTCTGAGAATCTACCTTAAAAAGACTAAAGAGGATTCTGACCCGGAAATAATTGATAGGGTTCGGCGAAGTTGTTCAGCCCATCATCAGAAACACGGCGAAGAGCAATGCTTTCTCGTTCATTTTTCGATTGAAAAGACCCGCCCTCTCGTAGGCGATAATTTTTGAGACACAAATCATGCAAGAGCAAATTCAGGAAATTCTGCGGAATATCTTTTCAACTCAACCCTTAATGGTTCTTTGCACGAGCACTGAGGGGCGACCTTATACAAATCTGGTTGCTTTTGCTCACAGCGAGGATTTGAGGCAGATAATATTTGCGACATTTTCCAACTCCCAGAAATATCGCAATCTGAGCCGGGACAATCGAGTTTCTTTACTGATAGACGACCGGGGCAATACTCCGGCGGATTTTTCCGAGGCCACTGCCATCACGGCATTGGGGACGGCTTGTCCGGTTCCGAAAAAAGCGTCCAGCCCCCTGGGACAGATATATCTCAAGAAGCATCCTCAGCTTCAGGATTTTCTTAATTCTCCGAATTGTCAGCTCATCCGGGTTGTAATCGACAAATACTGTGTGGTAACTCGTTTTCAACAAGTAGTAGAACTTTGTCCCCAAAACGAAGACTGAATATGATTCAGCCCGAACGCATCCAGAAGCTCAATCACAAAACCGTTCAGGCCGGTTCGTTTGTCGCTTACTGGATGCAGGCATCGCAGCGGGCTCATTATAATCACGCTTTGGAATACGCGATTCAGCGGGCCAATGAACTTTATCAGCCGTTAATGGTTTTTTTCGCTTTGACGGATGATTATCCCGCGGCGAACCTGCGTCATTATTGTTTTATGCTTGAGGGGCTGCGGGAAACTCAAATTGAACTTAAAAAACGTCGGATACCCCTGATAATCATCCACGAATCACCCGTGAACGCGGTACGCAAATTTGCAGATTCGGCATCCTTGATTGTGACCGACCGGGGCTATCTGAATATTCAAAGGCAGTGGCGTAAAAGAGTTGCTCAACCTTTGCGCTGCGCCCTTTTCCAGGTTGAAAGTGATGCGATCGTCCCGGTCAATCAGGTTTCCAACAAGGAAGAATACGCGGCCCGGACGATCCGGCCCAAAATTCATAAGCTGCTTTCTGAGTACCTCAAACCCCTGAATACCGCTAAAATAAAAAAACCAGCCTCAAACATTAAATACCGTTCATTTGATTTATCTGATATTGACAAGGCTCTTTCCCGGCTCAGGGTGGACAGGTCTGTCGGTCCGGTAAAGTCGTATATCGGCGGCAGTTCTGAAGCAAAAAAACGTCTGCGAAATTTTATTAAAACCAGACTCGAACATTACGGAGAGAAACGAAACGATCCAGCTATCGAGGGCACTTCGGGGCTTAGTCCTTATTTACATTTTGGGCAGATTTCGCCGCTTTATATCGCTTTGGAAATATCAAAAAGTGAATTGCCCGACGGGGAAGTTTTTCTGGAGGAGCTGATTGTGCGTCGGGAGCTATCGTTGAATTTTTGTGAATTCACTGAAAAATATAACAAATACAATTCACTGCCCGGGTGGGTTCGGGCAACACTAAGGCAACATTCTCAGGATAAGCGTCCCTATATTTACACGGTCGAACAACTCGAGGCAGGCAAGACCCATGACGACTGCTGGAACGCGGCTCAACTGGAAATGGTTCATACCGGCAAGATGCACGGTTATATGCGTATGTACTGGGGCAAAAAAATCCTGGAATGGTCTCCTACCCCGCAAAAGGCCTTCAAAATCGCGATTTACCTGAATGACAAATATCAACTGGATGGTCGCGACCCGAACAGTTACGCGGGAGTGGCGTGGTGTTTCGGCAAGCATGACAGGCCCTGGCAAAAACGACTTATATTTGGGACAGTCAGATATATGAATGAGGCAGGATTGAAAAGAAAATTCAAGCTAGAGAAATATATTAAGAAAGTTAATCGACTTATAACGCCTTAGAAAATCGGAATAGTCATGGCTGACAGACGAATCATTATTGCTGGCGGAACGGGCTTGATCGGCTCGGCTTTATGTGAATTTCTCGTCCACCAGGGTTGGTCCGTCGGCGTTATTTCACGTAAAGCCAAGGCTGATTGTCCGGGGATGGTATTTAATTATGAGGATTTGCCGGGGTGTCTGGAGAACAGTTACGCTTTAATAAATCTGGCGGGTGAAAATCTGGCTAACGGCCGCTGGAGTAAAGCAAGAAAACAGCATTTCGCTGCCAGTCGGGTGGAAACCACCCACCAACTCGTCAATGCCCTCAAACAAACCGTCACGCCCCCCCGCTTGCTGATTCAGGCGTCGGCGGTTGGTTATTACGGTTCGCGGGCAGATGAATTACTGCATGAAGAATCAGCGGCAGGTGAGGGGTTTCTGGCAGAACTGGCGCGGGAATGGGAAGCGTCCGCCGCTGACTCACCTGTCCCTACTTCTATCATTCGTATCGGGGTGGTGCTAAGCTGCCGCGGGGGTATGCTGAGCAAGATTTTGCCGCTGTTCAAGTATGGCCTGGGCGGAGCATGGGGGCCGGGCAATCAATATCTCAGCTGGATACACCTGCACGACCTGTGCCGAGCCTGTGAATTTCTGCTGGATAATCCACATCCAAACGGCATATTCAACCTGACAGGGCCGCATCCTGTTACGGTTAAGGAATTCTGCCAGGCTCTCTCTCAGACCCTCCACAGGCCCAATTTCTGCCGAATACCGGCAAGGCTGCTGAAAACGGCACAGGGCCAAATGGCTGACGAGCTATTACTGACCAGCCAAAAAGCCCTGCCGAAACGATTGCAAAAATCCGGGTTCACATTCCAGTATCCCACCCTCTCCGAGGCATTTGCGAATCTTCTGGAATAATGTATTAACTTAACGATAATCCTCGGTGATATACAATGAAATATAAGATACTGACGGCAACAGGACACGATTAAAATCTAACGAGTTGCATCTCTCAACTCTGCCATCAACGTAACCGGCATTCACGTCAATATCAGGCATTGTCTCGCTCGGGTCCAGAACACTGTAATAAATATCAGGGCCGCTAACGTTCATACTATCCACAACAGTTGCTTTTTGGGCCCCATCAAACCTATGCGTACTCCTCCAGGAGTTTAGCAAATCACTTTCACTCCAAAACAGGCCGTCCTGAACAATCAGTTTATCACGGTCGGCATCTGTGTTCGGTCCTTTGAAACGAACATTTTTGGTATTGCCGTTTGCGCCATCGTTATTCTTGGCGTTATCGAAGCCCTGATAGCTCCAGAGCAAGAAATAGGAGCAATCCATGAAAGCCCTCTCGCCATTCTTATACAGTTCCTGATAGGTCTGATTCAGACCAGTGACACTATTCTTCAACATCATATCAGGCGCATAGGGAGAGGCTGGACAGTTGTAAACCGCTACTGTAGGCAGATAACTTTCGAGAATTCCGCCGAGATACGCCCCGCCGAAACCAGGCCCACCGGTACCGCTATACCCAAAGGAATGGTAATTTAAACGGGTCGGACGGGACCAAAAATCCGTCGCTTCGGAAAATCGTTGCCGTTCGCATCAAAACCTGCGACATTGGGCGGCATTTTTCCTTTATTGTCAGCGGCGTAGGTCTGCACACCAATAATTAACTGATGCTGATTACTGGCACAAACTACGAGCTTGGCCATCTCGCGGGCGCTGCCCATAGCGGGCAGGAGGATACTGACCAGCAAAGCGATAATCGCGACTACTACCAATAACTCAACCAGCGTGAAACCTCGGACTTTCCTGCCCATCTTAATTACCTCCGAATATTTGCACCAAAAAACAGAACTACCTCGACGAATAACTCTATTTGGAGAATACACTTTTCAAAATGAAATGTCAACATCTTTTGAACATACTGATTATAAATTTCCCTAAAATTGTATAATCATCCTGCTGGAACAGCATTATTTTACCAAGCCGCCTGAACCACTCCAAAACATCAAAGATACGCGATAAAGACCAACCCCCTAATACTTTACACTTCTGAAACAAAGAAAACTTCTCAGAAAAATGAACAGAAACCCCACAGATAAAATAATTATCTGAAACTATTGTCCATAATAATAATGCAAAAAAACAGCGAATTTTCCCCACCAATAAGTAACAGGGCGGCCCAACTATGTTTAACGAACGGTTTTGGCCCAGGTGACGCGTTGTCTTTTACGAATGAAACGGGTCAGGCCTATCATGATGGCCAGGTTCATAGTCAGGAAATAGCGGGGCAGGACCAGTATTTTGAAAGCTCCGCTGAGGTTCGGCAAAGCAGCGCCCAATGTGGCCCCGATATAGAACAGGCCTTGCATAATCAGGGTGGCTCCGTAGAATGGTTCGCCGACCAGCATTACATTGGCGGCGAGCATACCCAGCAGGAAAAAGGGCACTAGCCAGCGGAGCAGTTTGTGGCTGACAAAGGCGAAACTTACCCATCCGCAAGCGGGGTTCAAGATTTGCGGGACCAGAAACAGGCTCTGGAAATTTCCGGCACTGATGCGAATCCGTCGTTTGAGTTCGCCGGCCCAGTTGGAGACATGCTCATAAGCAAGAGCGCCTTCGGCCTGAACACAACGCCGACCGCGTGACATGATTTTCATGCCGAGGACCTGGTCTTCGGTGACAGTATGGCTGGGCAGATTGACATAAAGCTCGCGGCGAATCGCGAAAATTCCGCCGTTTATCGACGAGACCACACCGAGCATACTCTCCAGCTTCTTGATATGATTTTCGTAGCGCCAGTACATGCCCTCCGGGGCACAAGTGTGCTCATCGGAGGGGTCGGGGGTGAGGACCAGCTTGCCGATTACGCAACCAACGCGTTTGTCGCGGAATTTGCATACCAGTTCGCGGATGGCGTTGGGCATATACATGGTGTTGGCATCAGAGAAGATTACAATATCACTCTTGGTCCGGGGCAGCAGGGTGTTGAGCATTTTGACTTTGCCGCCGCGGTCAGGATTGACCAGGGTGACAAAACGACTGTCTTTGACGCTGTCGAGTATGCGTCCGGTCTGGTCGTCGGAACCATCGGAGCCTATCAGGAAAGTGATTTTGCTGTGCGGATAGTCGAGCAGGCGGCAGTTGGCGAGTTTTTCTTCGAGTGTTTTTTCTTCGTTATAAGCACTGATAACCATCGTGACGGTGGGCAGATTCACATCTGACAGTTCGTCGGTCGGCAAATCATTTTTACGTATCCGACGGCGACAATGGGCTACTGCCAGCAGCCCCAGCGGATACAAAAAATAAGTATAAACGGTAGCGGTAAAGCTCAGCCAAAATACGATTCTAAGGGTCGTGGGGGCCAGGAGGTTCATTCTGCGTATTCTCTTGACATGGGGTGTTTGAAGAATTAATACCCTTGCGGCAGTATACTTCGAGGTTGCCTAATGATTTGCCGCTTAACAATTCGATGACCCGGACAGCACGTTCAGCGGCCAGTTTGGCAGCGTCCAGTAACGGCCGGTTGGTGTTTGCCTCAGCACCGGTGGTACGTATCTGCATTACGTCCAGCCCACAGGACCGGGCCAGTGCCGTGAAAGTTTCTCCGTTGAAAAAAGTCAGGTGCATCGTCGGGCCGAAACTTGCCCGATCGCTGTTAAGAAAATTATGGAACACCGTCCCTTTTATTTTTTGCCAGGTCGATGAAGGGAAACGCAAGGCCATTACTCCGCCGGGAGAGAGCCAGTTTACGCATTTTTCCATTACGGCACAAGGGTCGGCGACATGTTCGATTACGTCCCAGGCGGTAATAATCTCAAAACTCTCGGCGGGCAGCTCCACATCAGCGATTTCCTGCTCAATAATTTCCAGTGAAAATCTCTTGCGACCGTAAACCGCCGAGCTGTGAGCAGGTTCGATGCCCAGGACTTCGTATTCGGCTTTGAGGGCTTCCTGCAGGAAATGGCCACTGCCGCAGCCTATGTCCAAAAGCCTGCCATTTCCGCCGGCGGTACGATATTTTTCTATCTCGGCCAGGGCGGCACAAAAAACGCTCAGTTTGGCACGAGCGTGGGCTTCGATGGCAAAGGCATCTTCCTCGCCGCCTTCGGTATAAGTGGCATTGACGGCGGCCAGACGCGGATTGGTATAGACCAGCCCGCAACGACGACAACGCACGATTTCAAAATCCAACTGCCGACCGAAAAACGCGCCGCGTTCACGATGATAAGTTTCGCAGTCGTCGGCCCCGCAAAGATTACAGCGGACCCGCTCCCATTCTATGGAAGGTAATGACTTTTCAGATTGTCTGTCCAGTATTTCCGCCAAAACCTTGCCTCAGTAATCAGCTCGTCGTCACCAGATGCCGGGCCAGACGCCTGAACGCCTTGAAATTACGCCGGGCTTCATGGACATCAAATAAAGACTGTTTCATTTTCTTGAAGACATAGCCCTTACGCAGATAAAACGCCCGCCGGGCATGGTCACAAAATTTTCTCACGTCAGCACCGGGCAAGCCAGGCATGTCAATTATGCTGTCATGCAGACCGTCGGCGGTAAGCCATTGACGATAGTCTTCGGTACGCAGATAACCTTCTTCACAAGCC
Organism: Sedimentisphaerales bacterium; assembly: GCA_963663805.2. Taxonomy (GTDB): domain Bacteria; phylum Planctomycetota; class Phycisphaerae; order Sedimentisphaerales; family SM23-30. The sequence continues at coordinate 23,696 of CAXXMR010000031.1, forward strand.
CAGTCGTACATACGTGTGCCCGGATAAACAATCATCGGAAAAAACTGCACTGTGTCCGGGTCGAGTTTTTTGGCGAACTCAAGTGTCCCCCGCATGGTATCGGCTGTTTCGCCGGGATTACCGACGACAAAACAGCCGTGTACCAGCAAATCGGCCTTGCGGGCATTAGCCATAAAATCATAGGCCTGGCCAACCTGAGAACCTTTGCCGATGGTATCGAGTACTTTCTGGCTGGCACTTTCGAAGCCGGCGATAAGCAACCGACAGCCAGCGGCCTTGAGCAGACGCATGCTTTCATAGTCGAGGTCAACGCGGGTATCGCACCAGAAGCCTATCCGGTTATTCTGTTTAATCAGCAGTTCGCAGGTTTCTTTCAGCCGCTTGCGACTGCCGGTGAACAAATCATCCTCAATGCCGATTTCGCGAACAGAGGGCATTTCCTGCGTCACATAAGCAAATTCCGCGGCAATATTCTCGGCGCTTCTCATGCGGTACTTGCCCCGGTGCATAACCTGGGGATACAAACACCAGGCACAACGATGGGGACAGCCGCGAGAGGTGATGGTCATAACCATGGGGAATTTAGCGGCGGCGAAAAAGTAATCTTCCACTCGCAGAAAATCATTGTATACCTGACTGACAAAAGGCAGGTTGTCGAGGTCGGAAATCAGTTCGCGGTCGGGGGTACTGACAATTTCGTCGCCCTGCCGGAAAGTAACGCCGGTCACGTCATGCCAGCTTCGACCGTCCTTAACAGCACGGGCCATCTCCAGAGCAGTCACGTCGAATTCACCGCGAGCAACGGCATCAATATCGAAATCCATATTCAGCACTTCATCGGGCCGGGCGGTGGCATGGGTGCCGACCATCACGACTTTGCAATCAGGAAAAGCCCGCCCGAATAGCGCCCGCCGTAGTCACATCCTCGTGAATACTGGGCGTGGAAGTCTCACAGAAAACCATATCCGGCTGAACATGACGCAGATAATCCAGAAGTTCATCCAGGTCATATTTCCAGGCCACCGCGTCGACAAGTTCAACCTCGAACTCGCCGCTCTGGTCAGCCAGACCGGCGGCATAAGCCAGCCAAATCGGATAATAAATCGTACCACTTTTGGTCACCGCGGGACTGCGGCTGCTGCGGCTGTAGACCAGCCGATGATATGGACCGTTCAAGTATACCAGGTTCATTTATTTTACATCCTGCACTACTGACCGGGAAATCCTCCCCGGCTTAAATCCTCACCTGCCCTGCTCCGTTCTCGGCGGACGTAGCGGTTACACCACCGCTGGGCCAATATTGACCTGCCCAGCGTCGCATCGCCGCCATCTGGCTGTCATACCAGCTTTGAGAAACCGGAACCATTACGATTACAGGCTGAGTCGAGAACGCGCGAGCTCCTGCCACCAGCATTCCCAGCATGAACCATAAATTCAACGTCCCGCCCGGCAGCATATAGGTGTTATTGGCACCCCACATGATCCACTGCCCCACCAAACCGGCAACCCCACCCAGCATTACCGACTTATACCAACTGTCAGGAATCCTGCGACAGCGAACTACCACAAAACGGAATATCCCCACCATCAGGGCCAAAAATGTCAACATGCCGGGAATACCCAGACGACAGAACAAGTCCAGCCAAAGTGAGTTCATACTCCTGCCAAACCACATCCGCCGAGACAATATTGAATGCCCAGGTCAGACGCTCAGTGGAAAGAACCACCGACCGACCAAAGCCGGCACCAACCGGCACGATATTAACCAACTGCCAGGCCATACGCGGGAACTGGGCCCGCATATCGGAAGCATCCAGCAGGCCGGAAAAACGACCTGCCAGCCCCATCTCGACTATCTCCGGCAGAAAAACTATCGACCCAATCGCCAAAGCCGGCAACAAAAGCAATATCCATCTATTGCGAAAACTCATGACCACTATGCTCACCAGAGCCAGACAAACCAAAGCGGTGCGGGAACCAGTATAAACAACCGCCAGAACGTTCAGGACCAGCAGCACCGCGGCAATCATCTTCATCTGGAAGGAACTGCCCCGCAGCAGCAGAATCGCCAAAGCCATCCCGAAGAATATTACCATCTGACTGGCCAATACATTCGGGTCGCCATAGGTTGAAATCACCCGGCGAATACCCATATTGGCCGTGGTGGCCAACCTTCGCGGCGTATCACTGGAAGAATTATAGGTAATACTGTTGACCAGAATATCAAAGGACACAAACCGCTGAGCTATCGCATACAAACTCACCAGCAGCGAAATAACCAGAATTACTTTGGAAAACGTCACAAAACTTTCACGGTGGGCATAGTTTATCGGTCGCCCAGAAGAAAATTCCCACCGCAAAGACGTAAAACCAGGTCTCGATGATAGCGGTCTTGGACGCCCCGCCGTTGCCGAGCCCCCAGGCCAGCGAAAAGATACCCACCGTCATAAAAATCAAAAAGACAAAGTTAAGCCGCGACCGCTCCCGCCTCCGCCAGGACCGAAACAGCAGCCAACTAGCAACAAATACGGTCGCCAATATGTAACTTACTGGCAGAGGCAGATTTACAAAACTCAGGAACACGCCCGCCCGAGGCAGTCCAAACAGCAGAACCGTAAAGGAAATCAGCATAAATTTATGGTGATGGTCACTAACGAACATCGCTGCCAGGCTGATTGCCAGGAACGAATAAAACATCAGTAACGTGGGATTTGCCAGTATTTCGCTCATTCAGTATGACCAGTCCTAAAAATTACACTTATCACGCACTCCTTTCATCGACCATTCCGGCTGGTAAATAAAACCTTTTACACAAACTGTAGCGATTGGCGCGATTATGACGGAAAAAACCTGTCGGCAAAAAAGTTATCGGACGAAGCAGGATGGCAGGCCGTTATTTTTTTTGTATTAAACCGCCCGGTCAGCTATCTATATAGGTGGAAAAAGCCGGAAAATCGGCCAGTTATTGTTTTAAGGCATTAAAACATAAGATTTTACAGAAGGAATAGCCATGCAAACCGATATAAGCCAGATTACCGAACAGGTCAAAGCCCAAAGCAGCTTTGTTCAGGCCCTCATGCAGCAGTTTGAAAAAACCATAGTGGGACAGAAAAACATGCTCGAACGCCTGCTCATCGCCCTGCTCAGCAATGGGCATGTCCTCATCGAGGGCGTACCAGGGTTGGCTAAGACCCTGACGGTGACCACGCTCGCGCGGGCCGTCCATTCATCTTTTCAGCGTATCCAGTTCACGCCCGACCTGCTGCCGGCAGACCTCATCGGCACTCAGATTTACCGTCCCCAGGACGGCCAGTTTTATGCCAAAAAAGGGCCGCTTTTTGCCAATATTATTCTGGCGGACGAAATAAACCGTGCCCCGGCCAAGGTTCAATCGGCTCTGCTCGAAGCTATGCAGGAGCATCAGGTGACGCTCGGAGATGAGACTTTCCTGTTGCCCGAACCTTTTATGGTGCTGGCAACCCAGAACCCCATCGAGCAGGAAGGCACCTACCCCCTGCCGGAAGCCCAGGTCGACCGTTTCATGCTCAAGGTGGTGGTCAAGTACCCATCTAAGGACGAGGAAAGGCAGATTCTCGACCTGATGGCCCAGACCGCAACCAGTTTCAATATCGAACCGGTAATCACCCCGGAACAAATCATCGAAGCCCGCAAGACCGTGGACCTCATATATATTGATGACAAAATCAAAGACTATATCGTGGATATTATCGACGCGACGCGTCACCCGGAAGCCTACGGTCTGCAAATGCAAAACCTCATCGCCTACGGCGCTTCACCGCGGGCCACAATTTATCTGACCATCGCCGCCCGTGCCCACGCTTTCATGCAGGGTCGAGGCTATGTAACACCCCAGGATGTCAAATCCATCGGACTGGATGTGCTGCGGCATCGCGTTATCCCCTCCTACGAAGCCGAGGCCGAGGAAAAAACCTCCGAGGATTTGGTTAGAACCATTTTCGATAATATCCAGGTACCCTAACGCTGACAGAACAACGTATTGAACAAACCATTAAACTCGCGGAAAAATTATGCTGCCTGCTGAAATATTAAAACAAATCCGCCAGATACAGATTTACACCAATCGCACGGTAAACGAGATTTTCGCTGGCGAATACGAAAGCACCTTCAAGGGCCGCGGTATGCAGTTTGACGAGGTGCGCGAATACACGCCCGGCGACGATATTCGCAGTATCGACTGGAACGTCACCGCCCGGATGGGGCATCCGTTCATCAAGCGTTATGTCGAAGAACGCGAACTTACGGTTATGCTGGTGGTGGACCTGAGTGCGTCGGGGGCGTTCGGCACGGTGGGTAAGCTGAAGAATCAACTGGCCGCTGAGCTTTGCGCCGTGCTGGCATTTTCGGCCATCAAAAACAATGACAAGGTCGGCCTGATTACTTTTACCGACCGCATCGAACGTTTCATCCCGCCCCAGAAAGGCACTCAACACGTTCTCCGCGTCATCCGCGAACTGCTTTACGGTAACGTCAGCGGTCGCGGCACGGATATTCCTTTGGCATTGGATTATCTAGCCAAGGTAATACGCAAAAAAGCGACCGTGTTTGTAGTTTCAGATTTTATCGCTACTAATCTCAAACGTCCTTTAGGCCTGCTGAACAAACGCCACGACCTTATCGCTGTGGCGGTCAGCGACCCGCTCGAAACCCAACTGCCCCCGGTCGGGCTGCTTGAACTGCGTGACGCCGAAACGGGCCAGACTATCACCGTAGATACTTCCAGCGGGGCTGTTCGTCGCGATTACCAGAAACACGCCGAGCAGCAGCGGCAAAATCTGCAAACCCTGTTCGCCTCGGTCGGCATCGACTGCATCAACATCAAAACCGGTAAACCGTATGTACAGGAACTCATCCGGTTTTTCCGCAAGCGCGAGAAAAGACGCTAATCATCATGAGTATTCGCAAAACAAATTCTATTATCACTCTTATCGGTTGGCTGGGTTGCATGCTGCTGCTTAGCTGCGGTTGTGACGAGCAAACATCAACTAAAGACACTCAGAATGGGTTTCAAACAGTCAAAACCTACGAGAAAGGCCCGCTAAAACTCACTGTTCAGGTTGATAATAGCACAATCAATCTGGCCCAGACCGTCAGTCTGCGTTTTGAGACGATTTTACCAGAAGATTATGAGCTTACTCTGCCCGATGCTGAGAAGATTTATGACCCGGACGAATTTATCCTGCTCAATCGCGACGATGAACCCGGCAAACTGCTGCCCGAAGGCAATATCCTTCGTCACTCCACGTTTCGGCTGGAACCGCTAAAACCAGGGACATTAACCATCCCCGAACTGACCTTCACCTTTACCGGACCGGACCAAAAAAGTTATGAGCAGCTCAGCGAACCAATAAAAATAACCGCGACCGATATTCTCGACGCTCAGGAACCAGACCTGAATCTGGCCCCGATTAAGGATGTCGTAGCCCTGCCCGACAATCGCCCGCTCTATTACGGACTGTCGGGGGTGGCATTGCTGGCGGTTATTATCACAGCTTTGATTCTCTGGCATAAGCGCCAGCAGCGTATTCGTGAGCAAAACCGCGTTTTCCGCCCGGCCCATGAGCTTGCTTATGCCCGTTTGAAACTGCTGGCTGACGAAGACCTGCCCAGCCGCGGAGAAATCAAACTTTTCTATCAGAAACTCAGCGATATTTTGCGTTTTTACATCGAACATCGCTTCGCTTTGCGGGCACCGGAACGCACTACCGAAGAATTTCTCGACGAGCTTCGCAACAGCAACCGGCTCAGCACCGAAAATCGTCAGGCCCTGGAAGATTTCCTGCGGCAATGCGATTTGGTAAAGTTCGCCAAACATCAACCCGCTCGCCCTGAGATTGAACAGTCACAGAATCTGGCCGAAAAATTTATTGATGTGACCGCCGATGTAGACTGCAAAATTGAGCTCAACCCGGCCCAGCAACGCCAAATCACCCAAGGGAGGAATTGGTAATGCAGTGGTACAGCCCGTGGGCATTTCTATTACTAATTCTCATCCCGCTGACATGGTGGCTGGCGGCTCGACCGGGCCATAAAATCGCGATGCTGTTTTCGGCGACCCGCCCTCTCGAACGCATCCACAAATCAGGGCGAATCAGATTGGGCTGGCTGCCCCTGGCGGCGAGAATAATCTGTATCGCCCTGCTGATAACCGCCCTGGCCAGACCGCGGCAAGGCAGTAAATTCCAACGCATTACCACGCACGGCGTTTTGCTCAATATCGTGGTGGACCGTTCCGGCAGTATGGCGGAAATCATGGACTACCGCGGCGAACAACACAATCGACTCGAAACCGTGAAGATGGTCGTCAAAAACTTCGTACTGGGCAACGACCAGGCGGGTCTCAAAGGCCGTCCTAATGACCTCATCGGCTTAATCACCTTCGCCCGCTACGCCGACACCGCCTGCCCACTGGTGCTTTCCCATGAAACATTGATAGGGTTCCTCGAAGATACCGAACTGGTCGAGCAACGCAGCGAAGACGGTACCGCCATCGGTGAAGCCATCGCCCTGGGCGGTGCCCGACTGACTTCGGCTGCCGAGGAAATCAACCAGCGTAATAAAGTCTTGCTTAACTCTCAGCAGCAAAGTGAATTTCAAATCGAAAGCAAAGCGGTAATCCTGCTCACCGACGGCCAAAGTAATGCCGGCGATATAGACCCGCTCGAAGCGGTTGAACTTGCCAAAGAATGGGGCATCAAGGTCTATACCATCGGTATCGGCGGCAGTGCGGCCCGCAATCAAGGCTTGTTCGCCCGGATGCGGCAGAACCAGTTGAACGAACCGCTGCTGCGTAAAATAGCTGAGGACACCGGCGGCTTTTACGCCCGTGCCGACGACGGTGACGCCCTTAACCAGATATTCGAACAAATCGACAAACAGGAAAAAAGCGAAATCCAGTCCGTAGAATACAGCAACTACGACGAAAAGTTTTCCCGCTATGCCCTGGCTGCCCTGCTGGTGCTGGCCCTGGAAATATTTATGAGATGCACCGTATTTCGGAAGACACCTTAACTATGCAATATTTCAGAATGATAAATTATCAGGCCCTTTGGCTGCTCTGGCTCGTGCCGCTTCTGGCGGGCCTGTTCATCTGGGCGCTGTACCGTCGGCGGAAACTCCGCACCCGATTGGCCGACGCGAACACCATCAATTACATCATGCCCCAAATCTCCGGCGGCAAACGCTTCTTCAAGGCCCTGCTGCTGATACTCGCGGCAATTGCGATTGTCATTGCGTTAACGGAACCGGGCTGGAACCCTCAACCGGAAAAAGTCCAGCGTAAAGGCCGCGACATCATCGTCCTGCTGGACACCTCACGCAGTATGCTCGCCGAGGACATCAAACCCAACCGGCTGGAACGAGCCAAGCTGGCGATAAATGACCTGCTCGAAGTTGTACGCGGCGACCGGGTAGGCCTGATTACCTTCGCCGGGCGAAGCGTAATTAAATGCCCGCTCACGCAGGATTACGGCTTTATCCGTATGATGCTCAAGGAAATCAACACCGAAACCACCGGCCGCGGCGGCACGCTCATCGGCGATGCCATCCGCAAAACTATCGACGATGTCTTCGATGACCAAGACCGCGACTATAAAGACATTATCCTTATTACCGACGGCGAAGACCAGGAGTCATTGCCGATTGAAGCCGCCCAGAAAGCTGCCCAGATAGGGGTACGGGTTTTTGTGGTCGGGCTCGGTAACGCCGACCAGGGCAGCCGCATCCCGATTACTGACGAACAGGGACGCAAAACCTTTCTGCAATATCAGAGACAGGAAGTATGGACCAAACTCGACAGCAAAACCTTACAGGATATTGCCCTGGCGACACCCGGCGGTAAATATCTGCCGGTGGCGACCGGGACGTTCGACTTGGCCGAGTTTTACCAGTCAGCTATCGCCTCGGCCAGTCAAAAAGAGTTGGAATCACTGACCGCCATTAAGTATAGTGAGAGGTTCCAGATATTTCTGGTACTGGCACTGACGCTTGTGGTAGCGGAGGTTATGATAAATGAACGCAAAAATTAAAACATTCATAATTTTGACAACACTGCTGACAGCTGCGCTTCACGCCGAAAACATCGTCGATGCCGTCAACAACGGCAACGCCGCCTACAAGGAAGGCCACTACCAAAAGGCCCTGGACCTGTACCAGCAGGCCGCCGAGCTCGACGACGAAAAACCGGAAATTAAATATAATCAGGCCAACAGCCTCTATAATCTGGAAAAACTCGACGAAGCCATCAAGCAATATCGCGAAGTTTCAGCCCAGAGCAAGGATGCCCAACTGGTCAACCGGGCCAAGTTCAATCTCGCCAATGCCTACCAGCAAAAGGCTCAGGCTCAGCAGCAGACTGACCCGCAAGCAGCCCTGAAAGACCTGACTACCAGCCTGGACTATTACCGGCAGGTACTCGACGCTGAAAAAGAATCGCCCGATGCCGAACATAATCTGGCAGTTTGTAAACATCTGCTGCGCCAAATAAAAGAACAGCAGCAGCAGCAAGACAAACAGAATCAGGACCAGCAAGACCAGCAGGAAAATCAGGACGAACAGCAACAAGACCAAAATCAGCAAGAGCAGAACCAGGATAATCAGGAGCAAAATCAGGATAAGCAACAGGACCAGCAGGAGCAACCAAAGGAAGAACAGCAAGATCAACAACAGCAGGACGTCAGCGAAAATGAAGGTGAGCAGCAGGTTCCACCGCCCCAGGTTTCCGCTGAGGATATTCTGGATAAGGAAGAACAACAAAAAGAACAACGCCGGATAATGATACTTCGTGCGACCCCGGTAGAGAAAGACTGGTAAGAATAATGAAAACCAGGTTATTAATACTGATAATACTTACACTGGCAGCCGCCGCCCACGCCGCGGACATCAAGGTCTATGCCGCCGCCGAGAAGGAAGTCTATATAAACAAACCGTTTAAGTATCAGGTCGTCATCGACGGCCAAACCGACCCCGGCACGGTTGACACGACCAATATAGACAGTTTCAACCCCCGCTATATCGGCGGCCAACCCCAGTCATCGTCCAGCACAACCATTATCAACGGACGGACGACAACCGAAGTAATTTCAAGATACTACATGATTTACGAACTAATCGCCCACGAAACTGGCAGCGTGACCATCCCGGCGGTAATGGTAGATGTAAACGGGCGAAAATACAATACCAATGACGTTGAGGTCTATGTCCAACAGCCCGGCAGCACCGACAAAATCGACTTGGAAATACTGATTTCAGATAAAAGCTGCTATGTCGGTCAGCCGGTAACAATAGCGATAAGCTGGTTGATAACGCCAGATATTGTCAACAGAATCGGGGATTTCAGCTTCTATGTGCCAGCGTTAGACGATACGCAACACTTTATAGCAGAAGAACTTGAGCCGCCGGACAACCTGCAAACCCTGACCGTGCAGGTAAACGGTCAGGAGGCCACAGCGGTGCAGGCCCAGCGTAAAGATGGGCGAATAGCCGTAAGTTTTCGTAAAATACTGATACCACGAAAGAGCGGAACGGTCGAACTTGGCAAAGCTCAGGTGAATTGCCAAATCGATGTCAGTAAAGGCGGCGGACGGGGTCGGGATCCGTTTGACAGCTTTTTCAACCGGACGCAGCGGGAATATCAACAGTTTACAGCAGAAGCCAACGGTGCGACCCTGGAGGTGCGGGCACTGCCGGTTGAAGGTAAACCCCTGGATTTCCAAGGACTTGTGGGACGATACGAAATTGAAGCCTCAGCTAGTCCAACCGAAGTTAGCGTGGGCGACCCGATTACTTTGACGATAACGGTACGCGGAAAATTACTGCGGGCGGTGGAGATGCCGGATTTGGGGTTTATGGCCGAGGATTTCCGAATACCGTCGGAACAAGCTCCGCCCAGGAGCGAAAATGGTATCAAGGTATTCACGCAAACCATTAGAGCAGAGAAAGATACGGTAACGGAGATACCGGGGATACCGCTAAGCTTCTTTGATGTGGACAAAGGAGAGTATCGAACAGTTTATAGCGGGTCAATCCCCCTGACGGTATCGTCGACTCGCAAGGTAACTTCTGATGATGCCATAGGTTATGACGCACCGCGGGCGGTTTCGCAGTTACAGAGCGTGGAGCAGGGAATCGCGGCCAACTACGAAGGGCCCAAATTATTGGAGAATAAGGCATTTTCGGTTTTAAGTGCTTTATCCAAACCGGGTTATCTGTCCATGTGGCTGGCGGGGCCGATGGTGCTGGGGATTTCGGGTTTGATACGTATGAAAGGCAGAGTCAACCCGACGAAGGTCGCGGCTAGAATTCGCGCAACTGCTTGTAAGAAAGCTATTTCCAAACTTGGCGCAAGTTCTGATTCCACCCAGATTGGCGAGGTGCTGCGGGTTTTTGTGGGTGAACGGTTCGACAGGACGGGGCAGGCACTGACCAGCGGCGATTGCCGAGAGATACTGCAAGAGGCTGGCAGGGCTGATGAATTATGTGATAAGTGCCGACATATACTGGAATTATGCGAAATGAGCCAGTTCGCTGGCGCGGGAATCGATTCTCAGGTGAATGTCGATGAGGTTATGGAATTGATTCGCAAGATCGACCGGGAGGGTAAGTGATGACTAAATATATATTTACAATAATCATACTGGCGGCGGGGATAGCTGACGCAGCGGAACTGGAACAGGAGCAATTATACAGTCTGGCGAACGAGGCAAGTTTGTTATTCCGTGCAGGTAATGAACTTAGCGTGAGCGATGAGCAGGCGGCGGCGGAGAAATATCAGGCGGCGATTCTCAGGTATAAACGAATAATTGAGGAAGGGCAGATAGAGAACGGATATCTTTATTATAATATTGGCAACGGCTATCTGCTGCGGGGCGAGATTGGTCATGCAATAGCTAACTATAAGCGGGCAATGAGGTTAGGATTGCAATCGCCGGAACTTATGAAGAATCTGGATTATGCCCGCGGTCAGCGTGAAGATGAAATTACGTTGCGGGCGGAGAAGAAGGTGCTGGAAACTCTGTTTTTCTGGCATTACGACATCAGTGAACGAGGCAGGTTCATCGCTCTAACTATTTGCTGGATATTGACTTGTATAATGCTTGCCTGGGGATGGGGCAAGGTTCGGGGGCTGGTTTGGGGCGGAGTCGTGGTTGGGCTGGTGGGACTGGCCTGGGCGGGTTCGGTGGCGGCGACGGAGTTTGACAAAGCTGTAAGTATTGAGGGGGTAATAGTTTGTAACTCTGTCACGGGACGACAGGGAGACGGGGTGAATTATCCGAGCAGCTTCGAGGGGGATTTACATGAAGGGACGGAGTTTGTGGTGCTGGAGAGCCGTAAAGACTGGCTGCATGTGGAGTTAGGGAACGGTACCGATACGTGGCTGCCGTCAGAAGCAGTAGAGTGCGTGTCACAGTGCGTGTCGCACTGATAAATCGCCGCGGGCGTTTGTCGTATGGGGCGCTCCCGTTGGTCGCTTGGTTGGTGGGCAAATATGGGTTTGTAAGTGCTTGTTTTGTGTTAAGGAAATCGTTGTAAGTCCTTATTTTTGTGAGCGCTAAGGTTACTTTGGGGGCGCGATTGGGGCTGAAAACGGGGATTTTGGGTGTGGCTTTCGCCTTAATGCGCAATTTAAAGGGGGTCAAATCAGCGCGATTGGGGATTTTGGGGGGACAAAAAGAGTGTTTGGGGTAAGGGGGTGGGGGATTTTGGTTGTAAATATGCCTGTTTGGGGCGTTATTGCGGTGGTAAAGTCGTGTTTGCGATGGAGGTTTTCGGCGCGGTTTGGACTGGGACGACCGATTTTTGACGATTTTTTTGATTTTTCGAGCGATTTTTTTGATTTTTTGGCGTGGTTTTTGGGGGAAATTGGAGGTTTTGTGGGGAAGGCAGGAGAGAAGAAGGGATGAGGCAAGAGTGAACGGCGAGGTGCTGCCTTTGGCAGGGAGTGTTTTTATTTTCAAACAAGAAAAAAAGAGATTTGACCCCTTTTTTTCCACTTTAGTTCAGTGACGCGGACTGGTTGAAGTTGGCGAACTGGATGTTTACAGGTTCTGTTTCGTTTAATTCGGGTAGATCGGTGTGGTCGATTTTTATTTTGTATTGGCATTTATCGAAATCGAACTGGGCGGATTTGACGGGGGTGTCGGAATCTTTGGGGCGTTTATATTTGAATTTGCGGCCGGAGGCGGTGAAGTCCGCGGCGGCCATCTGGGCGGTGAAGGTGTCCCAGGTGAGGGTTACAGTGCTTTCGGTGAGGTCGGTATCGAGCTGGGCAGGGGTTATTTCGCCCTGAATGCTGAGGCTGTCGCGGCTGTCCTTATCGGAATATTTCACTTTCGATTTTGTTACCGATAAGGTGTCGGCGTAACCGTTGAGGTAATAGATAGAGAACTGCTCATCTATCTGAGCGGTGCCGTAAAACAGGCCGACAACTATCTCCAGAGTGGCGGGGCCGGTCAGGCCGGTCAAGTCAATATCATCGGCGTTCAGAATAAAAACATTATCTTCCATATCGAAAGCGAACTGGCAGGTGCCGTCATATTCATCTTCAATTTCATATTGGCCATCATCGAGATTTTCGGCATTGTAAGTGAGGTCTCTTTGCCAGACGATTTCGGTGGCGGCATTGTAAAGGGTAATGGCGATAGTCTCGGCGGCGGCCAGGTCGTCGGTAGTAATGGCGAAGTTACTACCCTGGACCTTGAAGCTGTCGCCGTTGTCATCACGGTCGCGGTCGGCCTTGAATCTGGTTTTGTCGATGGTAAGGTCGACTTCGTGATAGACTATCGGGTTTTCATTGCCGCCGCTGTCGGTGTCATCATCGAGAATGGTATAGGTATAGGTTGTAGTGCTGCCGAGCTGAGCGTTGGTGGGGTCAGAGAGAGTGATGATTACTGTCTCACCATCTTCATCGAGTTCATCGTCGGTGATGCCAAGGGTTATATATTGGGTTTGTTCACCGGCGGCGAAGGTGATGGTTCCATCGGCGAGAGTATAATCGGTGCCGCTGCCGGTTGCGGTGCCGCCGGAAACAGTATAGTCAACCGCAATATCGCTGACGGAGATTTCCGAGAGGATAACGGGAATCTGGATTTCGGGGGTTGATTCGGCACCCGAACCGGAAGCGAGGCTGAACTGAACGATAATATCCGAAGCGGAACCGACGACATACCAGACCGGCAGCATGGCATTGCTGACCAGTGCTTCGGCGGTGCCGGCGGTACTCTGGCCATCGTCAGTCAGAGTAATGCTGTAGATGGTGCTGCTGTTGCGGGCACCTTCGCGCTGGAAGATAAGGCTTTGGCCATCGGGGGCATAGTCGGGATAGGCTGGTTCTGAGCCATTGGAGAATAAGGTTGTGGATTTGCCGGTGTATAGGTTGACAGCCAGCACACTGGCGGTATAGTCGATCATGTCGATGCAGAGCAGTGAGGGATGTTTGGGCGAGAGGACGGGGTTGCCGATACTGATGCTGCTGTCCTGAGTGGCCATGATGGAGTAGACCTGGCCGGTGTCGGTGTCGATTTTGTTGACATCCCAGAAGTCAATAGTGCCGGTTCCGGGCGAGTCGATGCTCTTATAGCAGTCATAGATGAGGTATTTTTCATCGACCCAGACCATGACATCAGCGAACCGGACGATGTCTTCATATTGGCCCTGGGTGGTAGTCGGATGGAGCAGAGTAAGCGTATCGGTTTGGTTGGTTTGGAGGTCAAGGATGTAGATGAGGTTTTCGTCGTAATCGCGGGTCAGGGCGATGCGATTTCCGCTGGGCGATACGGCGACGGAGAACCAGTGATCGGTGCCGTCGATAACGGTTTCGCCCGATTCATCTATCAGGCAGAGATTATAATTGCTGTCGATAAAGAAGATTCGTTCGCCGTAGGCATCGACGGCGATGGGACGACCGGAATCGGTGTTAATCTGGCGGTAGGAGAGCTGCTCGAAATCCTCAAATTCGGGAGTGGTGTAGTAAAGCGAATGGTCGTGGGTCATGGGGTTATTGTTGACCAGCAGAATGAATTCATCGCCGCTGAGTGTCACGACTTCATCCGGCTCGGAGCTGGAGGAATCATCATCGGTTATGCCGACCGCGTCATAGGCGGTGGCGACGGCCTGTTGTTCGGTTGAATCTTCGCCGTAGAGGTCAGCCGCTGCCTGGAGCATGGCGATGCGGGCATCGGTGAAGTTGGACTGCTTAACGAGATAATTATTGAGGGCACGATACCAGATTTTGCCGGTGGCTTGCCGACCGATAGCTTCCATCATGAGATAGGCGGCGTGATTGGTTATGCCGCCGTTGATGTGTACGCCACCGTTGTCATCATTGAGGGGCAGGTCCATGTATTCATCCATGTGGCTGGGCTGCCAGCAGCTGTCGTAATATGATGTTCCTCCGTTATGGGGGTTGGCCATGTCCCTGAGGGCCCCAGTTGGGAATGTGGTTGTGTCTTTGATGATGTCTTCGCCGAGCATATAGTCGTCATCGTCGATCATAACTCCGAAGACATCAGCGTAAGTTTCGTTTAGTGCCCCGGAGTCGTAGGCATATTCCAATGCGGCGGTGTATTCGACCACGGCATGTGTCAGTTCATGTGCCGCGACATCGAGTGCTCCGGCCAGGGAATAGAAATAATCATCTCCGTCACCGAGCACTACCGCCTGGCCGTTCCAGTAGGCGTTGTCCATGGGTTGTCCGCTTTCGGTGACATGAATCATGGTTATGATGGTGCTGCCTTCATCGTCAAACGAGTTACGGCCATGTTCGTTGAGCCAGTAGTCATAGCTGAGTCCGGCGAAATAATGAGCTGAAACAGCGGCGGCGTCGGACCAGGAGTTGTTTGTGGAGGTAATGTCGTAAATGGTGGAGTTTTTGTTGAGGTTTTTTCCGCGCAGGTCCCAGGTGACAATCGTCCCTTGCGGATCGTTGGTGAGGTCGTCGTCTGACTGGCTGGTGTCGAACATGTCGCGGGTGGTGTCGAGCAGGTAATACTGATTGTCGATTTTGGTGGTGTTGATAATTACCGAGCCGGCATAGAGGGTGTTGGCCTGAGCGGTGGCATGTTGATAGTGACAGGTAATGTTGTAATATTGCAGGACGCTGCCGTCGTGGGCATCGATGAAATAACGCCAGCGGTCACGCAGGCTGCTGGGGATTTCCACGATCCAGGCCAGGTGGATTTCGCTGTCAACTTCTTGCTGCCAGTAATAGATTTTGGCGACGGGGCGGGGCAGTTTGTATTTATCGTAATCGGCTTCGGTAAGCGGAGTAGCGGCAGTGATGAATATTAGTTCGTTGCTGACGATAGCAAGGGCGTGTTCGCGGGTGATGGTGGGATTTGCGTCAGGGTAAGAGGCGGTATCGTCCTGTTGGATGAGGCAGTTAATGGCGGCCAGGTTGCCATCGTTAGCATAGTGGGCGATTAGTTGGCGTCCCCAGAAGCTGACACCGTTGTGGCTCTGCTGGAACAATTGATGTTTCATGCCGAGCCGGTCAGATTGGGTGCGTTTCAGGGTTAGGGTCTGGTTGGGGTCTCTCAGGCCGAACAAGGTGTTATGGTTACGCAGATAACGCATGGTCAGGGATTTGCTGGTTTCGCGACTATTGCGGTTGGCTAAGCGTTGCCGGGCGTTGCTTGTGGTTACAGCGGTGATTCCCCGACGTTTTTGACGATGGACGCGGGGAGAATTGTCGGCGTTGAGCTGAGTCTTTGTCTGCCGGGTCGAGCTGGGGGTGCGAAAAAGCCCCTGGACAGGGGAGTTTGCTGATGTGGTGGTATCATTGACGATTTTACCGGGCAGGCTGTCCAGGCTGGGCGCAGTCGGGGCGATGCGTGAGTGTTTGGAGGTTACAACTTTGTCTTTTGAGGATGCCAGAGCGGCGGCGGGGATTAAAAGTGCGACGATTAATAACAGTTTGCTGAGTTTTCTCATGGAACTTCCCTTAAAATCGGCAATTGCGTTAAGGCAGGTTGTTACATCCAATTGACAGTAATGTTTAGGCCCCTAATTGTCAAGTTTGTCCCCAAGGCCGGTCCAAAGCGGGGTTAATGCGTAAGTATTGATATTATTGCATAGGTTAATGGAAAAAGTGTAAAACTTGTTTTGGATTCTCGATACCGCTATACTGAGTTTTTGGGCGGCTTGATGCCGCGTATATTGCCTGTAATGACATAGTAAGTAGGAGTACAAATCATGTCGAAGGCTTATCAATCAGTTGTAATTGGTGCCGGGCCAGGAGGTTACGTTGCTGCCCTCCGGCTGGCGGACCATGATTTGAAGGTTGCCGTGGTCGAGAATCGGGATTTGGGCGGGACCTGTCTCAATCGGGGTTGCATTCCCACCAAGGCCCTGCTGCATAGCAGTGAAATCGCTGACCATATCGGCAAGGCCGAGGAATATGGGATTAGCGTCAGTGATTTTCAGGTTAGTCTAAAGGCGATGATTCAGCGGAAGAATAACGTGGTCAAAAAGCTACGGTCCGGGGTCAAGTCTCTGCTAAAGGCCCGTAAAGTCGATGTTTACGAAGGGGTTGGGGTGCTTTCCGGCGATAAAAGGGTGGAAGTTACGCTCAAGAACGGTCAATCTGAGTCGCTTGAGGCTGAGAATATTGTCATCGCTACCGGCTCCGAACCGGGCGTACCAGTCTTTCTGCCGCAGGACCGTTCGGTGGTAATGACCTCGGATGAGATTCTGGATTTGGAGGAGCAGCCCGAATCGCTGTTGATTGTGGGCGGCGGGGTTATAGGCTGTGAGTTTGCGACACTGTTCAGCGAGCTGGGGACGGAAGTAACGGTGGTGGAAATGCTGGACCGTATTTTGCCGATGGCGGACACTGATATTTCCAAGTCGCTGACGAAGCATTTTCAGGGGCAGGATGTGGCGGTTCATACCGGCGTGGGGGTGGCGAAGATGGCAATTGTGGGCGGCAAGGTTAAGGCAGAGCTTCAGGACGGGACGGTTATCGAGGCAGAAAAAGCTTTGGTATGTACCGGTCGCCGCCCGGTCAGTGAGGGGTTGGGCTTTGAGGAAATCGGGCTGGAGATGGAAAAAGGTTTTATTAAAGTTGATGATTACTGCTGTACGAATGTCCCCGGTATTTATGCGATTGGCGATGTGACGGGTAAGTGGCAGCTGGCCCATGTTGCGTCACGTCAGGGACAGGTGGCGGCGAACAATATCGCGGGAATCGAAGACAGCGAAGATTATCTGATAGTTCCCTCGGCGGTCTATACGCATCCGGAGGCAGCCTGGGTGGGCCTGACGCTTGAGGAAGCAAAAGGTCGGGGTTTGAATGCCAGAGAAGCGGTTTTTCCAATGATGGCGTTGGGGCGGGCGGTGGCTTATGACCAGATAGGCGGATTTGTTAAAATTGTCTCCGGCGACGATGGCGAAATCCTGGGGGCTCATCTGTATTGTCCGGCGGCGGCTGATATTATTCAGGAAATCGCGGTATTGATGAAGTCTGAGTGTACTGTGGCGGAGCTTGCCGCGACTATACACGGGCATCCGACATTCGCTGAGTCGCTGGCAGAAGCGGCAGAGGCGTTGCTGGGCCATCCGCTACACAGCATGTAAGCAAAAGTCCAATAAGAAGATTTTCAGGGCGTGAATATTCTCTATTTACGCCTTTTTTTATTGCGCTTTGTATCGATTGCAGGGGTTATTCCGGTCAGGTAATAATTCACAATAGCAAATCCAGCGAAAATGGCAGTTCGTGGTTTTGACAGGCGGGTTTTATATCTTAATTTGAAGTAGAGAAAAAAGTAATCTTAGAACAGTTTGGCTGGCCCGACGGTCGGGCTTATCCAGGCAGAAGAACCAATACTGATTCTAAGAATGTTTCGCAACGGAGTTTGTTGTTCGGCGGTGCTGCGTCGGCGAGAGATGTAAGTTACGATTTGAAATACATAGCGCCTAGGGAGGCACAGTATTAATCGCTTAGCTGCGGTTGGAACTGTGCCTCCTTTTTTGTGCGCTCCGGGTATTAAGGTTTGTGGATTCGGCCCGGCGTTTCCAGCGGAGGTACAGTTATGGTATTAAGTCTGAACAATTCCGGGATGATGGCGGCGGTCAACAATCTGACTCGTCTGGGCAATATGCTGGCGGTGTCGAATGAACGTTTGACCTCCGGCAAGCGTATCAATCGGGCATCTGACGACCCTTCGGGTATAATTGCCGCGACTAATCTTAACGCTTCGATAGCTCGCCAGCAGGCTTCTATTGATAGTGCCGCGCGCATAGGTTCTATCGTAAGTACCGCTGACGGGGCCATGTCGGAGATTTCCGATTTGCTGATTTCCATCGAAACAAATGTGATTGCCGCGGCTGATTCGGGGGCTACCGCCGAGGAGAAAATCGCGTATCAGGCTGAAATAGACCTGGCCTTAAATTCTATCGACAGAATAGTAAACACGACCAGCTTTAATGGCAATCTGCTATTGAATGGTGATATGGGATATACAACTTCGGGGGTGACCTCGACCGAGCTGGCCGACGTTTCGGTTGAGTCGGCGAATATCGCTTCTGGTTCCGCTTCGGTAAGTGTCGAAGTGACCGAAGCGACCGTTGCGGCGGTCACCGCAGATTTTTACGGAGCTGCTCTGGCCGATACCGGTACTTTAGAGATTACCGGAAATAACGGTACAGAAACAATCAACTTTTTTGCGGGCGATACCAAAGCTGTCCTGGCCGGCCGAATCAATGCTGAAACCGCTAATACCGGTGTTACCGCTGTTGAGGAAGGCGGCACTCTGGTATTCAAAAGCGTAAGTGCCGGAAGTGACCAGTTTGTTACCGTTGATGCCGGCGGTGATAGTTTTGATTTTGTAGATGGGGTAACTTCCGATTACGGTGAAGCCGCCTCAGCTACAGTTAATGGAACAACCGCGTCTGTAAGCGGCAATGATGTTTATTTTGGCACCAGTACGGTTTCCGGTCGGATTACCCTCAGTAACGCGTTTCTGGCTGCCGGCGGCACCAGCAGTTTTACAGTTACCGGCGGCGGTTCGGATTGGTCGCTGGGGCTGAATTCCTATGATTCGATTAATTACGGTGTGAGTTCACTGGATACCAGCAGTCTGGGTAACAGCGTTACCGGTTATCTTAGTTCACTTCGCAGCGGCGGGGCCAATGATATTAACTCCGGCAATTCCAGTACCGCCCAAAGTGTTATCGACTCGGCTCAGTCGCAGGTCTCGCGTGAACGCGGCCGGTTGGGGGCGGTTCAGAGCTATGCACTGGATGCTACCACCAATGCTCTCAATGCCTCTATAGCCGCTCTTAGCGAGGAATACAGCTCAATTATGGACCTCGATTATGTGGAAGAAGCCGCCAACAATGAGCGACTGACTACCATGATGCAAATCGGCTCAAATGTTATTTCCGCAATGAATGCCAATACCAGCAATATCTTGAGCTTGTTAAATGGGGCATTCTCCTGACAGCGATACAATATATGGGAATATGTACCTCCCTCCCCAGGCCCGCTGGTCAGCACACCGGCGGGCTTTTTTTACGACTCTTCTTTCATCGCTTTCTGGAGAATTTTAAACCAACGCCGGTACGCTTCTTGACAGGGTGCGGTTTTGCTGCTATCGGGGTGGATGATTCTGGTGGTTTTCAGACCGGCGAATGCCTGTTGGGGGCAACTGTATATTCCGACGCCGATGCCGGCACCGCGGGCGGCGCCCTGGGCACCATCAGTGTTGTATAGTTCTACGGTGGCACCGGTGAGGGTGGCGAAGGTTGAGGCGAAGACGGGGCTGAGGAACATGTTGGCGTCGCCGGCTTTTACGGTTTTGATTCTTATACCGATTTGCTTCATAACTGAGAGGCCGTAGTTGAGGGCGAAGACGATTCCTTCCTGACCGGCGCGGAGGATGTGGCGGCGGTCGTGGATATTGAAATTGAGGCCGTGGAATGAGGCGCCGATTTCGAGGTTTTCGAGAGAACGTTCGGCACCGTTGCCGTAGGGTAGAATCGAAAGTCCTTCTGAGCCGACAGGAACCTGAGCAGCTAGCTCGTTCATCTGGGAATAGTCAATGTCGGCAGCGATGGTACGCTTGAGGAAGCTGTTCAGGCAGCCGGTGCCGTTGACGCAGAGCAATACGCCGTAGCGGGGATTTGCGGGGGTGTGGTTGACGTGTACGAAGGTGTTGACGCGTGATTTGGGGTCGTAGTTGGGCTGGTCGTTCAGGCCGTAGATGACACCTGAGGTGCCGGCGGTGGCGGCGATTTCGCCGGGTTCCAGCACGTTAAGTGACAGGGCGTTGTTGGGCTGGTCTCCGGCGCGGTAAGCAACGGGTATGCCGGGGGTTAGGCCGAGCTGGGAAGCGGCCGGGGTGGTCAGTTCGGCCTGGGTCGAGAAAACGGGGACGGTTTCGGGCAGGATTTCAGCGGGGATGCCATAATAGTCGAGCAGCATTTGAGCCGGGGACTGAGTCTGGAAGTTCCAGAGTATTCCTTCGCTGAGCCCTGATGAGGTAGTCTGGCAGCGACCGGTGAGCTTAAGGGCGATGAAGTCGCCGGGCAGGAGCATTTTGTAGATGCGTTTGAAGTTGTCCGGTTCGTTATCTTTAATCCATTTGAGCTTTGAGGCAGTGAAGTTTCCAGGTGAGTTGAGCAGATTTTTGAGGCATTTTTCGGGGCCGATTTCGTTGAAGGCGCGGTTGCCGATTTCGACGCAGCGGCTGTCGCACCAGATGATGGCGGGCCGGATGGGGTTCAGGTTTTTATCGACGGTGACGCAGCCGTGCATCTGGTAGGCGATGCCGAGGGCTTTTACGTCTTTGAGGTCGATGCCGAGTGTATGGCTGATTTGTTGGGTCGCAGCGATGACGTGCTGCCACCAGTTTTCGGGGTCTTGTTCAGCCCAGCCGGGTTGGGGTGAGCTGATGGGCATTTCGGTTTGGGGACTGGTGGCCGAAGCAATCACTTTACCGGTCTGGGCGTCAAGCAGAGTGGCTTTGATGGATGAAGTGCCCAAGTCGTAGCCGAGCAGGTACATTACTATTCCTTCCAGAATCTGATTTTGCAGGCTTTTTGTTTCTGGCAGATGCCGTCGATTATTTCAACTTTGATGTCAGAGCCGAACTCGCGGGCCCAGCTTTGATATTCGCCGGGGCAGACTTTGGCACCGACTTTGGCTGACAGGTCGGTGCGGTCGGATTTTATCATTAGTTCGTGCCAGGGGCATTTTTTTATTTCTATGGTGAAGACGTTGGGACTGTCTTCGGTAATTTCAAAATTGAAGTCGTCGATAGTGAGTTTGGTAGTGAGTGCGGTTTTGAGGTTGTCGAGGCCAAGTTGGAGGTTGAGCAGTTCGCGGATTTTGCGGGCCTGAATTTTTGGTAATACGGCCCATACCTGAGCATCGAGGTCGAGAGCGGTATCGAAGCCGAAACGTGATTCTGCCATCATGAACCATAGCCCATCGACGGCTGCGTAGCTGCGGTGCAGGTATTCGATAATCTGTTTTTCGGCAAGTTTATTCATGGTTAGTTCTCGTTTGAAGGTATTATATCGTTCATTGGGGTAGTGATGTCAAAGAGGATTTGGGGTAAAAAGAGATTTGACCCTTTTTTTTAAAATTTCGGAAGGATAAATACAATTTTAATATCCATATCCCCATAGCCAGCAGATAGAACAACATCAGGGCGAAAAACCACTCCGTACTGAATCGCGGTTCAGTTGCCGCTGAAGACTCAAAACCCAGATGGAAAATCCCCACAATCAAACCCAAAGTCAGGTAGCCCACCTGGTAGGTTTTGCTTTTGATATTAGCAAGGGTTTCGGTGCGGCGCTGAGGTGCGAGCCAGTATTCTTTGTTGGGTATATTAATCATATTGTCAGAAAAAAACTTGATGCTTTGGGGCAATGCGAAACAAAACAATGATACTAAAACTAAAGTGGAGAGGTAAATTCCACCCGTAACCCACATATATTTATTTTTTGTCATCCAGTCGTCAGGCTGACCATTAAAGCCAAAATGCGAAGGGGTCGGGTCAGGCAACTTTGGTCCGTAGTAGGCAAACTGACCTGCTATAAGCAGAATCAGAAAGGTCCAGATTATAAAATGCAATTTCAACGCTTAATCCTCAGAGAAAAGAGGTCAAATCTCTTTTTTTGGTCTGCCCCGTTTATTTATGGTTGATTGCAGATTTCCATGGTTGGTAATTATAGGCATGATAGATTTGGAGGCAAGAGTAAAAAGAGATTTGCCCCCTTTTTCTTGACGATGGGGAGGGTGGGGGTTAAGATGTATCTGAACCACTAGGGGTGCCCAGTGGGCTGAGATTTGACACCCTTAGAACCTGATCAGCCGGCTTTGTTGCTGGCTGCGTAGGGAAGTGGTCGATACCTGTCTTTTTGGTATAACCACTTTTTGATAATAAAGTTAGAGCGGTCACTGGATTGTGGCGGAAGGATTTTGATGAACCGGCGGATATATTTCGACAATGCGGCGACGAGTTTTCCCAAACCGGAATCAGTGTATAAAACGATGGACCATTACGCCCGAGAGGTGGGTGCTTCGGCGGGACGGGGTGCTTATCGTGAAGCGATGGAGTCGGGCGAGATAATCGCTCAGTGCCGAGGCAGGATAGCCAAACTGATAAACGCGCCGGATGTGAATTCGATAATCATGACATTTAACTGCACCGACGGTCTGGCTCTGGCGATAAAGGGGACACTTATTAAGCCGGGCCAGCATGTGGTGACGACGCGGATGGATCATAATTCCGTGCTGCGGCCTTTGTACGCGTTGAGTGAGCAGATGGGAATTGAAGTCAGCTATGTGCGGGCCGATAGTGAAGGCCTGGTAGATGTCGATGATTTGCGGCGGGCGGTTAAGAGTAATACCGCTCTGATAGCCTGCGTGCATGGCAGTAATGTCTGCGGGAGTTTGCAGGATATTAAGACGATCGGCCAGTTCGCGCGGGATTTGGAAATTCCCTATCTGGTAGATGCGGCTCAGTCGGTGGGGCATGTGCCTTTTGATGTTTCGCAGCTGCATGTGGATATGCTGGCGTTTCCGGGCCATAAGGCACTTTTGGGGCCTTTGGGCACCGGCGTGCTTTACATTCGCAAAGGGTTCGAGATGCAGTTACGGCCTTTGAAAGAAGGAGGGACGGGAAGTAAGAGTGAGGAGGCTCGTCAACCTGATTTTATGCCGGACCGATTTGAGGCCGGCAGTCATAACGCCTTGGGGATCGCCGGGCTAAATGAGGGGGTAAAGTATCTGCTGGATAAGGGGGTGGCAAATCTGGCCCGGCATGAGCGGCGATTGTCCGAATTGTTCCGGGACGGCACCAAAGGTATTGAGGCATTGACGGTTTATGGACCCAAGAATCTGGATAAGCGGGTGGGCGTTTTTAGTGTGCGGGTCGATGGCTATGAACCAGCGGAACTGGCGGCGGTATTGGAGCATCAGTTTGGCTTGCTGACTCGGCCGGGTTTGCATTGTGCTCCTTTTGCTCATGATTCAATCGGCACTCTGGATATGGGCGGGACAACACGGTTTAGTTTTGGGCCGTTTCTTACCGAAGATGACGTGGTTTACGCGACAGAATGCCTGCGGCAGATAGCGGCGACCCGACCGAGGTGACTATCTCGCCCATAAATAGCCGGAGTGTATCGCACAAACAAATTGATTTACCTGCGGGTGGTCGATGTAACTTGCTTGCTGTTAGGGTGTTATTGACGCTTGCGGGGTTTTGATGACGGGGTGGGTCAAACTGCTAATCATATTTTAGGGTGATTTTCCTGTGGGGATGGATTAGACTGAGAAAGAATTAGGCAATAAATATAGGTAATTATGCAGGTGATTCAGTCATGAAGTGGTTTGGTTTTATAAAACAGTTTCTCAAGTCTCCGCGTATGGTCGGGGCGATTGCTCCGAGTGGGCCACATCTGGCCAATAGGGTTCTGGAAGGTATCGACTTTGAGCGGTGCAATTTCATTCTGGAATATGGGCCGGGGACGGGTGCTTTTACGGACCGGATAGTGGCACGTAAGCGGCCGGAAACTCTGCTGATGGTGATTGAGTATAATTATGATTTTTATAAAAAGCTGAAGGAGCGTTACGCCGGGGCGGAGAATGTTCGGCTGATTCACGGCAGTGCCGTCGATGTGCATGACCATTTGAAAGAGCATGAGATAGAGAAAGTCGATTGCGTGGTATCGGGGCTGCCGTTTGCGAGCTTTCCGAAAGAATTGAGCCAGAAGATATTCGCTCACACACGGGACATTCTGGAGCCTTCGGGAGTTTTCATCGCTTTTCAATACAGCAAGTGCAAGATGGGGCTTTTCCGGCAGTATTTTTCGCAGATTGGTATTCGGCGGGTAATGTTGAATTTACCGCCGGCTTATGTACTGGTTTGCTCTTGCGGGTATTAGAGCATTTGTAACCATTCACCGTCTTTTTCCTTAATCAAAAAAAACTGCCAAAGGCAGGCACCTCGCCGCGTCACTCTTGCCTGTTGCCTTATCCCGTGTCCGGTACATTTTTTAATACAATGCTCTTTAACAATAAGGTTAATCAGCCGCTGGCAATCAGATTGATATATCTGAATCAGAAATCAGGTGCGTATCGCACAGATATATCGGAAGGAAGACATGAGGCACCAGGCAACAGAATCGGCTTCATTATGACAGCTTTCACCAGCGAAAAAAGAACAACAACTAAACAATAACCCCACCCCAAAAACCTTTTTTTTAGAAAAAATAGACAAACTCTACGTAATTCGATATATTAATGAACAAGTTGTTCAAGAAGTGTAATGATGTTGTAGCGAGATAAATAATGGATTCACGCACCAGAATGAAAACCTCTCTGGAACTAAAGGTTCCCGACCGCCCCCCCTTGGCCTTTTACGCGATAGACTCCGACACCGCCTCAAAAGTACTAGGCCGACCCACCTACTGGCGGGCCAAAGCAAAATGCCAGATCGCCTACTGGGAGGGACGACGCGACGAAGTCGCCCAAAGCCTCAAAGTCGATGCCGTAGAACTTTACAAAAAATTAGACATCATTGATGCTATCGGCGTTGGCTGCGTCTTTGCCGGACAGGTCCCGCCCAAAAGCTTCACACCGGACCCACCCCAAAAAATCGACGACAGCACCTGGGAAGATAAACAGGGACGAATCTACAAATATTCGCCCATCACCCAGGACATCACCATAACCTTCGACCCCCAGACCTGGACTCGCTCCCACAAACTACAGGACGAACTCTGGGACGGAAATCTACCCCCAATTGACGAATCACGCTTCGAAGTGGTCGACACTATCATCGAAGCCCTCGGCAAAGACAAATTCATCTTCGGCACTCAGGGCAACGTCCCCGAATGGCTCATGCTCGGCGGAATGGAACGCGGACTCATGGAAACCGCCGACCGACCCGAAGAAATCCGCCAAATCTTCGAAAGCCTCGTAGACCGCGCCATCGCCGAAGACGACACCTACATCAGAACCGGCCAGGACGGAGTAATACTCGGAACAGACCTCGCCAGCACCAAAGGCCCCATGATAAGCCCAAAAATGTACCGCGAAGTGTTCCTCAACGGCGTCAAAAGACGCATAGCAAACCTCAGAAACAAAAATCAATTCGTCATCAAGCACGCCTGTGGAAACAATCAGGAACTACTGGACATCTTCGCCGAAATGAACTTCCATTGCTACCAGTCCGTCCAGAAAACCGCCGGAATGGACCTGTTCGAAGTACAAAAACAATACGGCCAAAAATTCGCACTCTGGGGAGGAGTCAGCGTCGAAAACCTCATGAACGGAACCCCCGAACAGGTCCGAGCCGAGGTCAGAGAATTCATGCAAAAAGCCGCACCCCAAGGCGGAGTAATAATGGGTACCAGCCACTCCGTAGCAGTCGGTACCAAATACGAAAACTTTATGGCCCTGCTAGACGAATACAGCAAATACACATAAGGTCAATTTAAGGTGTCCACCCCCAAACCGCCGAACAATAAAAACAACCCAACCGAAGGTCGGCACCTCGCTGTTGTCCCTGTTGCCTATTGCCTCATCCCTAATGCCTTTGTTTCCGATTCCTGACATCTTCAGCCCAAGGCTGAACCAGTACAGTAAAATTCAGCGGCGGTTTCGGGGGTTACGGTGTTGATGAAAATACCGGTAGCTAATTCGAAGCCGCCCATGGTACTCAGGCGGGGGTAAATCTGGAGATACAGGCGAAAGCCTTCGGTGTTGGTGTCGGTGGCCGGGGCGGTGCGGAAGGCGAGGTTGTAATCGGCATCGCCTAATTCCTGGTCGAGGGGTTTTAATACCTGCTGGAGCAGTTGAGCAAGCTCCACGCGGTGGATGTCGTAAAGCTGGCTGAGGTGAGCGATCTCGTCGTGGCAGATGATATTTACCTCAAAGGGCACCATTGAAGCGTAGGGGCACAGGGCGGTGAAGCGGCTGGTCGAGGCGATGATTCGTTTCTGGGTTTTGTGTTCGATGTCGAGGAGTTTGGCGAAAGGGCTTTGGCGGTGTTTGGCGTGGTATTGGGCACAATATTTCATCTGGTCCCGTGTACGGGGCGGGGTCATGCTCAAGGTGATGAACTGGAAGTGGGGATGGACCAGTGACGCGCCGGAGGTAGCACCGTGATTGTAGAATACGGCGATTTGGTGGGTCTGGGGGTTGCTTTCGTGGAGCTGGTAGCGGCAGCAGAGGGTCTTAAGTACAAGCTGGGCATGTTCGCTGGAATGGCGGGCGAAGTGGTGGCTGTGGCGGGGTGATTCGATGATGACTTCGTGAGTGCCCAGGCCGGGCAGGGAGTCGAAGGGTGTTTCAGTTAAGGTCTGAGGTTCGGGCGACAGGGCCGGGAATTTATTGGGGACGACTCGGCACTGCCAACCGGGTCTGTCGGGCTGGATGTCGCTGGGCCGGACGGCGTAGACTTCGGGCGGGGTACATTGTTCGTGGCCGACGCAGAAGGGACACTTGGAGTCGAATTCCTCGATAGGATGATTCTGCTGATGCACAAAATCGTGGGGACGCTTGCCGCGTTCCGAAGCGATGATTACCCACTGGTCGGTTAATATGTTGTGGCGGTATTCTGACATGAAAATCCTCTAAACGATGACCAAAAACATGATTTATATCGCCAAAAAGCCCAAAAAGCGTGTTTTTTTCGACAAAAACTCAAAAAATCACCAAAAATCGGTCACTTCAGGCAAATTCGCGCCGAATAAAACCCTTGTTTTTTAGTAGACCTGACAGGTGATTTGCGTTTGGAATGGAGTACGGCTACAATGGGTTAATGGAACAAAATAAAGAAGAATCGGTTCGGCGCCTACCGGAATGGCTCAAGCGGCCAGTGCCGCAAGGTAAGGTATTTGAACAGGTTACGGCTATTTTGGATGATCTGGCTCTGGCGACGGTTTGTTCCAGTGCGGCCTGTCCGAATCTGGGTGAGTGTTTTTCGTGCGGGACGGCGACTTTTATGATAATGGGGAGTGTTTGTACTCGTAATTGCCGTTTTTGTGCGGTTGAGCATGGTCAGGCAGGGCCTTTGAGTGAGGATGAGCCAACTCGGTTGGCTGAGGCGGTGGAGCGGCTGAAGCTTCGGCATGTGGTGATAACCTCGGTGACGCGAGATGACCTGGCTGATGGTGGTGCGGAGCATTTCGCTCGGACTATCCGGGCGGTGCATGAGCGGACGCCGGAGGTGGGAGTTGAGGTTCTTACGCCGGATTTTGGGGGGGACAGGGGTTGTATCGATGTGGTTTGCGGGGCGGGGCCTGAAGTGTTTAATCATAATATAGAGACGACACGGCGGCTGACGCCGGAGATACGCAGCGGGGCGGATTATGAATGTTCTTTAGGGGTATTGCGTTACGCGGCGGATAGAACTGGTGGCCCGGCGGTCAAGAGCGGTTTTATGCTGGGGCTGGGCGAGCGTGAGGATGAGATTGATGAGATGTTGGCGGATTTACGCGGGGCGAAGGTGGCGATGCTGACGGTTGGTCAGTATTTGCGGCCGGGCAAGGATAATCGTGAGGTGGCGAAATATTATACGCCGGATGAGTTCGCGGCGATCGGTGAGCGGGCGAAAAAGATGGGGTTTGAGCATGTGGCGGCGGGGCCTTTTGTGCGGAGCAGCTATCACGCGGCAGAAAGCATGAAGGAACGAAAATGAAGGATGGGATTTTACGTTTGATAGTTGATGAGCCTTGTGCGGGGGCGGTAAATATGGCTGTCGATGAGGCTATATTGCAGGCGGTTAATGATGGGGGTTCGGAAGCGACGCTACGGTTTTATCGGTGGGCTGAGCCTACTATTTCGCTGGGGTATTTTCAGAAGGTGGAAGAATTCGAGGCCCAGAGTGATGATATAAAGCATATGCCTATGGTGCGGCGGCAGACCGGGGGCGGGGCAATTCTGCACGATAAGGAGCTGACGTATTCGCTGATTTTACCGCTGGAAGGATGTGGGGTTACGGATATTGAGGCTGTTTATAAACTGGTACATGACGCTTATATCGCTGGGCTTTGCGGGCAAGGGGTGGCGGCGGTTTATCGGGGCGGCGAGGATAGAGGCAATAGTCAGCGGGGGCCTTTTTTCTGTTTTGCGCGGGGGCATCGTCTGGATTTGGTGGTGGGGGCCGCTAAGATTGTGGGCAGTGCGCAGCGGCGGGTTAAGAAGGCGGTATTGCAGCATGGTTCGCTGATTCTGGGTAATGATTTTGGGGAGCATCCGTGTGCGACGGCTGGGGCGGAATTTGATGTGGGACGTTTTGTCGAAGAGGCCGCAGTGACGATTGGGCAGGGATTAAAGCTGGAAGTGCGGCAGGGCGTGTTAAGCGAGCGGGAGAAAAATGGAGCTGATGAGCTGCTGGTTAAATATGAAGGGGATGAATGGAACCGGCAACGCTAAGTGCGTGTCGCACCCATAAATCGCCGCGGTTGTTTGTTCTATGGGGCGTTCCCGTTGGTCGCTTGGCCCCAATTTCTCACTTAAGTGGCAAAACTCCACCCCTTAACCCCAATTTCTCACTTAAGGGGTAAAAAGTGGATTTTTGGCTCCTTCAGGGCTGTTGGTCTGTCGCCAACAGTGGTGTTATTTTTTGGTTCTTCTGAATAATTTGTGGGTATTTTATCCTTGGGGCTCTGCCCCAAACCCCGCCATTTAGCCTCCAGCCTTTGGGCGAGAGAGGGCGGATTGGCGGATTGAGCGGTTTTTCCGGTGGAGTTTGTGGAAATATAAATAATGCATCCTGCGAAACTTTCTGACAAAATGGTATTGTTGCAAAAGATATCACTTGGCAGAAAGGACACAGGATGCAGGTTAAAACTATACTCAATCGAATTGAAAAGTACCAGGGTTTTGTTTATGAAAGCGACAAAATGATCGAAAACGGCAAGCAAAAAGAGCTGCATATATTCCTTCGGTCGCGTAAGAACAGTCGTCCGGTCTGTTCCGATTGCGGCCGGAAATGTTCCGGCTATGACACCTTGCCGTCCCGTCGCTTTGAGTTTGTGCCTTTCTGGGGCATACTGGTTTATTTCGTTTATGCCATGCGGCGAGTAAACTGCCCCCGCTGCGGCATCAAGGTGGAACGGGTTCCCTGGGCTCAGGGCAAATCTCCGGTTACCCGAACCTACAGTTGGTTTCTGGCGCGCTGGGCTCAACGGATGAATTGGAGTGAAGTAGCCGCAGCTTTCCGAACCAGTTGGCATACGGTTTTCAGTTCCGTAGAGATGGCGGTGACCTGGGGCCGGGAGCATATGGATATGGCCGGCATTACCGCTATTGGTGTGGATGAAATGCAGTGGGGCCGGGGCCATCGTTATATTACCGTGGTTTATCAGATCAACAAAGAATGCAAACGCCTGTTGTGGGTAGGCGAAAAACGTACCGCCAAGACTCTGCTGCGGTTCTTTCGCTGGCTGGGCAAAGAACGTGCCGGGCAACTGGAATTTGTGTGCAGCGATATGTGGAAAGCCTATCTGAAAGTGATTGCCAAAAAAGCGTCTCAGGCGATCCATGTTCTGGACCGTTTTCATATTATGGTGCATATGAACAAGTCGCTTGATGAAATTCGGGCCGGCGAATCGAAGGAACTGCTGCGTGAGGGTTATGAGCCGGTACTGAAAAAGAGCCGCTGGCTGCTGCTGAAGCGCCCGGAAAATCTCCAGGATTCGCAACAGGCTTCTTTGAGAGAACTGTTGCAGTACAATCTCAAAACGGTGAAAGGTTATCTGCTGAAGGAACAATTTCAGCTTTTCTGGGATTATATCAGCCCCTATTGGGCCGGTGTTTTTCTGGATAAATGGTGTGTCAAGGTAATGCGCTCTCGTCTGGAGCCGATGAAGAAGGTAGCTCGCATGTTGCGCAATCATCGCGAGCTGATCCTGAACTGGTTTAAGGCCCAGAAGAAGTTTTCCTCCGGGATCGTGGAGGGCCTGAACGCCAAAGCCAAACTGACCACCAGAAAAGCTTACGGCTTTCGAGAATTCAAAACGTTGGAAGTTGCTTTGTATCATAACCTTGCAAAATTACCTGAACCTGTATTTACCCACGAATATTTTTAAAGAGGCTATTTTTTGAGCTGACCGCTGTATATTTTCGGTGGCTTTTGCGGCGGCATTTCCATCTTCAAATGGTATAGCAGCAATTTCTGATCGCCATCGGGCTCGGTATATCTCTGCATCAGCAGAGTCCTGCCGTCCTGGGTTTCAAAGGACACATCGAGCATCTGGATTCGTGACATTGTTTCCAAAACGGCCTGGCTGGTTATCCCGCAGGCACTGGCCCGCAGTCTGTGTCTCAAGGTCACTTGCAGACAATAGCTCATAAACGCTACAAACACGTGAGCATCGACCCGGTCTTCTTTATGGTGATAGACCGGCCGAACACCCAGATCGCTTTTGAGCTCCCGGAACGCTTGTTCTACATTACATTGCAGCATATACTCCTGCCAAAGCTCTATGCCATTCTTTCCGGTTTGATTGGTACGCAAAAAGTATGTGCCGTCACGATAAATCATTTCTCGGTATTTGTTCCTATCGAATTTATAATCAAACTCACCTTCCTCAATTCTTTCCTTTGGTTTTGGAATTGTAAGAGTAACGCATTTATACGAACTGCCAGCATGATGTTTGAGTTTGCCCAGCCTTTGCATAAAACGGGCGTAATCACGATATTTCTTCAGCTTCTCCAGACCTTCCAGATAGTCACGCAGCTTGCGCTTACGCATAGCCCGTTCTTTAGCCATCCGCTCTTTGCTGCGGGCTAGAACATAACATTCACCATCTTTTTCGATATGCTTTATGCGAACACTGTCATTTACATCATGCCAGTTTTTCACCGAGAGTTCTTTTGAGAATTCATCCAGTAATTTACGAGGAGTACCAACAAGGTAACCAATGTCATTATCACGCATGTGCTCAAGTACCGCTTCTGTGGGGATACCCCGGTCCATCAGCCAAACCCTGCCGACTTGGCCGTATTTTGACTCTATCTTGTTCGTAACATTTTAGCCAAGTGAAGCAAATTCTATAGCTTTTGGGTTGGCTTGTGCAAAAAAAAGACAAAAAAACTTCAAAATGTTAAGATGGGTAATTTGCGCTATTGCGTGTAATGGTTTATAGTTTCAGCATGATGAAGCCGAATGCTGAACAGGCTATCGCCGACCTGGCCTTAGAGCAGGAATTGACTGCGGAGCAGGCTGAGCTTATTTACGAGCAAGGCAGAGAGGCGGTGGTTTTTGTTTTGCTGAGACTGTCGAAACTGGCAGCGGAAAAAACACAAGGTACGTTAGTTGCCGGCAGTCCGGCTGATCCTTCGTGTCCCTCAGGTCAGAAGCCGGTTTTTGTCAAGCCGAACAAAACAGATAAAAAACGCGGCAAAAAGTTTGGCCGTAAAAAAGGGCATCAAGGTACTCGCCGCAATCTGCCGACCCAAATAGACCGTACCGAAGAACATCGCGCTTCATGTTGTCCGGACTGCGGCGGCGAACTGAAAAAATGTTCCGGCACACGTGAACGAATCATCGAAGACATCCCGGAAGATGTTCGCGTTGAGACGGTAAAGCATGTTATTCATCGCGACTGGTGTCCGAACTGTCGCAAGGCGGTTGAGCCGATCGTAACCGATGCTCTGCCAAAATCATCTATTGGCAATGGTATTGTGGTTTTGTGTGCCTGGCTCCACTTTGCGTTGGGCAATACGATAGCGCAGATCCTGGAGGTGTTTAATTTTCATCTCCGGTTTAAGATGTCGCCGGGCGGATTAGTCCAGATGTGGCATCGTTTAGCGGATATACTCCTGGCCTGGTACGAAGAAATAATCGAGGACATTCAAAAAGCCGGTGTCCTGCACGGCGATGAGACCGGCTGGCGGGTAAACGGTAAAACGCATTGGTTATGGTGCTTTACCAGCCATCAAGCCACGATTTTTACGGTCGAGCAGTCGCGGGCCGGGCCGGTGGTTTTGGAATTTATCAAAGAATGTTTCAACGGCGTGTTCGTAAGTGACTTCTGGTATGCTTACAATGTATTGTCATGCGCCAAACAAAAGTGCCTGGTTCACTTACTGCGTGATTTGGAGCGAGTCTGGAAAGCCAAAGACCACAGCGGCGATTGGCCGAGGTTCTCCAAAAAACTCAAACGATTAATTCGCGACGCGATACGCCTGCGTAAACGCATCGATGAACTGGATGCGACGGTTTACCAGCGGCGCTGCCAACGAATCGAAAAACGCTTGGATCTTATTATCGCGCATGAGTGGTCGAACAAGGAAGCTCAGCGGTTGATTAAGCGTTTGAAACGCCATCATGATGAGCTGTTCACTTTTCTGAGCAATCGCGAGGTGCCGTTCGATAATAATTTTGGCGAACGCAGCATTCGCGGCGCGGTGATCATGCGAAAGAACAGCTATAACAACCGCAGCGACCGTGGAGCCCGAACGCAATCGGTGCTGATGAGCGTGTTTTTTACCCTGAAACAACGCGGCCTAAACCCGGTTGCTACCATCAAAAAAGCCCTGCGAACATACATCAAAACCGGCAAATTGCCAAAACTCGCGGAGTTCTCTGCTTCACTTGGCTAAAGTGTTACTCTTGTTCAATAACGGCTTTAGCGTGGTTTTCTCCGAGGTATTACCCGCCCAGATTTCATAATTAATCGGAAAGCCATCGGGCGTAACTACCAAAGCTATCAGAATCTGCCGACAATCACTTCTGCGATCTTTGCTATGACCAAATTTGGCTTTAGGATTCTGTTTGCATAATCCCTCAAAATACGAGACTGTAGCATAGATACCGGCATTTTTAATGAGATTTTCGCAAATTAGCCGATAAAACTCCTGGAAGAACAGACCAGTGGAATTTTCCAGGAGAGACGATTATGGCTGGGCCAGGCGAATACGTATCCGATATAACCGAAGGTATTACTGGTGTTGAAGATTTACCGAAAGCAAAAATCAAACGGCGTTCACGCACCTACAAAAAGCGTCCTTGCCCCCATTGCGGCCACTCGTCGTATCGAGACAAAGTCTTCAGGCGAAAACTGCATGACCTCGGAGACCTGGCTGC
Source organism: Sedimentisphaerales bacterium (assembly GCA_963663805.2). Lineage (GTDB taxonomy): Bacteria > Planctomycetota > Phycisphaerae > Sedimentisphaerales > SM23-30. Next base: position 57,283 of record CAXXMR010000031.1, read on the forward strand.
CAACCGTCCCATCGAGATTTGGGTCAGCTATTCACAGCATCGTTGTTCAAAATGCAAACGATACTTCAATGCCGACCTCACTGATCTTGCGGACCCCGGCTGTCACTATACCCGTCGGGTTGTTCACCTGGCCGTGCGTTTGGTTGTGGAGGACGGCCTGCCGTACCGCCCGGCATCATGGCACTTGTGGCGAGACCACAGAGTTTTTGTCCCTTGGGCTACAATTCAAAACTGGGTTGAGGCGACGGGGAAAAAAAGCTGAGCAACGAATTACAACTGAGTACCTTGATGGTGTTCTGGCTGATTTCTCCGGCTATATTGCAGCGGACGAATTATATGATGGGCCATTCTGCGTCTTATCCATAGTGGATAACCACACCTTCAAACGGCTCATCTACGAGGTTCTTGACCATAATCCCACTCATGAAGATATAACAAACTTTTCCTTTCGGTTTCGGACCGAACTGGTACAAAGAACGCTGACATTACGGGGTGTTACGACCGACGGCTCGCCTTTATATCCGGAGCCATTGGCGCTGATATTTCCTGACGCTGCTCATCAGGTGTGCGAATTTCATGTCCTCAAGGAGATCAACAGAGAAATACTCAAAGCTGTTACGAAAGTACGACGAGAGCTCAAGGCAAAGTTGCCCAAGCTGAAACGTGGCCGTCCATCGTCTTCTTCCGCGAAGAAAGCGGCATCACGCAAGAAGAAACAGGAAAAGAAAATTGCCGATCTGTTTGAGCACAGATATTTATTTGTACAACATTCATTGAGTTCGAAGGATAAGAAGAAGTTTTTGCATATAACCAGAGGCTTGCCAAACCTGAGAAATTTACGCTCGATCATGGATCAGGTTTATCGTCTTTTTGACCGTCGTTGTCGAACGGAAACGGCATTGGAAAAGTTGGCTGTGTTACGCCGGCGAATTGGGCGATTCAAAACCTTGCGACAGACTCTTAAGAAATTGTTCACCCCCAATATCGAAAAGGCGTTGACCTTCCTTGATGATTCACAACTGCCGTCAACGTCCAACGCGGTTGAACGGGGCTATCGCCGCCATCGAAAAATGCAGAAGAGTGTCTATCGAGTGCGAACTCAAACCAATATCAGCCAGCGGGTGGCTATTGATATGCAGCGTGACGAGCAGTCCCAAGGCCGTTTACGAACTACAACAACACTTCATGAAGAAAGGACTGGAATGCTATGTTGCCGGTAAAGATGCTACAGAGTCCAAAATACGTACTGGTGATATCGTAAAGCAAAATATCGTATTCCAGATTGAACATCATCTGCCAGGTATCTTTCAGATAAGAGCAAAGCTCCTCTTTGTAGGGCAATATCCTGTCCAGGCAGCGGTAAAGCCGGTTCTTTTCGGCAACCTCAAAATCACAGTCCAGCAATACATCCATTGCGGTTTGAGTAAACCAGTGCTGATGAACATAAAACTCCGCGCCGGGTTTGATAAGACGATTTACCGTCAATAATTTAACGACTTTGGAATACTCCACCGAAGATCTTTCGGTGTCTATACGAGCGGACCAGAATTTATCCAGCCCAAGAGTATCCCATATCTCACAGCCCAGCCAACAGTCACCAAATGTTCGGGGGTTTTCCAGCCGCATCTTTGATAATTTCACGGCAATGGTATCGACATCATGGTGGGCATGATTATCCTGGTCATAAGCAAACAATGATTTGCGGACAGGCTGGTTATCCTCGTTGATTATCTCAATAGACTTTTCCCAGGACTTCTTTTGCGAATCGGAAATCTCCCCGAGATACAGAACCATCTTCTCCACATAACGACCGCGCGAGACTTTACGCTTCTCAGCTATGCTGTAGTAGGTGTTGTACTTGCCGTTCTTCTTTCGCTTGTGCTTCTTCAGGTACATGCACATATTATCGCGGCTGAAAAACACCTGGCAATAGGGCAGGTCTGTACCAGAGCCAATATCGAACTAAAATCGCCGCTTACAACTCAAAATCACAGAAAATATTTTTATTTTTGACGGTTTTGACCGCTAAGTGAGAAATTGGGGTTAAGTGAGAAATTTGGGTTAGGATTTCTATTGCCCCCCCAACTCACCCCCGCTATAATCCCCAAGATAAGTGGTTGGGGGCGTGGTGTAACGGGAGCACGGCGCGGTCGCATCGCGCAAATAGGGGTTCGATTCCCCTCGCCTCCACTTGGTTTCTGGGCCATAAACAGCGATTACCGATTTGCCGTTCACTTCTGCCAGATGCGCATAAAAAGACGCCGGGATTCACGACAGAAATGGAATTGATCAGGGGACAGAATTCAAAAAAACCGGATTTTTATCAATCCTGTTCGGCACATTTATTGCTTAGATACAGTTTTTCTGTGGTCTTTCCGGTTCATGTGGTTTCGTGGGTTATCCCTTGGTGGGGCTGTCCGTGCTGGCTATTTGGGCGCAGCATCAACGGCGGCGGCGATTCTGGCGGGGGTCGGCCTTAGTTTTGGCTTTGGAGTTTATTGATATGGTTCTGCATTTCTTGCTCGTCGGCCACGCCGCAGAGGTGCCAGCAGAGCATTTCGTAGGTTCTTAAAGTTGGTTTTTTGCCCGTCCACAGGCTGATCAGCATACAGGCGATAATCGCGGCGTACATCTGCAGTTCGATACCGTTTTCGCAGAGGCTTAGCAGATGTCGGCAGCCCAGCACATGCTTAAAAAAGCGGAAAAATATTTCGATGGCCCAGCGTTTCTGATAGAGCAGGGCAATGACTTCGGCGTCCAGGTCCAGCCGGTCGGTGGCAATCAAAATCATCTCACTCTGACGTGGTCCCTGGCCCCGTTTCAAATGCGGTTGACATTCAACCGCTATCAGGCGTAACGGTTGTTTGAAATCTTCCCGCAGTTTTTCACTGCTGCCGGCGATTACCGTACGATCAAAAATTATCCCCGCTTTTCGAGCATCTTCAGTTAAAGGTTTTTCCTGAATAGTTTCGTAAACCGTATCCTCACGCAGCCGACAGACAAAAGAGCTTTTACTATCCACAATGGCCTGAAACAGCTTAAAACAGGCATATCCGCGATCATTGACATAAATCCGGCCGGGCTGAAGATTCTCTAAAAAAACCTTTCGCTCATCAGACTTGTCTTCACTGATATTTATTTTCAGAGGCACATATTTTTCCAGATCAAACTGAGTGTGTGCTTTAATTCCGGGTTTGTCGGTGTCCCAGGCAGCCTGAGTGAGTTTTTGCAAAGCCTGAATACTGCTGCCGTCCACCAGGGTAATGACCTGACCGACTTCCAGTTTTTTGTCCTGAGATATCGGCCCTAACTGCTCAGTGAGTTGAGCGATTATCGGCTCTAACAAAGAACTCTCAAAAACCCGGGATGCTTCCGAAAGCGAACCCAGCGAAGCCCGTGAGCAGCCCAACAGCCGCTGTACTTTTTTGAGCTCGCCGGCCTGCTGCAAAGACCGGATGGAACTGCAGATCGGATTGAACATGTATAACAGCAGCAGACTGATATACTGGTCCATGAATAATGTGCGATTGCCGGCCCGGTCCCGCTCACATCCCGCCGAGTGAAGACCTTTCAGCAGAGCCGAGAGGGACTTGAAATACTTGAACCCACGCAGGTCCCGCTCCTTGATTTTCTGACGCTTTTTACCAGCCATGGCTCTATGATGAAACAGGGGATAAAATAGCGCAAGTTAGGATTGTGTTAGGACTTAAGAAAAATTGACTAAAAGCAAAAATCGTGCCGAACAGGATTGGATTTTTATAATAATTTTCTCCCCCGCCCGTGGCAGGCTTTTGTAAGTCCCTGTTTTTATAAAACTTCGGGGATTTGCCGCCAGGCGAAGTTTTCTTGAATATTCTTGTAATTTCCGCCTTTTTATGATAGATTCATTACGAATTCTGGATATCTGAGTGGAAAATGCACCGGATTCTTTAATTTTTGGCTGGAAATAGATTTGCCGGCTAGAGAGAGAGGGTTTTCTCTGCGTCGGCTTTTTTTGATTAAAAGGAAATATGGAGAACGCGATGAAAAACCTGCTATGCAACCTGGTATTGATTATGGCGGCCGCGGGCCTTGCGGCAACATCAGCATCAGCGGCGGTTTCCGGCGATTACAGATATACCGACAACGGTGACGGTACCTGTACGATCACCGGCTATACCGGTTACGGCGGCGATATAACCATCCCGGATTATCTGGCGGATCTTACCGTTGTTGCCATCGGGAACTATGCGTTTGTACGGTACGATAGCCTGACCGGCGTGACCATACCCGACAGCGTCACCACCGTCGGGATCCAAGCATTCGCAGGCTGCAACAGCCTGACCAGCGTAACCATACCTGACAGCGTTACCACCATCGAAGACGGGGCGTTTTATTACTGTGCCAGCCTGACCGGCGTGACTATACCGGACAGTATCACCACCATCGCAGATAATGCGTTTGCACGGTGCAACAGCCTTACCAGTATTACGGTAGATCCGGCCAATAACGCCTATTGCGATATTGACGGGGTATTGTTCAACAAAAGTCAAACTACGCTTATCCAGTACCCAGGCGGCAAAAGCGGTGACTATTCAATTCCCAATAGCGTTATCACCATCGGAGACGGGGCGTTCTGTGACTGCGACAGCCTGACCGGTGTGATCATACCTGACAGCGTTACTACCATCGGAGACGGGGCGTTCTGTGACTGCAACAGCCTAACCGGTGTGATCATACCTGACAGCGTCACCACTATTGGGAGCTGGGCGTTTGACTATTGCGACAGCCTGACCGACGTGACCATACCCAACAGCGTCACCACCATCGGGAACTATGCGTTCCGTTACTGCGGCAGCCTGACCGGCGTGACCATACCCGACGGCGTTACTACCATCGGAAACGGGGCGTTCCGTGGCTGCGACAGCCTAACCGGCACGACCATACCTGACAGCGTCATCACTATCGGGAACTATGCATTCTCATCCTGCGACAACCTGACCAGTGTGACCATCGGTAACGGGGTCACCACCATCGGGGACGAGGCGTTCTATAGCTGTACCAGCCTGACCGGCGTGACCATTGGCAACAGCGTTACCACCATTGGGGATGAAGCATTCGATGAATGCAACAGCCTGGCTGGTGTTTATTTTAGGGGTGATTGTCCGGCATCTGTCGGCATTGATGTATTTTACCTCTATTCCTATGCTACGGCTTATTATATTGCCGGCACAAGCGGCTGGGACAATGAGTTCGCAGGTCAACCTACGGCGACATGGACAGCGGAAATAGATGACTATTACTACAGAAGCAATGGTGATGAAACATGCATACTGATCGGTTATACCGGGCCCGGCGGTAATATAACCATCCCGGATTCGCTAGCGGGCCTTACCGTAACCATCATCGAGGACTATGCGTTCTGTCACTGCAATAACCTGACCGGCGTAACTATACCAGACAGCGTCATTACCATCGGAAACGAGGTGTTTGAATACTGCGACAGCATGACCAGTGTGACTATTGGCAACAGCGTCACCACTATCGGGGACCGGGTGTTCTATAACTGCGTCAGCCTAACCGCTGTGACCATCGGCAACAGCGTCATTACTATCGGAAACTCGGCGTTTGAATACTGCGACAGCATGACCAGTGTGACTATCGGCAACAGCGTCACCACTATCGGAAACCGGACGTTCTCTGACTGCGACAACTTGACCGGCGTAACTATACCCGACAGCGTCACCACTATCGGAAACCGGGCATTCTATAACTGCGATAGCCTGGCCAGTGTGACCATACCCAACAGTGTCACCACCATCGAGGACTCGGCGTTCTATAACTGCGACAGTCTGACCGGTGTAATCATACCCGACAGCGTCACAGCCATCGGGGATGCGGCATTCTCTAACTGTGAAAGCCTGACTGGCATCACGGTCGATCCGGACAATAGCGGCTATTGCGATATTGACGGAGTCTTGTTTAATAAACGCCAAAACACGCTTATTCAATATCCAGGCAGCAAGAGCGGCGACTATTCAATTCCCGACAGTGTCATTACCATTGGGGACTGGGCGTTCTCTTACTGCGTCAGCCTGACCGGCGTAACCATACCGGACAGCGTCACCACCACCGGGGACGAGGTGTTCCGTAACTGCGACAGCCTGGCCAGTGTGACTATCGGTAACAGCGTCACTACCATCGGAGACTATGTGTTCTATAGCTGCGACAATCTGACCGGTGTTTATTTCAGGGGTGATTGCCCGGCATCTGTCGGCAGTAATGTGTTTAGTTACTCCGATGATCCTACGGTTTATTATATGGCCGGCACCAGCGGCTGGGGCAGCTACTTTGCCGGAAGGCCTACGGCAGTCTGGCCGGCTTCGATGGGGATGACAGGAAACCTGGCTGTAGATATGGAGATCGATGAGGTCGGGGGTTTGGATGTTCTGGAAATAGATGTCTTTGCCGTAAGCAAAGCTGTCGACTGGACGATCAGCGGTCAGGATGGCTGCTCGTGGATCACCGACGTCAGCCCGGATACGGGCAGCTCAACCGGACCGGCGGATATTACGGCCGTCCAGATCACGATCGATACGGCCGGGCTGGCTGTGGCTGATCATACGCACAGCCTGACACTTTCGGTCGATGATGGATATTGGCTGCCATTATCCATAGAACTGCATGTTTACAATCCTATGGATATGGAGGAACTCGCGATCCTCGCCGCTTACTGGGGCGACAGCGGCTGCGCCGATGAAATGAGTCTCTGTTATGAGGCGGATTTCTATAGGGACGGCGTAATTGATGCGCTTGACCTTATGCAGCTGGCACTCAGTTGGCTGGGCGAGGAGATGATATATGGCAGTAACTGGACGGATTATCTGGAAGATTTCAGCGGCGGTAGTCTGCCGGTTGACAGCTGGAGTTACAGTTCGACTGCCTATGGTCGAATAGAGGTGATCGGTGAACGGATGAGAATGGATTGCTCTGCCTATTCGCTGAACGAGGCGATACTGCATCTTGACCTGGAAGGCCAAAGCGAGGTCATGCTGTCTTTCTGGCAGAGGGAATCAGGTGATGAGATCCATTCGTTGCCAACCACATTTAGCGGTTCATACAATGGCGATGGAGTTGCGGTCAGTCCTGATGGAGTCAACTGGACGACGGTCGTTAACGCATCGGCTCTGGATGTGGGCACAACCGGCCAAACCTTTGTTGTCGATCTCGACGCCCTCGGCCTGGAATACACGTCTGACTTCCAGATCAAGTTCCAGCAGTATGATAATTACACCTGGAGCAGCGACGGCCGTGAATGGGATAATATACAAATCTATAAGGAGTAATAGGGAAACAAAACGTTGTTCGGTATTTTTACGAGAATAAGAAAACCGGCTGAGCCTCTGACCAGTTGAAATTTTATCAATGCCGTTCACTTCTGCCTTTTAGTATCAAAAACCACTATCCAGGTTTAAATCTGGCCCAATCAGCCTTACTGACACTAATATCAAGGTTTCGGAGAATAAACGTTAAGCTGCAACGCCTTGATTCAGCGTGAAACACCCCGATTCAGGCTGAAACATCGTGATTCAGTGTGAAACGTTCTGATTCAGACTGAAACGCCGTAACTCAGCGTGAAATGCTCTGATGCAGGCTGAAACGTCGTGATTCAGCCTGAAATGGCCCGGTTCACGCTGAAACAGAACGATTCCAGTTTGATTTGCTCCAAAGTCAATTTACTTTGTTCCAATGTCAATTGGTTTTGCCCTGAGGTAAGTTTACTTTGGGGCAATGTAAATCTGCATTGGGCCGGGGTGCGTCTGCGGAGTTCCCATGCAAGTTGAATTTGCCTTGCTGTCGGTCTGCATTATAAGGATGCAGGGGAGATTCGGTCCGACATAAACCAATTAATGCTTAAAGCGGACTGATTATTCGGTCAGGTCAAGGTTGAAAGGCTCAGGAAAGGCAAGCCGGGGTTCTCTGCTGGTTTACGGATAAACTTTATTCATGCCGCAATGATTCTATCGGGTCCATATTGGCTGCCCGGCTGGCTGGATAAATGCCAAACGTTACGCCGACCGCTGCGGAGATACCGAAACTTAGTATCAGCGAGGAGCCGGTAACCACCGTCGGCATACCAAAGAATCGCTCAACCAGTATCGGGATGATGAGACCCATGATGATACCAAAGATACCGCCGGCGACGGTGAGCATAACGGTTTCAGAAAGGAACTGGATGATAATGTCTCGCCGCGTAGCGCCCAGGGCCCGGCGGATACCGATTTCCCGCGTGCGTTCGCTGACCGTAGCCAGCATGATATTCATAATGCCGATGCCGCCGACCAACAGGGATATCGCCGCGATCGAACCGAGCACGATACTGAAGATACGCTTGGTACGGGCCGCCTGACGCAGCAGCTCCAGCGGTACGGTTATCTGATAATCTTTCTTTTTATGCGTTCGCGAGAGTAAACTATCGAGGATGTCGCGGGTGGGCAGGACCTGTTCGATGTCGGGCACCTTCACGGTGATTTCCTGAAGCTCGACGATTTCCACCTGGGCCCCACTGCCGCCGAGCTGGACTTTGGTATCGCCGAACCGGGCTTTGATGGTATTAAGCGGGATATAAATCGTGCCGGAAACCCCACCGTTACTTGCCCCGGAGCTATCCTGTTTGATCTCACCGGTATTGGCCTGAGCCGCGGTCGAAACCACTCCAATCACCCGATAATGGTCGGTGCGAATCTTGACGAACTGGCCCAGCGGGTCATCGAAGCCGAACAATTTATCCAGCATGGATTCATCCAGCACACAAACGCCCTGCTGATACTGCAAGTCCTGCTGGTTGAGGAATCTTCCATAAAGCAGCCTGACCGGGGCGATGTCGGTATACCACGGTACAGTGCCGATAATCTCGGCGGTGACTTTACGATTGCGATACCAGGCCGTCTCATTGAACCGGCGGGAGGGCACAACCACCTCGGCGTAAGGCAGCGTATTATAGAACCGTTCGGCATCATCATAAGTCAGCCCGTAAACCTGAGCTGAAGTAGTATCGCCCGAAGCCTTGTCCTCTTCCGGCGGCTTGACGGTTTTAATAATGATATTCGTACTGCCCAGCCGGGCAATCTGCTCCTGAGCTTCCTGGCTGGCACCTTCGCCAATCGCCAGCATCGCGATAACCGAACATACGCCGAAGATAATACCCAGCGCCGTAAGAATCGAGCGCAGCCGATGCATCCAGATGCTTTTGGCTCCCAGCCTGATGATTCTTTTGACGCGAAACAGCAGCATATATTAACGTCCGTGATTTTCAATTCGCTCCACCCGCCCATCGAGCAGGTGAATAGTTTTCTGAGACCGACCAGCTACCGCCGGGTCGTGAGTTACCATTACCAGAGTCTTACCCTGTTGATGCAGGTTATCCAGCAGTTTGAGAATATCCGCCCCACTTTGCGAATCCAGATTGCCCGTCGGTTCATCCGCCAGAATCATCAGCGGGTCATTTGCCAGAGCCCGGGCAATCGCCACCCGCTGCTGCTGTCCGCCGGAAAGCTCGGTGGGCCGATGCTTGAGCCGATGCCCCAGTCCGACCATCTCCGCCAGCTCGCAGGCCCGGTCATAACTTTCCTTCTCACTGATGCTCTGATAGAACATCGGCACCTCGATATTTTCGATAATATTCAACTGGGCAATCAGATTATACGATTGAAAAATAAACCCGATACGCTGCCCGCGAATCCGTGAGAGCTCATCGTCGGGCATCTGCGATACATCCTGGTCGCCCAGCATATATTTGCCGCTGGTGGGCCGATCCAGACAGCCCAGCAGATTAAGCAAAGTCGATTTACCCGAACCCGACGGCCCCATAATCGCAACGTAGGTGCCCGGCTCGAAGGTCAGGTCAATATCATGCAGCACGGGCAATGGGGTATTGCCCAGCATATAAGATTTACAAAGTTTTTCGGTAATGATTATCGACATAATATCGTATCAGGAATCCCCTCTGTCAGGTCGCCGCGAAGCACCGTCGGTTCCGCCTTGCTCAGGTCGCTGCGGACGGTCGCCGCGGTTGGGTCTTTCGCCCGGAGTTGAGCTGCCCCGGTTGGGTCGTTCACCCGGTGTAAAATCTCCCCGGTTAGACCTTTCGCCCATACCAGGTTGACCTTGCGGCATGTCAGACTTGTCCCTTTCCGCCCCGGAAGCCTCTTCCGGTTTTTTGTCAGAAACAGGGATTTTATCCGTGGCCGGGCCAAACTGATTTTGTCCGCCGATTACCCGCGGTGGAGCCAGCGAGACTTCTTCGCCTGCCTGCACACCCTCAAGCACCTGCACCAGTGAATCATTGAACGAACCGGTCTTGATTGTTCGTGCCTCCAGACCGCCGTTTTTGGCGACATAGCATATCTTCTCGCCCCCGCGATTGACTATCGACTGGACCGGAATACACAAAACCTTCGCAATTTCTTCAACGATAACTTCCACCCGGGCCGACATGCCCGGCTTGAGAAAATCATGCGAGCCTTCGATATGCACTTCTGTTTTATAGACTTTCAGGTCTGGATTCATAAAGAAATTCGCCTGGTCCGGCACGGGAGCGACTTTAGTGACTGTCCCATAAAGTCTCTTCTCCGGAAAAGCATCTACGGTAATGACCGCCGACTGACCGGGCCGCACTTTGTCAACCGATGCTTCGTGAACCTTGATTTCCACCGCCATCTCGGAAGTGTTGGGTATCGACAGAATTTTCTGGCGTTCGTTTACAGTTGTACCTACTTCGATTACACTGTCACTGCCCCAACGCCGCTGCTCCACGGTATAAACCACCAGCCCCTCACTGGGCGCCCGCATTATGCACGCTTCCAGCTGGGTCCGCAACTTAGACAACTGTTCTTCCTGCAAATTCAACTTGGCCTGCTGACTCTGCAAACCTGCCTGACGCTGAGCCATTTTGGAACGGGCACTGGCCTGAGTTCGTTCCAGCTCCCGCTGAGCCTCAAAATAATCGCTACGCAGCTTCTGAATTTCCTTCGGGAAATTATATTTCAAAAATAAAGTTAATGAGGTTTCGGCTTGTTCCACCTGAACCTGCCGACGCTTGACCAGCAACTGGTCGCTGTCCAGTTCCGTACGCGGCACAAAATCCTTATCGAACAACTGCCTGGTCCAGTCCAGGGTTGTCTGGGCCTGAGACAATTCTTCTCGCGCCAAATCAATATCGCTTTGCAGCTTGCGGACATCCTGCAAGGCCTCGCCGCCCAGTTCCGCATCCGAGCTTAACGACGCAAAATTGAAATCAGGATTATCTTTCAGCTGCTCAAAAAGTTTGGCCACGACTTTCTCGCCCAGATATTTCTCCAGGTCCATCCAGGCGAATTTAAGATTCAGTTCCGATTGAGCAATGTCCGATTCGTTTTGCTTTTCCTGAATGTCATACGATTCACGAGCTTCGATAAAACTCGCCTGAGCGCTGGCCACCTGAATTTCCTGATTGTTCAGTTTTTCCTTGATGCTCGAGGAGTCCAGCTCAACCAGAATACGGCCATCTTCCACATCTTTAGCGGTAAGATAAGTTCCGTCCGGAATGATACTGATTATGGTATTGCGGCCTTCAACCTGCGAAATAATATCGACCGCGTTGGGTGCTTTGATGTCGCCGCTTTCGGTCACCGTCACCCGCAGGTCACGCACCACCGCTTCATAAGTTGTGCCAGCCGTTACGGTGGTTTTTTCGCCGGAACCGCTCGCGAAGATTATTAGCAAAACAATCACCAGCACCAGCACAGCTAGTGAACCGAGCAGTGTCAGCTTCTTTTTCGGATTGTTATTCTTTTTTACTGTCATTGAAGTTTCTCCCAAAGCCCGTCGGGCTTGACCTGGAGTATGCCGACGTCTCTGTAGAATCGTAAGGTTGCCAGAGTATGGTCTATCAGGGCCGCCGTGCGCGAGTTCTGGGCAGTCAACAAGTCAGACTGAGCATCCAGAACATCGCGGGTATCAACCCGGCCCGCCTTTAACTGTAACGTGGTATTCTCGACCCGGCTTTTGGCAAGTTCCAGACTTTGCACCTGAATCTTGTAACGAGCCGAGGCTTCACGCAAATCCCGAAAAGCCTGACGAATATCCAGTTTGACATTGTCTAACGCCAGTGCATAGTCGCGTTCCCGACGTGTGTATGTTATCAGGGACCGGCGATAGGCATTGCGTTCCGAAGTGCGTTCCAGCGGCAGTTCCACGTCGAAACCAATCGAATAACGGTCATCACGATATTTTAATTGAGAAAAATTACTTTGGTCGTCCGTGTCAATCGCGGCGGTGCCTACCAGGTCCAGCCGGGCTCCCAGGCCATCCGCGGCGACATCCACTTTACGCCGGGCATCTTCAACCCGGTCAGCCGAGCTGGCCAGGTCCAGACGCTGACTTAAACCGACGTCGAACGCTTCTTCCTCAGTAAAGTTCGGCTCAGCGATACTGAGCATCTCCAAAGCCTTTAATTCGTTGGGGTCCAGCGTGATTTTAATATCGGTGGGCAACGCCAGCGTGATTTTGAAACGATCCAGAGTCTGTTCATAACTCTGCTGGGCCTGCACATAACGGTCGCGGGCTTCCAGCGTGCGTTGCTGGGCCTGGCCGACCTGAATTTTGGGGATACGTCCAGCCTCAGCGTGATTCTCGATATAATCCTGGCTGAACTGGAGATTGGATAAATTATTGTACGCGTTAGCAACAGAATCCTGGGCCTGAAGCACCCGGAAATAATCATTTACGATTGATACCACAAAGGTTTTGCGATAGCGGCCAAAAGTCCGCATCTGATAAACCGTGTCCCGCTCGGCCTGAGTCAGATTTTCCAGAACCACCTTGCGACCACGGCCAGCCAGTAAAGGCTGAGTAATCGTCGCGGTCAGCACCGAAGCCATTGAAGTAGCTGGGTCGCCGGTTAAATACCGCAGCCAGTCATGAGCAACCGAAACTCCCACCCGGGCTCCGTCGGCCAAAAGCATATTGAAGCCCGCCGAAGAATCAAAACCTAAAGTGTCGCCATCACCGCTGCCGTCGAAATCATAGTCACCCCCGAATATGCCAAACAATTGAGGGGCAAACTGGTTACGAGCCAAAGTCAAATCCAGAGCCTGAAGGTATAGATTCTCCTTTTGACTCTGGTAGTCCCGGTTAGCTGCCGTCGCGATCGCCACCGCGTCCGCGAGCTTCAACATCCTTGAGGGGGGCAGTTCTATCTGACCCGACAAATCATTCGGGTCCGGTTGAACATCCGAAATCCGCGAATTGGCAATCGGCCCAAACTGCTCGGCCCATTTACTCTTGATTATCGAATCAACTTCGCGGTCAGCGTCTTGCTTGTAATGGTCCCGCGAGCACCCCCCCGCCAGAAACATTGCCAGGATAACGATTGCGAAAAAATAGATAAAACTTGGGCATACCTTTGTGCGCATAAACAAAAAAACACCTCGCGCTTGTAACTAACTAAGCACCTGCACACTGCACAATATACCCGACCCGCACATCTGTCCGGTTAACCCCATGTAAGCCATTTGGCAAGCTAACTTTTGGGCGGTCTACCCACCGGCAAAGCACGAAGACGACACCGGAACTTCTTCTCGAGCTTGTCGATGAAGGCATCGCTTCCCAGTGGTCTGCCCGCACGAGCGGCGGCCAGAATCTCCTCACCCAGCTCCGGTTCCATCTTCGCAGAGATGGTTTTGGCCCACTGTTTCTTGAGTCTTGCCGGAGGCCATGCCTTCAGGTCCAGGACTTCATAGCTGTCCTTGCCTTTGACATGAGCGGCAGCACTACTCCATTTGTACTGAGCGGCACCGCGAACCAGCTTCTTCTGGGCTGCCATTTGATCCACGAACTGTATTGACTGCTGAAGTTTACTGTCGTCCAGGATACACGAATGAAACCGGTCGTACCAGAGGGCACCACTCGATTTACGCTTGGCATTCATATACCGAGTGTAATCAAAATGCGTCCTGGCTACCATGTTCGACAACGCGGCTTTCTTGTGAGGAACTACCACAAGATGAACCTGATCCTTCAGCAAGCAATAGCCCAAAACGTCAGTATTGTAAACCTGACTGTTACGGGCCAGGATTTCCAGATACATCTGATAATCCTTATCGGTGGAAAAGAGCACCCGACCTTTTACGCCGCGTTGGTATACATAATGCGGCGCGTCCACTACTGTTATTCTTGCTTTTCTTGGCATGATTCAGATTATAATACTGGTATCAAGGCACCGACAATAAAAAAAAAATAAAATCCCGCCGCAAATACTTGTTTATTGCCCGGTTTGCTCGGCAAGTAAAAACCATATGTTCATGTGACAACCCTGACAAATTTTATAACACCTCATAAAAAAAGAGTTTATACGACCTAATGTTGTTCGGTATATTCTGGGCCGTCCTGAAGATTGTATTCTTGTAAAAAAATACAGAACCAAAAAATGCAGATGATTAACCGCCCTTTTTTGACCTTGTTACAATTGTGAAATATAATTGTATAGAGATTGTTTCAGTAGTATCCCGCGTTGTCGCCCGTGAAGAGAATGTTTGGGCAAAAAAACCGTTTTAAGGAGACAGAAATGAATGTTCTAAGTTATCTTGACGATAATCATGTGAATTATCGACTACGTACTCACCGACCAGCCTTTACCGCCCAGAAAATCGCTGCCGCCGAGCATGTCTCCGGGATGAATGTCGCCAAGCCGGTAGTTATTCAGGCCGACGGAAAATTCTACATGTGCGTCCTGCCTGCCTGCTGTCGAGTTGACCTCGATATGCTGCGCAGTCAGCTCGGAGCCGGTGAAATCCAGTTGGTGCCTGAGGCGGAAATGAGAAAACTCTTCCCCGATTGCGAGATTGGCGCCGAGCCGCCTATGGGGCATCTGTTTGGCATGACAACACTTATGGACAAAACCCTGTCCAGAGATGAGTTTCTGGTCTTTCAGGCTGGCCGACATGATGAGGCCGTCCAAATCAATCGGCGGGATTATGAGAACCTGGTCCGTCCCAAGATGCTTTCGTTCAGCTACCATCTGCATTGACGGGTAATTATGTGGTTTTTTCGTAAGTGCCGTCGCCTCGCTTGACCAGTTTTGTAAAGCCTTTGTCACGCAGACTGCCGTTGGACAGCAGAGGTACGCCCCCGGATACCTGAGCGGGGCATTTCTTGATTTTCGCTCCGCACTTGGGGCATTTCTGCAATGGCTTATCAGACATTGATTGCAATATTTCGCAGCCGTCTTTGCAGTATTCGCAGCCGTCTTTTTCAGCTTTATAAATATATATAGGCATAGCCCTTAGTCTCCCGGTGTACCTTGAGTTTCACCTATGGTAAATAATGCTTCGACAAACGTGCCCGGCTCGAACGGTTCTATGTCTTCGGGCTGTTCGCCCAGCCCCACAAATTTCACCGGAATATTAACCTGGTTGCGAATCGCGATAACCACCCCGCCTTTGGCGGTACCATCCAGTTTAGCCAGCATAATACCTGTAACCCCAACAGCTTGTGAGAACATCTTGGCCTGGTTGATGGCGTTCTGGCCGGTGGTGGCATCCAGTACCTGAATAACCTCATGGGGGGCACCGGGAATTTTCTTGGCGACCACGTCACGAATTTTGGTCAGCTCACGCATCAGGTTTTCCTGGGTGTGCAGTCGGCCTGCCGTATCTATTAATAGTACATCCGCATTACGGGCGACGGCTGCTTCGCAGGCATCATAAGCCACCGAGGCTGGGTCCGAACCCTGCTGGTGTTTGACGATTTGAACCCCCGTTCTTTCCGCCCAGATAGACAATTGAGCCACCGCAGCAGCCCGAAAAGTATCGCAGGCACCGAGTACCACGCTTTTACCCTGGGCACTGAGCATATGGGCTATTTTAGCAACGCTGGTGGTCTTACCCGTACCGTTTACGCCTGTTACTAAAATGACTGTCGGGCCGGTAGTTGCATAATTAATCTGCCGGTCCCGCTGAGGCCAGTATTCTACCAGTTCCCGCTTCAAAAACGGGATAATATCGTCGGCGGTTTCTATCTTCTTTTGTTTCCAGGCCTCACGTAACTCCTTGATAAGCTCCAAAGTTGTTTCTACACCGATATCGTCGGTAATTAGCTGTTCTTCAAGTTCTTCCAGCAGTTGTTCATCTATTTTGCGGCCTAGCGTCAATACGCTTTTGAGCGAGCTGCCGATTTTGTCGCGGCTCTTTTTTAGACCGCCCTTGAGTTTTTCCAGTGCCTTCGAGAAAAATGCCATTTATATTAATCCTGTTTTTTTTGAGAATGTAAAATTGTGTCGAGTACTCCGTTGATAAAGGAGGGAGCCTGAGCGGAGCTAAATTCCTTAGCCATTTCCACAGCTTCGTTTATGACAACCTTGACCGGGATTTCGGGCATTTTGATAAGCTGATACACTGCCAGGCGAAGGTTGGCATGGTCCACCATACCCAGACGGCTGATTTGCCAGTTATGGGCAGAGCCGGAAATTATTTCGTCGAGTACCTGCCGGGAATGCCAGGTCTGAGTAGTCAGGGCGTGGGCCAGACGGTTGGCTTTGGCGCTCAGGGCGAATTCGTTCAGGAACGAATCCAGATTGTCCATTGCGTTATCTCCTTGTGCGTCAAGGGAATACAAAAACTGCAAAGCCAATCTTCGCGCGGCGGAGCGGTCGTCCAGGGGACGGGTACTACTGAAAGTCTTTGGTTCGTCCATATATGATTACTTAATATTGTCGATTTGACTGAGGACATTTACCATTTCGATGGCGGTAACGGCGGCGTTGAAGCCCTGATTACCGCCTTTGGCGCCAGCCCGGTCGATAGCTTCCTCGATGGTATCGCAAGTGATTACTCCGAAGATGGTTGGGATTCCCGTTTTGAGGCCGACCTCGCCGACCCCACGGGTAATCTGCTGACAGACATGGTCGTAATGTGAGGTCTGGCCTCGAATTACGGCTGCCAGGCAAATAATAGCGTCGAACTTACCGGAAGCGGCCATTTTCTGGGCGGCTAGAGGAACTTCGTAAGAGCCTGGTACCCAAAGGTTTACGGTTTGATTTTCTTCGGCTCCGTGGCGTTTCAGGGCGTCCAGGGCCCCTGCCAGGAGGCGTGAGGTGATAAATTCATTGAAACGGGCAATGACGATACCGTATTTTTCTTTGCCGACTTTCAGTGCGCCGTGCAGTTCCTGTGTCATGGTAAACTCCGGTTTAGCCAATAGTTATGTTTATTTTATATACCCCGCTCACCGGAGCGTGGTATAATCAAACTTAGCATTCTACCCTATATGGTATCGTCTTTCAATGGTACTTTTGGGAGTCAAATGTGGCGGCGAAACCGCGTAAAATGCGGAAAAATCAGCGCTAAAGTGGCTGAGAGGGCCGTTTTTTGCCGTTTTTTTGACAAAAAAACTCAAAAAACTCGGTTTTTGTGGAAAAAAAAACGGAAATTTAACAAAAAAACTGGGGCGGTCAATCCGAGAGTAATACGTCCAGAGGGATTCATAATCTTAAGCCAAATAAACTGGAAATTCTAAACCCTAAGCAAATTCTAAACTAAAAATTCAAAACAACGCCAACAAAAATATTTAACCGCGGATACTACAAATCAATTAATATCCAATAATGTTTCTCAGCTCATCTATATGTTTTTCATAGACTTCACGTGGGGTGATATTATATTTCCTGCACAAAGCGGCCGCGTATCCTGTCGCGACTCCCATCTGGCCGGTGGTATTCATTACCCGCGGGCCGCCGAGTCCGACATGCGAACAACTGAAGCATCTTCCTGCCATCATCAGATTATCGATATTCTTAGAATACAGACAGCGGAACGGGATATAATATCTCGCTACCTTTCTGAAAAGTGCCTTCGATATAAAATCATAGGGCAATCCTTTGAGGGCCTTCTGGAAATGGACATCTATCTCGCGCTGCTCTTCCGCGACCGTGTCGGCGAACTTCCGCCCTTCAATTACATCTGCCATGGTATAGGTATAATCACCTACCAACCGTCGCGACTCCCGCTTACCCAGAATATAACCGACCCAATCGAGGACTCTGTCGGCATTATTCGGGTCTTTTTTCGCGTTGGCAAACGAACCGTATATCGCACAGAGCAATGTATCGCGAATTTCCTCGGCATCCTCGATCTGATTCAGGTGTTCGGCTGAATATTCCCAATACCACTCACCTTTCAAGGCGGCGTAATCCTTCGCTATCGGCATTGCCCAGGGGACATCGGCAAAGTCCGCCGCCTGCTCACTTTCGCGTGAATACCACAGCAGCGATGAACCCATCACCCGATTGTCGGGTTTCTCCGGGGACCATAAATCGCCGTACTTCTCCCAGCTTTCATCGAATTCATCCTGAGCCTCTCTGCCGTAACGATACTCGGCCCCGGCCCAATAGCCGATCCAGCCATCACCGGTACAGTCAATAAAAACCGGAGCCGCGAAACCCCCTAATTCGCCAGTTTCGATATGTCGGGCAGCGACATGTTCTATCACACAGTCCTTACTTCGTACTCCTGTGGCCCGCCAGCACAGAAACAGTTTTATGTTATCCTTCGACTCCATCACCTGCTGACGTTTGCGGCCATCGGCAATGGCCTCGCTTGAGCCATTAGGCCAATGTTGAGTGTTTATCGCATTGAGTATCTCGCCGCTCTTGCCGACAACCCCCAGAGTATGAACCCGGACCTCCTGGCTCGCGTTTCCGCCCAGCAGCGGCCTGTCATGTATCAAAGCAACTTTCAGACCCTCACGCTCGGCAGCCAAAGCGGCGGCACAACCGGCGATACCTCCGCCTACTATCACGACATCAAATTTGTGTACCGCGGCCGCGTCATAATCAACTTTCGATATTTCATCTCGCCATTTACGCAATGATGTGTCATCAGTCGGCGGCACAAAATCTTTGTCTGGGGTAAAAAACAGCGCATCACACCTGCCCTCAAAACCTGTTAAATCACGCAGCTCTACCCAAACCTTACCCCGGCTGATATTAACCAGACCGCCATTCTGCCAGTGCCATCCTGATTCAGTGCCGAACACCGTATCCAATTCTTTTCCAGCAATTTTCACCTTGAACCGGCCCGGAGCCTGCCAGTTGCCCGGTCGCCAGTTTTTGGTGCGTACCCAAAGTCGGTATTCTCCTTCTTCGGCAAATTCAACCTGCGTGCGGGCATTGGCCACCGGCACACCCAAACCGTGAGCCAGCAGATAGCTTGAACCCATCACATCCATAAACTGCTGGTCAACTAACCAGCCGCCTTTGTCCGAAAAATTCTCGGCCTCAACTAAAATACCATCACCGGCCCCAAACGCCACAGAACAAATCAATACGAAAACCAAAATCACTTGAATACCGTAAATCATACAATACCGCCTTTGAAAGTAATTATTACCGGTTATAATTTCAGGAAAATTCTCTTGCGATAGAGAAGGTACAGGAAAATCCATTTCAGCAGCAATGTTCCCAGAATGGTCAGCATGGGCTGCCACGCTTCAGTCGCAAATTTGATCATCCCGCTAAAGAAAAACTCGTTGGCATGGCTAAAACCTATAAACCGCCCGGCCAGATAGATCGTGATGGGGTTCACACCGACCACTGTATAAACAATCGCCCATTTCCTCAGCCCCGCGCAATCCATAATAAGGTAGAAGAATGACAGCAGCAGCATACTGCAACCCGCCGCCAGCAGAATAAACGAGCCCGTCCAAATCATCTTGATAATCGGATAGAACTGACCCCAAAGCACACCCAGCCCGACCAATACCAGGCCGGCGATGAAAATACCCAACAGCTTTTTCCAGTTACCGCGATCTGTCCTCATCAGCCATTGGCCGGTAAGTGCCCCGATGAGGGCCATGCTGATACCCGAAAAACATTGCATGATGCCCTCCGGGTCATAAACCTTGCCATACAACCGACCCGGCAGGAGCATCCTGTCAACATAAGAAGCCAGGGAACCTTCGGGCGTTAATATCCCGGCACCGTAACCAGGCACCGGAATCAGCATCAAAGCGGTCCAATAGCCCAGCAGGATCGCCAGACAGAAAATCACCTGCTTTTTGATAGCGAAGTGCATCACAATCATAAACGCGAAAAAATATCCTATCCCTATCAGGGCCAGCACCCCGGCAAAACGGGTTTCCGCTACCCCGCGAAAAGACAAGGCACCGTTATAGATAATGTTTATCAGCACCAGCAGAAACATACGTCGCCCGGCCCGAAAATAAATACCGCCCCGGCCTACTCCCGGCCTTTGCAAAGAGGCCAGCGAAAACGGGATCGCCACCCCGACAATAAACAGGAACATCGGGAAAATTAAATCGTAAAACCGAAACCCCTCCCACTCAACATGAAGCATCTGTTCGGCCAGAGAATCCAGAATCGGCCAATCAAAACACTGGGCGGCACTGCGTACCAAAGGGCCTACCCCGATTATCCAGAGCATATCAAAACCCCGCAAAGCGTCCAGCGATGCCAGTCGGGGAGATTTGGCCCTGGCTGATAAATCAGCCCCCCCGACAAGTTCCGCACAACCTTGCTGTCCATCTGAATATTTATCCAAAAGGCACCCTTTCATTGTTTAATCTATTTACTTACCGATAGTTAGGAGACCTGTCTTCACCGCCCGGGGGCTCTCCAGACACAAACCATCCTAACCCAGATAAACTGGAAACCCTAAGCTCTAAATTCTAAATCCGAACCAAATTCTAAACACAAAATTCAAAATAACAACAACGACAATATTTAGACGCGGATTACACGGATTACGCGGATTTTTAACGGCACCGCTTACTTCCGTACGCGGCTCTGGTAAATTGTTGACATTTTGCGCAAAATTTCATTTGTAAGAGACTAACGCCAAGCGGGAAATTGTTCAAAACAATTAATGGTGGAGACAGAGGGCATGAGGCAAGAGGGCGTGTTGCCCAAATAGTCGATGATGTCATCAGCCGCGAAAACCAGGGCCTTGCTTGGCAAGAAGCTGCCGGACGGACGGTGTTTTTACGTAAATAAAGGTTTTGGTGGTTGTATCCGGCCGCTTACGCGGCTCGGCTTCTGCGTTCTGGCGAGAGTTTGGGGGGCTTGTTTTCAAATTTACATCGACCTCGGTGTTTATTTCTACTATAATTCCTGCCACAATAAAATAATTGTAAAACCCGCTTTGACCAGACCAGGAGATTACTTTATGCCCCCTCTCAAAACGCTATTAACTTTCGTGGCAATAACGCTTGCCTTCTCCACCGCCCCGGCCCAAGCACAACCACTAGAAGCCTATCTGCTTTTACCGGCCCCGCGGCAAATTGAGTACACTGACAATTTCACTCAGGCCCCTGCTGTCCAACTGGAACAGGAAAGCAAAATTGATTACGATGCCGTCGCGTCGAAGCAGGGTTATCAAATCAAAATAACTCCCGACCAAATTTCGATAGTCGCTCATGACCAGGCGGGGCTTTATTACGCCCGGCAAACCCTTAACCAGATTATCAAGCAATCAGGCAATCAGCCGCTCCGCTGCCTGACCATCAATGATTATCCTGATTTTCCCGTCCGTGGCGTAATGCTCGACATCAGCCGCGACAAAGTGCCCACTATGGAGACCCTCTACAATCTGATTGATATGCTTGCGTCATGGAAGATCAATCATTTTCAGCTCTATACCGAACACACCTTCGCCTATAAAAACCATAAAACCGTCTGGCAGGATGCCTCGCCCATGACCGCGGAGGAAATCCAGGCCCTCGACAAATATTGCAAGTCTCGTTATATCGATCTTGTTCCCAACCAGAATTCGTTTGGGCACATGCAGCGCTGGCTCAAACATGAGGAATATCTCCATCTGGCTGAAGCACCCGATTATGTTAAAACCGTCTGGGGCAACCGGCGTCAGCACACTTTGTATCCCGCGGAGCCGGGCTCTATCGAACTTATCAGCGAACTTTACGATGAACTGCTGCCCAATTTCTCCAGTAAGTATTTAAATGTCGGCTGTGACGAAACCGTCGAGCTTGGCAACGGCCGAAGTAAAGAGCTCTGCGAAAAGATTGGTCGCAATCGCGTCTATCTTGACTACCTGCTCAAAATTCACGAACAGGTCCAAAAGCACGGCAAAATAATGATGTTCTGGGCTGATATGGTACAGAACCATCCCGAAGTACTGGATGAACTGCCCAAAGATATTATTCCGCTTTTATGGGGCTACAGCGAAACTCACCCTTTCGATAAATATTGTCAGGCCGTCGCTCAGACCGGATGCAAATTTTATGTCTGCCCCGGCAACTCGACCTGGATTACCATTGCCGGCCAAACGGATAAAGCCAAGGCCAACCTGCTCAACGCTGCCCAGAACGGCCTGAAGTACGGAGCTGGCGGCTATGTCATTACCGACTGGGGGGATTTGGGCGACTGGGAGCCTATCACGGTCAGCTATTCTGGTTATGCCTATGGCGCGGCGCTTAGCTGGTCGGTTGAAAAAAATCAGGGGATTGATCTAGCCGGTGTATTGAGTAAATTTGCCTTTGATGACCAGGCCAATATTATGGGACAGTTAATGTACGACCTGGGCAACGCCTATAAGGTCGGCGATGTTATTATTCACAACAGCTCATGGTTCGGCAGACTGCTGCAGCTTAGCGACTGGAACATTGCCCAAAAAGCACCCGGCCTAACAGTGGAGAAAATCCACGAGCTTGAAAATTACGTCGATAGAGTTACCGCTTCGCTGAATCAGGCCCAAATCCAGCGTGGCGACGCTGACACCATTGTCGCCGAAACTAAACAGGTGGTCCGCCTGATTCATCATGCCTGCGACCTTGGTGTCACTCTTTTGAATACTGAAAATAAAACCATCGCAGAGATTCCTCTGGAGACCCGCCAGAAACTCGCCCTTGATATGAAAGAGATTATGGAAAATCAAAAAGCCTTATGGCTTATCCGTAATCGGCCCGGCGGTTTGAAGGACAGTGTTGAGCGTATGGAAAATAAAATCAACGCATACGAACAGGACGGAAATATTTAACCGCGGATTACACGGATTTTGCGGATTTTAAACGGCAACTAATTTAATTATGTACACGCGTTTCCGGGAATATTGTTGCCATTTTGCGTAAAATATCATTTGTAAGAGACTAACGCAAAAAATTTGGCGTTGCCGGGCTTATGTCCGGCACCTTTGTCAGGCAAGATTATCCCCGACAAATTATGAAACTCATGAGGTAATCGAAATGTTATATCTGGGCGTAGATGGCGGCGGCACTAAAACACAGGCCGTACTTTTCGACACTACCACCGGCAATATTCGCTCGGTTCTTTTGGGCAGTGGAAACATCTGCGTGCTGGGGTCAGACGGCTGCCGGAAACTTTTCGAGCAGATACGCATTCAGCTATGGGAAGAACTCGCACCAGAGAACATTACCGCCTCGGCCTTTGCTTTTGCCGGCGCGGGACGGGCCGCGGAGCGTGAAATACTCAAAGCCATATTAGATGATTTCGGCTATCAGAATTTCGATATTCTGACCGACGCCGAGATTCTTCATTATTCTTTTTTCGGCCCGGCAGCGGGTATCCTCATCGCCGCGGGAACAGGCTCGGTCTGCCTGAGGAACAATCCCGACGGAACCTATCGTCAAATTGGCGGCTGGGGCTATATCCTCGGCGATGAAGGCAGTGGATTCCACATCGGCAAGCTGGCCATCCAGCACGCCCTGCACATCACCGATTCTTGCAGGCCTGCCACCAAGCTGGCTCAGAAAATCCTCGACCATTATAAAACCAACACGCCCGAAACTATCATCACCCAGACTTATTCCTCACCCAACCCCCAGCGTTTTGTCGCGTCGTGTGCCCCGACCGTTGATAAGCTCGCCCAAAAAAACGACGCCCACGCTTTAGCTATCATCAATCAGGTCGCTCACTCTCTGGCCCAGCTCGCCCAGGTCGCTATCAATCTCAACCCCGACACCCAATTGCCCAGCATCGCCCTGGCTGGCGGCATACTCAGCGAAAATACCCAAACCACCCAAAAGCTAAAAGAGCTGCTCGACAGTCAAAACGACAGTATCAAATATTACACTCAGCAATATCACCCTGCTGTCGCTGCCGCGGTTTATGCCGCCGCCCGCACCGGCCATAATCTGTCCGAGCAGAACAAGCAAATCTCACTAAACTGGAAACCATAATCTAACACACGAGACAGCCTATGACATTTTCATTTATTGACATTATCATCGTTATAGTCTACATGGCCGCCACCACCGCACTGGGTTTTTTCATCGGTCGCAAACAGAAAACCACCACCGACTATTTCCTCGGCGGGAAAAATATTCCCTGGATCGCGGTCACCCTCAGCATCGTCGCCACCGAAACCAGCGTATTGACCTTCATCAGCATCCCTGCGGTTTCCTATCAGGGCAACCTCACTTTCATTCAGATTGTTCTGGGCTATATGATAGGCCGGGTCGTCGTCGCGATGGTAATGATTCCCGCTTATTATAAAGGTGCCATCGGAACCGCTTATCATTTTCTGGGCAACCGTTTCGGCCAGAAAACCCGAAACGTCGCCGGCATCACCTTCATGGCCACCCGACTGCTCGCCGACGGTGTAAGGCTTTTCGCCACCGCCATCCCTCTGGCACTAATCATCAAAGGCAGCGGGTTCTTCGGCTCGCTCTCCGACAAACAATTCTATTTGCTCTCCATCATCCTCATCGGCCTTATCACCATGTTTTACACCTCGTTCGGCGGCATCAAATCCGTCATCTGGGTCGATATGATCCAATGGACCATCTATATCGGCGGTGCCATTCTGGCGGGCTTTATCATTCTGTCAAAATTACCCCACGGTATTCAGGACGTAATCGACCTGACCGTCAAGACCGGCAAAACCAACTGGTTCAACCTCGGCTCAGACCTGACCTGGGGCGAATGGATTAAACAGCCGTACACATTCATTACCGCGGTTTTCGGCGGAGCGATTTTCAGCCTGGCCTCGCACGGCACGGACCAGCTTATCGTTCAGCGAGTATTAACCTGCGGCAATCTTCGTGCCAGCCAGAAGGCCATCGCCTTTAGCGGGCTGCTGGTGCTGTTTCAGTTTCTGCTCTTTCTCGTTGTCGGCTTGCTGCTGTTCACGTTCTATAAGGGTCAATCATGCGAACAGCTCGGCCTTATTCGTCCCGACGGTATTTTTCCCAAATTCATTCTTGAGGTCATGCCCACCGGCATCAGCGGGTTGGTAGTCGCGGCCCTGTTCGCCGCGGCAATGAGTACCCTGGCCGGCAGTCTTTCCAGCCTGTCAAGCTCGACCGTACTGGACATCTACGTACCGATTTTTGGCAAAGACAAAACCCAGGCCCAACTGCTCACCATCTCCCGAATCGTAACCTTCATCTGGGCAGCCTTACTGATGAGTACCGCCATCGCCTTTATCAATCTTGAGGGCACAGTCGTCGAAACAGCGCTCGGCATCGCCTCCTACACCTACGGTGGGCTGCTGGGAACCTTCCTGCTGGGCTTGTTCTACAAAAAAGCCAAGCAGCGTGACGCCATTACCGGATTTTTCATCGCCCTTGTCACCATGACCATCCTGATTCAACTGGTGAAAATCGCCTGGCCCCTGTATACTCTTACCGGCAGCCTGACAACAGTTATCGTGGGGATAATTTCCAGCCTGTTTAACGAAAACCATAACGCCAACGTACCGGAACAAAAAAATGACTGACAAAGTTTTTAACGAACTCGAAAATCTCGTCACCGAGTCCAGAAACCCCGACTCTGAGAACATCGACAGCAAAACGACTGCAGAAATCCTGCAAATCATGAACCAGCATGGACCACATAATTGCTGATGTCGTCAAAGAGCAGATTCCATATATCGCTCAGGCCGTCGATATTCTTGTCGAAGCGTTCAAAGCCGGTGGTCGTCTTTTCTATATCGGTGCCGGCACCAGCGGCAGGCTTGGTGTTCTTGATGCCTCCGAATGTCCCCCCCACTTTCGGCACTAAACCGGAAATTGGTTCAGGGCGTTATCGCTGGCGGCAACATCGCTCTTACCAGCGCTCAGGAAGGCTCCGAAGACCAGCTCCACACCGGAGCCGAAGAGCTCGTCAAACGCGGTCTGACCGACAAAGACCGTTGTCTGCGGTATCGCCGCCAGCTATCGCACCCCCTTACGTTCTCGGCGCTATCGAGAAAGCCCGCCAGGTCGGAGCCAAAACTCTTTACGTTACCTGCAACCCGCGTGAAAACATTACCATCGATATTGATGGGGTCGCCATCTGCACTGTCGTCGGCCCCGAAGTTGTCATGGGTTCAACCCGCCTGAAAGCCGGCACTGCCACCAAACTCGTCCTCAACATGCTGGACCACCGCCGCCATGATTCGACTCGGCAAGATTGACGGCAATATGATGGTGGAACTCATGATGACTTCGCGCAAACTTGAGGAACGCTCCAAAAAAACCGTAATGATGGTAACAGGTCTGGACTACAAAGCATCCGCCGAGATACTCAAACAAGCCGACGGCCATGCCAAAACCGCTATCGTAATGGTGCTTGCCAAAGTTGATGCCGAAGAAGCACGCCAAAGACTGAAATCCACTCAGGGCTTCGTCAGAAAAGCACTTGAACAATAAACTATCAGGTAACAGCAAGTGGCTCGTTGTTCCGGTATATCTCTACTATTGAGCGTGCTGGTTCCTGCCACACACTCGGCGACCCCGACTCGCAAATCCCGCACCGCGCCTTTACCGTCAGGATGCACCCGGTTTCGTCAATATGAATCAGATACTTTTTCTGAACCGGGTCACAAACAATCGACGTGCCGGTAAACCGCTATGACAAAACGCTGAAGGGACTAAACCCATCCCCTTTAATCCACGCGTATGAGCTATTGACATCAAAGCCGTAAGCACGTCCCTCGGCCTGTTCTGTCGTCAGCAGCCGCACCGCTTCTTCACTCAAAATCTTTTGCCGCCATACCGCCCGCCGTTTATCAGCATCAGGCAATACTTCCCCAAATCCTCCGCTGGGGCGAATATCCCGCGTTACCGGAAACGCTCCCCATCAGCGCCGCCAGCGGGTCATGCACCTGCCCGCACAAAGGCTTGCCGTCCCTGATTTGCGTCGGCACAATTTTATTTCTCAGTCTCTCATCAGGATTTATATCCCGTGGAACTCATCCCCAAAGGGCCAAAACAAATTCTCATTAGCAAACTCATCCAGCCCCTGTCCCGAAACAATCTCCACTATCCGCCCCAGCGTAATAAAGCCCAGGCAACTGTACCGAAACTTTTCGCCCACCTCGCTTTGCAGTTTCAGCGAATAAATACGTCCCAGCACCGCCTCCTTGCAAGGGCTGCCGTATTTTTCCGCCAGCTTACCCGCGTCCGTATACGGCCGGCAGCCCCGAAGTATGACTCAGCAAATGCTTGATTCGCACTTCCTCTTTGCCCGCTGCGGCAAATTCCGGAATAATATCCGCCACCCGATCTTCCAGACCAAGTTGCCCCCGGTCAAATCAATATCATTATACAAGCTGCCGTCGCAACCGGTTTCGATAACGACGCGATGTCGAAAATATCATCCTTCGCCAGCGCAGTAATTTCTGGGGCCAGACTGCGTTTGCCAAACGCTTCACAATACAAATACCCCCCTATCGTCACCAACCAGCACCACGGCACCGGGAATCTTGCCTGCCTCAATCTCACGATTAACCACCGTCGCTATCTGTTTCCGCGGTAGCTTCATCGAGACTCCTGACCGCCGCTGGCTGAACCTCAACCCGCCGACAGCCGACCATAATCAACCCAGCCAAACAGACAAAAAACACCACACCGCGCAACTTCAGCATAACTTATCCCTCAAATTTCAATGGCATCATACCTCTCCAGCCATTATACTGTACTCACAAAAACCGGCAAGAAAGTTTAACCATCCCCAAAGGAATTAACATGTCTCCCGCAAAATATTTATTCATCTCGCTAACAACTTTAATCATAACCACCCCTTGCCTGGCAGTTGTTTCAGACGGGCCTGGATAATATCAACGCCCATAAATCCCTGTTCGAGAACCAGCGTATCGGCATAGTCGCCAATCACACCGCCTGTAACGCTCAGGGGAATTCATCGTCGATATTTTCCGTGAAATACCTGGCGTTACCGTAACTGCCCTGTTTGGCCCGGGAACATGGTTTCAAGGGCATGCATCGCGCCGGAGAAAAAGTCGAGTCTTCCCTGGACTCCAAAAACAACATCCCCATCTACAGCCTCTACGGTAAAAATCGCAAGCCCACCCCCCGAAATGCTCCAGAACATAGACATTCTTGTTTTCGACATTCAGGACATCGGCACGCGTTACTATACTTATATTTACACCATGCTCCAGGCCATGACCGCCGCTGCTGAAAATAATAAACAATTCATCGTA
>CAXXMR010000032.1:0-17492 GCA_963663805.2 Sedimentisphaerales bacterium
GTTGATTCTGGTTAATAAGAACCGGAAAGTCATAGAGTGTCTGCGATATCACGGTATGGTCGATAGTGATTCTCAGCTTTTTGGCAACGGTTTCCTGTAACCATTCCTCAGCCATTATCGCGAAGTCGGCAATATCGACAATGTCATCTTCGTTCAAATCCGCCCGCAGCACACTCTCAGACGCCACTATTGTCTGCGCCCGGTTAGAATCATAATAACAGTTGACTTCGCCCATACCGTCACAGGCAAGTATCAAACCCTGGCTTACCAAGCCGTTGACCTGACTGACCTGATTACCAGCCAGGAAGAGCTCCCCGCCGCAGACATTGAGGATACCGCTGCCACCGTAATTTACATTGAACCGCACCCCGCTGGAGGAAGTGACCACGATCTGCCCGCCCGCGAGATTCACCCTGCCAGTAGCGGACCTGCCGATAATCAACTCGGAAGTCTGTATCGTCCCGCCGTTCATGTTCAGCGTACCGCATCCGACATTACTGTACCCCACGGTAAGGCCTTCGCCAGCAATCGTGACGGAACCGGCGTACATATTGCAGACACCATACGCACCGTTGGTGCTGAGACGAACCCCATTGCTGATTTGCATGGTTCCCCCGTCAATATTCATCTCGGCGTCACCATATTGCGAAATCGCGATTCTCTGGGCATAAAGAGACGCGGTGCCGCCGAAATTGAAGGTGCATTTTTTACCGCTTTCGTAGCCGATACCCAGGTATCTGTCCGTACTGGTGGACGAATTAATTCTGATAAGTCCGCCGGTCATGTTGACAGTGCCGCCGCCGTGACCCGCCTGTTCGCCCATGCGGATATAGTTTGACAAGACGATACTGCCGTCAGTGATATTGGCCAGACATGAACCTTCACGAGGCAAAAGCAGGGCGCTGCCGCTCATCACCCCGCCGCTCAGGCTCAAATAGGTTTTAGTGCCCAGACTGTGACCGATCGCGATATACCCGTTGACAGCGTCTCCCGCGGCAGTCTGCAGTGTACGCAGTTGTCCGCTACTGAGGGTTATCCCCACCAGCCCGGGATTATTACTCGTGAAACCGCAGCGGACCGCGGCGTATTTTCCTGTAATGGCACCATTGACAACCGGGTCACTGACGGCGGCGTCAATAAGGGCATAATTAAGCTGCCCGGAATCAAAAGCCCCATCCCAGTTATTGATATCCGCCCAGTCTCCGGCAGCGCCAGCCCCGGTCCAGGTAATCATATTATCCGCATGGGCATAACCGCAGAATAACATGAACAGGACCAGAAGTTATAAACTATCCAGCGGTAAATCATCTATTATCTCATTACAGCAAATACGATACGGGCTCAAGAAATGGTCCTCAGACAAACTGCATCTGAGGACCATTGAACGACTATTCACTACAAAGCAAATTAATTACACGCCTCAGCAATATCCCAGCCGCAGTCCATCCAGTTCTGGACCATCAGGGCAAAATCCGCCAGGGTCACATGACAGTCGCCGTTGAGGTCGCCATCAACAGCGCCAATCTGGCACTGAGGAACCGCGGTGCTGAAACTCCAGACCGGACCGGGGGTCACATTGGCGCCGGTAACAGCGTCTACTCTCCAGTAATACATCTTGCAGTATTCCAGCGAGTCATAGAAGAAGTCGGTGTCCGCGGAGGACTGGCTGCCGACCTGGACCATCGTGCCTTGAGTTTCGCCGATATTGATATTCACGGTATCGTAAGAACCAAAGAATGTCCACTCCAGAATCTGAGACTTCAACACACCCGTCCCGCCGTCAACCGGGGCCACCGCGTCCTGGGCGCCCATCGCATTGGTAGTGAAACTCCAGACCACGCCTTCGGTTTTCGCACTGGTAACGGGGTCGTAGGTGTCAACTCTCCAGTAGTATGTAGTAGTCGCCGCCAGGGTCACCGGAGCGCTGGTAACCGCCAGACCGTCAACGACCTTGGCTGCCGTCGCCATGGTCTGGTCAGTACCGAACCACACATCACAGACAACCGACTGGCCCGCAAAAGGACTGGTCCAGCTTACGGATGTAATCGCGGGATTGACAAGCTGCTCATCCAGACCAGGAATCGGTGCATAGGCAGTGTCGTCAGCGTAAATCGTATCGCCATCGACAACTACACGACCAGCTTTGTCATGAGCGAAAATCTTGCCATCAGCAATGTATTCCTCAAACGTCTTGCCGGGATCGGTCGTCGCAGGGTAAACACCCGGTTCATACTGATGCCATACCAGAGTACCGCCGCAAAGATTCAATTCGCCCACACCGGCCCCCAAACCTCCGGAACCATTATCATCGAACACCAGACCCGGTGTATAAGTTTCCAGATAATTGACATTAATAGTACCACCGCTGAGATCGATACGGCCCATCGGCATTTCTTGCGATTCTGAGGATGGTGGTATTAATCGTACCGCCCGACATGTTCAACTGGCTAAAACCATCACCCGAATAACCAACATTCAAACCTTCATTGGTCGAAATATGTTGAATATTGACCGTGCCGCCCTGCATATTGAAAGTACCGTCGCCGCCATTGGTACTCATGCGAAGACCGTTGTACAGATCCATAGTCCCGCTGGTAATGTTAAGTTCAGCATCGCCGTACTGGGCACAGGCTATTCGGCTGGCATTGAACTCCGCGGTGCCGCTCATGTTGAATGTGGTCAGCCCGCCGGTTTGATAGCCAATGCCCATATAACGGTCCGAGCTGGCCGGGTCGTAAATAGTGATTGTGCCGCCGGAGAAATTGACTGTTGAGCCGCCATGACCGGCCACCTCACCCATACGGATGTAATTTGTCAAAGTAATATCACCGCCGGTAATGTTCACGGTCGCATGGCCTTGTCTGGGCCACAGAAAAGAACCTGCCTCGACCTGACCACCGGTCATGGTGAAAGATGCCTCTGTATCGGCAAGATGGGCAATGCCAATGTATCCCTTGGCAGCGTCACCTGCGTAAGTACTATCCCAGGTCCTCATTTTACCGCCCGTAATGGTCAGACTTACCGGTGTGTTGTCCGGCTGATTGGCAAGGGCGTCTTCTCCGGGAAATCTCCAGCCATAGAGATTCTTAGTAGTATCCCCGGCTTCGACTACAAAATCTGTCTGCCCTGCGACCAAGGCCACATTAGCGTAAATCTTATAATCCGCCGAATCGTTAGGGTCAACATCCCAGTTGCCCGGGTCAACCAACTTGCCATTATCAGCCAGTCCGGTCCAGTATATTTGAACGGTCTCCACGGCAAATGAATTCAATGCCGTCAGGCAAAGAATAGCCATTACTAACATCAGATTTCTCTTCATAACACATCTCCTTAATTAAGAACCTTACTTCTTAGAACCAGCACCAGCTGTTTCCGTATAACAAATTCACGACTACTATCAAAAATGTATTACCTCGCTTACTTCATGCCACTGTAATATGTCAGCATTTTGCGAAGAGTTTCAGAGCCAAATCTGAGATCATTTAGGCTATGACTAAAGGGATTGCCGGTTCCGGTTCCACCGTTTTGGCCCGACATAATGTCCATCGTGTTATCATCAAAATCGAGCTTTTCGACATGGGCGTCCGCGAAAGAGATGGTACAGGCCTTTTTAGCCTTTGAACCGTGTACTGCCAGCAAAGCGTCAACCCATTTATCCAGAGTGGGGTTCATTACCCACGACCCTCCGGAACTGACATACTTACGGTCCTGCTGAGGATAAAGCGGATACTTAGGCCCTTCTTCAACAAATACCAGACGTTCGCCGGTCTTGGAAACCTGAGCGAGTTTGTAACAACGTCTCAGAGCGTCTTTGCCATCGGAATTATTGCCGCCGGAGCTGTAATAGTCGCCCGCCATCAAATCCGAGATGCTGTACGTACGCCATTGCTCTACATACTGACCCTTTTCAAATCTGTTATCGGAGGGACATCTGTAAACTTCGACATCCTCGAGATAGGGCCACAGGACACCCCTTTTAACTCCTGCCTTTGTTACACTTTCTGCCCAGGGATTCAAGTTCTCTGCCGGACTTGAAGAACTGTAGCGAGGGTCGAGCGGGTCTTTGATAGACTGAAA
Organism: Sedimentisphaerales bacterium; assembly: GCA_963663805.2. Taxonomy (GTDB): domain Bacteria; phylum Planctomycetota; class Phycisphaerae; order Sedimentisphaerales; family SM23-30. The sequence continues at coordinate 4,078 of CAXXMR010000032.1, forward strand.
TTGAGTTCCCGCGTATACCATATTGTCTCTGTTGTCCTCCGCGTATAGATACCACGCGTAGGTCAATGGTTTCAGGCGAGTGGAGCAGACCACGCTTTTGGCTGATTCGCGTGCCTGACCCAACGCCGGCAGAAGGATCGAAACCAACAGGGCGATAATAGCAACCACAACCAGCAACTCCACAAGCGTAAACGCTTTGGCCAATCCCATCATTCTCCGATGTCTTTCCATATCTTTACTCCTTAGCAATCCGCAAGACTATTACTGAATATTTATTCCATCGCTCAAAAATAAGAATCCGGAAAGCCTGCTCAGGGCCTTCACTCACTTCAACTTAACAACATTGTAACATATCGAAGGCAAAAATCAATAGAAAAATATTTTTTATGCATGAATAATTATTTCCAACTGCCGCCGAGTCGCTCGATACAGAAGATTTCACCGGTGTTGCCTGCGTACTTTGGATTGATAATTCTGTCGAGGCCTTGATGGACGCGTCCTGTGTGATAATACTCGAGGAATTCTTTTAGAACATATCCTAGCTGCGATTCTGAGGTCAGGATGAGATGGTTGAGAGCTTCTTCTTTTATTGTCCTCACGAAGCGTTCGGCGAAAGAATTTGAATGCTATGTCAACTGCACCCAATGGGGTCAATAAGGTAGGATATTGTACTGCCACCTAAACCTCTCCCCATTGTCTAACAAAAACATGGGAGTATTTAGGTGGATCTGTCGCTGCGGACACGGAAGGAGCCCGGAGGGCGGATAACTTCTATACCTGCTTGCTGGACAAGTGTTTACGAGCTCGTCCCGTTCAATATGGTTTCTGCGGGGCGTAGCGTTTTTCGATTTGGGGAATTGCTGGAGCTGGCTCATCTGGTTGAATACTTTCTCTCGGAGGGGCAATAATGGCAAGGTTTACATCGATTCTATATTCGCAAGGCAAATTATGCCGTAAGTGTAAAATTCATTACGCCTTCTGCGGTTTTGGCAAAAAGCTAAAAATTACACTTTTGTAGCACTTATAGGCTTATAAGTAACAGTAGCTTACGGCATATTCTGCTTGACAATTCCCGCATTTGCGACATAATAAGACTAACAGTCAAACAGTCTTATTCAGGAGATCGATATCATGGAAGAACATGGCGATATAAAACTGGAGACGCTGGAACAAAATGGGACGCTGAACAGTCATCCGGAATTTGTCCACGACGAATTGTTTGCCGAAGAGGAGTTTTTCGATCCTCGAGACCTGATGCAGGTCAAGTACGAGATGCTTCGGCGAGTTCGTCAGGACGGTTTGCCGGTTTCCCAGGCAGCAAGGCTGTTCGGATTTTCCCGGGTTTCATATTATCAGATTCAGCACGCCTACGACCAACAGGGGCTGGCAGGTCTTATGCCGCGTCCGCGTGGCCCCCGGCATGCTCACAAGCTAACCGAAGAGGTAATGGCATTTATTCTGGCCTGCAAAAAGCAGGATCGCTCCTTACCGGCCGTCGCTATGGCGATCCGAATAAAGCGGCGATTCGGATTAAGCGTCCATTCTCGCAGTATCGAACGAGCCTTGCAGCGTCAGCCAAAAAAAGGGCAACAGATTTAGCCGCGGGCAATGCTTATTTTGCACATTGTATTGATCGTTATGAATATTTGCGCCGATTAATTATTTCAAACCGAGATTATTGTTGTCAGGGCTGGGGGTTGGCGTTATTGCTGCATCGCGGCTTTTGGGCCTGGAGCTATGCGATTGCGAAAATCGATTATTTTTCTCAGCAATCTTCTGTGCCTGCCATCTCAGATCTGACGAACCAAACGGATTTAGCATTGCCAGATACAATTCGCCAGCGGATGGTAACAGTTATTTCAGAGATGTTGTTATCAACTTTGCAGGGGGCCATATCATGATCAATGACACTATAACTCAAAAAATTCGGACGGAACATCTTTCCCGGGATGCATATCTGTATATTCGCTAATCCACGATTCAGCAGGTATTTCACAATACCGAGAGCACCAGAAGACAGTATGATCTTCGTCGGCGGGCCACTGCTCTGGGCTGGAATGATGAGAACATAATTGTTATCGATAGCGATCTGGGGCAATCAGGAGCATCAGCCCGGGATCGTGAAGGGTTCCAGAGGCTGGTCGCGGATGTCGGCATGGGCAAAGCCGGTATTGTCTTGGGATTGGAAGTATCTCGCCTGGCCCGCAACTCCAGCGACTGGCATCGCCTGCTTGAGATATGTGCTTTGACAGATACTCTGATCTTAGACGAGGACGGTTTGTACGATCCGGGTAGTTTTAATGATCGCCTGCTGTTGGGCATGAAAGGCACGATGAGCGAAGCTGAACTACATTTGTTACGCGGGCGTCTTCGCGGAGGAATTCTTAACAAGGCGCGTCGGGGCGAGTTGCAAATGCCATTGCCGATAGGTTTGAGCTATGATCTTGCGGGCAAAGTAATACTTACGCCTGACAGCCAGGTGCAGGATGCCATGTTTATGTTCTTTAAAACATATAAACGAACCGGATCGGCCAGTGCAGTAGTAAAACATTTCCGCGAAAATGATTTGCAGTTCCCGCGACTGGTGAGAGGACAAATCAATAAAGGCAAAATTGTATGGGGCGCGCTTACCCATACTCGGACTTTGCATACGTTGCATAATCCGCGTTATGCCGGGGTGTTCGTATATGGCCGCAGCAAAATGTATAAAAAAGCCAATGGCAGAACTGGCATAAAACCGTTACCGATAGATCAATGGCATACTGTCATTCCAGAGGCCCATCCCGGCTATATTACCTGGGAACAATACCTGGAGAACCTTAAGACCTTGCGAGCCTGTAGCCATGCTTATGGCAAAGATCGACGTAATCATCCTCCAGGGCGAGGTCCGGCTTTGCTACAGGGATTAGTTGTTTGCGGAGTATGCGGCCAGAGAATGACACTGCGATATCATAGTCGCAAAGGCATACTGGTAAGGTCTATCGCAGCCTGTCGGCGATAGCCCGTTTAATTACCGGCAGTAACTGGAACGGATACCACTTCTTTAAACTTCCCAGCCCCAGAAAGTAGAGTGAATGATAAGAGCCACAAAAGAAATAGTTCGCTGTGCAATTTACACCCGCAAAAGTACCGAAGAGGGATTGGAGCAGGATTTCAACTCTCTGGATGCCCAGCGGGAATCGGCATTGTCATATATCAACAGCCAAAAACACACCGGCTGGATAAGTATCGGTGATAGCTACGATGATGGAGGGTTCACCGGCGGCAATACAGATCGCCCTGCCTTCCAGCGTATGATGCAGGATGTTGAAGATGGTTTGATTGACTGCATTGTAGTTTATAAAATTGATCGGTTGAGCCGCAGTCTGCTGGATTTCGTAAAGATCATGGAAGTCCTCGAAGCAAATAATGTCTCGCTGGTATCGGTGACTCAACAGTTTAATACTACTTCATCCATGGGGAGATTGACGTTGAATATTCTCCTGTCGTTCGCCCAGTTTGAACGAGAAATCATCTCGGAGCGCACCCGTGATAAAATTGCCGCGGCCCGCCGTAAGGGCAAATGGGCTGGCGGCCATCGGGTACTGGGCTATGACCTCAAGGAGAAGATCGGCAGTAAATATCTGGCAGTCAATTCCCGAGAGGCCGATCAGGTAAAACAGATATTCGAGATTTATGCCCAAACCGGCTCCATTATGGATACCTTGCGGTCATTGCGGGAGAAAGGTATTACCACTAAGAAATACCATACGAAGAAGGGTAAAACGCGGGGAGGCGTTGATTTCAACACTAGTACCTTGCGCACCCTGCTGACGAATGTAACTTATTTGGGCAAGGTCAAATATAAAGATCAGGTATATGAAGGTGAACATGAAGCGATAATTGATGAGGATACCTTTGGGCTAACGCAGGGACTGCTCAAACAGAATCGCACTTCCGGTGCCAGGTATAAGAGCCGGAAAAACCCGGCCTTGCTGAACGGCTTGCTACGCTGCCAGAACTGCGGTTGTGCCATGACGCATCATTATTCCAGTAAGCCCAATAAGCGATATCGTTATTATGTCTGTCTGAAGGCTCAGAAACAGGGCTGGAGTACCTGCCCCGGGCCTTCATTGCCAGCGCCGGAACTGGAACGGTTTGTGGTTGATCAGATCAGGGGTATCGGTCAGGACACTGGAGTATTGCGGGACTGCGTCCAGAGTGCCCTGGCAAAAATGCAGGGCGAGATTGAATCCCTTAAGAAAGAACGCGGCAAAAAAGAAAGACGCATCCGGCAATTAAGTAAACGGACGGGCAAAGCCGCCGGCCGGGCCAGACAAGATGAGGCGGCGGCCCAGGAGATGCAATCATATGAACAGCAGATGAAGCAGCATCAGGCCGAGATAGCGAGGATCAATATCCAAATAGCGGCCCTGGAAAAACAGATGCTCAATTCCGATGAATTGGTGGGATCGATTGAGGCTTTTGATCCGATGTGGAATGCGCTGGGGTCGCAGGAAAAGGCCAAACTCATGAATTTGCTGGTAAAACAGATTTCCTGGGATAGCGGCCAGGATAAAATTCATATAACGTTTCATCAGGCTAATATCGGAGCCCTCACCCAGGCAGGAGTGAATTAAATGGCAGATATAACCAAGACGTTTGATGTTCATTTCCCCACCGGCCAGCGCGGGCGTAAACGAATAAAACGCGGCCCAGCCCCCGTTGTGGATACGCCCAGTGGCCGCGTGCCGCGACTTTCACGCTTGATGGCCCTGGCCTACCATTTCGAGAGTTTGCTCGAACAGGGCGGAGTTTATAGCCAGGCGGACCTGGCCCAACTGGGGCATGTCAGTCGGGCTCGAGTGACACAGATTATGAACATGCTGCACCTGGCACCCGACATCCAGGAAGAAATTCTGTTCCTGCCACCTATCACTCAGGGGCGGGAGCCGATACCGGAAACTAAGATTCGGCCCATTGTCCGGGAAGTTTGTTGGGAGAGGCAGCGGGAGATGTGGGGGGGATTGCTGCCAAGAATATAAAAGCATTGGCGCCTTCCAATATAACAATCCCACCTTCTTCTTGCCAGAAACCATCATATCGGGCCAAAGCAAAGATAAGCCGCCATTCCGTATTAGGGCGAGCGACAACAACTCGCTGCATATCCTCTAGGTGATTTGACAATCCACAATAATGTTGTATACTCGAATATCAGCCCCGGAGTCTTTTGGGCTAGAGGTAAGTTATCTGTTTTCTGGATTAAAGCGGTTATATTTGAGGAGGTAAAATGCGGAGCAGGTATAGCCTACTGCTGAAGTGTGTCATGCTTGGGTATTTGGGGATGGCCCTTTTATTTATAATGGCAGGGGGATGTTCTGATCAAAAAAGAGAAGAAAATGAGTCAGAAGAGGTGGAGATGACAGTTCATTTTTGGGTAACCAACAGCAGTTTTATTGAGAATCCTACGGTAAAAATAGAGATTGACGGGAAGTTGGCTTTCAATGACCCAGTTGTCCGGGGTACAGGACATGGTTATGTCGAGCGTGAAATTAAATTAGCACGGGGACGGCATAGTTTGGACGTCTCAGCAGCAGGGAAACAAGTTTATCTGGAAGATACTATTGAAGTTGAAAGTGAGTTGTGGGTTCGGGTGATTCTGATGAATGATGAGCGAGGTGATGGTCAGCAGTTTGTGATTGATATGAGCAGGTTGAAACCTGTGATAAAATAGTGCAGTATTTGACAAATAGTCCTGGAAGGAGGTACGGTAATGAAACTTCGATGGTGTTTAATTCTGATTTTGTTGTTGGGGGTAATTGCTTATGGCAACGGCGGTGCGACGTGGCAAGGCGCTTGGGGGACAGATGGTCACTGGGCAGGGAATCCGATTCGATTTGAGTTTAATGATACGACTTCAGTCCCGCCGGCGGGTGGCGACTGGACAGCGGAGCAGAAGGCGACAATTCGTGAGGCTTTTGAGGAATGGGATGAGGCGTTGTGCAACCCGGATAATATCGTGGAAGGGGGCGGTGCGAAGAATATCAGTATGCGTTGGGAAGGGGCGCGATTGTTTGGATTGCCGGGAATGGACGCGGTAGGTTTTACTTATCCCAATGATTTCAAGGACAAGCCCGGATTTCCGGACAGCACGAAATTTCCGACGGATGAGATATATTTCAACAGCACGAAGAAGTGGAACTACAATGTAAATAATAACCCAGCGGCTGACGAGTGGGATTTAAGAACGGTGGCCAAGCATGAGATTGGTCATGCCCTGGGTTTGCAGCATCAGTATCAGGCGTTTTATGACGCTCATCCGCAATTGAAGCCGGGAATCATGGATGACCGTTCGGGTGAACCGGGCTGGTTCGAAGGCGAACGAAGGGATCTCACTTCAGCAGATTATTTCGCTCTGCATCAGTTATATCCTCATTCCAAGCCGTGGTGGTGGCTGGACGAGGATAAGATTCCGCGTAATATGAAAACTCGTTTACGGTGGACTTTTGATGGGCGTACACCAACCGAAGACACTTCGGAAACGTTCGATCTGGGCGAGGGGACCATGAAGGTGACAAAAGTTACTGGTGAGCCTTATGATTATGTTTACCGGCTGGATGTGGAGAATTATCTGATTGAGGAAAATGTTAAAAATGTGTATTTGCAGTTTATTTTTCATCAGGAGGGCGCCGGAGGAATTGCCTCGCCTTTGAATTCGGCATTGCACGGCAGTCCGGAAGGAGTCTGGAATTTTACCGGTGGCACAACCAGTGCGATGGACCTTGGTAATGGCGACTTTCTGCAGACTTATGAATGGACGATTACTCCGCAGCCCAGCAGTGAATGGTTTGAGTGGCAGGTTGCTGGCGATTGGTTGATTAAAGATATTAAGGTAGCGACCTATTGCGTTCCTGAGCCAAGCGTATTGATAATGCTGGTGGTTGGTTCGATTTGGCGTCGTCGTAAAGCCTAAACGAAGCTGGAGTGATAATCTAAAATGGTGTCCGATATAGCAGGGCACCGTTTTTTTTAGTTGATTCCTGTTGCGGAAAGGCCGAAATCTGCGATGTAGTTTTTTTGCAGGGAATTTATGTGCCTGCTGAATCATCTCAAATTGGAATTTGGCCTTTCGTACTACTATCCATTATATTCTTGTTTTTCATGTATCATTTTCATGCCACATCATTCGTAAGTTCTTTAACTGTCGTATCCGAAGCCGCCTGTAACGCTTTGGCCAACGTTTGGCCTTTGCTCGTCAGCATATAGCGATTTTCACGAGCGACTTTCTTGATCAGGCCATGAACGCGCAGCAGTTTTATGCGTCTTGATATTCTGGCTGAATACTTTCGCTGTTGCTCTTTGCTCTGATGCTTGGCTTTGGGATAAAGACAGTCCCTCATAATTTTATTCCGAAAACCAGAAAGAGCTAATTCACCTTTAGCCAAAAAATGAAGCATCTCAAAATCATCCTTTTGCCAAACATTCAGGCCGCGATAACGCTTCCCCTGTTTCTTAACCGAATTACATGCCGGAGCAACCACTTCGTTAAGTTTCTGTTCAACCGTTGCCGCCGTCAACGCATCGGCATAACGCTCGTTGCAACCCTAGCTAACCTCACACCGGCGATGTAAATCGCTAACACCTTTACGCATCGGAAGCCAACGCAACGAACGATCAATATCTTCGTCGGGATGACGAAACACCTTAAAATCGCGAGTATTGTTAATGGTTGTTTCTAGTGCCTTGTAAAAATTAAATACACCTATTAGATCTGTCCGATAATGACCCCATAAGCCGATTTTTTATGGAGTCTGTTATGAACAAGAAGTACATTGTTCGTCTAAGCGACGAAGAACGCCGTGAATTGGTTGAGGTCATTAACAAGCTCAAGGGAACCTCGCAAAAAGTCAAGCGTGCGCAAATATTACTCAAGGCGGATGCCGACGGCCCTAACTGGCCTTACCATCAAATTGCCGAAGCGTTTCTATGTCGCGCCAAAACCGTGTCGAATGTTTGTAGGTCCCTGGTGGAACGAGGATTTGACATAACCTTGAATGGCAAAAATCGTGATACGCCGCCTCGCGCTAAATTGCTGGACGGCCAGCAGGAAGCCAAGATCATTGCACTGAGATTGAGCGAGCCGCCGGCAGGGTATAGCAACTGGTCACTGCGACTGCTCGCCGAGAAAGCAGTTGAATTAGAGATTGTGGATTCCATCAGTCATACGACGGTTAGTACCACCTTAAAAAAAAAGACATGACGAAACGGAAAATTCAGTATTGGGTGATTCCGCCGGATCAAAGCAGCGAATTTGTGGCCTGCATGGAAGATGTCCTGGATGTCTATGCGATGCCATATGGTCCGGATTTTCCGGTTGTTTGTATGGATGAGCAACCGGTTCAGTTACTCAAGGAAACACGAACCCCGATTCCGGCAACGCTGAATCACCCGCGTCGCGTGGATTATGAATATGAGCGTGCCGGAACAGCAAGTCTCTTTATTTTTACCGAACCGCTATCCGGCTGGCGTGATGTGAATGCCCGCCACCAGCGTACAAAGGTTGACTGGGCGATTGAAATGGCAGATTTGCTTGATGGTCGCTATGCCAAAGCGAAAAAAGTTCTTCTGGTGTGTGACAATTTGAATACACATACCAAAGGGGCTTTCTACGACGTTTTTCCTCCGGAACAGGCTCGTAAATATGTGGAAAAGATTGAATTTCATTATACGCCCAAACACGGCAGTTGGCTCAATATTGCTGAAAACGAACTGAGTTCGATGACCCGGCAATGTTTGAAAGATCGAAAAATGACAAATATTGATATGCTGAAAAAAGAGACGAGTGCCTGGGCTACAAATTCCAATGAAAAACAGAGAGGTGTGGACTGGCAATTTAAGGTAGAAGAGGCCAGATGTAAACTTCGCTCACTCTACCCGAATATTTAAGGATTACAAGGCACTAGGGCCCACCGGCTCGTTGCCGGTGGGTTCATTTTTGATCGCGAATTTAAATAAACGAGCAGCTTTTAGGCTGGTGCTACTTAAACAAATCTTAGTGGCGAGTTTGTGGCTCCCCGCCACATCTCCCTCTGCCGCCCCCAATCCGCCTCCAGGGCAATCGGCATAAGCCGCCGCAAGGTGATAGAATCGTGCCCCTTTTCTGTTTCTGGCAGGAACAGGATTTCCTCCTGAATGTCAGGCGCCAGCAGCAGCAGGTTCATAATCTGCGTCATCCGGGCCCGGGTGACTTGGCCATACCGGGCGAGAGTAGCCATATCCTCCACCTGGCCGGTACGAATGAGCTTGTCGTAACTGATCGCCAGGGCCATCAGCTTGCTGATGCGCGGCACACGTGTTCGAGGCCGCCGGGGCTTGCGACCGGGGCGAATATTCTGCTTACATTTGTGCCCCGACTCAAAATGTAATTTTCGGGTAACGGTATAGACTGTCATGCACCTGCCTCCAAAACATCCATTTCTGCATTCAGGGCCTGCACCCCGCCGGGTTGAAAGGCCAGACTGATACTGCCCGCCGCGTCATCATATTCCACCTGTCCGATGAGCAGACTCAACATGCGCCACTGCTCTTTTTGGGTAAGCGTATCCCAGAGCGGGTCAAAACTACGGCAAATATCCCGGATATCCCGGGCGCTGACCACCATCTGCTTGAGCCGGGTGATTTCACTTTTACACTCGCTAATATGTTGTTCCAAGCCGCGAATCTTATCCTGTATTGCCGCCAGGCGCTGAGCCGTCTCCGGATGGGCCGCCGTAGCCGCCAGAGATTTGAGTTCCCGGTTTTCCCGGGCGAGTTCCTGACAGAGCAGACGATAGCGTTTCTCGAATTCGGCAAGCTCCGTGTCAATGGTTCGTCTCGACTCAGCCACTACCTCCCCAATCAGCTTCTCGTCCTGGCCGATATTCCGGATTTCCTGCACCACGAATCTTTCTATCTCATCTGCCGGCAGCGAGGGCCGCGGACAGTGGGCCCAACCTCGGACCTGGGCGTTCTGGCAAACATAATAGCGGTAGCGTGTCGAGTTCTTTTTGGTGTAAGAGTGGCTCATCCCGCAGCCGCAGGCCTTACAGCGCAGAATACCGTTTAATATCCCGCCCCCGGCCCGCGGCCTGGAACGGCCATTCATACGGTTCCGGCCCAGCAGCCGCTGCACCCGCTGGAAGATACCCCCATCGACAATCCCGTCCTGTTCCCCTTCATATAGCTGCTCATGATGGCGAATCTTGCCAATATAAACCGGGTTCTTCAGTAGATTATACAGCGAGTTCTTATTGAATGGCCGCCCCCGGTGCAGTTTACCTTTACGCGTCACCCAGGTCTTGGTCTGCCAGTTCCGCCGGTCTAGTTCAGCTATCGTAGCCAGTAAACCACCATGCTCCAGGTACAGAGCAAATATCTTGCGTACCTGCTCCGCTTCCGCCTCATTCACATTCAATTCACCGCCACCCGGCGAGATATCATATCCCAGTACCGGCCGGCCCCCGGACCATTTGCCGCGCTTGCGGGCCAGGGCAATCTTGTCGCGCGTACGTTCCGAGATTACCTCCCGCTCAAACTGGGCGAACGAGAGCAGAATATTTAGCGTCAGCCGGCCCATACTGGTGGTGGTATTGAAGTGCTGGGTCACGGAAACAAACGAAACCTGCTTCTTCTCCAGCCGGGTAAGAATCTTCGTAAAATCAATCAGGCTGCGACTGAGTCTGTCTACCTTATATACCACCAGGCAGTCAATATGCCCCGCCTCGATATCCTCCAGCAGTCTCCGCAGGGCCGGCCTTTCCATATTCCCCCCGGAGAACCCACCATCATCATACTGCTCCGGCAGACATACCCAGCCTTCTGACTTCTGGCTTTTGATATACGACTCTGCCGCCTCACGCTGGGCGTGCAGGGAATTGAAATCCTGCTCCAATCCTTCTTCCGTAGATTTACGGGTATAAACCGCACAGCGGATAGTCTTGACTTCAGTTTTTTTCATTTCTTAATCCCAAAAAAGAGTTTTCCATTCCAATGTGAACCCGTTACCGCTTTGGCCACTGCCGATAATGAGCGGTATAATTTACCTTCCCAGCGGATGCCGTTCTCCATGATCGTCACCACGATCTTCTGACCCTTGTACAGCCGTTCCAGTTGGGTACCCGGCAGGGGATCGGTTTCATGCCGCGTCAGGGCAGCCGGGGCGGGCTTGACAATTGTGTCAGTATTCTTAAGGGCGGTAGAGTTCGGGGCCGTCAGACGCAGTTCAGCGCCATCAGCCAGCTCCCAGGCCCGCTTCAGAGCAGCATTAGACAATCCACCGTGAGCATTGGCCTGCAACCGCCAGAGAATACGTTTAATGAGATACTGGCGATGCCGGGAGGTGGTGATTTCACCGAAAACCTCTTCATAATACCGCCGCAACTCGGCAATACCAAGTCCTGCCAGTTTTTCCCGTTCGTATGCAATATCAAGTTTCATGCCTGCCTCTCCGTAATAAAACAGCGTTAACTTGCAGACACATCAGTCCTCAAATCGCCCGGAACATCAAGGCCCTTTTCCGGAAATTCTGAGAGTTTTTGCTTAATTTTGGGGATGGCCGAGGCTCTGCCAAAATGGCGCAAAACGCCCCGGACGAGAATGCGAACCAGCTCTCTGCGTCTCTGTTCCGATGACAGGTTACGATAATCAGACATAGCGCAATACTCCATAGGCTGGGGGTGACGCCTACGAAGCCATGCCCTTGGGGCTCTGTACTACGTCCGGCAGTAATGCCGGAACCTGTAACTGGTTCCTCTACTACATATATAACCCAAAACTCTGAAAACTGTCACAGTTTGGAGGGAGAAACAACTCTGGCAACGAAATAATGCGAATAACAAGTCGTGGAAGTTGACTCAACCGGCGAAATCCAGTTGTTTTCTACTAGAATTTGCCCTCAAACCTTCAATTCTCTATAAAAAACCAGGTAAGAATACTTGACAAGCTCTAACATATACATTAATAGTAATTTAAGTTGGTTGAAACCTCTTTTTAATCGGTGATGCAGGGTACTGAGTAGGAATATACAGAAGAAATATCCTGCGGTTGTTCGTTTACTATTGATGGGTATTTTTCGGATGTTTAGGGCATCGTAAACACTCAAGGAGGGCGAATTATTGAACTGGTATTATCTCGAAAATGATATACAAAAAGGGCCTTTGGAGGCAGAGGCCATCAAGTAGCTGGTGTATCAGGGGATCATCTCTTCTGAAACAATGATGTGGGGCGAGGGAATGGAGAACTGGCATCCTTATGCGGAAGTAGCTGGACAAATCGAGAGTTCAATCCCCGATTCGCAACCGAATGGCCCGATCGCGTGTCCCAATTGCGGTATGCAGGTTGAGCCTGATAACCTGGCCAGCGTGGGCAATACTCAAGTATGCCCGTACTGCAAAGATGAATATGTGCAGCGTCTTAAGGAAGGCGTGGAAGTTACCCGGCTGGGCTACCAGTATGGGGGCTTCTGGATCCGCTTTTGCGCGTTGTTTGTTGACGGCATCATCCTTAATGTTATTCAGTGGATATTGAGTTTTGTATTGATGCAATCTTCGATGTCCTCGAACGAGGTATTGGGGCCGAGATTTGTAATATTACAAACTCTGAGTGTTTTAATACCCATTTGCTATTACGTATTCTTTAACGGCCACCCAAGTTTACAGGCTACGCCCGGCAAGTTGGCCTGCCGGCTGAGGGTGATCACGGGAGACGGTCAGCGGGTCACATATATAAGGGCCTTGGGACGCTATTTTGCATCTATTCTCAGCGGCATGATCCTGGGAATAGGATTCCTTATTTGCATTTGGGACAGTGAAAAACGCACATTACATGATCGTATTTGCAATACTCGAGTAATCAGGCGCTAACCTGGGGGGAAGGATTATTGGCCGGCAAACTGGAATGTCTAAAATGTGATGGTGAACTGTATTTCAGCGCTGAACTCCCGGATCTGGGTATTTGTCAAAATTGCCGAACCCATCATGAAGTTGCACTGTTTCCCGCATATTTCAATAAGCCGCGACTACCTGAGACCGGCCAGAGGCTGGTGGTGGATAATCAGTCCAGCTGTTTCAATCACCCCTCAAAAAAAGCTGAGGTCGTCTGCCAAGACTGCGGGCGGTTTTTGTGCACCCTTTGCGCGACTGAATTTAATGGCCGCCAGGTGTGCCTGCAATGCCTGAGCAACCCTGAACCAGGTACAAAAAATGAACTGCTTCAAACCAGGCGTGTGCTTTATGATGATGTTGCCTTGGGTCTGGCGATAGGGTCGATCTTTTTATGGTTTGCGGCAATAATAATGGCCCCGGCAGCGATGTACCTGGTCATCAAGCACTGGCGTGAGGGACCGACCAGCCCGTTGAGGCAGGACAGGACACGCTATGTAATTGCTTTTATAATTTCGC
>CAXXMR010000033.1:0-41294 GCA_963663805.2 Sedimentisphaerales bacterium
AGCTGTATGAATGAGTATTTTAGCCATACTGATTTTCGGGAGAAGTATTTTTATGAGCTGCCCTTCGACGAAGCGGAAAGTTTTTGCATGGGTCAGAGCGGTTGGGAGAAATTGATTTTTCAGACCTCGGCTTGTCTTTTGGAGCGGGCGGATTCTTTTCCGGTTTCAATATTCTGTTTTAACTCCGATACGGCGAGGATTTTTTGCCAGGCCGCCGAACAAGCTAATCTCAAGGTTGGGACAGACGTTTATGTGATATGTTTTGGCGATAAGCCCTTTTGTGCCCGGATGCCCGTCCCTCTGTCATCAGTGAGGATGGATGATACTTTGCTTGGTTATGAATCGGCAAAATTACTGCATGAGGAACTCATCTCGCCGGGACTTACGATTCAGGAGACACACAGGGTTTTGCCGGTTGACCTTTTGTTGCGAAAAAGCAGCGGTGTTGAGAAAATTTAATTTTTACAGGAGGCTACGATGGAAAGAGTATTGAAGTCAGTGTTTTGTTTGTTATTTTTATTGAGTGGGGTTTCTTCTGGTTTTTCGATTACCAACGGCAGTTTTGAGCAAAGCTGGACCGACTGGCGGACATACGCTGTGGGTGGGGCGGATACGAATTTTACGATAGTTGAAGATGACGCTTATGCCGGCAATCTGGCCGCTTCTATCGAAGTTGTGACGGCTTTGGGCGATACCGGTCTGGACCGATACGGCAGCATGATACCGGTCGAATACGGTGACGCGGTAGGTGTTTCTTTCGCGGCCAAAACTATTTTCGGGAGTGCGAACTTGGTAGTTATCATCAGTGAATATAATGCCGGGGGCGTTTGGCTGGGCGCCAATTATGTGCACAGTTTTGATCCGGATGACTCTGATTATTCCTTGCATTCTTTTACTCATTTGGTATCGAATAACAGTTCGGCGGCATATCTCAATTTGTCTTTTACCATTCATGATGATTGGGGTTTGATCGCTGCGGGTCATTACTATGTTGATGATATTCAGTTGTATGAAGGCGATGTGCTTTATAACGGGGGCTTTGAGGACGGCGCCAATGGCTGGCGTCCTTATATTGTGGGCGGGAGCGCCAATTTCGGGATATCCAATGATGCTTATGAGGGTAATAACGCCTTTTCATTTGATATTACCAGCCCTGGTATAGATCATGGTCTGGACAGATGGGGCAGCCTGATTCCCGTAGATTTCGGTAGTGCCGTGGGCATATCTTTTGCAGCGAAGGCTATCAGCACAGGTTCTCTGCTTAATGTTACTGTCGGTGAGTGGAGTGTTTCCGGGAGTTTCCTGGGGCAGATTGATTATCCTTTTGATATACAAACCGGTTTTTATTCAGTGAACGAATTGTTCCACAGCATTTCTAATCCCGCTACGGACAAGGTAAATATCGCTTTTAATGTCAAAGACAGTTTGGGCAACAAAGCTTCGGGGCATTATCTTATTGACGATGTACAGTTTTCCGAGCTACCCCGATTGTTTAATGGTAATTTTGAGGAAGGTTTGGTTTTGTGGAGAACTGTTGCTGTAAGTGGGGGCTTAGCTGAGTTTACGATTTCGAACGACGCATTTGAGGGCAATAATGCTTTATCGCTGAATGTTACGAACGCCAGCGGTGACCAGGTAGCTGACAGATTTGGAAGTCTTATCGCGGTCAGCCCAAACGAACAGTTTGGGCTTCACTTTGCCGCGAAAAAAATATCGGGTGTGAACAATTATCTTTCGGTAACTATCGAGGAATACGACTCCAGCGGCACTATGTTATCCGCTGTGGAGTGGTTGTACGAGCCGGGTCCGGATTACTCGGAGTTTGTTTACTATTATACGGTAAGCAACAGCGCAGCAACTTCCGTAAATGTAGGCTTTAGGTGTTCTCAGGATTATGGTGTACGTTCGGTTGGACATTATCTAATCGATGATGTAAATCTTTTTGAAGTTCCTAAACTTTACAATGGCGGTTTTGAGGAGGGGCAGAGATACTGGAGAGCTTATTCGGTGGGTGGGGCGATAGATTTCAGTATCAGCAGCGATGCTTATAAAGGTTCTAATGCCGCCCTCGTGGCAGTATCGGATCCGGGTATAGATCACGGTCTTGACCGGGCAAGTGACCGGGTTCCAGTGGATGCCAATGAAGTCATAACCGTGAGTTTCGCATCTAAAAAGGTTTCGGCTGGAGATACGAGGCTGGAATTGGCGATTACGGAAGTGGATGAGGAAGGTAATTATCTGGCCCACAACGGTAGATATTATTCGAATCCTTTTTCTTCGGCATACGAAGTCTTCGATTACAGCTATAAAGTTCGGGACCCGAACGCTGCCAGTGTAAACATTGCTTACGCGGTTTATGTTTCAGATGAAGTGACAAAGTCGGCAGGAACTTATCTTATCGATGATATTAAAATGCCGAATCCTCAGATGATTCTTAATCCGGGCTTTGAGCGGGGCTGGGTGGGCTGGCGCGGTTATTCCGTGGCTCCGGGCGCGGCGGCTTATACATTGAGCAGTGATTCTTTCCGTGGTCTTCAGGCCGCTGAAATCACGGTTACTTCAGGGGGTGGTGACCATGGCCTGGACATTCTGCTTGACCCTGTAGGTGCTGTTGCGGGCGATAAAATTCTGGTGACATTCGCAGCCAAAAAGTTATCGTCAGACAGCAGTAATCTGCACCTGAAGGTATCGGAATGGATAGACACGGCTACTCCTGTGACTGAATCTTACGCGATTAAAGCTGTCACGCCGGGCAATGCCTACGAGCAATACAGTTTTTATTATGAGGTTCAGGATGGCGCGACGGATATGTTAAATGTGGCCTTTGGAGTTTTCGATTCCGCGGGCGAACCAGCTACCGGTACTTATTTGGTTGATGAGGTAAGGCTTGTCAAAGGCAATGGTCTGAATATCGCTGATATTAACTTTGATTTAAATGTTGATGTGTATGACTTGAGGTATCTGGCTAGTTCCTGGCTTGACTCTGAGTTGGTTATTGGTCCGGTAGTGAACGTGGATGATTTTGAATCTTACTCTGACCAGAGTGCGTTAATAGTCAGCTGGCAGGAATTTTACTGGGCTTCTTTTAACGGCTCCACGACTACCAGTTCGGTTTCTCTGTTGACGAGTCCGGCTAATGTTTACAGCGGAGCTCAGTCGATGCGCTGGGTCTATGACGCTAATGATGTAAGCGGTCAGGGTTTCAACTTTACCGACATAGTTTTGACTCTTGATGAGCCCATCGATTTGAGAGGCGCCGAATCGGTGAAGGTTTTACTGAACCGTCATGCCGGCAACAGCCAGGAGAATATCCTTTACATCAAGTTCTTCGAAGGTGCCGTTGATGTTGCCAATATCCGAGGTTTGGGTATTCATCTGAGCAGATATAACGGTTCAACATACTCTCCGGTAGGCTGGGCGGAATGGACGGCCATGCTGGATGATTATATAGGCTATGACCCGGCTGAACTGGACGAAGTGACCGCGATCAATATCGGCTGTTACAGCCCCGAAGAAGACAGCACCGCTGGCAGCGGAGTCATAGATATTGATGACATCAGAATTGTCTATCCGGATTATTGTGCGAGCTATTTAGTCGGCGACATCAATGGTGATTGTCAGGTTGATTTTACGGACTTCGCAATTATGGGTCAGAATTGGCTGGATACTTTGGCATACTGATGTTTCTGAAGAACGTAATATGTTTTTAGGGCCACCGTTTACGGTTTTTATACGCATGATTAAAAGAAGATTGTTACTTATTTTGTTGTTGATTTGTTTTTTGGGCAACAGTGTCGGGGTTTACGCTGCGACGCTGCCTACTATTTACAAATGGGATATGCGTTTTGTTTACGGCTGGCCCAGAAATCTGCAATATGACATGATGCATATGGCGGTTGGTTTACAGGGTCTGGCTAACCGTCAGGCTCCGCGGGTTTTTCTTATTTTTAATGACGATGACGCGGCCTGGCTTGACCGATTGGTCGAGCCGGGCGGCCTTTGCCAGGGCTGGTCCATTCAGACGATAAACAATATTCAGGATTATGTGAACCGTTTTTCCAGCTATGCTCAGGGTGTTTACCTTTACGCTGCCTCGCCGGAAACCGGAGTTGATTCGACCAGTCTGGCGGCTACTTCAGCGGCGGCGGCGGATGATTGTATCGCATTGAGAAATGATCCGAGCAGCGGAGTTTATAAAACCTTAGTTACTAATCTTACTGGTCCGCAGTTGCCAATAGTGAAGGACTTGACCGGCAAATTTACCGGTACGGGCACAATTTGGGAGACCTCATTGCCCAGTACGGGCAGCGCTAAATGCGACGCTTATTACTGGCTGGGGGAAAACTATATTAAGCAAGGCAAATGCGATACCACAAAAATAATTTACGGTATGGATTTGTGGGGTCTGAAACCTGAAATACCCATTGATAACGCTTTACTTCGGAATCTGGATTACGTTTTCAGTGGTGGGGCTGTTTGTTTTGAGCTTTCCCCTTGGGGTAATGAAATACCCAATGATGATCCGGGTCAGCCTTTGGGAACGGATTTGAACACATTCAGGTATCTTCTGGATGTCTGTAATCAACAAAACAATTACAGCAAGATGATAAAGTTTTGCGGGTTTCCGAACTGGGCTTATAAATATACTACTGAAGTGGGCGGCAGTCATGAGCCCGTACCAACAGAATGGGAGACGGTCAGGATTGTATCGGCTTATAACTGTTACATGGAAGCGGACGCTTTAGCAGCCCTTACCAATGGATCGTTTTATGCTGGTCTTAAACCAGCCCTTGAGTCGAGAATGTATGTCCAAAACAGCCCTCCGAGTTATCAGGATATGGTTAATCAGGGCTATATCGATTCTTCCGGCAATGTTGTTGCCAACAATTACATAATGATTTATATGGGCGATTATGACAATACGGCATGGATGCTTTACTGGTTAGGCAATGATCGTTTCAATGATTCAGAAAGAGGCAATGTTGCTTGCAATTGGGCCCTGAACCCCTCTTCAATTGATCGTGTGGGGGCAGCTTTTGATTATTTTTACCGGAACAAAACCGATAAGGATTTTTTTATTGCTCCGGATTCCGGGGTTGGCTATGTAAACCCATCACAGCTATATGGCAGCAGATATTATTCGGGCTATGGTGATGCACGGCAAATGTATCAAAAGCTCTGCCAGGATTATTACCGAACGCTGGACTATTCTATCACCGGCTGGCTATTGAACGGCTATAGTGGGACACTTACAAGTACAGATGCCGATATTTATGTGCCTTTCAGTTGTGACGGGATTGGCACCAATACCGGTTTCAGTTCTGTGCAGCTTAGAGACAATGTTCCGGTGTATAAACGCTACAGCCTGGACCTTTACAGTTACAATATATCAGCATCAATATTAGGGCTGCACAATGGTTCGGGGGTGAATTTTAACTGGTATAGAGGAATACTTCTTTATCCGAGCAATCTAAAGCAGGTTGAGGATGAGATAGCGGCGTTGGGGTGGGACTATAAATTACTGGATGCTTACACCTTTTATTATCTGCTTAGATATTATAACGGCGGCAATAATGATTACAGAGCAACCTGGCTTTCGCATGATATTCCCCCGGTATTACAGACAAGTCAGGAATATACCGCGAGCATAACTGTTCGTAATGACGGGTGGGACAGCTGGTCTGAGGCCGATATGTATCGGTTAGCCTATGTGGTTGTTCCTGCCGGGCAATCTGTTGATATTATGGATTTGAACAGTAATGGAAGATTTTATCTTGGAGCTTCAGAAGTAGTCCATACCGGCCAGAGCTGCTCATTTGAAGTTGGTATTGATATTCCGGCCAGTCCGGGAAATTACTCTATCTATTTTGACATGGTTAGAGACGCTGTTACCTGGTTTAGTTCCCGGAATAATATTCTCTGGAAAGTTGATATTGTTGTAGTTGATGATGTTATGTCGGTTGACAGTGACGGTGATTTTGTGCCGGATGTAATTGAGATTGAAAACGGTCTATTGCCCTGGCATCCTGATGATGGTGAGTGTGGAGATATTCATAGCCTGGTTGCGGACATTTCCGGGGAGAATGATATTCCCGACTGCTATGTTAATTATTATGATTTATCCAGAATAGCGGACGCCTGGCTTACTTCTGATACCCTGGCGGACATTTCCGGGCCCAATGGTGACCGCGATGGAGTTGTCAGTCTTTATGATATATCGGTTTTGGCCGCGGAGTGGATGTTGTGTAACAATCCTGACGATGTCTCCTGTTGGTAAACTGACATTGACGAAAAGGAGCTTTACTGTGAAGAAAAATAGAGGTTTTACCCTGGTTGAATTACTGGTTGTGGTGGCTATTATAGCCCTTCTGGTTTCTATTCTTTTGCCAGCTCTGGGCAAGGCCCGCAAACAGGCCAAGCAGATTGTCTGCGCTTCCAATCTGCATAACTGGTCCATAGCGTTTCAGGCTTATGTCTCAGATAATAATCGGCTTTTGAGTTCCTACCGTCCCAGCGGCGCCACCGCTGGGCCAGTTCCCGGCCATGTTTTGATGGCTCAGAATACAGAAGACAGTCCCTGGAGAAATAACATCAATATGGAATCCCTGTCACCTTATATTGAAGGTTTTGACCTGGATTCCGAGCAGCTAAGCGATGTTTGGACCTGTCCGGACAGTGCTATCAACCGGAAAAAGCTTTTTGAGGAATGGTCAAGCTGGAAGGGTGTCTCAAATGTAAACAATATCTGGTTTCCGGTAACTTATTCGTATTTTGCCCGAGCTGACGAATGGTCTGATTTTACGAACAGGCCCAAGGAGTTGACCGGACAGCAGCTTTCTGGTAATAAACTGCTCATGTCTGACAACATCTACCGCTGGCAGGTGACCGGAGCCTGGTGGTTTAATCACGGCACAAACAAATCATCAGTGCATGATATTCGTTTTGGGCAAAATGAATTCATCGGGGTGCCCTCTTTTGCCGGATGCAATCAGATGTTTGGTGATGGGTCGGTGAGATGGAAAAGAGGTTCTGAGTTTGATTTTGAGAAAATGAACCTTTGCCATCCAGATGTGCCTCAGGTTTTCTCTTGGGGGACCAGTCCCTCAACCAGCGCCGCCGCAACATTCTGGTGATCTAACGGTTTATAAGATTTTTCTGAACAGGTTTCAGAAATTATTATAATCGCAAAGCAGATTTCCGGGGGTATATTTGTATACACATAATTCGACTTTGTATGTTTATGGCAACTTCAATACACCATGAAGGATATTCTGATGTTAAAACTAAAAGACTTTGTCTTTGTGGTCTTAATTCTGACCTTTTTCCTGACCGGTATCCGGGCCGCAGAACCATATTCCTTGTCGGATGATGTGGTCGTATTTGATTTATGGCGTTTTTTTGATGAAGCTAAACTTGAAACTATAGAAGAAAGAGCCAACGCTCTTTATTTCATAACCGCTCTACAGGGTTTGGCCAACCGTGACGCACCCAAATTGTATCTGGACGCCTCTCTGGTCCTCTTTGATGTGGAAACCACACATTATTATAATCCTGATTATAGAAAAAAACCGGTCCGTGAATTAGATCAATACTGGCTGAAATATTTTGAACAGCAGGGCTATTTTCAGAATATTCATCTGAAAAGAACCAGTCGATTAGATGAATTACTCTCAGTCTATCAGCAATATTATGACGGTCTGGTACTCTGGACCATGGCGGTGCCAGCAACTTCAAATTTGGCCTTAACTGCTGCTGGGTGCGAATCTTTACTTCCCGTCAGTAAAGATCTGGATGGGGATAGGTTTTATGCTTATCTCGACAGCCTGAAGCAGCCCTTGCCCGTAAAACTGGATTTGACTCAGAAATTTGACGGTCGTAATTCGATTATAGTCGATGGTGTCACCTTCCCAGGCACCTTAAGTGCCAAGAATGACTGTTATAAATATCTGATAGAAAAATATCTCAGGCCTGGCCTCGCCAATCCTTTCAAAATGTGGTACAATTGTGATGCTTCGATGTTGGGTAAATTTCGCAGTCATTACGCCCAAAAGGATTTTGGCTATCTGGGAGACCGTAACGAACTTCAGCATAACGGCATGTATAATGCCGATTACTGGGTTGCCCAGAAAGCCGTCTTTTTTGACCTCTATCCCTGGCCGGACTCTGTCCCTGCCGATGATCCCGGCCAGACTCTCGGCGCGGACCACAAAACCTGGAATGATTTGCTGGAAGTATCGTATCATCTCCGCAAAGGAGAATTCGGCATTGTGGGAGGATTTGTGCCCTGGTGGATTAAATATACTTCCCACACCGGTGCCAAGCATGATCCTGTACCAACTGAGTGGGAATTTGTCTCCTTGTTAAGTTCTTATAATATGGGAAATGATGCCGACGCGGCTTTTGGCATAGCCAATGCTTCCTTTTTTCAGCATCTGCCCTCCGTCAGTGCTGAACAAGCTGGTTTTGTCGCTCCGAAAAAGGTCGCTTATGACCCGAATGCGATATATATAGTTTTTTTGATGCTTGATTATGACGGCAGTGCCTGGGCCAATCAGATGGTCCCGGCGATATATGATGACCCCGCCCGCGGCAAACTGGCTCTAAACTGGTGCGTTAATACCGCTTTGAATTACAGAGTGCCCCATGTGGTGAAATATCTCTATGACTACAAAACACCCGGCGACTTTTTAGGATTTAGCGGTGACGGTGCCACCTACGTACAAGTTGACAGCCTGATCAACCGCAAAGGGCGCGTCAAAGAATCCGGAGTACCATATTACGAAAAATTCGCCCAGCAATTGAACGAGCGTTACGGTGTAAAATACAATGTATTTTATATTGAGGGCAGCTTTAACCAGGAATGGGCCAAGATTGCCGCCCGGACCAGTCCTCACGGATTCGGCACTAATCTGCCTGTACAACAACAATTGATAGACCAAACGCCAGTAAATTATGTGGAATCTTTCCACGTTAGTAGCGTACCGGATTTGGAAAAAAGACTTGAGCAAATTTACGCCCAAAATGTCGAAAACACACAATATCAAGCGGAGTTCTATGCCTTCAGATGTATCCTCATGAAGCCGACAATGCTTTATGAGGCGGTAAACAAAGCCCAGGCCAAATTCCCCGCAGCAAATGTACATATTATTGATGTAGATAATTTCTACAAACTCTTAAAGCACAAACTTGTCACACCATTTAAAACTCCTTACAGCGACAGCGCAAAAGTTACTTGTTCTCCGGAGAATTCTCAGGGATTGACGTTAATCGAGGCCGCGGAGGGTTCCGGCAGTATTGTCACGATCAATGATTATTCCGGCTGGCAGGTTTCCTGTCCCCCAAAAATCTCTTATCTCTATTTTGCCGTTGATCAGGGTTTTAGACAAAATCTCGGCCCTGAGCTGGCCATCGAGATTGAATATTATGATGATATTCAGGGGGAATTATATCTGGAGTATAATTCTTCTGATGAAACGGCCACTTTGTCAGGAGCTTATAAGCTTCATACGCAGAAGATAACGCTGACCGGAACCAAAAACTGGAAGTCTGAGCGATTCGTATTACCGGATTCCTTGTTCTCCGGCAGACAGAACGGTCTTGCGGATTTTCGCTTTGTCAATTTGTCGTCCCAACCTTTCGTTATTAAAAAAGTAACCGTATCCAAGCCTCGGGAACGTAATTGATGGACAGATTAAACATCGTTGATTATTCGATGATTGGCGGATACTTCCTCATCCTCGTGGCCATAGGTCTCTACCTGAAAAAAAGAGCTTCGGCGAGCATGGATGATTATTTTCTGGGCGGCAAAAAACTGCCCTGGTGGGCTCTGGGAATTTCAGGTATGGCTGCCTGGCTGGATATGACCGGCACCATGGTCGTGGTTTCATTTCTATTCATGATGGGGCCGCGGGCCCTGTTTATTGAATTCAGGGGCGGAGCCGGTTTAGTTTTGGTTTTCCTTATGCTCTGGCTGGGCAGATGGTATAAACGCTCTGGAGTTATGACTAATGCTGAATGGATGATTTACAGGTTCGGCAATGATGGATGGGGTAAATTCGCTCGAATTTCTCAGGCAATCTCTGCGATTATTTTTGGGGTAGGGATGCTGGCATACTCTTTTAAGGGGGCGGGCATGTTTTTAGCAACTTTTCTGCCTTTTTCTCCCCTGGTCTGCTCAATCATAATGATAGTAGTTACCGCGATTTATACCCTAGAGTCAGGATTTTACGGGGTTGTCATTACCGAAATATTTCAGGCGGTTTGCATTTTGCTGGGCGTTATTTTCATTGTGATAATCGCGGTGGATAAAGTTTCGGGTGTAGATATAGCTGCCCTGGCCCAGGAGGTTACCGGTTCCCATGACTGGACCTCCTCATGGCCGGCCTGGCAAACAGAAATGCCATCAGGATACGAAAACTACCATTTATTGACCCTGGTTTCGACTTTTTATCTGCTTAAAACTGTGGTTCAGGGTTTAGGTATAACCGGGGACCCTAAATTTTTTGGTGCTCGCAATGAAAGAGAGACCGGGCTGCTGAGCTTTCTGTCGGGCTGGACTTTGATGATGCGCTGGCCTTTGATGATGGCTTTTGCGATTCTGGGTATTTTCCTGGTTAAGGATTTGTTTCCTGATCAGGCTGTCCTGATGAACGCACGGGATACGATTGTCAATCATGTTGAGGGCGTAAATGGCGTCCAGTGGCACAATACAATTTCGAATATCGCGAACAACCCTCAAAAGTACGACCCTCAAATGATTCAGGAATTGGCTCGCCTGCTGGGAGAAGACTGGCCCGAAAAAATTAATTTTCTGGGATATCATGGTAATGTGGACCCGGAGAAGATATTGCCTTCGGTATTGCTTTGGAATGTCCCCTTGGGGCTCAGAGGTTTGTTGCTGGTTGCGCTGATAGCGGCAGCAATGTCAACTTTCAGTGCGATAATCAATATTACCACTTCTTTTTGGTCCCGTGATATATATCAAGCTTATCTTAGGCCTGCGGCGAATAACAAAGAGCTTATAACTATCAGTCATTTATTTGGCCTGGTCTTAATCATCTGCGGTTTTGTGATGGCTTACTTTACGGAAACGATAAATGATATTTGGGGATGGCTTACCGTTGGTGTGGCCGCTGGCTTAGGCATGCCCTTGGTATTGCGCTTTTACTGGTGGCGTTTCAACGGTGCGGGTTTTGCTGTGGGGACTTTGGTGGGCATGGGCGGGGTGATTATTCAGAGAGTGCTATGGCATAACATGTCGGAAGTTTATCAGTTTATTTATGGGGTCTCAATTGGGCTTTTGGGATGTCTGATTGGCACCTATTTGTCAAAGCCTACTGATAATAATATCCTAGAGAATTTCTATAAGACTACCAGGCCTTTCGGGTTTTGGAAGCCATATCGCAAGTTATTGTCCGAAACAGAAAATATTATTCTGCGTCGAGAAACAAAATATAATTTGCTCTCGCTACCCTTTGCTTTCTGTTGGATGGTAACCATCTATCTTCTGCCCCTGCAACTTATGATAAAAGAGTTCAAGGCCGCGAGTATTACATTTGTTGTTTTTGCAATCTCAATTGTAGGGTTATATGAATTCTGGTATATAAAATTACCAAAAGCTGAAAGATAAAAGACGCGACAAGCATAGCATCAAATAAAAAGAGTAAGTATTCTAAACACAAAAAACGTTGTTACAAGAAGCGCATATGCTTATATCGGAGAAACAAAATGACCGGACGAGAAAGACTTCTGACGGCGTTAAATAACCAAAAACCAGACCGGCTGCCCTGTCAGGTGCATAGCTGGATGCCTTATTATCTGAAGAATTACCTGGACGGTATTGACCAGTGGGAGGCGTATGAGAGGTTCGGGTTTGATTTTGTAATATACAATGGTATAAGACATATTTTCGACCCGGCGGTCGAGGCGAACTGGCAGCAGGAGAAGGTGGCTGAACATGTTGATTCTTCCGGTGTGCAACATACGGAATATGTAATCAAAACTCCCGTTGGTAAACTTCAGCTCAGGCAGGGCGCAAATGAATATACTATATTTGATACGGAACATCTCATTAAGGGCAAGGATGATTTCGAGATTTTCGCTAAATACTGGCCTGTGCCAAGTGAGATAGATTATTCGAATATTATCGCTGATAAAGAGCGGCTGGGCGATAAGGGGATAATGCGAACTTACGGTATCAATTATTTCTATGGTCAGATCAGCCCGTGGCAGAGTTTGTGTTATCTGATGGGGACCGAGCAGGCGATTATGGCAGCGATGGATGATTCGGGCTGGCTTCATTATGCTTTGGAGGTGCTGTTGGATAAGGCCCTGAAGGTAATTACGATAAGTAAAGGCTGTCCGGTTGATTTAATCGAAATCGGTGGCGGAGCGGCATCAAATACGGTTATCAGCCCCGCGATGTTTGAGGAGTTCTGCCTGCCCTACGATAAAAAGCAGATAGAGGCCATACATGGTATCGGCGGCAAGGTTGTATACCATCTTTGCGGCGGATTGATGAAGATGGGTGATATGGTAATCGAAAGCGGCGCTGACGCTCTGGAGACCATGACACCAATATCGATGGGCGGTGATTGCGACTTGGCTTTGGCCTCGCAGAAGTGGGGTTCGAAATTGTGCTTCATTGGTGGGTTCGATCAGAACGTCGGATTCGAGAACGGCACACCCGACGACGCCCGCCGGATTGTACGGGAATGTTTCGAGGCGACGAAGGACCACGGCGGGTATATCATCTCACCCAGCGATCATTTTTTCCACGGCGACCCGGCAAATCTCCAGGCGTTTGTGAATGAAGCGAAGAATTGTGTGTATGGGTAATAAAGTAAACGGAGGAGGAGATTAAATTTGCGGTTGCTCTACTCAAAAAAAACATACTTGTTGAAACCCAACGACTTATGTAAAACCAAAAACTTGCTGTGTGATTTTAACTGTAAGTTACGGAGAAAATAATACGAAAATGCCGCTTCTCCAGAAGATGCTCCCGAATAATCCTTACCTTCTCCACCGCCTCAAACCGCCTACGCTCCTGTTTCATAACAAATCCCTTTCAAAAATATACATAAAGAATAGCAACTTTAAAGGATTTGTCCATTTCCAACTGAGGCAATACAAACTTACCTAAATAGTGGTCCATTTACCGCCCAAAATAAACGTATTTTCGACGGTTTTTATTATAGCAAATTGAGAGAATAAGTCTATGATTAAGTTTAGATGCAACATAAGTCCTTATTTTACAGAAAGGCGGCGGTGGGATTCGAACCCACGATAACGGATTTGCAATCCGTCGCCTTAGACCACTTGGCCACGCCGCCGTCGCTATCTCATAGCAGAGCACTAACTTAGCGACTTACCCCAATATTGTCAACTCCGTGAAAAGAGATTTTCTCTAAATTGCCGAAAAACGTTATTTTTCCTCATTGACTATACCTTTTCTATGATGTATAAGGGCGTGGCTGTAAGAAAATTACGGGGCGTGGCGCAGTTTGGCTAGCGCGCATGACTGGGGGTCATGAGGTCGCAGGTTCAAGTCCTGTCGCCCCGAGTTGACTGGACAGCCGCTTGATTTTGCAAAAAATTGAGCGGCTTTCTCTTTGCTATATAAAGACTTACGTCGCTTACAGTACGGTTCAAACTAATCGATTCTAAAATTTCTCTTTTTTGGGCAGAGTTTGAACCATTCCATATTTCCGCCAGATTTTGGCTAAATTTAAGCAGTTTTAAGGCCTTTTCGGCCATATTTGGTTGTTCAAATCCAG
The DNA here is from genome assembly GCA_963663805.2 of Sedimentisphaerales bacterium. Lineage (GTDB taxonomy): Bacteria > Planctomycetota > Phycisphaerae > Sedimentisphaerales > SM23-30. Next base: position 13,776 of record CAXXMR010000033.1, read on the forward strand.
TCGCCTCAGTCAGCTGTTCTTTGACATCTTCAGCCTCGCTTTTTAAGGTATCGACCTTCTCCTGGAAAACCTCCTGCTCGATAGTTCCCGCCAAATACGCGTTCAGTAGGCGTTCCTGTTGGTTGGCAATCTCGCTCTGCCGCTTCTTGTGAGTTTTCGGCAAGCGTGAAAAAATTGAAATTTATTCTGGGGCGGCGGTGGTTTGGAGCCTGTCTTTGTAGTTCCAGGGCATCCAGTTGGCTGGGGATGACGTGGCGGTATCGAGGTGCTTTTGCAGTTGGGTGAGGTAATCGAACGGGTTGACTTTATTCAGTTCGCAGGTATGGATAACGCTCATGAACAGGTCGCCCACCCGGGCACCGTTGAGAGTTTTGTAGAAGCAGGCGTTTTTTCGGTGCAGAATCGCCTTCTTCAAGGCCCGTTCGCAGATATTATTGTCCAGCGGCGTACCGGGCTGTCTCAGGAACAGCGTCAGTTTCTGCCAGTGCCGAAGCATATATCCAATCGCCTCGCCCAGTCCGCTGTTGGGTTCAACCTTTTTTTGTTCGAGCTGCTTAGCCAGCCAGATTTCCAGTTCCGCCATTTTCGGGCCGCTGTGAGCCTGATGCCATTGGAGTCGCTGCTGATGGGACAGGCCCTGGCGTTTGGCCTGGTCGTCATGGGCGTAAACCGTCTTGAGTATATCCAAAACATACAGACACTCCTCCGGGAAATGGGCCGCCACCTCAACAAAACGCCGCCGGCCATGCGTCAGACAGTTACTCAGGATCGTCTTGAGCGGTTCGGGCGCGTTACGGCTCAGGGCATCACACATCTGAATAGGCGTATCCAAATCAGCGGCGCGTTTTTTGAGCAGGTCGGTTAGATTCTCGCCGGCATGACAATTCCCGGTGAAGAACAACGCGATCCGATGATCGTCCCCAACCGATACCTGTATTCGAGTTCATACGCCATTGTCGCGGGATGATGCGTGTCGCCTGGTGGCTGATTTTGTGAGGCATTACAATGACCAGCGGCTACACAGTGCGATTGGATATATTACGCCCAACGATAAACTTGCCGGCCGGGCCGAAACGATTCTGGCCGCCCGGGAAGCCAAACTCGATGCCGCCCGTCAGGCCCGCAAAGCCCTGAGAAAGGTGTCGTAGTGAAAAGACGCTTGACAGAGATTGGGAACGCCCGGACAATACCGTTGGTAGGCGAAACGGACGCAGGCTCTGCAGAGGTGCAACCTGCCAGGGATAGCCAGACCAAGGCGACGAATTGTCGTGGGGGTGGCAGTTATACACCTGCCGCCCCAGGTGTGAGGCGTTCCGCAGACAATTCAGAGCCTTCTTATGCCTTTAAAAACCTCTTGCCGAAGGCAAGTTTAAGAGTTAATCGTGAAACCCATTTGTCCAATTCACGCTGAACCAGTACAAGAACCAGCCTCGCAGCCGGCGTACAAATCAGACGTAAGCCGCAACGTACCATAATCCATTGCCAGCGCCGCGTCATCTATCGACAGAGTGTTTGCCCGGCATGTCCCCAGCAAAGGTAAGGTATCGACGACATAGAACTGCTCAAAGCACCCTGGTCAGAGCAAATTTTCGATCGCTGCCCATAGATTCCGCAGCGCGTTACCGCGATGCGAAACATCGTTTTTTTTCGCCTTGTCAAGCTGAGCGATAGTAAGCTTGCGTTCCGGCAAATAGAACAGCGGGTCATAACCAAACCCGTTCGTCCCCGCCGCTTCGAAGGCGATTTGCCCTTGGCACTTGCCGTCAACCTCGTTTACCACCTTACCGTTAAAGCTCAGGCACAAACAGCAGCGAAACCTAGCTGTGCGTTGTTCCGTCGGTACATCTTTCAGCAATTCCAGAACCTTCCGATTATTCGCCGCGTCCCGTCCATTTCCATCCACCCCCGCGAATCGTGCCGAATATACCCCCGGCGATCCATCCAGTGCGTCAATCTCCAGCCCCGAATCATCCGCCAAAACCCAGCCGCCCAGCATTAGACCATATTCGACAGCCTTCTTTCGAGCGTTTGCCGCGAACGTATCACCATCCTCCTCAACCTCCGGCAAATCGCCAAACTCGTCCAGTCCCCGCACCACAACCCTCTTACCCAGCATGTAGGCCAGCTCCGTCACCTTCCCCGCGTTAGTGCTGGCCAGAATCAACTCACGAATCTTATCATACTCCGCCATTATCATCTTTTCCTGTAAGCAAGTTAAAAACTCTTTTTACTTTTCAGGAAAAAGATAATCAACATATTTCCATTTGAATTTACCACCTCCATGGAAATGAAATAGAGAGATTTTAAGGGGGAATGTTCCATTTGGTCTCGATTTTTTCCTAAAAGAATAGATGATTTCAATGTGAATCTGGTCGGTGTGCCCAGAATTATTTATTGGTAATCATCTGTTAGCTAATATGTTGCAAAGCCGGACCTACCGACCAGATTGTTTTTAATCTTATTTTTCCTGATTTTCTTATTCAAAATGGCCTTTCGGATGTTGATTATGACAGCTCAAGGTCCCATAATTGACAGAGTTGGCTAAAGCGGAGAGAGTTTTTTTAGTAGCCTTTCAGGTTGTTCCGTTCTGACCAGTGAGTCTGTGTATGTAATTTGATGTTTGGGCAGGGAGAGAGAGTCCTGCCGGAATTCTTAAAATCGTTGATGATAACATGGCAAATGCGCCCTTCTGGGGCGATGTGTGTGAGTGTGTGTTTCTTTTGAATGAGCGATACCCAGCGTGGTGTATTGCCGAATTGAGATGGAGAGAGCTTCCCTGCAAGGGAATTCAGGGAAAAGGAGCTTACTGTTATGAAGAAAACTTTTGTATTTGCGGTGCTGGCCGCAATGATGCTAATCGCCGTGCCAGCAACAGCGGTGCTGATGGAAACCTCGCAGACATTGCCTTTTTCGTTTGGGCTTTCGCCTGGTAATGAAGATTTGCATTTCGATATGTTTTGCCCGGAAACCATCTGTGAGCAGGGCATGACTGGTGTTCTGAAAGAAGTGGTATTGGAATTGGACTACACCATCGGTACAGACATTACTATCGAAAATGATGCTGCACTAGCGGGCAATATCTCAGTTGCACTATCTGGTTTTATCCAGGCAGGCGGGGGAGGATTAGGCGTTACTGGTTTGCTAAGTCATACTACTCCCGCGGTTCCTTTGGCAGCCACCGACGGTCAGCCTGGCAAGGGGCTTGATTATCATGATTTTGGAACTGTCAGTGTCTCTGGTAACGACGATGATGATCTGACCAATCCTCCGGATGATCTGAGTTATTTCATCGGTTGCGGAGAAGGTTCTGTTGTTATTTCCATACATGCTGAGGGTGGATGGTCGTTTGCCGGAACCTCGGATGCAACTTTGCAGATTTCCAATTTTGGTGCATCCGGCGATGCAACCATTACTTATTACTATGAATGTGTACCTGAGCCTATGACACTGCTGTTAATGGGTTTAGGCACTGTTGCTCTGCGGTTTGGCAAGCGTCGTTAATCCGTAGAGTTTAGCTTTTAAGCCATTTGAGGCGGGCATCTTAGGGTGTTCGCCTTTTTTAATGTCTGTATCAGCTTGACAGGGGATTAAGGTGGGGATATATTCCCGTGTCTGGAGTGCAGAAGTCCCCGTGGCTCAATTGGATAGAGTGTCGGCCTCCGAAGCCGAAGGTTACAGGTTCGAATCCTGTCGGGGACGTTTTTTAACTTGTTAAATAGCAACGACTTACGATTTTCGACAACCTGTATCTTTTCCCGGAAATACCCTGATTTTGCCAAAGTGGGTCACTTTTGGGTCAGTCAGGTCAGCTTCTGGGATTTTTCCAAGCATTTTGGACGTAACCTTCCGGCCAAGTACATCTTGTCTTGTTCTTTAAAAAGTTGATAATGTTGTTCATGATTGATACGGAGGTTGTCATGGGCAAGCGTTTGGAATCTGAGGTTTCTCGGCGGGAGTTTTGGCGAATGGTGCTGGAAACTCATCAGGCTGGCGGGTTATCGGTTCGGGCTTTTTGTGAGCGGGAGGGGTTTTCGCAGTCTTCGTTTTACTTCTGGCGGCATTAAGGGAGTCGGGCTTATGCTGATCTTGCCCCCGGCGGTGAAGATTTTCATTTACTCTCAGCCGACGGATATGCGTTGCGGTTTTAACAAGCTTTCGATGCTGGCGGAAAACTTCATGCTTCAAGATTCGTTCAGCGTCCATCTGTTTGTGTTCTTCAATAAACGCGGCGACAAATGCAAGATTCTTTTCTGGGACCGCACCGGATTTGTCGTTTGGTATAAGCGACTGGAGGCAGGCACGTTCGAGAAACTTCCCGGCAAACACAATAAAGCATCAATCGAAGTTGATATTGCCAAGCTGACCTCTGGCTTCATAGGAGGTGTCCGGTGTAGGGCGGAGTGGCCGAAAAGACACAGAGTCAAAGCTCAGTTGGATGCCTCTCTTTGAGCTTCTTGATGGCCCAGGTTCTATCGGTCTGGCTTAAATGTTCGAAGTAATCTTTCAGGTGTCCGCGACAATGAAACGGGCCACCTTCCCGCATAACCGTCCACATCGGGTCAACCTGCCACTGCATGGATTTCATCATTTCATCGTGCCATTTATTCATGTAATAAACCGCTTGTTTGCATAGTTCAGGATTGTCCGCGGCGATATTATTCTGCTCGTATGGGTCATTAGTTACATCAAACAGCATTTCTTCGTCGAATAGATGATAACCGTCGTGATAGCTGCGGACGTAGATATAATCGCCCCAACGTACCGCCCGCTGACAAACATGGGCACACTGACTGAGCACCAGATATTCATGGCCGGATGATTTACCCCCAGTAATCACTTTGACGTAGGATTCACCGTCAATATCATCGGGTTTTTCCCGTTCCAGTAAATCACAGAGAGTCGGCAGTAAATCGAGATTGTAATGCAACTCGTTATCCACCAATCCTTTGCCGGCGTCCGGCCAGCGGATTATCATCGGTATCCGACAGGTAAGATTATCGGCTGTTCCATGCTCGCCATAGATTCCCAGCTCACCCATATTTTCCCCATGGTCAGCGGTAATTATGATTGCCAAATCATCCATAACCCCTTGGGCGGCCAGTGCTTCGAACAATTGTCCGATATGGCCATCCATATATCTGATGCCGCAATCGTAACCGTCAATCATCCGCCTTAGCGACTGCATATCGGTCACTTCGCCCGGATGACGCGGAAAACGCGGGTCAGGAATATTGTTGTACATCGATACTTCCCGGGCCCCGTGCGGCCCTACACACTGCTGATGCCGCTTAAGGGTTTCATCTGTCAGCCAGTCCGGTAACGGCTCATCCGCAAAGGGGTTACCAAAATCAGCCGGGGCACGATAAGGCGTATGGGCATCCCAATAATTGACGTGCAGGCACCAGTTATCATTTTTGGCGTTCTGCTCAATCCATTTTAACGCGGTCGGGGTAATATCCTCGGCGGACTCCATGCCGCGTTTGCCGGGATTGTACATTTCATCGAATCCGCTGTAGAACCACCAGGCGGAATGTCTTTCAGCGAAAGGACTTATGGAGACCGTCTTCATGCTGGCACTGCGAATCACCGCTGGTAAACCCTGGCTTTCGATTTTATCCCTGAATCCCCGATTTTGTCCTTCCAGGCGCATGTCGGCGGCTGTTCCGCCATGTCCTACTGCGCCGGTGTGGATTCCAAATCTGCCCGAAATCAGGGCTGCCCGTGAAGGTAGACATGGGGCGTCCGAGCAGTAATAATTGTTGAATCTGATGCCCTGGTCGGCAATTTTATCGATATTGGGGGAAGTATTACGCCGATAACCATAACAACCGAGATGGTCAGGCCTTAACGTGTCGAGATCGAGAATGAGGATACGCATAACAAAGCTCCAAAAAGCAGGAATGTATGATGTATATTTACACTGACGGTCGTGTTTCTGCAAGCAAAAAGTTTGTTTCACGGATGTTTCAGGGGTTATCTAATAAAAGAGTGCGCATTTGCGTTAAAAAACGCCTTATTTTCGGCGCGAACTTGGTGGAGAATACCGATTTTTCGAGAAAATTTGGCGTTTTTTTGAAAAAATTTCGAAATAATCGCGTTTTTATCGCCCCAAAACAGTTTTTTTTGCAATACCAAAGAGATTTTACCGTTGGCCGTTTGTTCGGTTTATTTGACGGGGAGTCTTCGACTGCCTACAATAAAAAGGATATTTATTTATTGCCGGAAGGTCAGGAATGAATACAAAAATTGGTTTACGCTGGTGCTTATTAATAGCCTGTCTGGGATTTGCTACTGAGGTCCGGGGCGAGGAATTTAAGACCAGATTTCCGGAAACCCTGGCCGGGCGGGACTTGGTGGATTCAGATGATTACGTATCTGATGAAATTATTGTCAAATTCAAAGACCAAGTTAAATCTTCCAAGCGTGGTAGTATTATGAAGCGGATGAATCTTTCTGAGTCGCGGCCGGCGAAATCCAAGGCTCGAAAATTTCGTCGTTTTCAGGCCGACAAAGGTCGCGATGTTAAAAAACTCGTTAAAGAACTCCAGGCAGATGAGAATGTCGAATACGCGGAATTAAACTACAAAGCCCATACCTTCATGGTTCCCAACGATACTTATTATTCCTATCAGTGGAATTTTTACAATGCAAGCTATGGCGGGGTTCACATGCCCGAGGCCTGGGACATCGAAACAGGGGACACCTCCATAATCGTTGCCGTCATCGACACCGGCGTCGCTTACGAAAGTTATAATGGCTACGTTAAAGCCCCGGACCTGACAGCTACAAACTTTGTCGCCGGATATAATTTTGTCAATGACACCACTCACGCCAACGACGACAACGGCCACGGCACTCACGTCAGCGGCACTATCGCCCAGAGCACCAACAATTATCTGGGCATAGCCGGTATCGCGTTCAATTGTTCCATTATGCCTGTCAAGGTACTGGATTCTTCCGGCAATGGAAGTTACAGCGACATTGCCGACGCTATTTATTTCGCGGCTGATAACGGTGCCAAGGTTATTAACATGAGTCTGGGCGGAGAATACCCATCTTTGACCATGGCCAACGCTCTGGCCTACGCCTACAATCAAGGTGTCACTATTGTTTGTGCCGCGGGCAATGACTACTCCAGCGGGAACAATACTCAATATCCGGCAGCGTATAACGATTACTGCATCGCAGTGGGCGCGACCCGCTACGACGAACAGCGTTCGTATTATTCCAATACCGGCAGCTATCTCGACATTGCCGCACCCGGCGGTGACGTGACCGTAGACCAGAACAACGACGGTTACGGCGACGGCATACTCCAGCAGACTTTCGGCCTGGACCCTACGGCTTTTGGCTACTGGTTTTATCAGGGCACTTCGATGGCTACCCCTCACGTGGCTGGTGCGGCTGCCCTACTTGCTTCTAAAGGCGTAAGCAATCCTGACAAAATCCGTCTGGCCCTGGAAGAATCAGCCGACGATATTGGCGTGGCCGGCTGGGACACTTCTTTTGGGCATGGACTCTTGAACGTCGCGTCCGCCCTGAGCTATAAAGTCACCGGCGACGTAAACGGTGACCTGGAAGTTGACCATGAAGACCTGCAAATCATGTCGGGTGAATGGCTGGCGCAGTCTCCGCCGGCATATACCGCCGACCTCAATGAGGACGGTATCGTAAACCTGCCGGACTTTGCAGCGATTGCTAACAACTGGCTGTTTTGATTACAACTTCAGGAGGGATGAGGCGTTTAAAGAAGGCATGAGGCAAGAGGGATGAGGCAAGAGGGTAACGGCGAGGTGCCGCCTTCGGCGGGGTTTGTTTTTTATTTTTAAATTTGTTTGGTGGGGGTAAATATGATGGTTGGTGGTCTTATCCGGCCGCTTACGCGGGGCGGGTTTTGTTGTTGGTTGGTGGTAAATTTGGGGGCTTTTGAAGGGGGAATTTTTGAGGCTTATTTTTGCTCAATTGCTTTTTTGCCTAAATATAGCGTCAAGCTAATTTTATGCGATTGCCCTGGTGTCGGTCATAAAATGCTTGCCATCTTAGGATTAGCTATTACAATTGACTGGGAATAGTATGATTAGGGAGAGTTGTACCTGGACCGCAGCTCGTAACATTTGTAACACAAACAACCTAAATAAATATAACTGCTTATTTTGGAGTATTTTATGAGTTTGAGAAACGTTCATTTGGTTTGCAACGCCCACCTTGACCCTGTTTGGCTTTGGGAATGGGAAGAGGGAGCCGCCGAGGCCATGAGTACTTTTCGGACGGCGGCTGAGCTTTGTGAAAAAAATGACAATTTTATTTTTAACCATAATGAAGTTATTCTCTATGAGTGGATTCTTGAGTATGAACCGGCCCTTTTCAAGCGTATCCAGAAACTGGTCAAGGCTGGCAAATGGCATATTATGGGCGGCTGGTATCTTCAGCCCGACTGCAATATGCCCAGCGGCGAAAGTTTCGTGAGGCAGATTCAGACCGGGCAGCGTTTTTTCAAGAAACATTTCGGTGCCGTAAATAAAACCGCTATCAATTTCGACCCCTTTGGCCACAGTCGCGGTCTGGTCCAGATTCTGGCTAAGTGCGGCTTTGATTCTTACGTTTTCGGTCGGCCTACCCCGGAGTGGCTTGAACTGCCCAACGATGATTTTATCTGGGTCGGATTTGACGGTTCGGAAATCATGGGTTCGCGGTTCCGCGGCTGGTACAATACCCGCCTCGGCAAGGCCCGTGAAGGTATCGAAGAACGCATGGATAAATTCGCTGACTGTGACCCGCTTTTCGTTCTTTGGGGAGTAGGTAATCACGGCGGCGGTCCCTCACGTCATGACCTCAAAGAAGTCAACAAACTGATTAAAGAGCGTAAAGATTGCAATATCATACATTCCACGCCTGAAGCCTATTTCAAAGAGCTCCAAAAGAATGCCTCAAAACTTCCCAAATGGTCCAATGACCTGACCCCCTGGGCCACCGGATGCTACACCTCTCAGATTCGCGTTAAGCAAAAGCATCGCCAGCTCGAAAACGAATTATTCGCCGTAGAAAAGATGTCCGCCGCGGCCTGGGTGACGGGTTTACAGAAATGGCCCGAAGCGGAGTTGGAACAGGCCGAGAAAGACCTTCTTGTCTGCGAATTCCACGACATCCTGCCCGGCTCATCTATCGCGCCGGCAGAGGAAGCGGCGATCAGAGGAATGGACCACGGTCTGGAAATTCTCTCCCGGCTCAAAGCCCGCACCTTCTTCGCACTGGCATCAGGCCAGCGTAAAGCCCGCGCAGGGGAAATTCCGGTATTGGTATACAACCCCCACCCATTCACTATCAGCAAAGATGTGGAATGTGAACTGCATCTGGCGGACCAGCGTACCGACGGGACATTCGCTCAGGTACACCTGGCTGAAAATGGCAAAGAACTGCCCTGCCAGGTTGAACAGGAAATCAGTAATATCCCCATCGACTGGCGTAAAAGAATCGCCTTCCAGGCAGAGCTCAAGCCCGGTATGAACCGCTTCGATTGCACCCTGGAGATTCTCAAGAGCAAACCGGCATTCAAACTGGCAAAACGTAATGATAAAATAACCTTCACGAGCAGCGACCTGGAACTCGTCATCAACACCCGCACGGGTTTGGTTGACAAATACCTTGTCAACGGCACAAATCAGGTTGCTCCCAAGGCCTTCGAACCGCTTGCGATCCATGATGACGAAGATCCGTGGGGCATGAGACCATGGGGCTATAACAAGGTCGCCGGCAGATTCAAACTCGCCACTCGTAAGCGTGCCGGCTTACTGGCTGGTCTGGAAAATAAACCGCTCGATGCCGTAAGAGTAATAGAAGACGGCCCCGTACGCAGTATCGTCGAAGCCATTTTTGAATATGGTGACTCTCATATTTGCCAGCGTTACAAAATGCCCAAGAAAGGCACTGAATTTGAAGTCGAGACCAGAGTTTACTGGAACGAAAAGAACCGTATGCTTAAACTGAGCGTTCCTGTCCCCGGTTCGCAATGTGAATATTTGGGCCAGACCGCCTATGGGGTACAGAAACTGCCCGATAACGGCAATGAAGCCGTCGCCCAGAAATGGACTGCCGTGGTCGATACGGCATCCCAGCAGGCACTGACCTGCATCAACGACGGCATCTACGGTTCGGACTTCTCCGCTAAGGGGCTGCGTCTTACGCTCCTGCGTTCCCCGGCGTATTCAGCGCACCCCACCGGCGACCTGGAAATCACACCTCCAGACAGATTCACGCCGCGCATCGACCAGGGCGAAAGGCTTTTCCGCTTCTGGTTCAACGGCGGCGGCTCAACCGAAAGACTCAAACTGATTGACCGCGAGGCCCTGGCCCGCAACGAGAAACCCCTGGCCCTGTCATTCTTCCCCAGTGGTCAGGGCGGCAAAATCAAACCCTTGGCTCTGCTTAGCGATGAGGTAATCCAGATTGCCGCGGCCCGGCAGTCGGATAAAGGCAGTGATATTATCCTGCGGCTATTTGAGCCGACCGGCAGAAAGAGAAAAACCACTCTTACCCTGCCGACCATCAACAAAAAGATTAAACTCGAACTTAATCCCTTCGAGATTAAAACCCTGAAGATTAACCCCCGCAGCGGTAAATGTCAGGAAACCAATTTACTTGAAAATGCCAAATAACCGTAAATCATTTTCTATAAGGCAAGTGTTAAAAGACCGGTATTAGTCACTACAGGAACCTAATGAGGTAAGCAGAAATGGCAAACCCGACGAACAAAAAAGGTTTTACGATTATCGAAGTTCTGGTGGTAATCCTGCTCATTTCCCTGCTGGCGGCGTTTATCGTGCCCCAATACATCGGTAAAGCCGAGGCCGCCAAGCCCAAAATAGCCAAAGCCGGTATTGCTATGCTGGAGCTTCACCTTAGCGCCTTTATGCTTGATTGCGGGCGTTATCCCCAGCCCAGCGAATGGCCCACAGCCCTGCGCAGCCCTCCGCCGGGCCTGGTCGAAAAATGGAAAGGGCCCTACGGCAAGGAAAGTCATCTGCTCGACCCCTGGAGCCATCCTTACCAATACGTTCTGCCCGGCAAGAAGAACCCGCAGGGATTCGACATCGTCAGCTATGGGGCTGACGGCAAACCGGGCGGCGAAGCCGAAAACGCCGACATCTACAACGATTAAAGGGGCTAATCGTGCTTAACAAGTCATTCAGAGCGGCTTTTACCATTGTCGAACTGCTTCTGGTGGTAATGATCGTGGCACTTTCCAGCACGTATGTCGCGTTCGAAATCTACTCCAGCATACAGCAAACGTCTCTGCGGGCCGAAAGCCAACGTCTATTGCAAACCGCCCGCTACGCTCGTGTTATCGCCCTGCGTGAGCATGTGACCTGCCGCCTGCACATCGACCTGACGGGCCGAACTTACCGTCTCAGCGTCATACCGACCGACATACCGGTTGATAAAAATCACGAGCCGGTTTCACCTGTCATCGTTGCCGACTCCATGTCGAGCCCGCATATTCTGGCAGAGGAATTACGCTTCAAAAGGGCTCAGGCGGGACCGGGCCTGGCTTACCAGGGCAGCGAAGTGGTTATTAAATTTTACCCCGACGGTACGGCGGACGCTTCTTTTGTGCAAATTTTCGGCAAAAATGATGCTGTATGTTCGATTTTGGTTTTCCCCGCCACGGGACGTGCGGAAATGCGCAACGCCGCCGTAAATGAGCTACCTGTAGACAGCGTAAAAGTTTCCGGTTAAAGGAGTTGAGCCTCAGATTAGTGCGAGGCGAACCCTGTGTTTATTCTTCGGTCAACCCCATTTTCAAGGCCAGACGCACCAGTTCAGCAAAATTTTTGGTGCCCAGCTTATCCATAATATTTCTGCGATGGTCCTCGATTGTACGTGAGGAACGACAGGTTTTTTGGGCAATTTCCTGATTGTTTTCACCACCGACCAGCATTTTCAGAATTTTGATTTCCATAGAAGTAAAATTAACCTCGGAAAACATTTTAATGCCACCCCCTTCAGCCCCGTACAACTTGTCGATGGTCTTCATGAGCAGGTCAAGATTTAGAGGTTTCTCCAGATAATCGACCGCGCCGGCCTTTACCGCCTGCACCGCCTGATGAGTGCCGGGATTGCCGCTGACACAGATAATCGGCAATAATGGATATAGGGATTTTATCTTTCGAAATGCTGCCAAGCCATCGCAACTGCCTTCCTTCAAATCAATTACAAGCACATCCACGGGCCATTCCTGCAAACTGGCCAGACAATCCTTTACCTTCAGGAAACAGGTGATACTGATACCCCGCTTCTCCAGAGACCGATTGACCGTGTCACAACTGTCAAAGTCGCTGTCCAGATAGAAAATGTTTACCGTGCTTTCTACCATCATCCCGCCAGATTGCCGTCATAAAACCAGCAAAACGAAAATTCTCGTGTTAATATTCCTCTGGTTATTAATACCAACCACACAATTGCCCCGCAGGGCCGGGAACCCCTAAACAGAGAGGCCCCCTGCACTTGGTAAAACCACAGGACGACTTTTCGAGTATAGGCCGCCCAATAACTAAAATCAACCATAAACCAGCGTTTTTTAATTGGGATTTCAAAAAAGGGGGTAGGCAAACTAGTTTTTCCGACCTAAAATCAACATACGGCAGCTTCCCTAAATAATTAATTTGGGATGCGAAAAAAGTTTTTTGATTTTTTTACTATTTAGTCCAGTTTCTGATTGACCCTGACCAAAAACAAGATATAAATCCCCCATACTTGGGAACCTGTTATCCTCGGTTAAGCATCGGCTTTCTTTATAAGGAGCTGTCATGGCAGTTAAGGTTTCACGCAGCAAGACAATGATGCCTTGCAAATCTCTTGGTCCGGTCTCCGATCTTGAAAGACATCTGCCTCAAGATTGGTGGCGTAGTTTGTTTAACGCCGTATATCTGAAAACCGACGGCGATGTGGTGGAAAACAACGCCAACACCGCCCAGGACGTGGATATGCTGCTCAACGCCACAACTCTCGACCCCGGCAGCAGAATCCTGGATTTGTGCTGTGGTCAGGGCAGGCACTGCATGGAACTGGCCCGGCGTGGCTTCCGAAAAGTAACCGGCATAGATCGTTCCCGTTATCTGGTTCGTCTGGCCCGCAAACGTGCCGAAAAACTCAACCTCAACCTCACCTTCCGTGAAGGCGATGCCCGCAAATTCCGGATTCCTCAGAATTCATTCGATGCGGTAGCGGTATTCGGCAATTCCTTCGGATATTTTGAACGCGAAGAGGATGACCGTGAGGTGCTGGAACGCCTGCGTTCGGTACTGAAGCCCGGCGGCTGGCTTTTTATGGACGTAACTGATGGCCAATGGATGCGTGACCATTTCTCACCACGAAGCTGGGAATGGATTGACCAAAACCATTTTGTTTGCCGCGAAAGAGCGATGGCCAAAGACGGTCGCCGGCTGGTATCCCGCGAAGTTATCACCCATGTTGAACGCGGCGTAATTGTCGACCAGTTCTACGCGGAACGACTTTACTCTGTTGAGGAGCTCAAGGAACTGCTCAGTTCTGTAGGTTTTGAGGAAATTGCCCTTGTCGATACCCCCCTGAGCCATTCCGACCGTCAGCAGGACCTGGGCATGATGGACCATCGCATCGTGTTAATCTCCCGCGCCCCCACCCCCAAAGGCCCGGCACCTGCCGCCGGCCCTCTTTACCCCAAAGTCACGGTGCTTATGGGAGACCCGTCCCTGCCGGACATTGTCAAGCTCGAAGGGAAATTCAATTCCGAAGACCTCAACACCATCAAGCAGCTCAAAGACGCTCTCAAATCCCTGCCCGGATATAATTTTCAGTATTGGGACAGTCACCACAAAATCATTGACCTGATTAGAAGCGACCGTCCCGATTTTGTCTTGAACCTCTGCGACGAAGGTTTCATGAACGATGCCTTCAAAGAACTGCACGTGCCGGCCCTGCTGGAAATGTTTGATATACCTTACAGCGGCGGGTCCCCTGCCTGCCTGGCGATGTGCTACAATAAATCCTTTGTGCGTTCTGTCGCCCAAAGCCTCGAAATTCCCGTGCCGCTGGAATCATATTTCAGTGCTGACGACCAGTCGGCCACTTTGCCGGCGAATTTCCCGATTCTCCTGAAGCCGAATTTTGGCGACAGCAGCCAGGGTATTACCAAGGATGCCGTTATTACTTCCCAGGAAGGGTTCATTAGATACCTCGAAGAATTGCGTAACAATTTTCCTCAGCGTCCTCTGCTGGTCCAGGAATTTCTTAGCGGCGCTGAATACAGCGTCAGTATCGTCGGTAATCCCGGCCGTGAAGTTACCGTTCTGCCTATTCTGGAAGTTGATTATTCCGGCCTGGAAACATCACTGCCTCAAATTCTCGGCTATGAGTCAAAATGGGACCCGCAATCACCCTACTGGAGCCAGATAAAATACAAAGAAGCCTCTCTCAGCGACGACACCCTGCGGATTATTACCGACCATTCGCTACTGTTGTTCGAGAGACTCGACTGCCGAGATTACGCCCGCATTGACTTCCGCGCTGATTCAGACGGACTTATTAAACTCCTGGAAGTCAACCCCAACCCCGGCTGGTGCTGGGACGGCAAGCTGAATTTTATGGCGGGCTTTGCCGGATTATCCTACGCCGACCTGATTCGCATGATTATTGAGGCTGCCCAGGATCGCTATAAAATCCCCAAGTTACAGCACTAACATCGGCAGTTAATAAACCACCCCCAAGCCCGGCTCACCCTTAAAGTGAATCGGGCTTTTTTTTACAAGGTTGACAATCCCCAAATCGAGCTATAATAGTGTGTTACTCTGTTAATACATTGACATTGAGACAATCAAACTATTGGGAGCAAATAAAATGAAAGCTGCTAAAACCGTTAAAATCACCGCTATTATTCTCATTATCATCATTATTGGTGCAGTTTGGGCGGTTTTAGCCCATGGAGACAAACTCATTAAAACCGCCGTTGAAAAAGGCGGTGCCTTGGCCCTTAAAGTACCTGTCAGCCTGGATTCGGTCGAATTGTCTATCTGGGCGGGTTCTATCTCCCTGAATGGTCTGACCATCACCAATCCCCAGGGATACAGCCACGACAACCTGCTTCAGTGCCATAAAACCTCTGTCGCCGTCGACACCGGCTCCCTGTTTTCAGACAAAATCAAGGTCAGTAATATCTACCTTGACAATATTACCGTAACCATGGAACAGAAAGGTATTAACCAAACCAACCTCCAGGAAATCCTCGCGAATATTGAAAAGGAAGATTCGGAAAAGCCTGATACTTCGACAACCGAGACAAATGATGAAAAACCTGCCCAAGGCCTCATCATCAAGCACCTCGAAATCAGAAATACCACTGTTAAAGTCAAGCTCCTGCCCATACCCGGCAAAGTCGATACTCTTACCATAAAGCTCTCGCCAATCATCATGGACGACTTTGACCCCGATAAACCTCTGACAACCGCTGATGTCTCCCAAAGAGTCATAGTCGCTATCGCCGGCGGTATTCTGGAACAGGGCAGCGAACTGCCTGCGGCACTTATCGGAGGACTGGGCGAACAACTGGGCAATCTCGGAAACCTCTCAGGACAAATTCTAAAATCCGGTGTTGATATTGGCAGCGGCGTTCTGAAGGAAGGCGAAAAAATCGGCAGCGAAATCGACAAAAGCCTCAAGGGGCTCGGCGGACTCATCAAACCCAAAAAGTCCGATAAGTCTGAATAGCCGGCATCTCGCCAGGTAAGAAGCTGGCAGGCGCGGTGTTTTTGTGTAAATAACGGTTTTGGTGGTCCAATCCCGGCGCTGGCGCTTCGGGCTTTTGTTTGGGCGCTACGCCTTTACGTACTCGGCTCTGATAAATTTTGCCGTTTTGCGTAAAAATTCATTTGTAGAGACTAAGTTAATGCATTACCGACTGTGCATTATAACTTATTCGGACCAGGTCTACCCTCATGAATCTCCCTACCCTCCCAAGGGCTGATAAATATCAAGCGTCTGGCCCAACAGGGAAATCATTACTAAAAATAGTACAAATTTTAATTCTACAGTGAAACAGTGGCAATTTTTCGTCGATGTAAGAGGTGAACTAAATCTGGCTGGGCTTGATTAGGCAAAAAGCCTGTCCGGCAGGAGAGATAAAAAAGAAAACTATTGCCAACAAAAAAGAACAGGATATGAATCTGGATACCTTAACAGCCCCCGAGCCCGTCAACAGCTTAGCTGAGCAACAGAATGCGGCCATGGAAACCATCCTGGTCATTGACGACGATCCTGTACTGCTCAAGACCGTAGAGTCTATCCTCAGACGTCGCAACTATCGAGTAGTCAAGGCAGATTGTGGCACGTCCGGCCTGGAACAGGCGAGCGTCTGCAAGCCCAATCTGATCCTCCTGGACTGCATGATGCCTGATATGCTCGGCTATGACGTATGCCGGCAACTCCGAAAAAACCGGATGTTCGACGATATTCCCATCATTTTTCTGACTGGTAAAACCACCGCTTCTGCCAAAGCCGAGGCCTTCGAAGTGGGCGGAGCAGATTATATCATCAAACCGGTCGATACAGTTGACCTGACTTCACGAATCAAGACCCACATTGAATTAGCACGCAGCAGGAGTCGCCTCAGACAACAATCATGGCAGCTTGAGCAGTTGCTTGAGTTGCAATCTCAGCGTCTGGAAGAAGTCCGCAGCGGCCAAGAACGTCTTTTGGTCGATCCCGCTTCATTTACCCAAATTAAAACCGCTGTGCGTTTCCAGCCCGCCTATGAAGCAGGCGGAGATTTTTACGATATTGTCAAGCTCGGCCCGGAATCTTACGGCTTGATAGTAGCCGACGTAGCCGGTCACGACCTGGGCACCGCTTACCTGACCGGAGCCCTTAAAGCGTTGGTTGCCAGCTTTACCAATGATTCGCTCACGGTACAGGAAACCATGATGATGCTCAATTCATCATTGAATAAATTTCTGGCCGAGGACCAATACGCGACTGTGTGCTATCTGAAATATAATACATCCGATAATACGATCAATATTGTCAGTGCCGGCCATCCAGGGCCAGTCCTGCAAAAGAACAAGCAGAAACCCGAACAGGTTGTACTATGCGGTGATGTATTAGGTATGCACGAAGTAGTCAACTGCGATTCCGTTAATCTTCAAATGGAAGAGGGAGACCGACTTTTCCTGTTCAGCGACGGCCTCATCGAGAGTTATCCGGACCAAAACGGAATTACCGGAAATCGCACCATAGGACTCAATAATTTAATGAAACAGATTGAAAACGCCCAATCGGCAACAATTACCCACGCCGTTGATACTCTGGTAAGAGATTTAATACAAAATTGTGAAGCTCTTATTGACGATGACATAGTACTGATGGGCATAGAATTTTAGGAATTTGCTATGTTTGAGATTTATCAGACTCAACATGGAATAAACATGAGAATGTCAGCTATCCTGGCGAACATCGACACTGCCGATGACGCCCTGGCTGAATATCTTGATAATCAGAGTTTGCCAATTGACATCTTTGCTACCCGGATATTACTGCGTGAAGGTCTGCTCAACGCGGTTGCTCACGGCGCGGAAGAGAACGACTCTTTGATAATACATTTCGAACTGAATTACGATCCGAAGGGCGTTACCATTTTCATATCGGACCCAGGACCGGGATTTGACTGGAAAAATCAAAAATCAGAACCTGACGATTTAGACGAATCGGGCAGAGGTCTGGCCCTTATGAAACTTTATGCTGACAAAATGACCTATAATCAAAAAGGCAATGAGATAACCTTACGAAAGTATTTCAAAAACAAAGTGGCCCAAACTGGGCTTTAGTTCTATCGAAAACGGAGACTTTTATCATGCTCACAACAGAAAAAAATGACCAGTCGGTTATCATCAAACCCCAGGGTAAAATCACCGCTGCAAATGTCGATGAATTTCGTCAGGATCTACTTGATATTGTTTCCGCCGGGGATGTCAACCTCATAATTGACCTGGCCGGTGTCGAGATGATCGACTCCAAAGGGCTGGCAATATTTGTTGTTTGCCACAAAACGGTAAGTGAACAAGGCGGTTCACTCACGGTCGTTACCGACAATCAGGATTTACTCGGTTTATTCCATCTGATGAGACTGGACAAACATTTTAAGGTTATCGGTTCGGACCAGGCATAGTCCCGGACCAATGCTTGCGTAATAATACACAGCCATTGTCATAATATTACAATGGCCAGGAGTAATTACTAGGAATCAAGGGATAAAAAAATGTCACACGAAAATGATGAACTAATAGCATCGTTCGCTGAAGAATCAAATGAAACGCTTGCGGACCTCGAAAATGATTTTCTCATGATTGAGGAAAACGGGCCGGATGTTGATACTGAGCTGGTCAACAAGGTTTTTCGCGGCATTCATTCCATGAAAGGTTCTGCCGGATTCCTCGGACTCACTTCCATCGGGACGCTGGCACACGAAATGGAAAATGTCCTCAATCTTATCCGCTCCAATGAATTGATTCCAACCCCGCAAATCGTCGATGCCCTGCTCAAAGGCGGAGACCTTTTGCGTAACATGGTGGCAGACGTTCATAATTCAAATAATGTCAGTGTAGCTGCACAAATTGCCAATCTAAAAACCGCTGTTGCCGGCGGTGCCACAGAGGAACTCGAAGCAGTTCTTGACCGAGAAGTTGACATTACTCTCCCCGACGGCAGACTGGTATTCATGATGATTAACGAAGGCGACCTCGTCTTGCGTCAAAAACAGGGCGCCCACATCTACGTCGCCGAGGTTGATTTCATAACGCACGTCCATGACAAGGGACAGACCCCCATCGATTTCCTCAAAAGAGTCTATAAACACGGCGAAATCATCGACAGTTACATGAGTACCGCTGGCGTTCGCGACCTCTCCAACGAACTTCCCGACAGTCTCACTTTCATGACACTCTTATCCTCCAAATCTCCGCTCGATGAACTTGCCCGAAACCTGGAATTGCCCTCGGAATGTTTTCATTTGATTGCCACAGCCGACCAGAAGAACTGGTCTGATAAAGTGCCTCAGAATTCCGCACCGGCCAGCAGCCCAACTCCAGCCCAAAATATCGCAACTCCCAAAACCGTAGCTCCGGCCCCTGTCCAACAACAGAGTCCAGCCCCAGCCCAAAGTAAAAAATCGGAACCAGCGGCACCTACTGCTCCTGCTTCTACGGAACAAACCTCTTTACGCGTAAACGTTAAGGTTCTCGATACGTTAATGAACCTGGCAGGCGAACTTGTACTCGGACGTAATCAGCTTCTGCAAACCCTGGTAACCAAAGACCATCGTGGACTTGATGCAGTCGCCGCCCAGGTCGATCAAATCACCAGCGAACTTCAAGAAGCTATCATGCAGACCAGAATGCAGCCCATTGGTTCTGTATTCAGTAAATTTCCCCGTCTGATACGCGACCTCTCCGGCAAACTCAATAAACAGTGCGAACTGCTTATCGAAGGTAAAGACGTTGAAATGGACAAGACTATTATCGAGTCCATCAGCGACCCTCTAACCCATCTGGTCAGAAACTCTATCGATCACGGCATCGAAATGCCCGATGTCAGAGCTGCTGCAAAAAAAGACCCTATCGGCAGAATTTGGCTTAAAGCCTATCATCAGGCCGGCAAAGTCAATATCTCTATCCGAGACGACGGCGGCGGTATCAACATAGAAAGAATCAAGGAAAAAGCCGTCTCCAAGGGAATTCTCAGCCCCAACCAGGCAGACGAAATTTCGGACCGTGATGCTACACGACTGATTTTCCATCCCGGTTTCTCCACCGCTGAACAAGTCACCGATGTTAGCGGACGCGGTGTCGGTATGGATGTGGTAAGAACCAATATCGAAAGAATGGGCGGAACCGTAGATGTCGAAACCGAACTGGGTAAAGGCACAACCATTTATGTTAAACTGCCCTTAACTTTGGCAATCATACCTTCACTGGTGGTTCGCTGCGGCGACAACCGCTTTGCCCTGCCCCAGGTCAATATCAGCGAATTGGTACGCATCAAGGCCTCTGATGTCGCTCAGCGTATCGAAAGGGTCAAAAATGCCGAGGTGCTGCGTCTCCGCGGCAACTTGCTGCCTCTGGTAAGACTCGCTAAAGTTTTGCATACCCAAAGCAAATATCACGACCGGCAAACCGAAGAACTAGTCGTTAATCATCGCGAGAATCTCTGTGACAGGCGAAAGAATGAAGAACTGATTATCGAGGAATCAAGAGCTGGCAGCGAACGCAGGGAAAACACCATTGCTGGTGCCTTAAATATCATTGTCGTCGAAACTGGAAATCTTCGTTACGGGCTAGTAGTGGACGAGCTTTTCGACAGCAAGGAAATCGTAGTTAAACCGCTGGGTCGCCACATGAAAGACAGCCCCTGTCTGGCTGGAGCAACGATTCTGGGTGACGGAAAAGTCGCACTCATACTCGATGTCGCCGGTATTGCTTCTCATACCCAACTCATTATCCCCGAAAGTGACAGCAACGAAAAATATTCGTCTGAAAATGCGGGTTCGGCCGAAACCCAGTCGTCACTTATTTTCAGCAATGCCCCGACCGAATACTTCGGCATCCCCACCGCGTTCATTTCACGTATCGAACGCATCAAGACCGAACAAATCGACAGCGTGGGCGGACAACACGTGCTGCAATACCGTGGCGCGTCCCTGCCTCTGCTTAAGCTCGAAGACCATATCAAAGCGCAATGTGCCCCTGAACTCAGAGCACTATACATTGTCGTATTCAAAATTTCCGGCAAAGAAGTCGGCATGATTGCTCCAAATCTGGAAGACATTACCGAAATCAGTGTTAATATCGATACCGAAACCTTCCGCGAACCAGGTATCATCGGTTCACTGATTCACAACGAAAAAACTGTACGCCTGATTGATGTGTTCGAACTGGCTGAAACCGTCTATCCAGAATGGGCCGAAGAAAGATCAAAAGTCCATGCCCGCTCCGGAAATGGCTCAGAAACAACAGAGGCGGCAGTCATTATGCTCGCCGAAGATTCTGCCTTCTTCCGCAATCAGGTCGCGAATTTCCTGGAGGCCGATGGATATAAAGTCGTCGCCTGCGAAGATGGTAAAATCGCCTGGGATGCCCTCCAGAATCCCGAACTTAAAATTGACCTCGTAGTTACCGACATAGAAATGCCCAATATGGACGGGCTGGAACTAACAAAATACATCAAAGGAGATGTCTGCTTCGCTCATATACCCGTAATTGCCGTAACCTCACTGGCTAGTGAAGAAGACCTCCGTCGCGGCCAACAGGCGGGAGTTGATGACTATCACGTCAAGATGGACCGTGAAGAACTTCTCGCTTCTATCGCCCGGCAGCTCAAACAAAGCCGCGAAAAAGCAGGTTCTTCTATAAACAAAGAACAATTTCAAACCGGAGGACAACGATGAACCCTCGAAGCGAAAATCATATCAAAACGGATAGAGAACTTGAGGTCGCTACATTTTATGTAGGTGACATGCTTATGGGAATTGACATCCAGCAAGTCCAGGAAATAAACTGCCAGCATGATGTCACCGAAGTGCCTCATGCCCCGGAATACGTCAGAGGCGTACTCAATCTTCGCGGCGAAGTCGTGACCGTAGTTGATTTACGCAAGATTCTTGGACTGGACGCCTCTGATATGGGCAATGCCAATCGAAATATCATTGTCCAGTCGCAGGAAGAAAGAATTGGACTGCTCGCTGACAAAATTGCTGATGTCGTATATGCTGATGCGTCGGAACTCGAAGCCCCTCCCGCGAATATCGGCGGAATCGACGGAAAATTCTTCAAAGGTATTTACAAGCTGGAAAAAGAACTGCTGGTAATCCTTGACTGCGATGAGGTACTCGACCTGGAAACTGTTCGAGAAGGCGTGTGAGTTTTAGCTGTTTTTTATCACCCGGATCAATTCGTTCAAAGGAAAGACTGCATGACCCAAGATCCCATCAGAATACTGGTTGTTGACGACACTGTTACCTACAGAAAGATTGTCACGGACATATTAAAGGATGTCGATGATTTTGAGGTGATAGGTGCCGCCGCCAACGGTAAAATCGCCCTCCAGAAAATCCAGCAGTTCAAACCTGATATTATTACTCTGGACCTGGAAATGCCCGAACTAGATGGTATCGGACTGCTCAAGGAAATTAAGAAACAAAACATCCAGGTCGGCACTATCATGCTCAGCGCCTTTACAACTAAAGGAGCCGAATCAACCGTCGCAGCCCTGGAATTGGGGGCTTTTGATTTTGTGGTTAAACCCAACGACCTGGATATTGAGGCAAACAAACAGAGTCTTCGTACCCACCTCATTCCCAAAATCAGAATCTACGCCCGTACCATAAATATTAAACGTCAGGCTTCACAAAAACCAGCACCTGCGTCCGTATCTAAGCCGAAAAAACTCACCGATGAAGTTATACGCCGGATGACTGATGTTATCACTGGTGTTAAAAACAGACCGGAAATCGTCGTCCTCGGAATCTCTACCGGAGGCCCCCAATCACTAACCAAAATGCTGCCCGAACTGCCCGCGGATTTCCCTTTGCCGATTTTGATTGTCCAGCACATGCCTCCCATGTTTACCGCGTCACTAGCACAGGACCTCAATAAAAAATGTAACCTTACTGTCTCCGAAGGTTTTCAGGGCCAACAGGTACTGCCCGGACATATCATTATCGCCCCCGGCGGCAAGCAAATGAAAGTACAGAAAACACTGGCCCAGACCACTATCGTCGTCAACGATGACCCACCGGAAAACAACTGCCGGCCCGCCGTCGATTACCTTTTTCGCTCTGCCGCACACAGCTACGGCGGAAACGTTATTGGTGTAATTATGACCGGAATGGGATACGATGGAAAACTCGGATGCAAACTACTCAAAAGGAGAGGAGCGATAATCGTCGCTCAGAATGAAGAGACATGTGTTGTATACGGAATGCCCAAACAACCCATAGAAGAAGGTATCGCCGACGTTATCGCACCATTGGATAAAATTGCCAATACCATTAACCAACTATCACGAAGCGGAGTCGCCCTATGCAGGTAACTTCTGAAGAAATCCAGGTTATCGCCAGACTTGTTAAAGACCTTTGCGGTGTCATGCTCGACCAGACTAAGGGCTATCTCATCGAGTCCAGACTATCTTCAGTCGCCGAAAAAGCCGGATGCAAGTCGTTCAGTGAACTTTACTACAAATCGAGATATGACCAGAACAAGGCCCTTCAGGAAGAAATCATCGATGCCATTACCACTCAGGAAACTCTCTTCTTCCGTGACAACTCACCTTTCGATGCCCTCAAACACAAAGCCCTGCCCGAACTAATCGATGCCCGGGCCAACACGCCGTATCCAAAACGTATCAGAATCTGGTCAGCCGCTTGCAGTACCGGCCAGGAACCCTACAGTATCGCCATGATACTCCGCAAGCTCATTCCCGACATAGACTCCTGGAACATTACCATAACCGCCACCGACATCGCTGATGTCGCCATCGCCCAGGCCAGCCTTGGCAAATATGCCGACCATGAAATCAGACGCGGAATGCCTCCTGAAGACCTCCAGAAATATTTCATTCACGAAGGTAATACCTGGAAAGTCAAAGACGAGCTGCGTTCAATGATTAAATTCCAGAAGTTAAACCTCCATCAAAGCTTCATCGGACTGGGCCCGTTCGACATTATCTTCTGTCGAAATGTCGCCATATATTTTTCACAAGAAGCCAGAAGAGATCTCTTTCTCAGACTATCCGAAAAACTCACCCCTGATGGCTATCTCTTTGTCGGTTCCTCTGAATCACTTTCGGACATAGGGCCTCGCTTTGCACCCCAAAATCATTGCCGAGCCGTTTTCTACAGACCAAACCTGCAAGTTCCCACGCTAGCTGCGGTCTGATGGAAGTTGAAAACCTGCCCGTCATCTGATGAAACAGACTCATTCAGTCTGCGGTGGTGTCATATCAGATTCTTCGTTCAGCATATCACGGAATTTTTCTATCCGATAAAACGTAAGATAATTCGCGTCGTGAAAGCGTGCTCCGCCATACTGGTCATCATGCGCCATCCGTAACGCCGAAATAATATCATCACCATCAAAAACCCAGGCAGGGTACTGGAACGCATGCTTTTCCGTATCGGGATGATAAAGCAGAATCTTATGCGTCTTCCAACTTCGCAAATCCTCTGACGAAACCACCGCCAAAGCATTGCGAATTTTACCAACCCGCTTATCATTACGGTCGCAAGGCAGCATCGGGTTCACTAACGACCAGTAGCGATTGGTTTTCTCGTCATAACGAATAGTAAACTTCTTATCCGAAGCACCCGGCATATCCACCAGCCCGCTCTTCTCTTCAAAACTTATCCGCTTACCGTCCTCGCTAACCTCAAGCACCGCCGCCTTTTCAACCGGCCCCAAGCACCCCGTCCTCAGAATATCCACCACTTTACCGTCGGGTGCCAACACCGCGTTACCTTCCAGCCAGTGACGTATTGGACTGCCTTCCGGCACCGGTAGAAAATTCGTATATGTCCAACTGGCCGCATCCAGCAAATCTGCATCCACCGCAGCACTCATCATCCCCGCCTCAAAACTGCCCCACTTATCCGGTATCCCCATCCGCTCCACCGCCCGCCATAAACGCCCATTATGTATCAGAATCGGCATCGGTGCCGTATGATACTGAGCGTCCGTCCTCAACAGCCCGCTCTTGCCGTCCTTAGGCGTGGTCCAGCTTTTACCACCGTCCAGCGACCGAAAAATCACAATATCACCGTATTCCTTATGCATCCCCAGCAGATAAACATCACCCTTATGCATAAACAGTGTCGACCAGAAAACCCCTTCCAGCCTCGCAAGATGCTCCCAGCACAGCCCCTTGTCCTTCGAAATATAAACATTCGTAACCGCCGCGACGCGATAAGCAGAACCAGGCCCAAACTCATCAAACTTGGCTAGATAACTGCCGTCCGGCAGAATCAAAATCCCCGGCGAACCAACATAAACTCCGCTATCATAGCGAGAATAAGCGATCGTAACCCCCGGCACTTCATCAATCTGCCCCCAAACGACCGCTGTTGACATCAACAAAACTCCAAAAACAAAAATTAAGACCTTTTTCATAACACGCCTTTCCGTAATCCTATTTTAATTATTTATCATTCATCCTGACGGAATTTTATTTTGACATCTTTAGTCCGATGCCAGAGACACACCAGATAACATTTATCTTTGGTCTTGCTGACTGTATAACAATTGACAGCCCGATTCGGCAGAACCGTCTTAATCGCCTCAAAATCCCCCACTAAAACTTCACCAGGCTCGCAGGTCAGCTTGAATATCTCATGACTCTCATTATCAAAAGCCATTACCAAAAGCATAATATGTCTTTTCATGAGATGCCTGCCTTAACAGATCATTTACTCTTTATCTCAACCGGTAAACCTTCACCCGGCGCTACCAGAAAATTAGTTACCTCATACTTCAGGACAACTTCCTCATCTTTCTTATTATCAACCCGGGCCTTTACCAGCACCGTCGATTCCGGCGGAATATAAATATAGCCCGGCTCCTGCTTGCCGATCCCCTTCAGGTGCATTTCCACCGCCGCCATATTATGTACCTTAAAAAACCGTTTCGTCCCGTTCTTATAATGCACCGGATAAATCTTCACGCAGGCCTCGAACATAGGCCGCAGATATTCCTCCCGCCCAATCAGCATTTTCTGAAACCACACAATAGTCCGCCCTGCGAACAACGCTTCCTTAATGCCCGCCAGAGTCCTCTCCTTGGCCAGCACCCAGCGTCAGCGGACGATGGTCATCCGGCAGACTCTCCTTACGCAGGTCCGGCTGATGAATATCCGAATTTCCCAGCATCGTCAGCCCCTTCTCCACGCACCATTTATGAGCCGTGGGATAATAATCATCGTCGTTGGCAACCTCCATGCCGTGCAGCCACTTCTTCTCATAAATCTCGGTATGAACATCCAGCCATTTGCCCTTTTCCTCGCCCTGCCAGCCCTGATGGTTCCAGAACACAAACGCCCCCTGCTTATTCGCCGCTTCGATACTATCGACAAACTCCGGCGTATCCAATGGCTTAACCGAATCCAGAAAATATCGCATTGAAATGGCCCGGCGGGGTATCACGCGTAATCTCCGCACCACGCTGGCACCAATATATCATGCTCAACGATTGAATAATCAATTATCTCATAAGGCCTATCCAGATTCGGCGGAATATCCTCTTTGAATTTCAAATATTCAATATGGTCAGTTATCGCCGTAGCGTCCAGCCCACACCGCCAAGCTTCATCGATGCGAACCGTAGGCCAGACCCGCCCATCCGAAAAAACCGTGTGACTATGAAAATCACATTTCAAAGTCACATAACCCGGAACATCCGGAAAACTTATCTCCTTGCGAACATCAACCGCCAACCCCAACCCGCACCAAACCGCCAGAACCGCCCCCACCATAAGAACAGACCGCTTCATCTTCATCTTAATTCACCTTAATTGTAGTCTAATTAATAATATTACTGACCCATTCTATAAACTCCGTACAGAATTGTCACGAACGGAAAACAAAAATCCCCAAAATGCCACTTACCGCCTCAACCCATTTGTCGAGGGACTAACCGCCTTATCGGTATCAAAAATGCACTTTTTTGACTTCTAAGTGCGAAAGTCGGGTTAAAATATTGACACCCCACTCGAATACAGCTAGCATTATTGCCAACATTGATTTGAGCATCCCGACAGACAGGATGCGAAGTACCGGGCCGAGTGGCGGAATGGCAGACGCTGGGGACTTAAAATCCCCTGCCCGCAAGGGCGTATGGGTTCGAGTCCCATCTCGGCTATTCAATAAAATTAATTGTCCGTCATAAATACATATATAACAAAATGTTATACGTCTAAACAGAATCCCCTAAAAAGACCTGGCAGCACTTAAACAGCGCGAGCCACAAGAAATTATTAGCAAAAAAACAGTGGTTTTATCAACAGCGATAGTAAATCATGATAATAGGCCGAAAAACGTTCGGTTGCCGCGGCAATCATGGCTTTGTGCCTGGGGACGCCCTCTCTGATATGGACATTAAACTGGTCCATAATCAAAATAGCGTTATTGACCAGCTTCAGCCCACGCGATCCATAGTTAGACCATCCAGCCCATGGTTGACCAGTATCGCCAAAGCAGCTTCAAAAATCGCATCTTTCATCATTGTTTCCACTGCCGCTTTTTTCTTCTCTGACAGATCCTTTTCTGGAAAACTCAAAAAACAATTTTCCCCTTTCCGGCCCCGCTAAGTTTTTATAAAATAAAGGCATGAGTGCATTTGAAATATTGATGATAATGTTATTTGTCGCCCTGGCAGGCGGAATCATGGTAATGGCCGTCATTCTGTTCAAACGCCCCGGTACGAGGTAAAGACAGTCCCCTCAACCTGTTGCAGCAGC
>CAXXMR010000034.1:0-56236 GCA_963663805.2 Sedimentisphaerales bacterium
TATTCAGGGTAATGGCGGGGACTGGATCGAGCTGGTAGTTACTCAGGACCATCTGGATATCAGGGGCTGGCAGGTTCGGTGGGCCGAATTCGATAACGAAGCGAACGGCAGTGATATATGGTATGGCAACGGCAGTGTTGAACAGGGGATTCTGGAATTCAGTCAGAATGCTGTGTGGAGTAATTTGCGGGCGGGGACAATTATTACGATAGTTGAAGAACAGTATATTTATGTCGATACGACCTATGGTGATAATCGTACCTATAATGTTGTGCCGGGTAATGCCGAAGCGGTTATTGATTTGAGTACTGATTTGTCATTCAATCCAGATGCTGACGATTGGTGGATTAATGTCAGTACTCTTGATGAGAGTGACGAGGCAGAGCCTTTGATTACATCAATTCACAATGTTTCTTTACACCAAGTCTGGGATTGGGGCTGTGGGAACGACAACTGGCAGGGTCATGTTTATGACCCGGTAAGTCAGACGATTGTTTTTGGTCCTGTGGGCGAGAATGTTTCGCAATGGGGCGGCAGTGGCATTAACAGCAATGAGGTTGGCAGGCTTGAAGAAAATCCGTCGAGTGAATCAGGACCGCTGGGTTTCGATGATGCCAAGGACAGTTCTCTGGGTATGCCCAATGAATGGGGCACTCCGGTGAATGTTCAGGATTTTGCGTTGTTGCGTGCCTGGTACAATCCGCCGCAGGATTGCGATGAGGCCATCGCGATGGGCTATGTTCTACCTCATGATTTCAACCAGAACTGTTATGTTGATCTGGTTGAATCAATGACCACCGGCAGAGCCGGTGGTATGAGGAAGGCCCCTAAAAGGGGCCATTACAGTTAGTCTAATCCTTTTTCAATATTTTGCTCATGCTTGTCCTGATCTTGAATGTACTTACGAATATGGGCTTCATCAAGACCAACGGTACTTACACAATAACCGCGAGACCAAAAACTGCGGCCAAAGAGAGTGCCTTTGGTACGCATCAGATCACGAGAAATCCGGATGGCACTTTTACCTTTGAGATAACCGATGGTCATAGCGATGCTGTACTTGGGCGGAACGCTCAGGAGCATATGAATATGGTCTGCCATGGCGTTACCTTCTATAAGCTCTATCCCATACTGGCGGCACAATTCTCGCAATATCGCACCTATTTCCTTTCGCAACTTACCAAATATTGCTTTGCGACGATATTTGGGTACAATAACAACATGATACTTACAGTCCCATTTTACATGGGCCTGACTCTGCCAGTCTTTCATAGTGTCCTCCTTGACCCCAGGAGCCTTCCTCAAGGAGGACCATTGTAACGCACTTAACGGCAGAGCCTTATAAATTCTCACCGGCAGAGCCGGTGGATTAGCTTGGATTTAGCAATGTTTGCGGCAAGTTGGCTTGATTGTGTGGATCCCACAGACAGCAGCTGTGATTCGCCCTGGCTGAACTGAAATTACTAACGCAAGGACGCGATATGAGAAAAATATCCGCAGCAAAAAACAGGTCACAGGCTTTCACTTTGGTTGAATTGTTGGTAGTGGTGGCGATAATTTCTTTGCTGGTATTGATACTGCTGCCGGCGCTGGGCAAGGCACGTGATTATGCCCGTGCGGTAAAAAGCCTTTCCAATACACGTCAATGGGGGATTGGCGCGAATTTATGGTCGGTTGAGAATAATGACAATCTTCCGTGGGAAGGGAATAAAGACGATTATATGTACCATAATTTCACCAGCGAAAAATGGTGGGCCAACGCGATTCCGCCTATGCTGGGTGAGAGAAGTTATCGTGAACTGAGTGAAGAAGCGGTGGCGCGTGGTCGTTCGGTCTGTGTACCGCCTGATGACGGCAGTATATTTATTGATCCGGGCGCGAAGTTTCCCTACGGCGATGACCAAATCAAGTTTTATGACAGTACTAACAGTTATGAATATCAGTTGTTTTTCTGCTATGTGTGGAATTCGGAGCTTAATAACGGGCCTACGTTGAGTGTGCTGGATGATGTGGAACAGTTGAAGCTGAGTTCGATTCGGCGGGCCGGGGAAACGGTCTTGATGCTGGAGATGAGAACTACAAATAAAGAACTTGACCGCGACGATTTTGAATACTACCGGACACGTTCTCTTTTGGGCAGGCATCGGGGCGACTGGAAACGTCTTGCCCGGCGGCATCTGGACGGCTGTCACATAGTGTTTACAGATTGTCATGCCGAAAGAGTCGATTATGACTGGGCAACAACGAATCGACAGGGTTCGCGCAATCCGGATTATCCGGGCGGTGACTGGAATAAGACGGGATTGTTCTGGAATTGCGGCGGTCCTTCGCTGAAGTAATAATGATATATAAAGCTGTTATAGCTGCTGTTCTGGCGTTGGGAGTGAATGTCTGGGGTGGGGACAGGCAATATGACTTTACGGTTTTACAGACCGTAGAGGTTGAAGGAAACGCGGAAATAGTTGATATTGACGTTGAATCGGGGGTTATGGCTGTCACTAACGCGGTTGCTCGTTAGGTTGATTTATATAGAGCTGATTTTTCGGCGAGCCCCATTATCGCGGCTCGCCCTTTTTATGTATTAAAAGTTAATAGCGAACCTACAAGCGTCGCACTTTTACGGGGTGGCAGGACAGCGCTGGTTACTTTGCCTGATGTTAATCCATCAAAACAGGGGAAGGTGATTGTTGTCTCGGTTTGTCCTGAGGGGGCCGGGAGCGGGCAGAAGGTCGGAGCGTTGGAGGTGGGGATTGGGCCGGATAATGTCGTGGTGGGGCATTCAGGCCGGTGGGCTTTGGTTGCCAATGAGGCCGAGGCCGACGATGCGACATAGGGTTCCATCGGATTGATAGATTTGCGGGGAGTTTCTTATGAATATCGTAAATTTGTGAATTTGGCCGATATTCTCGATGTTCCGGCGGGAATTATAGAGCCGGAGTATTGCGCGTTCAGTGACCGGGACGAGATTGGCGGGATAACGTGTCAGGAAAATGACAGTGTGATAGTTCTCGACATGCGAGGAAAGGAAATTGTCTGTCGTGATGCCATCAAGCTGGCCTGGGCCGCTGAACCGGATGGTTTGGCGATTGTGGACTAGTATGATAAAATTCTGGACAGGTCCGGCTGGCTGATTGCGTTGGCTTGTGAGGGGCGAAAAACAAGTGACGATAAGCGAGGCGGACAGCGAGTCGATTTTTATTTTGTTTATTATGACGAGAATGATGAGTTTTGCTATGTCGCATTGGATTATGTAGATTTACGTCAGTATTTTTCACGGCAGCGTATTGACCCGGAAGGGATAGCGATAGTCGTTGAGGCAGACGAGGCTTTTGTGTTTGTGGGCTGTGAACGAACGGATTCGCTGTTTTGTTTGAAAATCGGTAAAGACAGAGTAATTTCCTGGGTTGGGGTGGTTCCGGTTGGAGTGAGACCTGAAGGGGTGAAGGCTTTTGCTGTGGATGGTTCGATATATTGTCTTAGTGCTAATGAAAACGCGGACGGACTTTTCGGGTCGATAAGTCTGTGCGGGCTAAATTAGAGCAATTTGATTTTTCGTACTTGTTTTATAGCCCGGCTGTTGCGGCTGCATTCTTATGCGCTAGATATGCTCGCAATATTTCAATACAGAAAAAAATGTAACTGCTGAGGTGGAAGTGTATTGGTTCAGCGTGAATTGGACAAATGGGTTTCACGATTAACTCTTAAACTTGCCTTCGGCAAGAGGTTTTTAAAGGCATAAGAAGGCTCTGAATTGTCTGCGGAACGCCTCACACCTGGGGCGGCAGGTGTATAACTGCCACCCCCACGACAATTCGTCGCCTTGGTCTGGCTATCCCTGGCAGGTTGCACCTCTGCAGAGCCTGCGTCCGTTTCGCCTACCAACGGTATTGTCCGGGCGTTCCCAATCTCTGTCAAGCGTCTTTTCACTACGACACCTTTCTCAGGGCTTTGCGGGCCTGACGGGCGGCATCGAGTTTGGCTTCCCGGGCGGCCAGAATCGTTTCGGCCCGGCCGGCAAGTTTATCGTTGGGCGTAATATATCCAATCGCACTGTGTAGCCGCTGGTCATTGTAATGCCTCACAAAATCAGCCACCAGGCGACACGCATCATCCCGCGACAATGGCGTATGAACTCGAATACAGGTACCCTTGATCGTTTTGTGATAGCGTTCGAGTTTTCCGTTGCTCTGCGGATAATACGGCGAGGTCTTGACATGTGTCATACCGCTGAGCCGAATAAACTCTTTGAAGTCCTTCGAGATAAACTGCGGGCCGTTGTCCGAGATTATCCGCGGTCGAGCCTCGGGGAATTTCTCACGGGCATGCTGAAGAATAATTTCCACCTCCGCCTCCGTCATCGACTCCTTGATATCCCAATGCACGAGGTATCGGCTAAAACCGTCCAGAATGGAACACATGTAGTAAAAGGTGCCGCAGATATTAATGTACGAAATGTCGATATGCCAGTGTCCATGCGGTTTTAAGGGCTGAGCGAAGCCACTGCCTTTTTTGGAGGGTTTGCCGTTGAAGCGTTGCAGCAAATCCGCCTTTGACAACACTCGATAAACGCTGGCAGGACTCACCGCGACAATATCCTCATCCATCATCATATAAGTCAGCCGCCGATAGCCTTCCCGCGGATGATCCGCATGATAGGCGATGATCGACTGTGTTTCGACATCGGTGAGCCAGAAGTCACGAGGAATCCAGCCGTTGTGCTCGTTGACCTTGCCATAACGTTTCTGCCAGTCATAAAACTTGCTGCGAGAAATGCCCATCCAGTTTATCATTGTCGCGGCCTTCACTTCCGTTTTATCCGTCCATTTGCGCACATAATCAACGACTTCATCCCGAACATCCGGTTCCGCCCAGGCGTCTTTCAACCCGGACCATGCTTTTTTTTTAAGTCGATGTTATGCTCAACCAGCTCGGCGATGACCTCATCTTTTTTGACCAGCTTTTTGTCGAGTTTTTTGATCAGGTTTTCCAGTTCATACTCCCGGCCGACCTTTTTGGGTTCAAAGGCCGTGGCTCCATTTTCAAAAAACAGCTTCTGCCACTGGTAAAACTGGGTCGGAGCGATGCCGTACTGCTGGCAAACCTCCGACAAAGGCCGCTTCTCCAGAAGATGCTCCCGAATAATCCTTACCTTCTCCACCGCCTCAAACCGCCTACGCTCCTGTTTCATAACAAATCCCTTTCAAAAATATACATAAAGAATAGCAACTTTAAAGGATTTGTCCATTTCCAACTGAGGCAATACAGAAGCACCCTGTGGCTTTTTGTCTAACTTTATCTATAGCAATGCTTTAAGGACTATTTATTGGTAAGCTAAGTACCAATCTTTGACCCCGCTATTAAAATTGGTTCTTCTGAATAATTTGTGGGTATTTTATCCTTGGGGCTCTGCCCCAAACCCCGCCATTTAGCCTCCAGCCTTTGGGCGAGAGAGGGCGGATTGGCGGATTGAGCGGTTTTTCCGGTGGAGTTTGTGGAAATATAAATAATGCATCCTGCGAAACTTTCTGACAAAATGGTATTGTTGCAAAAGATATCACTTGGCAGAAAGGACACAGGATGCAGGTTAAAACTATACTCAATCGAATTGAAAAGTACCAGGGTTTTGTTTATGAAAGCGACAAAATGATCGAAAACGGCAAGCAAAAAGAGCTGCATATATTCCTTCGGTCGCGTAAGAACAGTCGTCCGGTCTGTTCCGATTGCGGCCGGAAATGTTCCGGCTATGACACCTTGCCGTCCCGTCGCTTTGAGTTTGTGCCTTTCTGGGGCATACTGGTTTATTTCG
The DNA here is from genome assembly GCA_963663805.2 of Sedimentisphaerales bacterium. Classification (GTDB taxonomy): domain Bacteria; phylum Planctomycetota; class Phycisphaerae; order Sedimentisphaerales; family SM23-30. The sequence continues at coordinate 5,807 of CAXXMR010000034.1, forward strand.
TTTATGCCATGCGGCGAGTAAACCGCCCCCGCTGCGGCATCAAGGTGGAACGGGTTCCCTGGGCTCAGGGCAAATCTCCGGTTACCCGAACCTACAGTTGGTTTCTGGCGCGCTGGGCTCAACGGATGAATTGGAGTGAAGTAGCCGCAGCTTTCCGAACCAGTTGGCATACGGTTTTCAGTTCCGTAGAGATGGCGGTGACCTGGGGCCGGGAGCATATGGATATGGCCGGCATTACCGCTATTGGTGTGGATGAAATGCAGTGGGGCCGGGGCCATCGTTATATTACCGTGGTTTATCAGATCAACAAAGAATGCAAACGCCTGTTGTGGGTAGGCGAAAAACGTACCGCCAAGACTCTGCTGCGGTTCTTTCGCTGGCTGGGCAAAGAACGTGCCGGGCAACTGGAATTTGTGTGCAGCGATATGTGGAAAGCCTATCTGAAAGTGATTGCCAAAAAAGCGTCTCAGGCGATCCATGTTCTGGACCGTTTTCATATTATGGTGCATATGAACAAGTCGCTTGATGAAATTCGGGCCGGCGAATCGAAGGAACTGCTGCGTGAGGGTTATGAGCCGGTACTGAAAAAGAGCCGCTGGCTGCTGCTGAAGCGCCCGGAAAATCTCCAGGATTCGCAACAGGCTTCTTTGAGAGAACTGTTGCAGTACAATCTCAAAACGGTGAAAGGTTATCTGCTGAAGGAACAATTTCAGCTTTTCTGGGATTATATCAGCCCCTATTGGGCCGGTGTTTTTCTGGATAAATGGTGTGTCAAGGTAATGCGCTCTCGTCTGGAGCCGATGAAGAAGGTAGCTCGCATGTTGCGCAATCATCGCGAGCTGATCCTGAACTGGTTTAAGGCCCAGAAGAAGTTTTCCTCCGGGATCGTGGAGGGCCTGAACGCCAAAGCCAAACTGACCACCAGAAAAGCTTACGGCTTTCGAGAATTCAAAACGTTGGAAGTTGCTTTGTATCATAACCTTGCAAAATTACCTGAACCTGTATTTACCCACGAATATTTTTAAAGAGGCTTAAAATTCTAACAAAGCACATCCATTTTTTTCTGTTATGTTAGCGAACTTGTTATATAAATTAGACGGTCAGGGATGTATGAGTTGTTTTCATAAAGTAATAATGGTGTTTAAGTTACAAAAATGATGAGCGATCTTTTCAATAATATCAAATTGGGATTTCCCAGGTGGCTGGCGGATTTTTGTCATAATGAGGTATTATGCAGCAATTCGATCGAAGAGCGGATGGATTGGGTCATCGCACTTTCTGCCGAGAATGTCCGTCAGGGGACCGGCGGGCCTTTCGCGGCGGGGGTATTTGACCTTAACAGGAAAGAATGGCTTAGTCTGGCAGTCAATTCTGTGGAAATTATGGGGACATCGATAGCTCACGCGGAAATTCTGGCTTTGTTGTGGGCTCAGAAGAAAAACGGGTATTATGATCTCTCGGCAGGAGGCAGGTCCTGTGAATTGGTAACCAGTACGGAACCTTGTGCGATGTGCCTGGGGGCGATTCACTGGTCGGGGATAAGCCGGCTGGTTTGCGGAGCCCGGACCGAAGATGCCGAACGAATAGGTTTCGATGAGGGCTGTAAGCCACGAGCGGGACTTGACTGTCTGGTCAGAGGGGGTGTTGAAGTGATAAATAACATCCACCGAGAACGGGCGGTAGAGACTTTGGATGAATATTGTCAAAATGGGGGAAGGATATATAATAGTTTACTGTACAAAAAATCGTCCGAAAAATAATTTGATTTGGAATGGCAATGAAAAGTAAACATCTCGTATTGTTCGTCTTGTCTATCGTATTCTGTCTGTTCGCGTTGGGCTGCAGCAAGGAGCAACCGGAATCAGCCGGGAAGGGAGAAGAAAATGCCAGTACTCAAAATACTGACAGGCTGGTTGTGATAAGTCCTCACAGTAACAGTATCAAACGTGAGTTTGAGCATCATTTCGCTGAATATTACCTTGAAAAATATGGCCGGAACGTTGAGATCGAATGGCGGGATGTTGGCGGGGGCAGCAGTTTGATTCTCCGGTATTTGCAGAACATTTATTCCCGGTCAGACACCGCTGAAATTGATGTGCTGTTTGGCGGGGGCGAATATCCGGTTCAGGTTTTGGCCAAAGAAGGTTTGCTGGAGAAGCTATATCTGAGCGATGATGTTTTAGAACAGATTCCGGCCAAATTGAGCGGGATGCCTCTTTATGATTCGGACCATTACTGGTGTGGCTATGTGGTCAGCGGGTTTGGCTTTATTTACAATGTGCAGATACTTGAGAGGCTGAAACTTCACCATCCGCTCAGATGGGAAGACCTGGGCGGTTCAGAGTTTTACCCTCAGCTTATTCTGGCTGACCCGACACAGTCCGGTTCTGTGGCGGCGGCTTATGAAATGATAGTGCAGTCAGCCGGCGACTGGCAAAAGGGTTGGGAACGGCTGCATGCAATTATATCTAATTGCAAAATGTTCAAAAACAGTGCCGGTTCCGCTGCCGACAGTCCCATGCTGGGTGAATCTGTTGCGGCAATATGCATTGATTTTTACGGATTCCTGCGGGTGGTTTCCGCGCCGGACATTGTTAATTACATAAGCCCCGAAGGGCAGACGGGTTTTACGCCCGACCCGGTCGCGATCTTAAAGAACCCTGCCCATCCGGAAACGGCGGCTCGATTTGTTGATTTTCTGCTGTCACTGAAAGGGCAGGCACTCTGGGCCTTACCAGCGGGGCATAAGGAGGGGCCGGTCGATAAGGCGATGAATCGCCAGCCGATTCGCAAGGATTTCTATGAGGTCTACCGGGATGATATGCCGAACTGGATGCAGAATCCTCATACTTTGGGTGCGGAGCTGGAAGTTGACGGCGAGCTGCGTGCGAAAAGGTACGGGACACTTGCCCGGATTGTTAATGCCGCGGCTATCGAAAATCACGCTCTGATGCTCAAGGCGAAAAAGAAGCTTATCGACAATAATTATCCTTCGGCCCTGACGGAAATATTTAATCGTCTGCCGGAGAATATCCGCACTTCCGAAAATCTGCTGGAGACTTGCACAAAAATGGAAGATACTGCCGCCGCCGCGATCATCGTTGATGGCTGGATAGAGTTCTTTCGCAAAAACTATCAGAAAGTCATAGAAGGATAGTTTCCTTGCCGTTATCTGACCGCTCACCAATCCGTGATAAAAGGGGAATTGCCGCGGCGTCGGCTCAGGCTGTGATAGCGGCGTTTTTTGTGCTATTTTTTCTTTATCCGCTTTTTCTGGCCCTGAAGGGTGGTTTCTATGACGCTCAGAAGGGGTTCACTTTTTTCTGGTTCGCCAATATCCTGCAAAATGAGACTCATCGGGGTGAGCTTTTCAATAGTTTTATCCTGGCTCTGACTACGACGGTGCTGGTGACGATCATCTCGATTCCTCTGGCGAGCATAAACGTGAATTATAAATTTCGGGGCCAGAATTTTCTGACCGCGTTACTGCTGCTGCCTCTTATTCTGCCGCCTTTTGTGGGGGCGCTTTCGGTGCAGCGGTTTCTGTCGCAGTTTGGGATATTGAATTTACTGCTGGAGCGGCTGGGTTGGATAGAGCTGGCTCAGGCTCCCGATTGGCTGGGACAGGGATTCTGGATTTCGGCGGTCTTGCAGGCCCTGCACCTGTTCCCGGTGATGTATTTGAATCTGGTGGCGACTTTTGCCAACCTTGACCCGGCCCTGAGCGAAGCGGGAATGAATCTCGGTGCCAACCGGATGCGTACTTTCCGGCACATCACGCTGCCGCTGCTTAGACCGGGGTTGTTCTCCGGCGGCTCGATAGTTTTCATAGGGGCTTTCACCGATATCGGCACGCCGCTAATGGTCGGCTATGAGAAGCTCACCGCGGTAAGGATCTTCCGGGAATTATCCAGTGCCGATATTTCGCCTCGAACTTACAGCCTGGTGCTGGTACTGCTGTTTTGTACCGTTTTGCTGTTTATATTGGGCAAAGTGATTTTCGGCAATACCGAACGCAGCGAGACCAATAAAGCCTCAATCGCCAAATCATCGTCGCGACTGTCAAAAGTCGGTACTTTGGCGGCGTGGTGTTTTTTCCTGCTGATAATAATCCTGGCGGGTCTGCCGCATCTGGGTGTGATTATCACCGCCTTCGCCGAACGCTGGTACACAACGGTTTTGCCCGAGACATACACATTTGCTCATATGAAACTGGTCCTGACCGAGCCGGCCATCAAGAACACCATCTTCAACAGCCTGCGTTACGCCGGATTATCCACGCTAATAGACCTCATCCTCGGTTCGATCGCCGCCTGGCTTATCATTCGCAGCCGCCCGATGGGGCATCGTCTTTTGGATGGTTTAATTATGCTGCCTCTGGCGGTTCCGGGGGTGATTCTGGCTTCGGGGTTTGTCGCCATGACTCCCAAGGGGTCATGCTTTGAAAGTATCGGTCCTATGCGTAACCCGCTTATCATCATCGTCATCGCTTACAGCATCAGGCGTATGCCTTTTGTAGTTCGCGGCGTAGCGGCGGGGTTGCAGCAGATTCCTATCGCTCTGGAAGAAGCCGCCCATAATCTCGGCTCAACCCGATTGAGCGGTTTCTTTCGGGTCACACTGCCGCTGATAATGGGTAATATCCTCGCTGCCGGAGTGCTGACTTTCTCACTGGCGATGCTGGAGGTCAGCGATTCGCTGGTTCTGGCTCAATTGCAGGCGGATTACCCCATCACCAAGGAAATCTACGCTCAGGCCATGTCGGCTAACCTCGACTCACACAATATCGCCGCGGCACTGGGCGTTTACGGCATGATGTTTCTGGGCGGTTCGTTAGCTCTGGCCTCTTTGCTGCTGGGCAAGCGTCTGGGAGCCATATTTAGAATGTGATTTAACTTTGCGAGCTTGTAAATGAAGTCTATCATCATCAAAAATCTCAGTAAATCATATCAGCAGGGGCGAGAGAATATCTCTGTCCTGAAATCCATCGACTTGCGAATTGAGCAGGGCGAGTTTTTCTTTCTGCTCGGTCCCAGCGGTTGCGGCAAGACCACTCTTTTACGTATCATCGCCGGTCTTACCGAGCCCGACAGCGGTCAGATATTCTTTGATGATAAAGATGTTACGCATCTGAGCCCCGATAAGCGTGACACCGCTCTGGTCTTCCAGAGCTATGCCCTCTGGCCGCACATGACCGTACAGAAAAACGTCGAGTTCGGCTTGAAGATGAAGAATATCCCTGCCGCCAAAAGGGCCCTTGGTGCTGCCGAACAGCTCGAAAGGGTGCAGATGAGCGATTATGCCTCACGCAAACCCAATCAGCTTTCCGGCGGTCAGCAGCAGCGGGTGGCGGTGGCCCGGGCCTTGGCCGCAGGGCCGGATTATCTGCTGCTGGATGAACCGCTCAGCAATCTCGATGCCCGATTGCGTATTCACATGCGTACCGAATTGCGGCAACTGGTTAAGAGCAGCCGCATAACCGCGGTGTACGTCACGCATGACCAGACCGAAGCACTCTCCATGGCCGACAGGATAGCGATCATGAAAGATGGCGAAATCTGTCAGATTGGCACGCCGGAAGATATATATCATCATCCGGTCAGTTGCTTTGTGGCGGATTTCATCGGCGAGGCCAATTTCATCGAGGGCCAAATTATAGAGGTCGGTGATTTGACGCGGATTGACACCGCCGCCGGAACACTCAAGGCGATAAACGCTGAAAATCTGACCGCCAATACCGAAGTGCAATGCTGCATCCGGCCAGAGAACATCAGAATCAGCGCTGAACCGGACACCGCTGGGGGGATGATGTACATTCCGGCGACAATCAGCGAAGTGGTAAATCAGGGTGAAGTCCATTTGTATATCATCGAACTGGCCGATAGGCTGAGTTGGAAAATAAAGGTTCTCTCGAACCGCGAATGCCTGCTCAAATCCGGCCAAAAGGTGCATCTGGAGATCAGCCCTCAGGATATTATCGTGTTAAAAGATTGACCGGGATTAGTTCCGGCCAAGGATTCGGGCCGGTTATTTGATGGGAGTTTTAATATGAAAGTTATCGTAAGTGGAACCGTGGGAATTAACAAGGCTGCCTATCTGAAGCGGGCCGCCGCCATCGCCCGGGAGCAGGGTCAGAATATGTCCATCGCTCATGTTGGTGAGATGATGTACGATGAGGCCCCGGACGTTGTTTCGGGCCGCATTCTCGATCTGCCGCTGGCCCGGCTGCATCTGCTGCGACGCAGTGTTTTTAAGGATATCCTGGCCCGGACCGAGAAGGAAGATAATCTTATTATCAATACCCACGCGGTGTTCCGCTGGCGGCATGGTTTGTTTCCAGCCTTTGATTTTGACCAGCTCGCTAAATTTGATGCCGATATGTATATCTGTCTGATGGACAGCGTTGACTGTCTGCACGCACGCCTGCTCAATGACCATCAGATCGACCATTCACTCAAGGACCTGCTGGTCTGGCGCGAGGAAGAAACCCTCGCTACCGAGATGATGATAAACGGCTGCCGCATGGTGAGCAGGAAAAACCGGGACGCAAAGTTTTATACCCTGGCTGTGGGAAAGGATCACAAGACCGCTCACACTTTTTATCAGCTTCTGTTCGAGCGACATAAAGCCCGGGCCTATTTCAGCTTTCCCATGACACATATATCCGACCTGCCCGAAACTCAGGAGGAGATCGACAGACTGCGAGGGGTGCTCGGACGAAAATATATCATCTTCGACCCGGCCGACCTGGAGGAGCAGGATATTTTTGTGGAGGCCCTGCAAGCCTCGCAGATGGGGGCCAAGGTAATCGAAAAGACCATCATGGGCCAGAGCTTCACCTTTAGCGTGGCCGATATTCTGGCCGTCTCCGGTGACATCCACGCCCAGATATACGCTCGCGATTTCATGCTCATCGAACAGGCTGACATGATAATCAGCTATATCCCGGCCCTGCCCGATGGCCGTCCGTGCCTCTCCAGCGGGGTGGAACGCGAACTCCAGCACGCCCACGAAGCCACCAAGGAAGTTTACGTTATCTGGATACCGCAGGCCGCCCCGTCACCATTCGTCACCGAAACCGCCACGAAGATCTTCTATTCGGTGGAAGAAGCCATCGAGGCCCTCGATATCGGAGAATGATTCGCGGCCTTACTGACCGATAAAACTTATCGGAAACATCTTACTATAAAACGGCTAGGCAAATATGACAGCTATTATACGAAGTATCGCAAGATTGGACCGATTAGCGATCCGGACATGCGGAAATATTATCTGGCGAACCTAACCCCAATTTCTCACTTAAGGGGTAAAAAGTGGATTTTTGGCTCCTTCAGGGCTGTTGGTCTGTCGCCAACAGTGGTGTTATTTTTTGAGCTGACCGCTGTATATTTTCGGTGGCTTTTGCGGCGGCATTTCCATCTTCAAATGGTATAGCAGCAATTTCTGATCGCCATCGGGCTCGGTATATCTCTGCATCAGCAGAGTCCTGCCGTCCTGGGTTTCAAAGGACACATCGAGCATCTGGATTCGTGACATTGTTTCCAAAACGGCCTGGCTGGTTATCCCGCAGGCACTGGCCCGCAGTCTGTGTCTCAAGGTCACTTGCAGACAATAGCTCATAAACGCTACAAACACGTGAGCATCGACCCGGTCTTCTTTATGGTGATAGACCGGCCGAACACCCAGATCGCTTTTGAGCTCCCGGAACGCTTGTTCTACATTACATTGCAGCATATACTCCTGCCAAAGCTCTATGCCATTCTTTCCGGTTTGATTGGTACGCAAAAAGTATGTGCCGTCACGATAAATCATTTCTCGGTATTTGTTCCTATCGAATTTATAATCAAACTCACCTTCCTCAATTCTTTCCTTTGGTTTTGGAATTGTAAGAGTAACGCATTTATACGAACTGCCAGCATGATGTTTGAGTTTGCCCAGCCTTTGCATAAAACGGGCGTAATCACGATATTTCTTCAGCTTCTCCAGACCTTCCAGATAGTCACGCAGCTTGCGCTTACGCATAGCCCGTTCTTTAGCCATCCGCTCTTTGCTGCGGGCTAGAACATAACATTCACCATCTTTTTCGATATGCTTTATGCGAACACTGTCATTTACATCATGCCAGTTTTTCACCGAGAGTTCTTTTGAGAATTCATCCAGTAATTTACGAGGAGTACCAACAAGGTAACCAATGTCATTATCACGCATGTGCTCAAGTACCGCTTCTGTGGGGATACCCCGGTCCATCAGCCAAACCCTGCCGACTTGGCCGTATTTTGACTCTATCTTGTTCAATAACGGCTTTAGCGTGGTTTTCTCCGAGGTATTACCCGCCCAGATTTCATAATTAATCGGAAAGCCATCGGGCGTAACTACCAAAGCTATCAGAATCTGCCGACAATCACTTCTGCGATCTTTGCTATGACCAAATTTGGCTTTAGGATTCTGTTTGCATAATCCCTCAAAATACGTACTGGTGATATCGTAAAGCAAAATATCGTATTCCAGATTGAACATCATCTGCCAGGTATCTTTCAGATAAGAGCAAAGCTCCTCTTTGTAGGGCAATATCCTGTCCAGGCAGCGGTAAAGCCGGTTCTTTTCGGCAACCTCAAAATCACAGTCCAGCAATACATCCATTGCGGTTTGAGTAAACCAGTGCTGATGAACATAAAACTCCGCGCCGGGTTTGATAAGACGATTTACCGTCAATAATTTAACGACTTTGGAATACTCCACCGAAGATCTTTCGGTGTCTATACGAGCGGACCAGAATTTATCCAGCCCAAGAGTATCCCATATCTCACAGCCCAGCCAACAGTCACCAAATGTTCGGGGGTTTTCCAGCCGCATCTTTGATAATTTCACGGCAATGGTATCGACATCATGGTGGGCATGATTATCCTGGTCATAAGCAAACAATGATTTGCGGACAGGCTGGTTATCCTCGTTGATTATCTCAATAGACTTTTCCCAGGACTTCTTTTGCGAATCGGAAATCTCCCCGAGATACAGAACCATCTTCTCCACATAACGACCGCGCGAGACTTTACGCTTCTCAGCTATGCTGTAGTAGGTGTTGTACTTGCCGTTCTTCTTTCGCTTGTGCTTCTTCAGGTACATGCACATATTATCGCGGCTGAAAAACACCTGGCAATAGGGCAGGTCTGTACCAGAGCCAATATCGAACTAAAATCGCCGCTTACAACTCAAAATCACAGAAAATATTTTTATTTTTGACGGTTTTGACCGCTAAGTGAGAAATTGGGGTTAAACTGTCTGGATGACAACATCGGTCGGATTCTGGATAAGGTCGGCCAGCTGGGGCTGGAAACGACTTTCGCGGCGTGGCAGACGGAGATGGTATCGAAGCGTTAGGCAGTGACAGGTTGTATAGTTGTCGCGGTTGATTTGACAGGAAATCATGTAAAGCTGATTAATATTCCCGGAGTGCCCCAACCTCTCCCCGGCGTCCCCTTCGGCTTCACCGCGTATCATTTTTTTTACGAAAAATCCCCAACCGAACCCCCAAAGACTTCGCCAGCCGATATTGCAATGCCGTCACCAGACAACCCAACCCATACTTGCAGCTCCGCCGAAAATTAATACTCGACGCTTCCGGAAAATATTTCGTCGGACATGTCATCTCGGCGATCTCATAACCCTCCCACAATATCTCCGCCAGCATCTGATTATCGAAAATAAAATCATCCGAATTACCATCCAGGTCCAGCTTCTCCAGCAGCTCCCGCGAAAAAGCCCGATACCCCGTATGGTATTCCGAAAGTTTTGCACCCGTTAAAATATTCTCCGTGAAAGTCAAAAAACGATTCGCCGAATACTTCCACCACGGCATCCCGTATTTCAGAGCGTACCCGCCCAGAATCCGCGACGCCAAAACACAGTGATAAAGCCCGTTGGCGATAACCGCCGCCATCGCCGGCACCAGCAAAGGCGTATACTGATAATCAGGATGAACCATAATCACAATATCCGCCCCATGCTCCAACGCCAGCCTATAGCAAGACTTCTGATTCCCGCCATAACCCAGATTCTCATCATGCCTATGAACCACCGTCTGCGGCAAATTCCGGGCGATAGAGCTCGTGTCATCACCACTGGCATCATCAACCACAATCACCAAATCAACTATCCCCTGGGCCATCACTTCTTCATGAGTCTTCAGAATAGTTGCCGCCGCGTTATAAGCCGGCATCACCACCACAATCTTTTTGCCATTAAACATTACTTATCTGTCCCCATAATATCATCACTTCTTTTCTCATATATCCACATCCGCGGACTAAGCCGCCCAATCCTCTCTTGAGGCCGAATATTAATACCCCACAGCGATTGCCGGTTCGCGAAATACAAAGGACCAAACTCTGCCACCTTCACATAACCCGTCTCGTCCGCGAACAATTTCTTCCGAAACTCCGGGGCCGAATTATTCGGGATGCAGGGCCAGTCCGGCGAAGCCACCAGATATTTCGGATAAACCTTCTGCAAACCCGACTGCGTCCGCACTCCCCGGCTGCTCCAGTCGTTAATTGCCTTATAACCATTGTAAATCAGCCGAGGCGCATAAATCTTCTTCATCGAAACCGCCACCAGCTCACCCTTATCGATATGCTCGTCAACCCACTGCTCGGCCCGTACCCGCGTGTCATTTCTCATCTCCAAATTCAGCCCGACACTCCCCACCAGCGAAACCACAAACAAAAATACCACCGGCGGATAGCGCAACCACACCGGCACCCGCTTATATCGCAGAAAATCCGCCAGCATCTTGCCAATCATCACAGCAATCCCCACATAACCGCAAAGCATAAAACGAGGTGCGTTAAATACAATGTTCAAAACCGTCAGCAGATAAAACGTCACCAGCGGCCCCAAAGCGAACACCAGCTTCCACCGAAAACGCCAACCCCAGTAAACCAGAGCAACCACCAGGGCAGCCATATAAGGCCAACCCAACCCCAGATACAATTGCGTACAGCTCTGCCATAATATCGGTAAATGACCATGAAAACGCGGCAAAAACTCATCCTTAACCACCTGCCCCCAATGAGTAATCCGAGCAGTAAACTCTGCCGAACCGTTCCAGAACCCCTCCAATGTCAAAAACACCGTAAATATAACCGCGATTGTCACCAATATCCGCAGCGTAAAAATACTGCTGACAGACTTCTGCCACGATAGCCCATCCCGCCGAGACTTCTCAATCATCAAAGCCCACATCGCCAACCCCAGCCCTACGATAAAAGTCCCCACACCTTCTTTCGTGCAAACCGAATAGGCACAGCAAAAACCCAGCAGTAAATAATAACGCCACTTGTTAGTCTCAACCGCCTTGACGACCCCAAAACACGCCCACGTAAACCAGAACATCGCTGGTATATCAACACAACCCGAACAGCTATAAAAAATATAAATCACCGAAGTCGACAACGTCAGCCCCGCCAGACACGCCACCAGCTTATCCTTAAACAAACTCAGCGAAATCAGAATCACCGCCCAGACTATCAGCACTGACATAATCGCCGATATCCAACGAGCAATCCCCGCCAGCTTATATAAACGCCCCGCGTCCAGAACCGAACTCACCAGCCGCCCCTGAGAATCCCGACCCTCCACCGGATGTTTCGTCCAGTGGCTCAATAGCGGCTGATAAAAAGCCGCGTTAATCAAATACTGACCCCGCGGATACTTATGAGTCCAGGTCTTAAACAGACGCGGCATATGACAAAGTGTCTGATACCCCTCAATAGAGTCCGGCTGCCACGAAATATAACCACACTGACCCCAGTCAAGCGCCGCCGTATTGAGCCCAAAGCTCAAGGCCAGAACCCCCAAAACACACAAAACAAAAGCCCAGCCGCCAACCCGATCAATAAAACTCTGCCTCAATTCCAAAGCGGGCTGCGTCGACAGGCCGCTCCCGGACAGTTTTTTCCTTTTGTCTTTCCTCATAATACTCACAAAAAAAGGTGTTGCCTTAGCTTGTCAAAAATCAGTAACTCACAACAAAAGTCATAAATTCAAAAAAACAACGCCGCTCATTGTCTTCTGATTATTAAAGTATGCTGAATTGCCATCTTGCAAAACTCCAGTCATTATAATACCCCCCTGCACCAATAACCACAAAAAACATAACCAACCAACCTGAAATGAGTTATCTCCCAAAACCGGTCGGCCCTGTTATCCTTCTTAAAAAACCCTCACTCTCTATCGCCAGACAATATTATCGCACATCCCCTCAATTTTTTCCCAAAAAGGCAAGTTGCCAGAACCAGAACTATCCGTTAGACTAGTGAAATTTTAGAGACCAGCTTTAGTAGTATTGTACAGGAAAGAACATGCCTAAACGCACTGACATCAAGAAGATACTGATTATTGGTTCCGGCCCCATCGTCATCGGCCAGGGTTGCGAGTTCGATTATTCAGGCACCCAGGCCTGCAAAGCACTCCGCGAGGAAGGCTACGAAATCGTACTGGTAAACTCCAACCCCGCTACCATCATGACCGACCCCCAGTTCGCCGACCGAACCTATATCGAACCCATAACCCCCGAAGCGGTAGAAAAAATCATCGCCAAAGAGCGTCCCGACGCCGTCCTGCCCACCCTCGGCGGACAGACAGGACTTAACACCGCCGTCCAGCTCGCCGATGCCGGTGTTTTCGATAAATATAACGTCGAGATGATCGGAGCCTCCCGTGCCGTTATTCACAAGGCCGAAGACCGCAAGCTCTTTCGTGACGCCATGGAAGCTATCAACCTCAAAATGCCCAAATCCGTTCTGGCCTACAACATGGAAGATGCCTGGAAAGCACTCGAAGAAATCGGACTGCCCGCAATCATCAGGCCCGCCTTCACGCTCGGCGGAACCGGCGGCGGAATCGCCTACAACAAAAAGGAGTTCGAGGAAATCTGCTCCAGAGGCATCGAATATTCCATGATTAACGAAGTACTCATCGAGCAGTCAGTCATCGGCTGGAAGGAGTACGAACTAGAAGTCATGCGCGACCGGCTCGACAATGTCGTTATCGTCTGCTCCATCGAAAACTTCGACCCCATGGGCGTCCATACCGGCGACTCCATTACCGTAGCACCCGCCCAAACCCTAACCGACAAAGAATACCAGCTCATGCGCGATGCCTCACTGGCCATCATCCGCGAGATCGGAGTAGAAACCGGCGGCAGTAACATACAGTTCGCCATCAATCCCGAAAACGGAGATATGGTAGTCGTCGAAATGAACCCCCGCGTCTCCCGCAGCTCAGCCCTGGCCAGTAAAGCCACCGGATTCCCCATCGCCAAAATCGCCGCCAAACTAGCCTGCGGATACACCCTCGACGAAATCCCCAACGACATTACCAAAGAAACCCCCGCCTGCTTCGAGCCCACCATCGATTATGTCGTAACCAAAATCCCCCGCTGGACCTTCGAAAAATTCCCAGAAGCAGACGAAACCCTCACCACCCAGATGAAAAGCGTCGGCGAAGCCATGAGTATCGGTCGAACCTTCAAGGAATCCATCCAGAAGGGTATCCGCTCCATGGAAGTCAAACGCTTCGGACTCGGACTCGACCACAACGACAAATGGCTCCGGGCCCAAAGAGGCCAGGAAAACCACGATAAACCCGAAGGCAAAGGCGACTCGGCACCACTCCAAACCAGCTTCCCCATCCCCGAAGACCGACTCACCCGTAAACTCGTCGAACCCTGCCAGGGACGTCTCTATTACATCCGCTACGCCCTCAAAATGGGCTGGACCATCGAACGCATCTGCGAACTGACCCATATTGACCCATGGTTCATCAGCAACATCAAGGAACTCGTTGACTTCGAAAACGAACTGGCAAGCTACCATAAAATCAAAGACCTGCCCGCCCAGACACTCGCTCAGGCCAAACAATGGGGCTACAGCAACTACCAGCTCGCCCACCTCTACCACACCACCGAAGATAAAATCCGTCAACGCTGCGACGAACTCGACATCCAGGTCACCTACAAACTCGTCGATACCTGCGCCGCCGAATTCGAGGCCTACACCCCCTACTACTATTCAACCCACGAAACACCCTTCACCGTAATAGACAGCAAAGGCCGGGCAAAAAAAGTCTCCGACGAAGAAATCCGCGTAACCGATAAAAAGAAAATCATGATTCTCGGCGGCGGCCCTAACCGTATCGGCCAGGGTATCGAATTCGACTATTGCTGCGTGCACGCCGCCTTCGCCGCCCGCGAAATGGGCTTCGAAGCAATTATGGTAAACTCCAATCCCGAAACCGTCAGTACCGACTACGACACCTCAGACATGCTCTTCTTCGAACCCCTCACCCACGAGGACGTACTTAACATCTGCAAAAAACTCGGCGATAAACTCTTCGGAGTTATCGTCCAGTTCGGCGGACAGACCCCACTTAACCTCGCCAAAGGACTCCAGGACGCCGGCGTCCCCATTATCGGCACATCCGTCGAAAGCATCGACCTCGCCGAAGACCGTGAATGCTTCCAGAAGCTGCTCGAAAAACTTAACCTCCGCCAACCACCCAACGGAATCGCCACCACCGTGAAAGGTGCCCGCGAAATCGCCGAAAGAATCGGCTACCCAGTACTCGTCCGCCCCAGTTATGTCCTCGGCGGACGGGCCATGGAAATCGTCGCCGACGAAAACCAACTCGACCACTACATGGCCAACGCCGTAGATGCCTCAACCGTAGGACGTGACCACCCCGTACTCGTCGATAAATTCCTCGATATGGCCATCGAAGTCGATGCCGACGCTATCTCCGACGGCAAAGATGTACTCGTCTGCGGTATCATGGAGCATATTGAACAAGCCGGCATACACAGCGGAGACTCAGCCTGCACCCTGCCCCCCTACTCGCTCAGCCCCAAGCTCATCGACGAAATCCGCGAACAAACCATCAAGCTCGCCCAGGGACTAAACGTCCGCGGACTCATGAATGTACAGTACGCCATCAAGGACGAACTCGTTTACGTTCTCGAAGTCAACCCCCGCGCCTCGCGTACCGTACCCTTCGTCAGCAAAGCAACCGGCATACAATGGGCCAAGCTTGCCGCCAAGGTAATGGCCGGCATGACCCTCGCCCAACTCGGTGCCAAAGAAGCACTAACCCCCAAATATACTTCCGTCAAGGAAAGCGTCTTCCCCTTCACCAAATTCCCCGGCGTGGACGTAATCCTCGGACCCGAAATGCGCAGCACCGGAGAAGTCATGGGCATCGACGAAACCTTCCCTCTCGCCTTCGCCAAAAGCCAAATGGCCGCCGGCTCGCCCCTGCCCCTCGAAGGAAACGTTTTCCTCTCCGCTAGAAAAGAAGACCAGGAAGCTGCCGTTGAGGTGGGACGCGGACTCGTCGAATGCGGATTCAAACTCCTTTGCAGTCCCGGCACCGGAAAAATCCTCGCCGAAAACGGCATCCCCAACACCATCATGAAGAAAATCATGGAAGGTCGACCCAACATCACCGACTACATCCAGAATAAAGATGTCGCCCTGGTAATAAACACCCCCACCCGCAAAGGACTAGCCACCGACGAAGGTAAAATCCGGGCCTCTACCGTAATGCACCAGATACCAACCATCACCACCATGACCGGCGGAGCAGCAGCCGTTAGAGCAATCAAAGCCCTCCAGCAAGGAGACTGGCAGGTAAAAGCCCTCCAGGACTACTACACAATCTAATAAAAATACTTCTATCAGAGCCGCGCACGTAAGTAAGACGTGCCATTGACGTTGTTTGAAATTTTAATATTTTTCCATTTCGCCATTATTTAGGATTTCTAGTTTGCCTGACCAATAGGGGACAGGAAAATGCTGCTGCCATACAAAGTCGATGTGCCCACCGAAAGATGGGCCCTGAGCAACTGGCTCATAATTATCTTGGCGACCGGCGCGTTCCTGCTCCAGGCAACCGCCGAATATACCTACCTCAAACCGTTCATACTCAGCGGCTGGTCCCTCAAGGGCATGATAGGCCACATCTGGCTCCACGCCGACTTCCCCCACCTCTTCGGCAACATGCTCTTCCTTTGGGTCTTCGGCAACGCCGTCTGTGCCAAAATCGGCAACCTCACCTACATCCCCGCCTACATAGGGCTCGGACTCATCGCCGCCGCCCTCCACAACCTCGCCGGCGGCGGAGATGTAATCGGGGCCAGCGGAGCCATCAACGGAGTCGTCGGCATGTACCTGGTTTTTTATCCCCGCAACGACATCTCTGTATTATTTTTCATGATACCAATCATCCGCACCTTCAGCATATCAAGTTTCTGGATAATCATAATGTGGTTCATCTTCGACATCTGGGGCGCCCTCAAATCAGGCGACAACGTTGCCCACTTCGCCCACCTCGGCGGATTTGCCGGCGGATTCACTCTGGCCGTCCTGCTCTTGCGGTTCGACATGGTCCGCATGAACAACCTGGAAGAATCACTGCTGGACATCTTCCACCTAAACCGCAAACAACGCACCGAAAAGAAAAAATCCGTCGAAAACGAACCTGACGACTCTAATCAGGGCTGGACCCATATCCCTCTGCCCAAAGAAATCAACATGGGCTTAGAAACCATCGCCCCTCAAACCACCAAAAAACAGGAAACCATCCGCTTCGCCTGCACCTGCGGAAAAACCATGCGTATCGCCCAAACCCACGCCGGCAAAAAAGGCAAATGCCCCAACTGCGGAAAAACCCTAACCATCCCCACCACCAGCATCTAAAAAAATCCTGTAAATCCGATGTGTAACATTTTAGCCAAGTGAAGCAAATTCTATAGCTTTCGGGTTGGCTTGTGCAAAAAAAAGACAAAAAAACTTCAAAATATTAAGATAGGCGATTTGCGCTATTGTGTGTAATGGTTTATAGTATCGGCATGATGAAGCCGAATGCTGAACAGACTATCGCCGACCTGGCCTTAGAGCAGGAATTGACTGCGGAACAGGCCAAAGCTATTTTTGCTCAGGGTGAAGAGGCGGTGGTTTTTGTTTTGCTGAGACTGTCGAAACTGGCAGCGGAAAAAACACAAGGTACGTTAGTTGCCGGCAGTCCGGCTGATCCTTCGTGTCCCTCAGGTCAGAAGCCGATTTTTGTCAAGCCGAACAAAACAGATAAAAAACGCGGCAAAAAGTTTGGCCGTAAAAAAGGGCATCAAGGTACTCGCCGCAATCTGCCGACCCAAATAGACCGCACCGAAGAACATCGCGCTTCATGTTGTCCGGACTGCGGCGGCGAACTAAAAAAATGTTCCGGCACACGTGAATGAGTCATCGAAGACATTCCGAAAGATGTTCGCGTTGAGACGGTGAAGCATGTTATTCATCGCGACTGGTGTCCGAACTGTCGCAAGGCGGTTGAGCCGATCGTAACCGATGAGTGGTCGAACAAGGAAGCTCAGCGGTTGATTAAGCGTTTGAAACGCCATCATGATGAGCGTGTTTTCTACCCTGAAACAACGCGGCCTAAACCCGGTTGCTACCATCAAAAAAGCCCTGCCAACATACATCAAAACCGGCAAATTGCCAAAACTCGCGGAGTTCTCTGCTTCACTTGGCTAAAGTGTTACAAAAATGATAAGTTGATTCTGATACTGCCGCCGGGACCATACCCCGCCCACCAAACATGTCCGATGGCAGGATAAACTTTATCATCCGCGCAGTTTAACCGTGGACAAGCCTTATTCTTATCGGTTGCGGAAGGCGGTTGAAGAGGGCGACGCAGAGATTATTAACGGGAAACCCAAATCTTTATTCGCATACGAAATCAAGAGGAACAAATGATAGATAAGACCTCAATATTCCCTCTGCTGCTCATATTTTTAGACCTGGCGACCTCGGTGTGGTGACTTTTTAACTTATTGGGAGCTGCAAATGCTGAGAAATTCTTCGGGAGACAATACGGGTATGTCGGAAGCTTTAAAATCTTTTGCGTTACGCGTGATGATATAGTCGGCCTGAACGCGAACCGAGCAGAAATATTGAATTGCGTCTTCGAAGTCTCGGAATTTGGAGTCGATGGCCATGTTGATTATGTTCTGGTCGAGCTCAACTGTGGAAAACATATCTCGCATAATAACCAGAGCTTTTCTGGCCACCACCTGTCCCTGAGTTCTCTTGAGAACATAGTAAATATTGTTGTAACTGATAGCAGAGATGAAACCTTTAATCTGGCCGCGTTCGGCCAGAGTCCAAACTGCCGCACTGGAGGCGTAATATGGTTTTCGCTCAGTCAGGACATCCAGCAGGATATTGGTATCGATGAGTATATTAATCATAGCCCGTATTTATCCAGCAAGGCGTCAGTGACCAGGTCTTTGTAGTTCTGGTTTGAATCCAGTTTGGCGATCCCGGAGGCCTTTTTAGTGAGCGGACCGATTTTGGGCAGCCGGGACTCATCAGTCAATGACTGTAGGAATTTGCCTACCATGGCGGAAATGGAGGTGTTGTTTTGGGCGGCCTTTTGTTTGGCCGAGTCTATCAACTGTTCGTCAATGCTTAAGGTTAATTTTGCCATAAACGTCTCCTGTATACGTATTGTCTTCGTACAGTATACGTATCGGATGATTTTTTGTCAAACTTTAAAGAGATTTTTGAGATAAACCCAATGATATTAAGACGTTACCAAAAAGAAGCCGTGGATGCTGTTTATCAGCATCTACGGCAGCGGGATGACAATCCTTGTGTGGTACTGCCTACCGGCTGCCACGCTATTGACCATCCTATTTTAGTGTATGACGGCACTATACGTAAAGTGCAAGACATTCGAGTTGGCGATCTGATTATGGGAGCTCCAATGATTCTGGCGAACTTTGTCGCCAGTATGATTTAACGGAAACGCCCGGATATGAAAATAGCCGGGCGTTTTCATAACCTATTGGTATCAAAGAGTTACGACGATTTTTCGATTTTGCCCGCGATCTCTGTTTCGAAAAGTGCTTTCCGGGGTCCGAACACAACCATATACGTTATGCCTCGGAGCCCAGAAAATCTCTCCCAAACTCTCGAAAATTCTCTTTAACAGGCTCTCGGCGGTTAACAGGCGCGCATGCTTTGGGGCCTGGGGTGATTTCGAACTTTAGTCTCTCATGAGTTAAAAGTTACGCACGGCGCGCAAAATATTTTTATGAGTGGTTATATCTATATGTATTTACAATAGGTTACAACGGTTTTTTGAAAATTCAGCTTTTTGGTTCCGGCTTGTCCGGGTTAGGCCGTACGTAAGCAAACACCAGAATATTAAGCGATAGCATAAAAAATCAGTTTTTGGGACTTATGACGTAGCTGTCAATTTTTGAGGTGATAATTATTTTGCACAAGTCAACTGAAATCCATACAATGTACTTCTGTTTCTTAAATGTTATAAGTTAGGTAAAGTATAGGAGATATGTTTCGTGACAGCATGTAAATCGCATTATCGTAATTGTCTATGGGTCGCAATGGCTGGTTTTATGTTGTTGGCAGGCTGTGCTTTGCCCCCTCAGGTCAAAATGGCTCAGGAGATGGAGACACTGGGGAAAAACCGTGAAGCTGTAGATAATTATCGTTCGGCTTTGGCAGCAATGCCCGAATCTCAGAAGCAGGACATTCAGGACAGCATTAACCGGCTCTTGAGCAAAATTACCAGTGAGGTCCTGGACAAGGCAGAAATGGCTTTGGGGGATGGTCAGTCTTTGGCTCTGTATGAGTTTGCCTTAAAGATTCTCCAAGCTGATATCAATTATGATGATGCCCAGGGCAGACTGGCTGCTGCAGTGAAGAAATATGAGGCGGGTCAAGCTTCTCTGGAAAGCAAACGCCAGATGCTGCGCAGCCAGGCTCAGGAGCAGATCGACGCTGGCAAGTGGGCAGATGCCCTGAGCAGTATTCAGGCTGCCAAAGCAATTGCTGACAAAGACGATATCGCGGCCATGAAAAACGCTGCAATCAAGGTTCGTAATGCGGCATACAGCAGAGATATTAAAAACGCCTGTCAGCAAGAAGACTGGTCCAAGGCGATGAAACTTCTGGATGAATTTGGTCAGTTGTCGCCGCGTGATTCAGTTTACACTCCACTGGTAGAACTGGTGGATAAGACCAAAAGTAATCTGGTCAGTCGCGAGGCCCAGAACCTCATTAGTAAAAACAAATATTTCACAGCTTATACTTTGATTCTGGAATCGGAAGCAAAAGGTTGCGCTGATATTATGGGTCAGATCAAACGCGACGGGAGTGATTATTACCTTGAACAGGCCCGCAAGGAATATGACGCGGGTCGTTTGTACTACTCTTACATCGCGTCTTGCAAGGCTAAGGAATTTGACAGTGTCAGTAATGATGTATTCAAATTTCATCGTGATCGTGAAGACGAAGTTGACAAGAGCATCTCGGTACAGGTGGGTATCGCGTCTTTCGGTTCTCCGGTTGATGAACCGGACGCGGGATTGAGTTTTAGCAACGCCCTGATAAGCTATCTGACCAATACGCTGCCTTATGGTATTTATATTATGGAACGCAGTGAAATTGACCGGGCTCTGGATGAAAAAGGTCGGCAGATGGACCAGGTTGTGAATCTTCTGGGGATTCATCTGGCAGTGGTGGGAAATGTTTCTGTATTGAATGTAGCGACGGACAAATCAGAACGGGAAATTACCCAGAGAGTCAAGATTGGTACCGAGACAGTCGCGAATCCGGCATATACTGCTTTTGTCACTCAAAATGGTTCGGACCCGTCGCGGTGGCAGATGTCTCCCCCACCCTCGACACTGGAAGAAGATCGCTTCGAATTGATTCGCTTCAAACGCGGCAAAGCCCGCATGGATGGTCAGATGGAAGTTTCAGTTCGTATGTTCACGACCAGCAAGGGTGCGATTACCGACTCTGAAACTTTTATAATCGAAGATTTTGTCGAAGATGAATTTCAGGACGGTGTGCCCGAAGCAGGTATTAGTGAGGATTCGCTTGATTTGCCTACGGAAATGAATATGCGAAAGAATCTGCGGGGCAAAGGAGTGGAAGAGGTTGCCATTTGGGTTCTGCGTAATTTTGAGCATCGCGAAGGACGCTACTTTAATATAGCGGAAAATCATCTGGAACGTCGTGAGGATGATCTTGCGTTACAGGCTTTGTCTCAGGCTTATCTGTATTGCTGCAAAGAGGGTATTGGCCCAGAAGATGATAATAAATGGTATGACGATATTTTTCAGAAAGCCTTTTTTGACCTTACTGAGTAAAACCCGCGGAGGCATATAATGAATAAACGGTTGACGGCTCTGATTATGATAGGGACTTTGGTTCTGATTTCCGGTTGTCAGCGTAGCTGGGATCCATCGGACCCCGGGATGCGCGGTGACGGCAGTACGCCCCATCAACTGGGGCATGGCGTGACGATGTTCGATAAGAACGTACGCAATACTCTAGTTTTCATCAACAAGTCCGCCCGGCGTACTGAGCGGGGGCATTCTCAGGTGCGTGTGCAGATGCAGAATGTTCGCGATTTGACGCTTTGGGCCGACTATCGTGTGGTTTTCTACGATGCTGATAATATGCAGATTGACGCGACAGAGTGGGCTCCGGCGAGTTTCAAGCCGCGCGAGGTGGTTCTTCTGCAAGGTGTAAGTTTGCAGAACGATGCTACATGTTACAATGTTCAGTTTCGGAATTTGCGTTCGAAAAGCGGGCGGCCACTGTCATCCAAATGGGAAGTCAAAGTACACAGCTTTGAGCTGGACTTTATTCTGGATGCCCTGGCAAATTAGCAAAATGAGGTGCAAAAGTGCTTAGAAAAACTAATCTGTTTTTGGCGATGGTGGCGATGATGTGCTTGTTGGGTTGTCGGCCGGCGATTTACCCCAGTTCCGTTAGCAATAATATATCGGATGAGCCGGCGCGGCAGCAGGGTGTTAGCAAGGAAACTATCGATTATTTTGCCGAGAAATATCCGCCGGACGGCTGGAAGCCCAAGGGCGGTTCTGTGAATCTGGCGGTTGGGCCGGTGCTTGTGTCTCGTCAGGCAATGCTAATTTTTGACCAGGCGATACCTGGCAAAGTCAAGGCCGAGGTCCAGTCAGGTAACAGTAAAGCGGTTGTCGAGGTCACAAAAGGTGACGGTGGTATTGCACAATATTATGTCGCTGAAACCAGTGAACAGGCCCAGGCGATGATTATGGAGACGTTGAAGGCCAAAGCTGATGTAAAAATATTTACTTTTGAGGACCGCAATGTCGGCACTCTGGTTGAGAGACGGAAATCTTATGACCAGATGCGGCGTGAAGGAGTGGGGTATTTTGTGGACGGTAATTTTGGCTCGGCTGACGGCAAAGAGTTGAAGGTCTATCTGCGTATGGCTGATACTGCTACAGGTGAGATCGTCTGTGCTGTTTCAGGTCAGGGGGCGAATCTGGGTGAGGCTACCGGTATGGCAGCGAATAAACTGGCTGAGCTGATCAAATGAAGCATGTGAATTTGGAGAAGGTTTCGATGGTTAAATTTTTACATAGCTTAGTTTTTATTATGATCGCGGCGATGGTTTCGGGTTGTGCGGTACAGGGGCCGGCTAACCCTGGACGTACCAGCCGTCGTGAAATCGAAGACGCACCAGCTAATCGGGTTTTGGATAAGCCCAGTGTGCAGGATTTCCGGATTGCTTGTGACCAGATGGCCCGTGATATCGTTATGAGTAATCTGGTACAACAGACCGACGGACCAGTGGTATTCGAGATTAAACCGATCGAAGATCTAACGGGACAGAATCTTGATTTGACAATCTATCCGCGGACAATTCGGGAAAAACTCATGAATATGGGTGGCGGCCAGGTTGTCTTCCGTGATGAAACAGCTCGTGAGGAGGTTATTCAGGAACGAATCGAGCAGTCTGACGCAGTGGTAAATGTTACTCGTACTGAGAGTTCGACGATTTCGGCACGGCGGAACAGTAAAAACCAGAAGTTTTCCAAAGGTGGAGCGGGGATGGTCTTTGACGATGTGGATGAAAACCGCAAGGCGGACGAACAGCGCACGCAGCAGGTGAAGGTGACGGGCAGAATTGCTGATGTGGATTATTTCCTTAAGGGGTTCATTTACCTTCAGGATGAACGGACTTCTGGTGTTAAAAGGTACGGTTATCGGTACTATAGGTTCCAGTTTCGTCTTACAGACGCCCGCAGTGGGTTGATGGTCTGGGAGAAATCCTTTGAATTAAAGACGGCTGGCGATCTTTATGATTAAAATGCCCTTATGCTTTGTGCCCAATAGAGTTTTGGAAAGCAGAGGACTTGTATGACAGCAGTTGAGACATATAAGTCCCCTCGGGCTATAATTATTGCCGGTCCCAATGGTTCGGGCAAGACTACTTTCGCCAGTGAATTCTTGGATTCTGAAGGGCGTTGCCCGGTTTTTATAAACGCAGACCTGATCGCTACCGGCATCTCGCCTTTCCGCCCCGAATCCATGGCAATTGAAGCTTCCCGTCTGATGCTCGAACACATTCGGCAGAGGGTCGCAAAGCGAATGGATTTTGCCGTAGAGACCACCCTGGCAGGCCGGGCTTACCTTCGCATGATCCGCGAATGGAGAAAAGTGGGCTATCAGGTCGAATTGATTTTCCTGCAACTACCTTCAGCCGTCGAACGCGTGAGGCATCGTGTTCTCCAAGGCGGGCACAATATTCCTGAGATGGATATTCGCCGTCGCTTTGATCGCGGGATCGATAACTTACACAAATACTACCGTTCTGCAGTCAACGCCTGGCAGGTATTTGATGCCAGTCAATGGCCCCCCATCCTTATTGACGAAGGTTGAATCCATGATCCAACAATACGACAATTACCCCGATTTGGAAGGCAGTCGCACGGCCATGATCCGTGCTGCTCGCAATGCTGCCGAACTGGCTAAACGATTCCATCAGCCTTTGCTGCTGTGGCGCGATGGTCAAGTGGTTCGAGTTATGCCAGATGATTTGCCGGATCTGCCGGCACAGACCCCGGACCGCACTGAACAGTTATGATCTTTCTTTTTGCCTTGAGTCTGTATGTAAAGATCGTGACAAATGAAGTGAACGGATTGGAGTATTACGTCTGATGAGCCAAGGCGTTACTAAACCGATCTGCTACGCCATCTATACCCGCCAATCTCAAAAAGGGCTTGCTGATTTTTCATCCTGCAATGCTCAGTTTAATACATGTAAAGATTTTGCCAGGGAATCCGGAGGGCCAAACAATCTATGGATTGGGCGGCATTTTGATGATGAAGGATATTCAGGATCGACGCTTGAGTGGTGATTAGTATTGAAAATGGAGCCAGATTTGCATCGAAATCTGAGCCACTTAGGTTAGTAAAATAACGCCGATTTCGGCGTTGTCAATAGGGATTCTGGTCCTTTTTCGTTGGATTGAGGCTTTCTTAGCCTTCTTTTTTCCGTTTTTTCTCTAAACTCTGGTTAAGTCGCCAGCTGTCGGTTATGATTTCGACCACGCTCACATGGTGGGTCAGTCGGTCCAGCAGAGCACCGGCTAATCTTTCATCATCGCCAAAGACCTGGGGCCAATCGGCGAATGGCAGATTCGTTGTTACGATCAGGCTGGTTTGTTCATAGCACTGGCTGAAAAAGCCGAACAGATGTTCCGCTCCGATACGGTCGAACGGGACATAGCCCAGTTCATCGATGATGATCAGGTCGCATTTTTTTATATAGCTCTCTAATTTCAACACCGCTCTTTCCTGTCGGGCTTCGAGATACGTATTAACCAGTTCAGCAGCGGTAAAGAACCGCACTTTATAACCTCGTCGGCAGGCTTCCCGGCCGAGGGCGATGGCCAGATGACTTTTACCCACGCCCGGCGGGCCGGTAAAGACGATATTACTGCGGCGGTCGATAAAGCCGCACATCGAAAGGTCGATAATCTGTTTTTTATTTATCTGCGGCACGGCCATAAAATCAAAACTTTCAAGTTCCTTAGTCATGGGGAAGTTTGCCTGTTTCAATCTCCTGGCGATGGCCTGCGACTGTCGATGAAAGACTTCGATTTCGGCCAGTCTTTGCAGGTAACTTTCATAGGATTCGTTTGCCTGGGCGGATGCCCGGGCAATTGTCTGATACTCTTTTTGAATTGTCGGAAGCTTCAGGGTCTTGAGATAGCTTTTTAATAAAACCATTGGATCTTTCATGCTACCTCCCCGGCCAACTGGTTATAAACATCGAGATTGCGTTTGCCATCGCCTTGGTTTACCAGGACTTGATTGCCGGCAAGGTTCAATTGTGAGCCGTTACGTAAAAAGCTTTCCACCGCTTCATCGCTGAACGCCCGGCACTTGACACAAACACCAACGGCATGTTCAACTTCTTTTTGCGGATGCCTGATAAAGAGCAGCAGGATGTTGATGTATTTACCGGTCCCTTCACTGCCGTATCGATATTCAAGCTCTGTTCGCATCAAGGTGAAATCTTCGCCCCAGGGCTGGCCCTTGAATGGCCGAGCATTATCCAGCGAACCGGGCTTACGCTCTAAAAGTTTGATATAATGCAGCGGATCCAGGATATACTGGTCTTTATCGTAACATCTGGAATGCGAGGCAACCAGCTCATTTTTATAGAACAGGTCAACCCGGTCAACGAATACCTTGACCTGGCAAGATTGATAGGCATACTCCGTCGGCACCCAATACCGGTTAGTATCAACCCGTACTGTAAGCTGTTTGTCCGCAAAGGTGGATATTCGACGACAGGCTTCAAACTTCTGCTCAGGCAGTTCGTATAAATGTGTTTTCTCTTCCGCAAATAAATCGCCAATGGTTTTATTCGTATGAGGTGCAGGGCCCTGGCGATCCAGTTCTTTGATACACTGAGCAATCAGCATCTCATTCAGCTGAGCCATATCGGTAACTCTCGGAACCGGAGAGAAGAACTGCCTTTCACTTCGCTTGGCGAGATTCTCGACATCGCCTTTTTCATTACCTTTAGCGACATTGCAAAAACGAGTGTCAAACAAATACCAACTCTTAAGCTCTACGAATTTGCGGTTGAGCCGACGCTTGCCTTTTTTGAGAACCTTTAGAACCGCAGTTTTTAAATTGTCGTAAGCAATGCGTTTGGGCACGCCGCCGAAATATTCAAACGCCCGGACATGGCCGTCAAGAAAACATTCGATCTTCATGCTCTCGTAAGCACAAACAAAAGGAGCCTTAGAACAGCACAGCTTCATGCAAAAAACGTAGACCTTCTTCTCCCTGCCGTTTTCTTTAATGTTAGCTTCATGCCAGTCAACCTGGGCTTCTTCGCCAAACTCAAACGCTAACGGCAGGTAAGCTTCTTTTTGGCGATTACTCGCCTCCTTGATATACCGCTGGACAGTGCTGTAATGGCCGGTGAAACCATACTCGTCACAAAGCCGCTGATACATTTTGGTCGCCTGCATCCGCTGCTTACGCCGAACCTTTTTGTCAGATTCCAGCCAGGTGTCAATAATGTGCGCGAAGGGATCCATGACAGCCTTGACCCGCGGCTGACTGAGCCGATAGCCCGGCGGAATCGGATTTTTCAGGGCCTTGGCCACCGTGTTACGCGAATGCCCCAGCTCCAGGGCAACCTCACGTTGCGATATCCCATCACGAACTTTACGTCTGATAATCTCATAATGCTCCACTGTAAGCACCTTTCTAAGCCTCCTGTGTCTAAAATGTTACGTATCTTAAACACATCTTATCGGCCTTTTACAGTGGCTCCTTTTTCGATGCTTTTTCAGAAGAGAAAACCCGCAAATCTGGCTCCATTTTTAATGCTAATCACCAAAATATGCATGACGCAATTTTGCTTATGGATGAACTTGATCGTGCAGGTGTGGAATTATGTTTTGTTCATCAGCCAGAATTGACATCAGCTTCTCAGAGTCGATTTCTGCGTTTCATGCTCGCAGCCTTTGCTGATTTTGAACGTGAGATAATTGCGGCGCGGATTGCCGAAACCCGTGTTTATCTCAAACAGCACGGCCAACGGCTGGCTGGCAGGGTGCCGTTTGGATATGATGCTGATCCAATTTCAAAACAACTGAGCCGAAATAATATTGAAGCCCGCCGTGTGCGAGCGATATTCCGTCGTGCCGCCAGGGGCGAACTTCCAAGCGAGATATCACGTCGAGTTAACCATCTGGGTTGGCGTACTCAGTTTCGACAGTCTCAGCAAAACAAAAACCACCGCCTCTTCACCCTGAGCAAAAATAGCTTTGGCCTGTTCCGCAGTCAATTCCTGCTCTAAGGCCAGGTCGGCGATAGTCTGTTCAGCATTCGGCTTCATCATGCTGATACTATAACCATTACGCGCAATAGCGAAAATTACCTATCTCAACATTTCAAAGTTTTTTTGTCTTTTTTTTGCACAAGCCAACCCGAAAGTTATAGAATTTGCTTCACTTGGCTAAAATATTACGCTGGAACCTTACGGTCTATCGGAACACTAATCGGTTTGACTTTGCCTTGCGGTTGATTTGACAGGCCGCTCTAACGAATCCCCCTTATCTGCTTCAGGCTTTGGAATTGATTTGCATAACACGCTCATTAGCAGTTAGTTACAAAAACAACTTTATGTATATTGACTTCAAGGCCGCTCAGTGCTAGTCTTTGCTTATGACATGGTTTTTTGGCATAAGGAAGTAGGTGTAAAATGAAAAAAAACGTCATACAGCGGATGTTGTCTATCCATAGCCAATCTACTAGTACAGAACAGGACTATTGGAACTTTCTGCAACAGGCCCACAAGCTCTTACTGGAGTGCGGCCAATATTTTTGTGATTCAGAAGACATTAACTGCCTTGAACTGGCGCATCTGATACCGGCAGTGCCAGCGACCATGCTGGCTGCTTATGTGGGTATAAATGACGCAGTTTGTAATAAAGGGCTGGTTACTCCCCTACTGCCTCAGCACGGGCACAATAACGTATTTGTTTTTGACAACGAGGTTTACGGCGGCAATCAGGACGTGCCGGCTGGCACCGCCGATGCCAAAGCCATCCTGCCCGGCTTCCAGCCGCCTAACGAAACCTGGCCTGATGAATGGACCTATGTGATGATAGAGGACCCCCAAAGAGACTACGAAAGTCTCTGGCGAGAAAAAGGCTATATCGACATGATTCCGGGCAAATTCGAGGATTTCACAATGCTGACCGACACCAGTCTGAGCAGGGTCTGTGCCTTTGTATCGCCCAAGGCGTTTGAGCATCCGGTGAATAAGAGCCGCCAATACCTCCAGGCCGCCCGCGAACGCGGTGAGAAAATGGCAGGTGAATTCCAAATGCCCAAACTAATCAAAGATGAATTCACCGGCCTGGAACCGGTCATACTCAATCAAGGTGAAAAACTATATGTCGCTACCACCGACTTCGGCCCGTGTGCCCACGGCTGGTGCAATATTCATCCGGACAATCAGCAATATGCCGTGGTAAATGAAAATTCCGCGGTGCCGCTCGATTTGGTAATCGCCAAGCCGCCGGTCGCTGAAAAATACGCATGCGGCCTGATACCGGCCAAGGGCAGTGCCGACCTCACTACCGACTGGTTCAAACGTACCGAACTTATGTCACGCGCCCCGCTGCTGCACGGCCTCTTTAAAGGATAATATCATGGCAAAGGAAAAAGTAATGGTCGCCGGCCATATCTGTCTGGATATAACGCCGGTCTTCCCCGACAAGATGACCGGTTCATTCGCTGACATCCTGGCCCCGGGCAAATTAGTCAACGTCGATAACGCCGTACTCGGCACCGGCGGAGCGGTATCCAACACCGGCGGCACTATGCTCAAACTTGGACTTGATGCTATACTTAACGGCAAAGTCGGCAAAGACAGCTTTGGCGAACTCATCAAAAGTATCGTCGGCGCGGAAAACACAAAATCATTCCGCGAAGTCGCAGGTCAAAGCAGCTCATACAGTGTCGTCCTGGCCCTGCCGGGCATCGACCGGGTATTCCTGCATCACACCGGCACCAACGACACTTTCACCAGTGACGATATTGACTACGAAACCCTCAAAGAATGCTGCCTGTTCCATTTTGGCTATCCTACCCTGATGCGGCAAATGTTCCTGAACAAGGGACATGAACTCATCGAAATGTATCGCCGGGCCAAAGAATGTTCGGTTATCACCAGCCTTGATATGACCGTACCGGACCCGGTGAGTGAATCGGGGCAGGTTGATTGGCGTGAGATTCTGGTAAAAACGTTGCCCTATGTGGATGTTTTTCTGCCCAGCGTCGAGGAAATCGCGTATATGCTCAACCGCGACCTGTTCGAGCAGCGAAAAAAACAGGCTGACGGTAATGACCCGGTATTAGCCTATGCCGCCGACGATTTCGCTTTACTGGCAGGCGAACTGATAGGGATGGGTGTCAAGATCGCCGCTATCAAGGCCGGTATAAACGGTTATTATCTTCAAACCGCGTCGGCGAATAAATGGGACACTCTTGGTAAACAAATCGACCTAAACCAATGGTCACAACGTCAATTATGGGCTCCGTCCTATCATATCGAACAGGTCGCCTCGGCTACCGGTGCTGGCGATGCCACTATCGCCGGATTCCTCACCGCTATCATCCGCGACCTGGAACCCATCCGGGCCCTGAAAGCCGCAAACTGCCTCGGCTGGCAAAATGTTAGAGAATTTGACAGTCTCAGCGGTATCGAAGACTGGCAGGCGACACTCGATTATATCGATCAGCCCGACAAACCCGTCAACCCCCTGGCCCAAATCGACGCACAATGGCAATATAGCAAAGAAAACAAAATTTATTTCGGTCCTCTGGACTCAATCTTAACCAAAGCGAAGTAGGAGTACTCGCGAAAGTAACAGGAAGTAAAAATGGCTAATCATATATTGGTTGGATTTGGCTTTGGCCCTATCCAGAGCGGGCTTTTTGTCGCTGAAGCGTTCAAAAGTGGTAATTTCTCACGTATCGTCATCGCCGAAGTTGACCAGTCGCTGGTCGATGCAGTCCGCGACCATAACGGAACCTATTATGTCAACGTCGCCGGGGCCGATGGTATCGTAACAGAACAAATCGACGGTATCGAAATCTATAATCCCAACGTTGAATCAGATCGCGCTAAACTTATCGATGCTCTTGCTGAGGCCACCGAAATAGTTACCTCACTGCCGTCCGTAAAATTTTACGATATGGGCGAAAACAGTGTCGCTAAACTAATCAGTGCCGGTCTGAAAAACACACGAGCAAACGGCACAATTATCTACACCGCAGAAAACAACAACCACGCCGCGGAAATCCTCTCACAAATCGTTAATCCGACCGATTCTAACGTCCAGTTTCTCAATACCGTAATTGGAAAAATGAGTCAGGTGGCGACCGATGAGCAAATTATCAAACAAAAAAAGCTCAAGACCATCGTACCGGGGTTAAACCGGGCGTTTTTGGTTGAGCAATTCAATCGTATTCTGGTAACGCGTACCACACTGACAAATTTCCAACCCGGTATCGAATGTTTCCTCGAAAAAGACGACCTGCTGCCATTCGAGGAAGCCAAACTTTACGGCCATAACGCCATCCACGCTCTACTGGCATTTCTCGGACTGCAAAAAGGCTACGAAACCATGGACCAGCTGGCAGACGACCAGGAACTTATGACGATCGCCCGAAATGCGTTCATCAATGAATCCGGCGGCGCCCTGCTGCAAAAATACGCAAAACTTGATGATGAATTATTCACTGAAAAAGGCTACAAGGCCTATGCCGAAGACCTGCTAACCCGAATGACCTGCCCCCATCTGACGGACTCGGTAGGCCGGGCGGCCCGCGACCCACAGCGAAAACTCGGATTCAACGACCGAATTTTTGGCACTATACGGCTGGCTCTGGAATATGGCATTGAGCCGGTCAATATGGCAAAAGGGGCACGGGCGGGACTGGTGACTTTGCTGAGCGATAACGACTCGACTCCCACAGACTTACAACTACCGCTGGATTCAATGGACCCACCACTGTTAAACAAATTGCTAGACTGGCTCTGGCAAGGTCAGCAGGACGAATATTCTAAAAAAATAGTCAAACTTATCCACAAAAAATCATAACGTCATTAATAACAAGTAGTTAAAGCTAACAATGACCGTTTCAGCCTTGTCGTCTTTTCTACCAATTTAATTTTTATGCGACAAAGAGAAATTATCGGGTATAATGTTAAGCGCGCCTAACTTTTGTGGTTTTGGAGTATAATATGGCCGACGAAAAAGATTTATCTCAGTTAGCACCGGGCGGACAAGCCAGAATCACCCGTATTAACGGGAGTAGTCCATTCAAAAAACGCCTGATGGAGATGGGGCTGATTCGCGGAGAACTCATTATAAAGGTGAAACTCGCCCCCCTGGCAGACCCGGCTGAATATATCGTCAAAGGCTACCATATCAGTCTCCGCGGCGAAGAAGCCCGTGATGTAATAATACAGGATTTGGACAGTAAATCATGAAAACCGATAATTCTGCAGACCAAACTATCACCATCGCCCTGGCAGGCAATCCCAATTCGGGCAAGACAACCATTTTCAACAATCTCACCGGTTCCAGCCAGCACGTGGGTAACTATCCCGGCGTTACCGTCGATACCAAAGAGGGTTTTCTTAAACGCTCGAAAACAAAAATTCGCGTGGTAGATCTGCCCGGCACATATTCACTTACCGCTTACACCCTTGAGGAAATTGTTGCCCGTAATTTTATTCTCGACGAGAAGCCGGCAGCGATTGTCAATGTCATTGACAGCACCAACCTGGAACGCAATCTTTATTTGAGTGTCCAGTTCAAAGAACTCGGCGTCCCGCTTATTCTCGTGCTCAATATGACCGACGAACTGCGACAGCGGGGTTTTAATATAGACACTCAGCAGCTTAGTCAATCTTTCAATGCCCCGGTCGTTATGACTATCGGCTCAAAAAACGAAGGCACCCCCGAACTAATTGACAAAATCATCGAAGTCACCCAGGGCAACTGGCAGGACTATGAAACCGTGCCGGTTCATTACGGACAGGAAATCGACACTGAAGTTGAACGCATTGCAGAACTTATCGACACAAAAATCCATCATAGTCAGGATTTGTACTTCAAAACGGTTTCTTCAAAATGGCTAGCCCTGAAACTGCTCGAAAATGACAGCGATGCCCGCAACAAAATTGCCGACACCAAACTCGCGAATGAATTGCAGAATATTATCTCCAGCCGCCGGAATCATCTGGAGAACGTTTTTGGCGACGATCCCGAAATCGTCATCGCCGAACAACGCTACGGCCACGCCACCGGAATATCCCGTGCGGTACTCAAACATACCATGCAGATGCGTGTCAACCTTTCCGACAAAATTGACAAAATTCTAACTAACCGCGTTCTGGGACTGCCAATTTTTGCGATATTAATGTATTTCACTTTCTGGCTGGTCTTCACTATCGGCGAAATCCCCATGGGCTGGATTGAAACAGGCCAGATCTGGCTGGCTGATACTGTCGCGTCAAATTGGCCGGGAGGAAACCTGACACTCCTGCGCTCACTCATACTCGACGGTATCATCGGCGGCGTGGGCGGCGTGATTATCTTCCTGCCCAATATTATGCTGCTGTTTCTGGCTATCGCATTGCTGGAAGATACCGGCTATATGGCCCGGGCAGCGTTTATCATGGACCGCCTGATGAAATGGGTCGGACTGCACGGCAAGAGTTTTATTCCCATGCTCATGGGGTTCGGATGCAGCGTTCCGGCTATAATGGGGACACGAGTACTCGATAATCGTCGCGACCGACTGACAACCATGCTGATTCTGCCTCTAATGAGCTGCGGCGCCCGCTTCCCTATCTATATGCTGATTATCCCCGCCTTTTTCGCCCGCGATAAGGCCGCTCTGGTCATGTATTCGATGTACATCATCGGCATTATCATTGCCGTAATCGCCGCCAAGGTTCTGCGTTCCACCGTGTTCCGCGGTAAACCGTCACCATTCGTCATGGAACTGCCCCCCTACCGCATCCCGACCCCGCGAGCGATTTTCCTGCACATGTGGCAGAGGTCGTGGCTGTATCTCAAAAAGGCCGGAACGGTCATTCTGGGCATTTCGATTATCCTGTGGGCCCTGAGCGTCTGGCCGGCGGCACCCCTGGAAAAACTTGAAGGACTAACCAAAACCCAGACCGAACAATTTTCCATAGAATACTCGGCGGTCGGCAGAATTGGCCGTTTCATCGAACCCGCCCTCAAACCCATGGGCTTTGATTGGCGAATCGGCACAGCATTGGTAGGCGCTTTGGCGGCTAAAGAGGTTTTCGTTTCACAGATGGGAATTGTTTACTCGCTTGGCGAAACAGATGAAGGCTCCCAGGCTCTGCAAAATAAATTACGCAAAGATTATTCAGCCCTGACAGGATTCTGCGTGATGCTGTTCTGCCTGATAAGTGCCCCCTGCGTCGCCACGATGGCCATCACGCGCCGGGAGAGCGGCTCATGGAAATGGGCCCTGGCCCAATTCGGCGGATTGACGGCCCTGGCGTATATCCTGACAACCATCGTCTATCAGGTGGGCAGTTTAATTCAAGGCTGACAAACCGGTCACGTCCCGATTACCGCCCGCATACCACGATAGGCATCCACCAGATTTACAACCCGACGAAGTTTAGCCACCCGACGGGCCAGATACTTAGGCCGCAGGAAAAACTTGCGATAGGCACGCTGATAAAATTCCTGAATCTCCTCCAGCGAAACCGATGGCAATTCCATTACCGGATTGGCAAAATCATATTCGTCCCACTCTTCGGTTGTCAAATAGCCGTGCTGTTTGGCCCAGGTAAACATTTCCGTTCCAGGAAAAGGTGTCGCGATATTAAAAATCGCAACTTCCGTATCCAGCTCAATCGCAAAATCCAAAGTCTCCTGCATCGTCGCCAGCGTCTCGCCCGGATTGCCAATCATATAAGCCGCCCGAACATCAATTCCGGCTTCTTTGGTCAGAGCGACAGCCCGACGGGCCTTATCCAAATCCGCCCGCTTGCCCACATTGGCTAAAATCTCGGCGCTGGCTGACTCGATACCGTACATAATCTGATGACAGCCGTGGGCCTTCATGTCAGCGAGCATTTCGGCGTTGATCGTATCGACACGACTGAAACAACTCCACGTCAAATCCACACCCAGCTCGTCCAAACCGGTACAAAAAGCGTGTACTTCTTTCTTGAATGCCGTGAATGTGTCATCGTAAAAACATATTTCCTTAATGCCGTAAGTATCCTGCAAATGCTTCACTTCCTCAGCCACCTTAAGACCCGAACGCACCCGCAGCCGCTTGCCGAATATCCGATAGCAAAACGTACACCGACCCGGACAGCCCCGCGTCGCCAGCATCGAAATCGCCGGCATCCGTTTAGCCGCTCCCGCCGAGGGATAATATTTATCCATAGGCAGCAGATGATAGGCAGGCATGGGCAGGCTGTTAAGATCGTCTATCAGTTCCTGCTCAGCGTTATGCACTATCTTGCCGTCCTTGTCCCGATAGGATATCCCCTTTATTTCCTCATATGATTTGCCCGCCGCCAAATCAAGTATCGTAACCTCTCCCTCGCCCCGGACCACCACGTCAACCGCGACCTCACCTAATGTTTCTTCCGGCAGAACCGTAGGATGTACCCCGCCCATCACAATCTGGGCACTGGGCCATAATTCGCGGGAAATCCGGGCGATAGCCCGCGCGTTGCTGATAATCGGGGTCGTTGCCGTTATTCCAATCATCTCGAAATTCCCCCGCGCCGCCAACTGACCTGCCATCTGGTCCATAGTAAAACGTTCCGCGTGAGCATCACATATCTGAACCTCATGCCCTTCACGCTCCAGTACTGCCGCCATCCACGCCAGCCCCAAAGGAGGCATCACGCAAGCGATATTCTTCCAGACATTACCATCACGCTTTACCCAGGGCGGATTCACCAGCAATATACGCATCGTCGGTCCTTTCCAATAAGGCATTTATCCTGCCTTAGTAGAATCGAACCACCAACGGACCGACTGAACCACCTAACAGAAATAATCGTTACAACCCGTATATTTACCCCATTATCCCCACTTTTGAATATTAAAAATTGGAAATGGGATAATTATAGGACTATTTGCCGGCCTCTGCTAAATTCAGAAAGCGTAGGGGTCGGCAGCGTCACGCAGACCGTCACCGAGGAAATTGAAGCACAATACGGTGGCTATAATGAAAAAGACTGGCATAAGCAGCCAAGGATAATGGGCTACAGAGGTCATGTTCATGCAATCCTGGAGCATTACCCCCCAGCTTACCACCGGCGGGCGCAGGCCGAGGCCGAGAAAACTCAGTGAGGTCTCGCCTAGGATCATCCAGGGGATAGTCATGGTAAGATAAACGATGATATGGCTGGTAAGGCCGGGAATGAGATGGCGGAAGATGATGCGGCGATGGGTTGAACCCATTAGATAGGCAGCCAGAGCGTAATCCTCTTCACGTAGAGCCAGAAGTTTGCCGCGGACAACGCGAGCTAAACCAGTCCAGCCCAGCAGACTCAATACAATTGTGATAGAAAAATATATTCGCAGCGGCGACCAGTCGCTGGGCACTACCGCACCGAGGGCAAGCCAGAGAGGGAGCTTGGGAATTGAATTGATAATTTCGATGGCACGCTGGATAAAATTGTCAACCGCGCCGCCGAGATAGCCCGATACACCGCCTATCGACACACCGAGGATAAAAGCCGCCATAATGCCGACCATACCGACCGAAAGTGAAATTCGTCCACCATAGATTATACGCGAGAAGATGTCACGACCATACTTATCGGCACCGAGCAGAAAGAAGGTTGCCGGTTGCTGAACATCGGCAGCGATACCAATGAAGTGGCGTTTGCAGGAAATAAGGTTCCAGAGTTTGTAGGATTCGCCAACCGCGAAGAAAGTTAGCGGAATTACGCGTTCACGATTTTCGACGTAAGTTTTAGCGAAAGTTACCGGGTCAACATGTTTGGTTACAGGATATACATAAAGGCCGTGCTCCAGTGAGATTCGCGGCAACTGGGGCGGGCAATAAACAAAATCCAGGTTGCGTGAGTTGGGTAAAGCGACGGCGAAAAATTCACAGAGCAGTCCCATTAGGTACATCAAAATGAGTACATAAAGCGAAACTACGGCCAAACGATGACGGGCGAAACGCCTGCGAATGAGAACCCACTGGGAATCACAGGGTTGGGTGTCTTTGATTGTCGTGGTTGTTTCGGACATTTATCAATCTCAATGGGAGGTGCCGCTAAACCTGATTCGCGGGTCGAGCCAAAGTAAAAGTAAATCGCTGACAAGCGTACCAATAACACCCAGCATACTGAGCACCATCAGCATAGAACCAGCCAGGTACATGTCTTCCATCATCAGAGCGTGGAGCATCAGAGGGCCGACGGTGGGCAAACTCAAGACCATGGCGACAATGGCACCGCCGGAGACAAGCTGAGGAAATATGCCGCCAATGCAGCTTATAAATGGATTTAGAGCAATACGAACAGGGTATTTCAATAGCAGGCGAACAGGGCCTAGCCCCTTAGCCAATGCGGTCTCGACGTATGGTTTGCGGAGTTCGTCGAGCAGGTTGCCACGCATGATACGAATCATATTCGCGGTCCCACCGACACCGAGCACCACAACCGGTAGCCAGATATGCCTGATGAGGTCGAGAAATTTACCCCAATCCCAGTGCGGCTGAGCGGCGAATTCGCTGGAGAACAGACCAGAAATTTCGACACCGAAACATATTTTCGCCAGGTGCATGAGGATGAGAGCCAACAAAAATGAAGGGACGCTCATACCGAGAAAGCTCAGAAAGCTGAAAAAATAATCTGTGGGCGAATATTGCCTGACCGCTGAATAGATACCAACAGGTATCGCAATAATCCAGGTCAGCAGGATCGTGCCCAGAGAAATAAGGATGGTAAGAATTATGCGGTCGCCGACGAGTTGATTGACAGACTGGCCCCCACTCATACTGCGTCCGAGGTCGCCCTGCAGCAAACCCATATCCTTGCTGTCGAAAGTTACGAACCAGTAAAGGCCCATCCAGTGGGCATACTGGGCAGGCAAAGAACGGTCCAGCCAGAACATTTTGCGAAGTTCCTCGATTTGCTGAAGCTGGGCGGTGTCGCCTTGTTCCTCAAGCATCATGATGCGTGAGGTAAGATAATCGCCCGGCGGGGCTTGAATAATCAGAAAAATAATAATGGAAATCACCAGCAGTGTAGGTACCATAATTGCTAGACGACGGGCGATATAAGGATGCCCAACCGCAGCATGAATGACAAGCAGCGCAGCAACCAGGATGAATGACCAGCGGATAATTTTAGCCAGAGCTTGGGATATTGAAGTTGAACGAGAACCATCTACTCCCAAAACGCCAGCCTGAGGCATCTGCACGTTTAATATCGCGTCCTGTATATCCGCGACAATTTCATCTGACATATCAGGATTCTGAAAATAATAGGTTTCGATTCCGGCATTACCGGGCGATTTGAATTCCCAGCAGCTAACCACATCGCGGGGCACATTGTGCATATCGCTATCCACGATAGTAAGCACCGGCGGTGGAGTTGAAACATTGATAGTCCAGAGATTTTCGGCGTTAATATGCAGGATTTTATCGAAATACTCCTTTTGCTGTATCGGGTCACTGTAGGAACAGGCCTTGTCATACAAATTCATAACCTCGCGGCAGGGATGACCGGGCGGGGGGGCAATACCGACGGTCGCGGCGTCCGGATTGCTGTCATATAATCCGCCGCGGCCAAACCACTGGGCAAAAGCAATGGCATAATTGCAAGCGGAGGTTTCCGGCACAAAATACCGCGGCGAGACAATAGGCAGAAACTCGCTATTGCCTATCCAGACAGTAAATTCCTGCTGAAGTCCCATCTTTTCGATATAAAACAGATCGCGATTACGAAAACGAGGGATGGCCCGCACACCCACCACGGCCCAGTCATCAACAATCATCTGGGCAATACCGGGACTGCCCCAACTCAAGGCAATATTAAGATAAAAGGTCATGCGCGTACCGTCGCCAAAGGTTCGCATCCCTTCCATATCTCGATTTGCAAGGCCAATTTCGTCCAGCAGTTTATCAGCCGCAACAGAGTCAAAGCCGGTATAGGCTCGGTAGGATTCTTCATCGTAGAAAAATGATTCCGGCGGCGGCATGCACTGGGCCGGCTCAGCCTGACCGTTATATTCAGCTTTAATTATCGCCCGACGGTTGATGGCCAGTGACAAGGCACGACGGAAACGAACCTCGTTTAGCAACTGAGACTTATTAAGCGTCTCCGGCTCATCGGGACGAACCTGATAGTTGATATTAACCGCTATAAGAAACAAACTGCGGTCGCCGGGATACCAATGATAGAGTTCGTAACCACCGCTGTCACGCTGAGACATTAGATGAGTGTATTCTTCATAGGGTATATAACGTCCCTGCATACCGACCTGTCCATTAGCCGCGGCGATAGCTATCATCTCATTGGTCTTGGCCTGAAAGACCAGACGATCGATATACGGCAGCTGATTGCCCGCCGAGTCAACCGCGAAATAATACGGATTGCGGACCAGCGTAAAAGGCGGATTGGCGGTATAACGCTGGTAAATCCAGGGCCACAAACGAGGATAATCAGGATATTGCTGAAGATTGGTTATCATCTGACGAAAAAGACGAACCGCCGAAGGCATCCTCCGGGACTGACACAAACTTTCGATAAGTTTATGGTCGCCGATAGCGGGATGATATCGACTCAAATAATGAGCGGGATAGCTAAGCATATTGGCGTTATATTCGCCCAGACCCGACATGCCGTCAGAAGCCAGCCTCGCCAGAAAAGCCCCGTTAGATTCCGGGAAGGTAATCTGAAATGTATATTCATCGATTGATTCAAGCATACCGGTTTTGCCGCGAACCTTCATAATATCAGGAACGCGGGCCATGATGTCTTTATCGTTAGCGATATGCTGCCACCAGAAAACAATATCGGCAGTAGTAAATGGGTGGCCGTCAGACCATTTCATCCCCCGGCGCAAGTGAAATATAAAAACACGATTATCGTCGGAAATCTCCCAGCTTTTGGCGACATGCGGCACAATAGGATAGCCCTGCGGCGACCAGCGGACCAGAGAAACATACGACAGACGTGAAGCGATTTCGCCGGGCAAACCAGTTTCCGGGGACAGACGATACCAGGTGCCGCCATATTTGCCAATACCTTCGACCCCTTCCAGCACCAACGGTTCATCACCGACACGCTGCACGACAGGCGGCAAATCCCCCACCTTTACTAAATCAGCCAAAACAGGCGGCTCTTCCTGCGGATGCCAGGATGCCGTTTTTTCTTCATAATCAACAGAACGATAAATAACCGGTGGATTATCTTTGTCGATGTGAATAGCACGCAGCTGCCGGGCAGCTTGAATCTGTTCCGGTGTGTAATCATTCACAGGACCGGAAAGGTCAGGACGAAGCAGCAGAGAGGCCCCCACCAGCACTAAGGCAAAACCACATGCTGTCAGTATGAAGCGTAAAATATATCGCCCGGCACGTTTCATAACAGCCCATCGCCCCCGCTCTAAAGCCATCCGGTAGCCTCAGCAAGCAGTTTAACATAATAGACGAAGTTTTGCCAGGAAACATCTGCCGGGACACCATGATCACAACCGGGAATCATCCCCCCTTCTTTGATAACCGGACTCAAACGGGCAATTTCTTTTTCGATAGTTTCACCGCCAGCAGCGATTGCCCGCTTATCAACACCACCCAGATAAGCCATCTTACGGCCATATTTGCGGCGGAACCTGGGAACATCACAACCAGCCGCAACCTCCATCGGCTCACAGAAATTCATGCCCGCCTCAATCCAGATAGGAATAAGCTCCCCCACAAAACCGTCAGAATCAACGCCGTACACCGGACAACCCGCCTCCTTGACCCGACGTCCCCAACGCTGCCAGACAGGCAATATAAACTCATGCACCATACCGGGCGAAATCATAGCAAAACCCTTATAGGCCATATCTTCATTTATGCGTATATAGTCCGGCTGGATATATTCGAAGGCCCTTTCGAGCAAACGGTCGATAAAATCTGACCAGAAGGCAATCATATCGCGGACCATATCGGTTTCATCGTGGAAGGCCATGCACAAATTCTCAAAACCCATCCACTCCCGCAACTGCCAGAACGGTCCCGGAAAACTCATCCCCAGAGGAAACTCCCGCTCACGCAGCCGCTGAGCCTTAGCCCCCGCGTCCGCTGGCAAACGTGAAGCATCTTCCGGGTCGTAACGCTCTTTCATTTGCTCCCATTCGTCGCGATTTCCCACCGGACATTTAAGCCAGCGCCGAGTAACAAAATCAATCGGATTAACCAGATATTCCAGCGAATACTCCTTGCTTATTTCGCAGACATTACCCTTCCAGTCCTGCACCACAAGTGTACGCTCACGTTCCTCAACCACCTTTTCCTCAAACTGCGGAATCATGCGTTCGTTGA
Source organism: Sedimentisphaerales bacterium (assembly GCA_963663805.2). Lineage (GTDB taxonomy): Bacteria > Planctomycetota > Phycisphaerae > Sedimentisphaerales > SM23-30. The sequence continues at coordinate 46,345 of CAXXMR010000034.1, forward strand.
CATAAAAACCCTCACCCGGCCGAGGCCACGCAAAAGTGCCGCCCACCTGGCGATACGCATACTCAGCCACATCCTTCACATTTTCGGGCAGTCCCTCACTATGCCAGCGCTCCAGAGTGCTCTTACGCCCTCCGCCGGGCAGTAAGGGGCACCTGTCCGCCTTGCCAAAAAGTACCGTTTCCAGCCAGCGCTGCCGGACGTTCATGGTTTCACACAACATAAAATACCTCACTTACTCCTGTAGGTCGGAACTTCACTTAGAATGCGGCGGACCGTATTGAAGGCTAGCTTGGGTTTGCGATGCTCATCGACGAGACCTTTATTATTGAAATTGCGGGGCCTGCCCAGCGAAACCTTAGTCATAAACGCAGTCCGCCCGTCGCAATACTGCCAGATATAAAAACCCTGAACCAGGTTGTCAGTAGTCAGAGCGGTTAGAGTCTGACGCAAGAGTTCTTCCTGATAATTTTCTGTCCAACGCCGCCATTTTTCAAAAGTAACCTCGCCGGGAATCGCACCGCCACCAAACTCCGAAATAATAAAAGGTTTGTGCTGGCCGTTCTCCTCCAGCCATTGTCGATGACCACGCAGAGACTCGGCATACCTTTCGGCCAGACCTTCGATAGGCGCGTCATCGTACCAGCCCGGATACATGTTCCAGCAAACCACATCAACCAAATCGAAGCAAATATCGTTACGCCCGCAGGCCGAGGCAAAGGTAATTAAACGCGAAGTATCCATCTCCCGAATATCCGCGGCAATTTTACTGAACAACGTCAGACCTTCCTGACTGCTGGACTTGGACTCATTCTGAATACTCCAGAAAATTATACTCGGATGATTGTAATCGCGCTCGATGGTCTCCCGCATCATCTGCCGGGCCCGCTTTTCCAGTAGCGAACTGCCCAGCGACTCGGCAGGATGGTTCCAAAAAGCTATCTCCTCCCAAAAAAGAAAACCAAGCTCATCACAATAATCCAGCACTATAGGATCGTTGGGATAATGACTGCCGCGAATAGAATTACAACCAAGCTCCTTGATTATCTGCATATCGCGTAGTATTAAAGGACCGTTAACCGCATAGCCAAGCTCCGGCTGGTCATTGTGGCGATTGATACCTTTAATATAAATTTCCCGTCCGTTCAGAAAAATACCGGTACCACGCGTCTCGACCTTGCGAAAACCGGTACGTTCAAACAAATCATCATAACTGCAACCCAGATGAAACATATAAAGCCGCGGACTATCCAAATCCCAAAGCTCAGGCCGAAAATCATCGATAACAAACTCTATCACCCCAGCCTTGCCCGTCTCAATAGTCGCGTTTACGGTCTCATACCGAATGCCATCGACACTGAGAGTAAAATCATCGAGAATATCACCCGCCGCCCAATTTTTAACCACCGCTTCAACTCTAACCTGAGCAATTTCGCAAGCATCCCATGCTGTATCGATTTTGATAGTATCTATTGATAGAGCATCGAAAAACTCCAGCTCCACCGAACGATAGATTCCACCATACACAAACCAGTCCACAAACCGCAAAGGCAAAGTATCGGTCTCGTTAACAGCGTTATCAACTTTAACCACCAGACAATGCTCACCAGACGAAAGGCCGGGCACATCAAAGCTGAAACGATTATAGCTGCCATAATGTTCACCCAGCCGCTTGCCGTCGAGAAAGACCTCGGCCTGTCCACTGACAGCGTGAAAAGTCAAACGCCCGTGAACAGGTCGCCCAACATGGAACTTTTTGCAGTACCAGGCGGCTCCCTCATAACCGTATCTATCCAAATCAAAATTCCAGCACGAAGGAATATATATCGCGTGACCGGAAAGATTCTCACCCTGCGCATAACCCAAACCCTCGCCCTTGCCTTCCGGGTCATAAGTAATCGTCCACGACCCGTCCAGACAGATGCCGCACCGCTGTACTGACTTCTGAAATAAACGCTCCATACTTACTCCTGCTGAGACTGAACTTCATGATACAAAACTGAACCGGGTATCACCTGCCGCGACAGACCCGGCCCTTCATATTCAAACAACAGCCATTCGTGCCGACGGCTCATCGAATAAAAAATCTCTGACTCATCGGCCCGGCAATATTCCAGACGCAAACGATGCATACCAGCTCGCAAAGCCGCGTAACCGCTCCGCCGACTAATCCAGCGGCTCAGGGGGTTATCCACAACAACTTCACCATCGATTATCAAGCGACTGTGACCTGCGTCGCTACTGTAGAAATAATACATGCCCTCATGAGAAATTTCAAGATATCCCTCAAAAATCAAACCGATACCATTTGCACGCGAGACAACCGACAAATCAACCTCGTCCGCAACACCTTCGGCAACAGGCTTGAGACAGCTAAAATCATCTTTCTGCTCAGGCGTAATTTCATAACAAAAATATCGAAGACCAGGCTCAACTTTGTCAAACAGCACCGGCTCGAACATCGGCAGTTGATAAAACGACGCGACATCAACCGACGTAGAACGAACATTATCATTAAACATCCGGGCCCGCACCGTAGTGTTTTTTTCAATATCAAACGGCCCTTCATACAAAATCGAATTTCCGGACGGTTCCCGACCGTCAAGCGTATAGCGAATAACGGAATCATCTTCCAGCCCCTGAATCTGCACCTGCGTTCGCCCGACGAAAGGCCCGCCGTGCGGTACAACAGTTACCGTATTCTCGTCCAAAGCCCCCTGCCACAACTGCTGCCAATATCCAGGCACGGTAGTACGCCCCGGCTTCCACCGCCAGAAAATCCAGGGGATATTATGCTCAGCAAAAATCCGGGCCATATCCTTTTCCCAACGCACACTCGAATTATCCGGCGCGTCACCAAAAGCACCATACTCGCCGCACCACAACGGTACCTGCCAACGCTTGGCAAACTCCAATGCCGGCGTAAGTTTCTTCACCAGATAATCCCGGTCAACCAATTGAACACCCTCGTCCCACCCGTCGGCAATCCAACCCGGATAACGCAAATCACCATAATAGTCGCGATAATGAGTGAACATCTTGGGATGATAATAATGAAAATCGTAAATTACATTCTCACGCTCCAGCCTCACCGCGTCAATCAAACTATCCGGGGAACTGGTTTGCACTCCGGTAAGCGATATTATCCGATGTGGGTCAACTTGCCGCACCGCGTCAATAATCGCCAAACGAATCCGGTTGTAATCACCGTACAGTTCCGGCTTGATATAAATCTCACTGAAAGTATTGTAACCCACCAGATAATTTAAATTGCGATAACGCCTGGCCACCTGTTGATAGAATCGCGAAAACTGCCCGGCAAGCAGCTCCGGCTCTTCCAGCTCATCATTCAAACCCAAAGCCCGCCAGTGAATCTCCACAATATAATAAATCCCCGCCCGTTCCAGCCACTGCAAACGCTCGTCAGTACGCCGCAGATTTTCTTCCCGCAAAACACAGCGGTTTTCAAGATCAACCACCCCGCCGTTAACGCTCTGCCCGTAATCCTCATCAAACCCCAGCAGAATCCGCACAAAATTGACACCCCATTTCTTAAACCAATCCACGTTTTCACGCTCAAGCCAGCCCGTACGAGTATAAATCCCCCGCAGCGGTACTTCAAGACCATTACCATCAACAATTTTCATACCCTCAACATGCAGACGAACACTCTCATTACCACAAGCCTGCACAGCATAATTCTCTGCGCATGCTTGATAATTCAAAACAAGCAAAACTAACATTAAAATGTAAACTGAGAATCTACGCATCATTAAACTTTCATCTCCACCATCTCGCCAATATCCACCAGATACATCTGACGCCCCCTGCCGTCATGCACAGAGTCTATACACAATTTCCTGCCGTCGTTACTGATTCGCGGATGCAGATCGCAACGCCAGGGCTGACCGATCGCCTTAGCTGTCTGACCCGCGTAAATTTCAGGCGTCACCAGCTCAGCCAAATCAACCAGCCGACCGCTCGGCTCGTGAAACAAATACAAACTCTGCAAACGATTCTCATCTGCGTAAGTATCGCTCACAATCCATTCCCCGCCGGGCAAACACGAAACATGACCGCCCGAATCACTCATCACCCCCTCGCCAATTCGCTTAACCCAGCGACCCTCATCATTCAACAGCCAGAAACCGCCCACCTGAGCGATAATATGATGGTCATCACGCCAGTTGAAATGACCGCACCCCTTATCAGCCAAAACCGTGATATTACCACCGTCGGCATCAGCACACAAAAATCTCGTCCGGAAAGGCCAGCCGCGTCCGCCGTCCTCACGCCAACGATGCAAAAACGCAAAACGCGTCCCCGAAGGATTGAACAAGGGACAGTTCACATAATGCTTGGCATCTTTCACCCCCGGCCTGTCCCCAACCGCCTCAGCTAAATCAGCCAGAGAAATCAGCAGCCGACTCTGGCCGCTCTCCAAATCAAGATGAATAATCCCCGTCTCATCAGGTGCAAGCTCATCCGCGTTAATATCAACCGCACCGGCATAACCATAACCGGGCCGAAGATCATTCAAACGTGCAAAATCCAGTGTCAACGCTTCTTTGCCTCCGGGCCTGAGACAAAATATCGCAAAAGGCCAGCTTTGCGAATAACCATCAAACACATCCAGAATATTACAGACAAACTCATCCCCTATCCGATCATTCCAGACTATCTGACCGGGATAACCCGGCCGCCATTGCAGCATACAACCGTTCTGCCAGGCCCACGCCCGACTCCTGCCCAACTCGACCCACTTGTCCCCCTGCCCCAAATCAACCATCCCGACACGAATCTCATCATCACCTTCGGGCTGACGATTCTCGAAATTAACCTCCATCCCCAGCACATAGCGACCGTCCTCACTAAACTGCAGCTTATCGTAATAGCCGAACCAGTGAAACCCCGGCCCCTGCGTAATAGCCCGGACAACCTGCCCCGACAAAGCGGTATCAGTTTTTGCGTGATTAATTATTCTCGTCATTTCGGTTTCCCCTAATCAAAAATAAGACCGAATATTATACGCCGCCGGCTGAGGCACATACTTCTTGGCAGTCATTTGCGAGTCAGGGTTCATAAAAATACACAAAACCGTCCCGGCATAAGGTTCATAGAGAATAATTTCGTCCCGCTCATCCGAACAAACATCCAGCGCAAACGCCTGAGCACCCACAGGCCGCCAGCTCGTCCCCACATTCAGCTTATCCGCCACCTCCTCATCAAGCTCCCCCAGTTCAGCAATAATATTTCCCCGGCCGTCAACTAACACCCTGTCCTGCGGCAGCCACAAACACTGCTTATCAGTACTCTGCCAGTTCACCACACTCGGAAAATCAGGATAAGACCCTTCCTGCCGCCGATGGCTAAACTCCGCCAGAGTCTCACCGTCCGCCCCGCGAAATGTTATAAACGCCCCCACATGACCACGCACACATGCTATCACCTCCGGCCCGGCAACATCATCAATAAAATTACCTACCCACAACGCCTGACCATGCTCCACCTGGTCTCGCGGACGTGACCATAAAATATTACCTTTTACATCTAGACAATAAAGCGGACCCACCCCGCAAACACTAATTAGAATCTGCTTTTCCACCCCGCCCCGTAGCGACGCCACGGCTGTACAATCCGCATGCCAGGTAAATCCCTCACCCTTATCCCACAAAACACGCCCGTCATCATCAACCAGCATATGCCCCAGAACCACTTCATCATAGCCGTCATTGTCGACATCCGCCACCGTAGGAATATGGCCCATCGAATGAGGCGTACCCACAACCTGCCAGATTATCTCCAGATTCTTATCTAGAGCGAACGCATAACAGTCAATACCGTTACTGACACCATATTTCAGAATGATCGCAGGCTCACCGTCCTTACCTCTAAGATGGGCAATCCGCAATACCGGATGACTCCGACCAGGCTGACGATTCCCATTCGCCCCAGGCTGACGAATCGCCATATTTATCGGCGAAACAATCTTCCGCTCCACTTCACCTGTAGCCCCATCCAGAACACAAAGCCACGGCTGATTATCTTCCCACAACTCACAAATAACTTCCGAACAACCGTCCCGGTCAATATCATAAACCACCGCGACCCCCCGCAAAGCCGGCGTCGTACCCGGCTCACCAACCTCAGCCTTACCCGCGTCCAGATGCTTTTCCAGAGTAACATCCCCCACCTGCCAAAGCAGCTTACCCTCATCGTTAATCGCTATCAAACGACCGGGCACAGTATAAGCACTGCCGTTTTTATAAAGCAGATAATCCAGCCTGCCGTCATTATTCAAATCGCCCGGCGAAACATAAGAACCCGCATACGGGGTAATATCAATCTTTTTGACCAGCTTCATACCCGCTGTCGTCCCCAGAAAATCCGCCGGACCAACTTCGCTCTTGCACTTAATATCCTTCCATTGTGAAAAAACAGTCCCCTCCGGCAGTACCCGACCTGATTTCGCCGACCAGGACTCGATTTCCGATTCGCTCAAGGCACCGTCATAAAACCACACCCCAGCCAACAAACCCTCAAATCTCCCTCCCAGACGCACCGCCGTAACACTGTCATGTATCGCCTGAGGAACCATATCCATCCGCTCCCCAGCCAGACGGCCATTAACATATAACCGCATAAATTGCCCCGGCTCATATACCGCCGCCACCGCCAAAGGATCTTCAAAAGCCTGCGATTCAGCCCCAACAACTTCAACCCACCCTTTTTCAGCGCCGCCGTCGGGGCTAACTCGAAAATAAAGTTTACGCTCAGCCGTAAAACCAAAATCATAAGACGCGCCGCCCTCGAGATAACTCCACTTACTCACCAGCGCCGCCCGCATAGGCCATTGCTTGGCGATCTGACACACCGCCAAAATAGTCACCGCCCCGCTAAACCTCAATTCACCCCTGTCCCCCTGCCCCAAATCAACATACCCTTCTGAATACTTGCGGCATTTCAAAACATACTCCCCCTGATACTCACCCAGATAAGGAACACACCTGCCCGTGGGCGGCTCTTCCTCACTCCACCGATACTCACCAACCAGCTCAAATCCATCGACCGCCAAACCAGAATTGCAAATCAACAGAAGCAATACTATGACTATACTCAGATAAAATTGACGCATATCCCAACTTTCTACCACCCCCAACCGCCCAAACTATCACCAGTAACCATAAGCCCCCAGATAATTACTCCGGGGGTGTTTCTCCAGTTCCAGAACATCCTTCCAGACCACCGAACAATCCACCGCAAGCGTATTACCGCCGGTCACATCAAATTCTTCCGGCTCGACATAAGTATTCCACGCTCGCTCACAACCCATCTTACGATGCGGAGCCATAATATACGAAATATTAAGCTCGATAAAATCCGCCATAAGAGCCAGACTACCCATATCCGTGGCCCGCAAAGGCGATTTCCATTTCACCCCGCCCGCCGAAAGTATATGGTCCCAGTCCCACGCCGCCACCGTCGCCCCGCTATCGGATGTATAACCATCCTGACGTTTGCCGCCAATATAGGCATACCCCAGATACATCCCGCCCGGATCCCACGCCGCCGGAACCGGCTCCATATTATAAATCCGGTTACGCTCCGGCTGAGGACAATAAGAAACATCACGCTGATACCAGTCCGACCCCGCCTTGTCATAAGCCGGACAAACCAGTATCTTCAGATTTTCCATCGGCTCAGTCAACGCCAGATAATACGGATCATACTTCAAATACCGCAGCTCAAAATCCTGATTTCGCTTCGGAAAAAAGTCACGGTTATTATTAGCGTAAAGGTGCATATACATCCCGCAGGAACGCAGACGCGTCGAGCACAATATCCGCCGCGCACTCTCCCGCGCCTGACCCAGTGCCGGCAGTAATATACTAACCAGCAAGGCGATTATCGCCACCACTACCAGAAGCTCTACCAGCGTAAAACCCGCTCGCGTCGTTTTACCCGCTCGTATCATTTGAGCACCTCTTATCTATCAAGGCATCCATTCATCAGATATCATCGCAAAATCCGCCATATCCACAAAACAGTCACCACTGGCATCACCCCCAGGCCGAACCGTACAGCCAATTCCCTCACCCGTCAGCCAGTCGCCCGCCATCAATGCCAGATCATCAATATCAACATCGCCATCGCCATCCAAATCACCTTTAAGGCCCGGATTGTAATAGAACCGCAACTCGCGCAGCTTATAACCCCACTCCGTCGAACCATAATTCCCCACTCCCGGCCCGCCAACCGCAGTCAGACGAACATATTTCGCGTCCACGCTACCCCAGTCAATAACCGTATCATGAGTACCGTCGGTATTACCGTGCGGCAGAATGAAATACTGCTCCGCACCGTTCATCAGAGTATTGTAATTCACGCCATCGGTCGAATATTCCAGATGAATCGTCTTGAGGGCGATAGGCGATTCTACAGGAGTTGTGCCGTCATGGTTCCAAACCCACATCTCACTCAACTCGTAAATCCGGTCAAACTCCACATCCAGTACCGGCTCAGTTACCCCCACTGTCCAGGGTTTGCGGCAATACCATTCATTTGACCAAGCCCACGAGTCGTGTAAATCACCATTCATTCCGCTCTGGTCAACCGCCAGTACTCCGGCGGTGCCACCCTCACCCATTGTACTTACCGCCCCGACAACTCCCATACCACCCGGATTCCACCACAGCCACGCCTTGGTATCAAAACTCCAGACATCACCCTCAGCCGTAACTACGCCGTCAAGCCCATCAACCCGCCATTCATAAGTTGTAAGATTGTCAAGTATCCCAATATAAATCTCATCAACTTCCGCTGCGAGGTTCGAAGCCACTTTGGTCATATTCCCCGCCGGCCCAAACCACACATCCTGGCCAGTCACCGCATCCATACCCGCAGTCCAGCCCAACGTCACTTCCAGATTCACGGTATCGCCGTCAGCGGGAACCGGATCACCGGCCTTGAAGCCCTGATATATACCCGCATGATAAAAACGAAGTTCATTAAGAACGTACCCTAAACTCGAACCATAATTACCAACACCATAACCGCCCACAGCGGTAATACGAACATGACGGGCGCCAGCCCCGGCAAAATCTACGGTATCACTGCGTTGACCGTTGACTGATTTATGCCAAACTTCTCCCGAATCCGTCCCGTCAAGCAGAACCGTCCAGTCGCCGGGTTCATCGGGATTCGATACTTCGGAATATTCAACCTTAACTCCCTTGAGAGCACGACCAGATTCATTCGCCGACTCGTCACAGTTCCAAACCCACATCTCACCCAGAACGTAAACCTCATCAAAGGTAAACCACGACCACGGTTCTATAAGCTCACCACCCGGAATATCCGCCGTACGGGCATACCAATATGTGAAATCCTGACCAACATTGTGCACGTCGCCGGTCAGACCGCTGCCGTCCACAGTTGTCCGAGACCCGAACTTTGCCGGATTATCCCAGCTATGAGATTCCCGAGCCAAAACTACTCCGCCATCAGGATAACTCAAACTCAGTATTGGTGCCTGCTGAAGATAAAAGCGCAATTCGCGGAGGATATAGCTCGCCGTGGGAATACCCGTACTCTGATAATTCCCCACGCCCGGTCCGCCGACTGCCGTTATCCGCACGTATTTAGCCTCTACCCCCGCCAAAATCAACCACCTCATTTACCGAACCATCCTTATTGCCCACCGTCCAGATAAACTCCGTTTCCGCCCCGTTCATCAAAGTGCTATAGATAACACCATTGGTGGAATACTCTATCTGCACAGTCTTCAAAGCATACCCTTGAAGCCGTCCTCATAATTCCAAAACCCACATCTCGCCCAACTCATATGCCTTATCAAAAGTGATCTCCAGAACCGGCTCAGTCGCCGCCGAGAGTA
>CAXXMR010000035.1:0-21312 GCA_963663805.2 Sedimentisphaerales bacterium
GGAAACTGAAGGTGAAGAGCTGATCTCCGCGACGGAGATCGCCGCCAAGCTCAACGGTTATCAGCGCCATCCTGCCGCAAGAGCCGCCCTGCCTCAGATGCCTGCTCCCAACACCCGCCGAAACCAACAAAATGGAAACTTGCGAAACCGCCGGAATAATTGAACCCGCCGTAGCATTCGTAGCGGCAATACAAACCACTTAGGCCCTCAAAATACTCACCGACAACCTCGACACACTCAACCGCAACTTCATCAGCTACGACCTCTGGCAGAACCGCTACCACGAAACCCCACTCGACAATCTCAAAGAAGGATGCCCCTGCTGCCGCGACCACAATTTTGAATTCCTCGCCGGCAAGGATTCACTCGGCACCGCGAGCCTATGCGGCCGACAATCCGTACAAGTTAGACCCCGCAACCCCGGCCCCAAACTCAACCTCGAAAAACTCGCCCTGAGACTCTCCTCCGCAGGCTATATCACCGTCAACAAGTTTATGCTGAAACTGGAAACACCCAGCCATCACATAACTATCTTCCCCGACGCCCGAGCCATAATAAAAGGTACCAGCGACATAAACCTCGCCCGAACCCTCTACGCCCGCTTCGTCGGCAACTAATCTTCAAACCATAGTCAGCTCAAACAGCTCACCCTCTGCCATATCCCGGGTCTTAACGCTCAATGATTCCAACTGCTCCACAGGACGCGAACGGATGCTCGCCAGATATTCAGCGTCAGGCTTCATCCGCAAAATACCCCCTTCACCATCTTTACGCCAGGCAATCACCTCTATCAATTCCAGCGAAGCAGCCTCGGCCAAACGAATATCAAGACGCCCGATACTATTGCCGGTACCAATCACAACCCCGTCAGCCAAACACGAAAAAGGGGTGCGCATCGGAATATAGCACACAATATCCAAATCATGATAACCCCACTGGCTGCCAAATTCACGCAATGCCGCCTGTCCCATCCGATACCCCAAAACATTCCACGGCCCCACATGACCATGAGACCGCTTAACTTCCTGCCACCAGTTCACCGGAGCCTGCCCTTGATTCCACGGACTCGCTCCACCGGCCGGACCATGATGATGCCCATGTCTTGTCTCTGCCATAATGCCCTTCCTCTAAAATACTCAACACCAAAACAAGCGAAAACAGACTCGTATTGTATACTACCTTCACCCCAAACGCAAATCACCCAACCGACCGTCAAATATCTTGCGAACACCGGGGTAAAAGCCTGAGACCACTTTAATAAACCAGATTCCGAAAATCCTCGACCTTATGAAACGTAATCATATTTCCGTCATGGGCCGAATGAGCGTCTTTATTGCCGGAGCGACTCAAAATAAGCAGATCATCACCGCGAATAGCCATACTGGCATAGTGACGTGATTGCTTTTCCGACGGGCCCATAGCGACAATCCCAGCGAAGCACCAATCAATCATGTTTCGGGAGAATGAAAGCTGCAAACGCCTTCTCTCATTGTCTGAACAACCAAACCTTTCCCCGGACAAACACTCAGCCCTGGTCATACTGTCCACCGATTGAGTACTGACAAGCCAATACAACTCGCTTACATCATCATACAAAACAAAAAATTTCATCTGGCCGCCCGGAAATGGGGTATAAACCAGCTTTTCGCCGGAAGGTGCAGTTTCAAACATGGTTTTAATGCTGCCGTCGCTCTGTTCAACCGCCTTGACAACGGTGGCGAGGTTGGTTCGGCCGGTATTGGCACGAGAGAAAATATGAAAAGTCTTACCCGTGGGGTCATACCAGTAATGCTCGGGGTCAGTTATCTGTACAATGTTAGATTCGAGCCAGCCCGCGGGTGAAAAACCAAAGGTGCGGGATTTCCTCTGAACCGATGCCGTGTTGGGATAATAAGCCGGATAAAAAGGAATCCCTAAAAAGCCTATGTCATGATCTTCAACCACTTCACAAAAAGGAAACTCCGAGGCATACGTCCAGGCTTCCGGCTTGAGCAGTCCGACAGTTTTATCACCCCGTAACAGAACGGGCGTAAACTCGCTGACATCCCAACCCTTTATCTTGCTTACATCATTACGTTCAATGGCCGTATAAACGTATCTGTCCTCGTCAATAAAATTGGTGGAGGAAACATGCCAGTGTTCACCCTGAGTAATTTTATTAAACTCGGACCAAGTCACCCCATCGTCAGAAGATTTAGCTATACCCAAATCACCCCTGCGACCAACATGACCAATAACAAAAATATCGGTACCGCCCTTAAACAGCCTCATACCGCCCAGGGGAAACTTGTCACGATAATCCCAACTAACGCCACCATCATCGGAAGTATAAACACGAGACAAGTCTTCACGCTTTGTGGTATAGGCATTGAAAGCAATGACAATCCTTTGGGTCTTATCAACAATAACTATCGAAGGCTCGTAAACAGCCCTGACCCCGGGATCTGTAGTATTAAACACCACAGATTCACCGGCAATGAACCTGCTGCTGTCAACAGGAGTTTCAGACCAAAGCTCACCAGGAACCAGCAATACCAACAACAGAGAAATAAACGCTAAAATAGATTCTAATTTTTTCATAGTTGCCTCGTGTTTCATTATTTGACTTAGGCCATTATTTTTTTACCATTGTCGCGGCTGGGCCGTTAGCAGCTTTTGCAGATGTTTTTCCAGACGGTCACGAACTTTTCGAACATCCGATGATGTCCGGCCCGAAAAACGGTTTTTCTCAAGAGGGTCTTCTGCGATATTGAACATTCTGCCGTCGCTGTAGAGTTTCCATTGGCCATCTGAGACGGCATAAACAAATCGTTGGGGATTATCTTGAGGAGCCTTGTATTTCCGGGAACTGTTCTCGTAGTTGCCCCAACTAAAAACTACCGGCTTGGGTTCAGCCTTTTCGCCGCTCAGCAAAGGTAAAAAACTGCGACCGTCAAGCTGAATCTCCCCCGGCACCTCAGCATCGGCAACATCACAAAGAGTAGGCAGTATATCGGTAAAATCAACGATACCGCTGCAAACCGAAGACGGCTTGATAAGTTCGGGGCAACGCGCGATAAGCGGAACATTCAAACCCAACTCAACAGGGAAATATTTCTCGCCATGTACCATCTCATCCTTAAACTTACTCATAATATTTTTCGCTTCGCCAACATTGTCCGTACCGTTATCAGCGGCAAAAATAATCAGAGTTTCATCATCAATACCCATCTCTTTGAGAGCACCAAGCATTTTGGCGATGATTTTATCTGCGTATTTTATACTGGGCAGAAAGTTCTCTTCTTTGCCGTGGGGTTCGCACCATTGCTCAGGCGGCTTTTGACCAGGAGCGGGAGCTCCGGGACAATCGGGAGTGGGCTGAAAAGGACGATGCATCAACACCATACAGTAATAAGCCAGGAACGGCTTTTTTTGTTCGGTGCTGCGCTTCATAAAATCAATAAGAAAATCGCTGTGAATGTCAGGACCGTAAAGGCCGGGCTGCTCACGCTTAACCAGCTTACCGTTAAGCCAAAGCTTACCTCCCCAGAAACGGTTACCTTCACCATAGTCAAACATGCAATGCTCATCAAAACCAGCGGTTTCAATACCGGGCGGAGTGGTTTCCCAGCCGTGCAGCTGCCATTTGCCGGCAATAGCCGTATTATACCCCGCCTGCTTGACGAGGTTGGCAAAAGTGGTCTGGCTGTAATCAAACTTTTCCCAACTGGTGTAATTCCTGAAGCTGTATTTGCCGGTAAGTATTTCGTTACGAGACGGCACACAAAGCGGCGTGGAATAACAGGTGTCAAAACGCATACCTTCATCAGCAAGACGCTTAAAAGCCGGCAAATCGTAAGATTGACCGCCATAACATTCAAACAACTCACGCCCCATATCATCAGCGAGAATAAGCAGAATATTGCGTTTCTTGCCTGGAGCGACACTAAAGGCTTGAGCGAGCGGGTTGGCCAATAAAATACTGCCAAAAGCCGTTGACCCAATGGTTTTGAGGAAATTACGACGATTCATAATAATTCTCCTGTTTCATTCATAAACACAAAAAGAACACATACGCCAGAATAATAGCAAAAATCCCCTCGTTGGGAAAGCACAAATTATCTTGCCCGCCAATGCCATACGCAAACCACCATCAAACACCCCAACCTAAACTCAATGGGCAAAAAAATTGCCGACGGAAACACAAACAATGAAACCGCCGGCAACTCCAATTAAAATTAACTACCTCTAATAAATTTACTGAGTCAACCAGTCACATTCCGGCAGGGTCGGATCATTGCACCAGAGCCACTGAGAGGCCATAGCCGCAAAGTCAAACAGGTCAACCTGGCAATCTTCTGTCAGGTCGCCGGCAAGGGTAAATCCGGCATCGATAACATCCTGGCAAGTGCTGGGAGTAAAAACTGTAAGCTGCAGTTCCTTATAATCACCGACTTCGACAATTTCGTACGTTACAAAAGACGTACTAACCAAATTGCCTCCAGTATTATCAAAAATGTCTTTTTCTGAACGAATAACCGTATAAGTACCATCAACTCGATTACCAGCAACAAAGTTTACATCAAGACTGCCATTCAATGAAACATGGCCCGCGACATTAACAGCATTACCTACCCCTAAAGCACCGTCAATTTCGAAGGTCAGTACTGAATCCTCAGCCGTGGTCATACTGCCGATATTTATAGAGGTCTGGTAACCAGTAAAGGTCAATTCGGCACCGGCGCCTAAAGCCACCACACCTTCGACATACAGAGAAGCATCACCTCCAACCTGAACATCAGCACTGCTGCCATCGCTCGAAGCCGCAATAATATTACCCGCGGAAAATGCCCCGCTGGAAATATCCAGAGTAGCGACACCGTCTTTACCAATAAAAACCATACTGGCAACGTCAACCGCACCGCCAGTCATATTGACCTGTCCCGAACCAGTCGCGGCATTACCAATCGTAAGATTGATAAAGTCGGCATCGGCACCAGAGGCAATATCCAACGAAGCCGCGGCATCATCACCAACTACCGCAATATCAGCAGTAAGGGCAGAACTAAGAGTAACGGAACCGCTATTCCAGGTCATTCCGTTAGTACTGGCAACTGGTGAAGTAACCAGCAAAGCAGCGCCGGAACCGGAATTAATAACCTCGGCAACCCAGCCGGCAGAAGCCGCAGAGGCCGACAGTAAAACAGAACTGACATCACCCAAAACTTCTACAGGTTCCGCTCCCAACTCAGAAGAAAGATACGTTATCGGGGCAGGCGAGTTGAGTACAACAAAACTTCCCGGCACATCTGTACCAGAGGCAAACGAAACATCAACTACCGCCCCTTCTTCACAACGAACAGTGTCATCATAACTCTCAATACCCGAACCAACACCTGCAGAACCATCCAGTACAAAATTTACTGTTGATAACGGACCGGCATAGAAATCGCCGCAGCGAAGCTTCCCACCGGCACCATCAAAAGTCAGACTACCCTGACCGGCAGAACCTACACGCAGATAATTTTCGTAGCAGGCCTCGCCACCACTGAAAACCATAGAACCAACAGCGCTTGAATTCTGACCCAGTATTGAACGATTGACATTCAAAAACCCGCCGCTAATGTCAACAGAAGCATCACCCTTGTCAGCAATAGTAAAATACTGATGGGAATTAAATTCACCACCGGTCATAATCAGTGAACCAATAGAATTTGGATCGTCCTCGGTGGCAAAAGAGACCTTCTCAGCGTTGATCATACCACCAGAAAGCTCAATCGTACCTTCACCTGTACGACCTATGACCAGAGTCCCCGCAACATTGGCTTCGGCGGTGCCACTGTGCTGCCAGAGACAACTACCGTCATTATAATAGCCCAGGTTCAGACCGCCATCAGCATTGGTCGTACCATAATTATTCAAAATACCACCGCTCATATCAATCAATGCTTCACCATGAAGGCCACAACGCATATAAGTAGCAACTGAATAAGTACCATCGGTTATCGATACATTCGCAGAACTGCCTGCAACCGTAGCAACATTATTACGATTAACCGTAATAGAACCTGTTCCACTAAGTTCAACTACAGCGGCACCCGTATCGCCAACGGTGAAATACCCACCACACTCAAAATCACCGCCACTGACAGTAAAACTACCCTGAGACGTATTGTCAGTCCGGGCAATCGCTACACCATTACTAAAATAAGTCTCTCCGGCAATAATGCTCAGCTCGCCGCAACTACCCGACGGCTTACCGACATTTACATAGCGACCCACTGCACCCAGCCCGTCCAATCCTATTACGGCCTCATCGCCGTCACAGAGATTGATATCCAT
Source organism: Sedimentisphaerales bacterium (assembly GCA_963663805.2). Classification (GTDB taxonomy): domain Bacteria; phylum Planctomycetota; class Phycisphaerae; order Sedimentisphaerales; family SM23-30. Next base: position 6,322 of record CAXXMR010000035.1, read on the forward strand.
ATCATCACCAGGCAGAATTTCCGTACAACTCAGCCAGTTACCAACATCCAGAAAATCATTATCACCCAAAGCATTGCTCCAGGTATAAGCAGTCGCCCAACCAGGCACCTGCAAACATAAAAAAGCCGCCACAAATAAACAAACCACATACCATCTCTTCATTTCGTTTCTCCTTAAAAAACAACATATTTCAACACTGAGTAATTTCAATTACTCACCAGGTCAAAGGCATCAAAGAAGCACCTTTTTCATTATTTTGATCACTCGGCAAATAAACATCTTCCAAAATTTCGTCATCCCCATCAAAAGCACGAGCCGAACCATCCTTGAACAAATATGAAGCATTGGTCTCTGCCCGCAAATCGGCATTGCCACTGGTCATCACAGAACCAGAATAAACAGTCCCCACATAATCATAACCAGCCTCGTAAGGAGTATAATGACATTTTAAACCCGGCACCCCCTGGCCATGATTGATGCGATAATAATTATTCGCAAGACCTCGATACATACGATCCATGGCCATTACTTTGACCTTCCTGCCCTTATAAAGCCAGTTCTGCTCGATCTTGACCCACCTATCCAGAGGTGCTGCCCATTGGTCATCCTTGGAGCAGTCCCGCCAATAACCAAAAATAAGATCATAGCCGCAATAAACCCGCCGGGTCCCTTCGGGAATAACATCTAAATTAAGATCCAGCTCTTGCAGGAAAGGGCACATCAAAAAATTCAAGTCCGGCAAATAAGGCTTCCACATGGAACGAATGTCCGTACCATCGTGCCTCGAAATAATCTCAGGGTAACCCCATGCCGAAGTTGTCCCACCGGAGGCAATAGTACCCCGCTCGACACAATGTTCCGGCAACCTCCCGTTTTCACTATCATAAGCCAGGGCTGCCAAACCCAACTGATGTAAATTCGATAAACAAACAACCTCCTTGGCTGCGCGACGCGCCTGCCCCAATGCCGGCAATAAAATCGATACCAGCAACGCGATAATGGCAACAACAACCAAAAGTTCAACCAGCGTAAAAGCCTCTTTCCTCTGCATTACAAATTCCCTTTCAAGTTGTAGCCTCAATTTTACTCACATCCATCTTCTTCCCACTGCCCAGAAAATCAACGATAGAAACACGTGAACTCGAAACACTCTTTAAAGAACCACTGCTCACCTTAAAGAAATCGGGCATATAATCGCCATGAGCGACAATCATCTCATCACACATCTTCTTAATATCGTCAATGCTGAGCTCAGAGGAAGTATGAGGATCAAGCATCGCCGCCTGATAAAGAGCATCCTTGCTCCGGTTGAAATAAGCCTCCAGAACCATCAGCTGAACATTGATATTAGTGCGATTCAAAGCGGCACATTGCTCCGGCAAAGAACCCATAACCGCACCTGAAATCCCCCGACCGTCAGCATAACAAGGAACCTCGACAATAGCACTACCCGGCAAATTGCTGATAAAACCATCATTCAAAACATTGCCCCAAAAACGATAAGGCTCATCAGCCAGCAAACCATTGATAATCCCCACACAATATTCATGAGACCTGACATGACTTATCTTGTTATTGCCAACCAAATCCCCCTTCATCTTTTCCCAGTCTTTTGCCTGCTCAATACAACGACGCGGATACTCATCCAGCGGAATATTGAACTCCTCAACCAAATCCGGATACTTGGACTTCAACCAGTAAGGAGTATACTCTGCATAATGCTCACTCGACTCGGTTATGTAATAACCAAAGTCCAGCATAACTTCCAAACGCAGCATATTGTTGTGCTTCTCAGCACCCTTGGCCCGGGCCTTACCATTAACCTCACGGGCAAGCCTTTTGATTTCCGGATACAAATCCTTGCCATCCTCAGTAATACTCAAAAGCCAGGCCATATGATTTATACCGGCAATCTCAGACTTGATATTACGATTCTCGTGCTCCAAACCCACAGACTTCAACAATGTCTCAACACACCACTGAACCGAATGGCAAAGACCAACCGTCTTAATACCCGAGCCCCGCAGCAAAGCACCCGTAACCATACACAACGGATTGACATAATTCAAAAACCATGCCTCAGGACATACAGCTTCCATATCAAAGGCACAATCCAAAACCACAGGTACCGTACGCAAAGCCCGAAAAATCCCGCCAATACCAAGAGTGTCCCCTATCGTCTGCCGCAAACCATACTTTTTCGGTATCTCAAAATCCGTGATTGTGCCAGGATCATAACCCCCAACCTGAATCATATTAACTACACAATCCGCCCCCTGCAAAGCCGCACGACGATTATCAACACCACAATGAGAACTGATAATCGCCCGACCATCGTTTATATTACGATTGAGATTCTCAGCCATCGCCAGAGAATCACCCAAACGAACCGGATCAATATCATACAAAGCAATGTGAACATCCCTGGCCGAAGGAGTCAAAAACAAATCACCAACGATATTTTTTGCAAAAATAGTGCTGCCCGCACCTAAAATAGTCACCTTTACCATCGAAGAATCCTCAAGACTACTATTCAAAACTCTCATTACACTTGATATAGTAACAACCCCTCCAAGCCATTTATATAGTTATATGGTGACAAAAACATGAAATATGTGACTAGAAAACTGGCTAATACACCCCCCATTCTGCCCAAACAAAAATATCGACAAAAAACTTATCCCACCTAAACCACCCGGCCATGCATCTAACCAAGACAGTTCCTGCGAAATAACCATTGAACCAGCCGCCCCAAAAAACACCCATCAATTTGAGGTTGATCCTACTAGATAAATTTGATATTGTAATATAAATATAAATGACCCCCAACAGAGTTTTAGTAGAAAAAATATGGAATATGTGACATGTTTAGATGGCTAATACATTTTAAAAACGAACAATCCCCCCACCTTGCCCAACTTAAAATGATGGGCAGGGAAGTTGTTGACAGCCCGGAATACTACTGGTCCGGCTCAATTCGCCAACACAAATCGCACATTGCTTTCCAATACACAATTTCCGGAAAAGGTATCTTGGAAAACACGAAAGGCCGGTTTGAAGTCGGCCCTAATCAGGGTTTTATATGCGACCCGACCAAACCGGAAGTCTGCTATTATTACCCACCCAAAGCTCGTCAAAAATGGGAATTCGTTTGGTTCGTCTTTATCGGAGAGGTCGCCTTTAGCTGCGCCGAACATTTAATATCGTCATACGGAAACATCCTGACCGTCGACTCGGATTCACCCTACCTGAATGAATACCTTGAATATGGCGATAACCATCCCCGCAGCATAGAACTCCCCCTGGCAGACAACAGCCAAATGGCCTACGAACTGCTTATCAACCTCGACCGAGAACAGCGTGCCAAAAACTTTTCCTCCACCAGTGAATTGATCGTCAGAAAAACCAGAAAGTTAGTCGCCCAGGGAATCAGCCGCAATATCAACGCGACAGAAGTTGCCCAGCAGTTGAAAATCACTCGCGAACACCTCAGCCGCGTATTCAAAAAAAGCACCGGAATAAATATAAGCCAATATATAATCCAGCAAAAAATCTCCGAAGCCACCAGCATCCTCCTGACCACATCTTCACCCATCCACAAAATCGCAGAAGACCTGGGCTTCAGTTCCTGCTCAGATTTTATTCAGTTCTTCAAAAAGCACATAGGCAAAACCCCCACAGAATTTCGCAAATCCCCTATCCATGGCAAAACAAATTTGTAGCAACCCTATCGACTAAACCTCAGTCTTGGGACGTTTACCATGAAACTGCCCCAAATCCTGAACCCTCAAATCACCACCCTGCCCCTTACGCTCCATCTCCCGTATCGCCAAATCCGCCTGACGATTTTCTTCGATAACCACCGAAGATAACCGGTCCAGAAAGTCCGGCAAAGCTGTAGTTGTCAACCGAACGTGATACCGCTTTAACGCGGCTGAAATTTGATAATTTTGCTCCTTGAAAAGTCCATATGAGTTCAGATTCAGCGTTATCAAAGGACGCTGAATGGTAAATCGTCGGATTTTCGGGCGTTTCTCCTGTGAAACACAAAATCTGCGCGTACGTATTTTGTGATGAGGGCTGGAATTGACCAAGATTCAAGCAGACTGTTAGCCTATAGCCCATTGTCCGGGCTTGGCTGAAGTAGCGTTGCTCAATATTGGGCGGCACTTCTTTCGCGTCATGGCCAGGCATTTCTGGTGGGTTGCCATAGAATACATCATTTGGCCTTAAGCCATCGAGCGTCATGTGAGGACGCCATTGGTTGTACCAAGTTTGGAATTCATCGCAGAGTTCGGTTAAGTGCTTAAAACCTCTGATGAGTACGACTCTTTTGAGCCATTCGTATTTGAGGGTTTTATTGGCTCTTTCCGTCACAGCAATTGAGCTATGTTTGCCGATGGCTCCATAGCGGTGTTTGATGTTATCTCCCAATAGATCATTGAATGCCTGCTGATGAAAACGCTGCCCTGATCGGAGATGATGTGTTTGGGTGGGCCATATTTTTCGATGGTGTTATCCAATAGTTCGCATACCCAGCCTGCGTTTCTGCCTTCCAGCGGAGCAACGGCCATAATCTTGCGCGAGTAATGATCGATAATCAGGCAAACATGGATTTCCCAGAGCCCCCAGCAGAACACTGACGTGTTGTCAATTGACCAGACATGATTGGGATACCACGCGGGTATAGAGCGAGCTTTCGTTTGTTCTTCAATTTTCTGTTTACGTGGAGGTATTTTTGGTTTTTTAGGTTGGGGGCGATTGAGGATATTTCTGACGGTAGATGCTGAAATAAAAACTTTCAGCAAGGCCAGTTGGCTGGCTATCCTCATTCTGCCCCAGTTAGTATTATTTTTGGCAACCTCCCAAACCAACGCTGCTATTTCGGCAGGCGTTTTGTTTGCAGGCGTCCTCTGCTTCACTTGGGTTTCAATTTTACGAATCCAACGATAATATGTTGATTTAGCGATGCCGACATGCTCAAAGAGTTTATTCCTGGGAACCTGAAAAGCTTCAACATAATTCAGGATGAATAATTTCTCGTCGAGTGTATAACGTTTGTTGGTGTCTTTTTTTTTTCAAGCCTTTCTGTAATATGCTGATTTGAATGGCCTGCTGATAAACTTTGCCGCGAAGAAAAAATATTTCCTTATCCTTTTCGTCAATATCCATCTGAGCCACTCGTTTCAACTGACGTTTTCTGGCCCGGCCGGAAAATTGAGCTGCTAATATTACGGCCTTGATGCGATAGGATATAACAATGCTAAAAATCTCGTAACATTTTAGCCAAGTGAAGCAAATTCTATAGCTTTTGGGTTGGCTTGTGCAAAAAAAAGACAAAAAAACTTCAAAATGTTAAGATGGGTAATTTGCGCTATTGCGTGTAATGGTTTATAGTTTCAGCATGATGAAGCCGAATGCTGAACAGGCTATCGCCGACCTGGCCTTAGAGCAGGAATTGACTGCGGAGCAGGCTGAGCTTATTTACGAGCAAGGCAGAGAGGCGGTGGTTTTTGTTTTGCTGAGACTGTCGAAACTGGCAGCGGAAAAAACACAAGGTACGTTAGTTGCCGGCAGTCCGGCTGATCCTTCGTGTCCCTCAGGTCAGAAGCCGGTTTTTGTCAAGCCGAACAAAACAGATAAAAAACGCGGCAAAAAGTTTGGCCGTAAAAAAGGGCATCAAGGTACTCGCCGCAATCTGCCGACCCAAATAGACCGTACCGAAGAACATCGCGCTTCATGTTGTCCGGACTGCGGCGGCGAACTGAAAAAATGTTCCGGCACACGTGAACGAATCATCGAAGACATCCCGGAAGATGTTCGCGTTGAGACGGTAAAGCATGTTATTCATCGCGACTGGTGTCCGAACTGTCGCAAGGCGGTTGAGCCGATCGTAACCGATGCTCTGCCAAAATCATCTATTGGCAATGGTATTGTGGTTTTGTGTGCCTGGCTCCACTTTGCGTTGGGCAATACGATAGCGCAGATCCTGGAGGTGTTTAATTTTCATCTCCGGTTTAAGATGTCGCCGGGCGGATTAGTCCAGATGTGGCATCGTTTAGCGGATATACTCCTGGCCTGGTACGAAGAAATAATCGAGGACATTCAAAAAGCCGGTGTCCTGCACGGCGATGAGACCGGCTGGCGGGTAAACGGTAAAACGCATTGGTTATGGTGCTTTACCAGCCATCAAGCCACGATTTTTACGGTCGAGCAGTCGCGGGCCGGGCCGGTGGTTTTGGAATTTATCAAAGAATGTTTCAACGGCGTGTTCGTAAGTGACTTCTGGTATGCTTACAATGTATTGTCATGCGCCAAACAAAAGTGCCTGGTTCACTTACTGCGTGATTTGGAGCGAGTCTGGAAAGCCAAAGACCACAGCGGCGATTGGCCGAGGTTCTCCAAAAAACTCAAACGATTAATTCGCGACGCGATACGCCTGCGTAAACGCATCGATGAACTGGATGCGACGGTTTACCAGCGGCGCTGCCAACGAATCGAAAAACGCTTGGATCTTATTATCGCGCATGAGTGGTCGAACAAGGAAGCTCAGCGGTTGATTAAGCGTTTGAAACGCCATCATGATGAGCTGTTCACTTTTCTGAGCAATCGCGAGGTGCCGTTCGATAATAATTTTGGCGAACGCAGCATTCGCGGCGCGGTGATCATGCGAAAGAACAGCTATAACAACCGCAGCGACCGTGGAGCCCGAACGCAATCGGTGCTGATGAGCGTGTTTTTTACCCTGAAACAACGCGGCCTAAACCCGGTTGCTACCATCAAAAAAGCCCTGCGAACATACATCAAAACCGGCAAATTGCCAAAACTCGCGGAGTTCTCTGCTTCACTTGGCTAAAGTGTTACAAAATCTCAATGTTGTGGTACATGCTTTCTACTTTGGTTGTTTGATATTGATCGCCCTTAAACACCTATATAAATACATTATATGTTTCAACAGTAAAATAGCAAGCCCCCCTACCACCCTGACAGATCAAGCAATGGATAGCTTGCGACAGGCCGGTTAAAATCCCATTGCAAATCACCAACCCACGAGTTAGCATGTTTAGCAAGTTTGGAAGCGTATTTTGGCTGGAAACGTCGTTCGGACCAAACCGGTCAAAAAGGATAAAATGCCAGGATTAACCATAAATAAACAAACACGTGTGAGCAAGTTAAACTCTATGCCTGTGGAAGTCGAAGGGTTCGATTCTCTGGCTGAGCTTGCTCTGGATATTCGATGGTCGTGGAGTCATTATGGGGACAAAGTCTGGAGACAGCTCGATCCGGAATTGTGGGAACTGACACAAAATCCATGGGTCGTTTTGCAGACTGTTTCACGGGAAAAACTTGAAAACTCATTGGCTAACAGCGAATTTCGCAGGGAAGTGAATGAGCTTTTGGAACTCAAGAGCCGCAAGTCGGCAGCACCCGCATGGTTTCAGCAAACTCATCCCAAAACTTCGTTATCGTGTGTCGCTTATTTCTGTATGGAATTCATGCTATTACTCCGGCAATTAAACAGATAACTCCCTCTGAACACGCCAGCCTTAGCTGGTCGCACTACTTGGCCGGAACCTTACATTTCTTCTACGATAATGCAGCCACCTTCATCAACCAGCCACGGGGCATCCAGATGGAATACCTCGTCAGCGTCGCCAACGCCGCTGGGGAAAGCCCCGCCAGCAATATCCTGCCGGTTATTTCTCAGTGTCGCTCAAGCCATTCCAGCATGGCGTTAATACTGCCGGTGGCCAGGGCGACGCTCATATCCGCTACACCGTAATACAAGTGAATCGTATCGCCATCGGGGGCGATGGTATAGCCGCACGGGAAGACGACATTATCGACATCTCCGCGCTGCTCGTATGGTTCTTCCGGGCCAAAAATCCACTCGTCGCCGCGTTGGAGGCAAACCTCCGGTGCCTGCAAATCAAACAAGGCCAGGCCGAGCCGATAAATGCAGCCGGCTGCGTTTTGTCGAACTCCGTGGTAGATCACCAGCCATCCTTTGTCCGTTTTGATCGGCGGGGGTGAAAGGCCGATCTTATTGGCGTCCCACCATCCGCCTTTTCGGGCTCTTAGCATTAACCTGTGGTTGCCCCATTGACGCAAATCGGAGGAGTAGGATATCCAGATGTGCGCACCGATCGAACTGACCGGGCGGTGGATCAAAGCCCAATTTCCGTCAATACGGCAAGGCAGGAGCACGGCGTCCTTATCTTCCGGCTGCATGATCAAACCATAGCGATCAAAACTGCGGAAATCTTCCGTGAGCGCTAGAGAAACACCCGGGCCGTCTTGCGTGTAGGCCGTGTAAACGACGGCATATTTTTTTAGTTCGTCGATGAAGGTTATACGCGGATCTTCAATGCCCCAAAATTCTTCCGGATAATGCTCCTTATCAGGCATCAAAGTAGGCTGGGTATCAATTTCCCAGTTGTCGAGACCATTGGCGGAACGGGCGGCACATAGATGGGATTGCCCACGCCGGTCTTCCACACGGCACAGGAGCAGAGTCGTGCCGTTGGGCAACAGCGTGGCAGCAGGATTAAACACGCTATGAACCGGATAGGGCCAATCGGCAGTGGTTAATATGGGATTCAATTTGTGACGGCTAAAAAGCTCAGGATATTTGTGATTCATTTAATTTGTGTCTCCGCAGACAGTAAGGGGTTTTCAGCCAGCCTCAGTTCCAGCAGGGCCTGGAGAAAGGCTAGTGTTGACTCGGCGCCCTGGTTTTCGTTAATACGGTCGGGATGCAAACCGTCCCGGCAGCCTCCCGTTGTCGGATCATAGACACGCAGATTCAAGTCATTGCGACCGAGGAACCAATCAAAGGCGCGGCGGGCTTCCTTACGCCAGCGATTATCGACTGTGATCCGATATGCTTCGAGACAGGCCGAGACCATCGCTTGCGCCTCCACCGGCTGTTGATCGAATCGGGCCCTCTCACCACCTTGCGTGTAAAAACCATTAGATCCAATAGGGACAAAAAACCCCGTATCCGAACGCTGCTGGTCGGCCAGCCAACAAAGTGACTCCATTCCAACCTGAGTCATGGCGGCATTGGGTATCGCCTGGCCACATAGGAGTAAGGCGTGCGGTAACGCAGCGTTACAATAGGTTAACTTTGCTTCATACCAGCACCAGTCATCCGAGCGGTTGTTTTGATACAGGGTGAGCAAACGCTCGGCTAATTCATTCCGTACCTGCTCTGCCCGGCTGTCGCCTGAAAATCGCTGCAGGTATTCATGGATGCCAATAATGGCAAAAGCCCAGGCGCGGGGACTGGTTGTGTTGAGAATAGCGGGCAATGCCTGTTCAAATACCCATCCCGCCATACTTTGCAAGGACGGTGTATTCGAGCGGCCCAGGACGGCACCTAACGACCATAATGTGCGGCCCTGGCTGTCATCGGAGCCGCTCTTTTCCAGCCAGTAACGCTGGTAATCCATAAAGTTACGGAAACGACCGGTTTCCGTATTGAAGGCATACCAGATAAAGGCGAGATAACGGATGCTTAGATCCATTGCAGATTCGTTGCCCAGGGCTTCCAGATACGTACTCACAATCAGGGCACGGGCATTGTCGTCGAGGCTGTAGCCCTCGTTGTAGTTGGGCACAATGAAAGTAGCGTGTTGCAACATTCCGGTGTCGTCGGTCATATGACGCAGATGATCTAGTTTGAGGATCGGCAGTTCGGCCGGGCGTTTATCCAGCGGCTTGACCGCGAAACCGGCCGGAATGAAATTTCGGCGTTCAACACGGGCGCGTTCAAAACTGGCGACATATTGATGCGCCACTTCTGGCCAGATCATCTTGCGACCAAACATATAAGCCCGCTTACGCATGGCGTGTCGCTGAGACTCGTTGTCTAAAAGGTTAATCACTTGCTTGGCCAGTTCGGCCGGATCCCGGAATGGCACCAAAACGCCTCGCCCCTCAGATAGCATTTCTTGAGCATACCAATATGGTGTCGAAATCATCGCCTTGCCCGCTCCCAGGGTGTAGGCGAGTGTGCCAGAGGTGATTTGTGCTTCATTGAGATAAGGTGTGATGTAAATATCCGCGGCGCCGATGAACTGAACAAGCTCTTCCAAATTGACAAAGCGGTTGTAAAAGATCACCTGACCTTCCACACCTTTCTCCTGGGCCAGCCATTGCAAGGACTGTCGGTATTTTTCGCCTTCATTCTGCACGACATGAGGATGGGTTGCGCCGAGGACGATGTACACCGCGTCCGGGTGCTGGGCTAATATGTCGGGCAGGGCGGCGATGACATTTTCGTAACCTTTGCTCTCCGAAAGCAAGCCAAAACTGAGCAAGACCGTTTTGCCCTCGACTCCAAACAGATCTTTATGAAAACTTGGGTCCACAAAGGGCACATCAGGGATGCCATGGGGGATCATGTCAATCTTTTCCGGTCGCACTCCATAGATTTCCTGTAAAAATTCTGCGCCACGATGACTCATGACAACCAGTCGGTCAGATAGAGCCGCTACGTCTTCCAACACCCGCTTTTGATCGGGATTGGGATCGCGCAAAATGGTGTGCAATGTCGTAACGACAGGCATTCGCAATTCGCGTAAAAGCATCAGGATATGACTGCCCACACACCCACCGTAAATGCCATACTCATGTTGCAGGGATACAAGATCTACATTGTTGATGTTCAGGAAGTCCGCAGCGCGGCGATAGGAATCTATATCCTTCTGTGCAAGCTCAAAACGAACGCGGGGCGGATAGGCGTAGCCGGCCTCGACGTCATTTACTGGCAGGGCAATGCAGGTGGTTTGACGATATTGAGCGGCGATGGCCTCACATAAATCGGTGGTAAATGTAGCGATGCCGCACAATCGCGGCAAGTAGTTGCCGATGAAGGCGATGCGATTCAGTACTGAATTGTTTAAATCATGATCCATGACGAACATCTCTTTTCTTGATACCAGTGTGCTTATTGCTACTTCCTGAACTAGGAAAGCAAAGAGGCGGTTAATGTGGTAACTGCCTTGGCTGTACTAATCTTCACAAGCTGTATGTTACCACAATCGCCTAAAAAGTGTGAAAGTTTACAAAATAATTTTTACATTTGAGCCTGTTGCACAACAATTTTCGAACCCAACCGTTTTGGGTTCGATGGCTGTTTGAGTGAGACGGCTCTATTTTTTCGTTCTCATGTAGCCTTTATTAAATTTGGTTCTCATCAGAAATAGTTGGTCATAATAAGGTATAATGTCATTTAACTCTTTTTGGATTTTAACGCTTTAAGGCTCCAGCAGGTATGGGTATAATACGACCTCTGTCGGGGAGGATAGCGTTTGTTGGTGTCTTTTTTCTTCAAAACCTTTTTGTAGTATGCTGATTTGAATGGCCTGCTGATAAACTTTGTCACGAAGAAAGAATATTTCCTTATCCCTTTTCGTCAATATCCCTCTGAGCCACTCGTTTCAACTGACGTTTTCTGGCCCGGCCGGAAAATTGAGCTGCTAATACTACGGCCTTGATGAGATAAGATATAACAATGCCGAGAGTCTCGAGGTTGTGGTACATTGGTATTTCATTTTGATTGTTTAAAGGTTGATCGCTCTTAAAATCCTATATTAAGCTATTATATGTCTCACCGGAAAATTCGCAAGTACTACCCCCCTACCCGCCCTGCTTACCCGGTTGCCATTTCCCTAAAATCCGTTATAATGCTCTCATGGTACGAAAAACATATACATATTTTACAGCTCTGATAGCCAGCCCAAACAATGGATAACTTGCGACAAACTTACACAACTTGTGACAGGCCGGTTAGAACCCCACTGCCAATCAACAACCCGCTCGTTAACACGGTTAGCGAATTTTGAGGTATATTTCGGTTGGAATCGCCGCTTGAGGCGGATGATCTCCAGAAAACCAAGACAAAGTGTACAATTGTTGGCACACCCAAAATGGTCGCGTGAAAAAATGAAACAAAATGACGCAAAAATGTTAGCGTGGCATAAGGCATTTTATAAGTAGTTATAAAACGTAGAGCGCAGGCTTTTTTCGCACCCTCCGGGGTCCCGAGTTGGACACATCGCTGTTAAGCGTTTTAGAATTTCCGAAAATCGAATGGTACGGGGAGCGAATTCAACATTAGCGGTTTTAGCAACAAACAGATTAGAAATTATTTCACTAAGAAAACCACCAACCAAACCTCTCGTATGCTCAAACGCCTGCGAACACACGGTCTGATAAAAAAAAAACGGCCGAACATATATTACCTGACCAAACTCGGACGGCGAGTCATCACCACAGCCCTTAAAGCCAGAGAAATGTTCATAATCCCTGCACTCAGAGGAGCTTTGAATAATTGCTGAAGATTTCATTGCCATTTTGCGCAAAATTTCATTTGTGGTGATTAGCATTGAAAATGGAGCCAGATTTGCGGGTTTTCTCTTCTGAAAAAGCATCGAAAAAGGAGCCACTGTAAAAGGCCGATAAGATGTGTTTTAAGATACGTAACATTTTAGACACAGGAGGCTTAGAAAGGTGCTTACAGTGGAGCATTATGAGATTATCAGACGTAAAGTTCGTGATGGGATATCGCAACGTGAGGTTGCCCTGGAGCTGGGGCATTCGCGTAACACGGTGGCCAAGGCCCTGAAAAATCCGATTCCGCCGGGCTATCGGCTCAGTCAGCCGCGGGTCAAGGCTGTCATGGATCCCTTCGCGCACATTATTGACACCTGGCTGGAATCTGACAAAAAGGTTCGGCGTAAGCAGCGGATGCAGGCGACCAAAATGTATCAGCGGCTTTCGTGACGAGTATGGTTTCACCGGCCATTACAGCACTGTCCAGCGGTATATCAAGGAGGCGAGTAATCGCCAAAAAGAAGCTTACCTGCCGTTAGCGTTTGAGTTTGGCGAAGAAGCCCAGGTTGACTGGCATGAAGCTAACATTAAAGAAAACGGCAGGGAGAAGAAGGTCTACGTTTTTTGCATGAAGCTGTGCTGTTCTAAGGCTCCTTTTGTTTGTGCTTACGAGAGCATGAAGATCGAATGTTTTCTTGACGGCCATGTCCGGGCGTTTGAATATTTCGGCGGCGTGCCCAAACGCATTGCTTACGACAATTTAAAAACTGCGGTTCTAAAGGTTCTCAAAAAAGGCAAGCGTCGGCTCAACCGCAAATTCGTAGAGCTTAAGAGTTGGTATTTGTTTGACACTCGTTTTTGCAATGTCGCTAAAGGTAATGAAAAAGGCGATGTCGAGAATCTCGCAAAGCGAAGTGAAAGGCAGTTCTTCTCTCCGGTTCCGAGAGTTACCGATATGGCTCAGCTGAATGAGATGCTGATTGCTCAGTGTATCAAAGAACTGGATCGCCAGGGCCCTGCACCTCATACGAATAAAACCATTGGCGATTTATTTGCGGAAGAGAAAACACATTTATACGAACTGCCTGAGCAGAAGTTTGAAGCCTGTCGTCGAATATCCACCTTTGCGGACAAACAGCTTACAGTACGGGTTGATACTAACCGGTATTCGGTGCCGACGGAGTATGCCTATCAATCTTGCCAGGTCAAGGTATTCGTTGACCGGGTTGACCTGTTCTATAAAAATGAGCTGGTTGCCTCGCATTCCAGATGTTACGATAAAGACCAGTATATCCTGGATCCGCTGCATTATATCAAACTTTTAGAGCGTAAGCCCGGTTCGCTGGATAATGCTCGGCCATTCAAGGGCCAGCCCTGGGGCGAAGATTTCACCTTGATGCGAACAGAGCTTGAATATCGATACGGCAGTGAAGGGCCCGGTAAATACATCAACATCCTGCTGCTCTTTATCAGGCATCCGCAAAAAGAAGTTGAACATGCCGTTGGTGTTTGTGTCAAGTTGCCGGGCGTTCAGCGATGAAGCGGTGGAAAGCTTTTTACGTAACGGCTCACAATTGAACCTTGCCGGCAATCAAGTCCTGGTAAACCAAGGCGATGGCAAACGCAATCTCGATGTTTATAACCAGTTGGCCGGGGAGGTAGCATGAAAGATCCAATGGTTTTATTAAAAAGCTATCTCAAGACCCTGAAGCTTCCGACAATTCAAAAAGAGTATCAGACAATTGCCCGGGCATCCGCCAGGCAAACGAATCCTATGAAAGTTACCTGCAAAGACTGGCCGAAATCGAAGTCTTTCATCGACAGTCGCAGGCCATCGCCAGGAGATTGAAACAGGCAAACTTCCCCATGACTAAGGAACTTGAAAGTTTTGATTTTATGGCCGTGCCGCAGATAAATAAAAAACAGATTATCGACCTTTCGATGTGCGGCTTTATCGACCGCCGCAGTAATATCGTCTTTACCGGCCCGCCGGGCGTGGGTAAAAGTCATCTGGCCATCGCCCTCGGCCGGGAAGCCTGCCGACGAGGTTATAAAGTGCGGTTTTTTACCGCTGCTGAACTGGTTAATACGTATCTCGAAGCCCGACAGGAAAGAGCGGTGTTGAAATTAGAGAGCTATATAAAAAAATGCGACCTGATCATCATCGATGAACTGGGCTATGTCCCGTTCGACCGTATCGGAGCGGAACATCTGTTCGGCTTTTTCAGCCAGTGCTATGAACAAACCAGCCTGATCGTAACAACGAATCTGCCATTCGCCGATTGGCCCCAGGTCTTTGGCGATGATGAAAGATTAGCCGGTGCTCTGCTGGACCGACTGACCCACCATGTGAGCGTGGTCGAAATCATAACCGACAGCTGGCGACTTAACCAGAGTTTAGAGAAAAAACGGAAAAAAGAAGGCTAAGAAAGCCTCAATCCAACGAAAAAGGGACCAGAATCCCTATTGACAACGCCGAAATCGGCGTTATTTTACTAACCTAAGTGGCTCAGATTTCGATGCAAATCTGGCTCCATTTTCAATACTAATCACCACATTTGTAAGAGACTAAAACAACGCGGCCTAAACCCGGTTGCTACCGTCAAAAAAGCCCTGCAAACCTACATCAAAACCGGAAAACTGCCAAAA